>NZ_AUKZ01000046.1 GCF_000425025.1 Streptococcus castoreus DSM 17536 | reverse complement strand
TTTTAGTGCTTGTTTTAATTCTTTAACATGAGTTGGAGTGAGTTCATTTATCATAACACTATTATAACGCTATTTTTGATTTTTGTTTAGTATTAATCTGTTTTCTCTGGTAATGTGGGCATTTTTAGGAATATCATCAAGTTTTACTTGGATTTCAATAGGAACATTCAAGTAGAAAACGACTACAATTTTGACATTTTTGTCTTTATTTCCGATTTGTAGTTTAGTTATGATGGATTTGTCTCATATGATGTTTTTTAAATGATGGTTTGATCACTTTTCATTATAAGTCATATGGGATTTTTAGTAGACAGAAAAAGCCCTATAACATCTAAAGTGGCATTACCCACTACAGAAAATATAGAGTTCTTTAAGTGTGAGATAAATAGACTGTTCATCAGACAGTGATTGGGAAAAAGAACAATAAAAAGGTGTAGAAAGTCTCTTCAGGTATGAGATTTTAGGTTAAGAGTCAAAAATGTTGTCTCAGTCCTAATTTTAGCTGATGTGTCACTAGGATTTTATAAAAAGTTGTTTTGAGTAATTTATGAGTCTAAGCAATGACAACTGTAAAGTTATGAAAAAGTTGAGTTTTTAAAATGCTTCGCAGGATGTATTATTTATCACAGTTTCCTTGTGAAGGTCTTTAATTCCAAGATTTTCATAGAAATTTAGGTATAATCTGCTCTTCATCTGTTTGCTTTTAAAACCTTGATATTTGGTCCAATCTCAGTTAAAAAATGGCTGCACAGGTTTCGCTAGCAAAAAGAAGTTCATATGTTTTAGAGAAATTCCCTAGCACTATAAGCCTTGATTTCTTGATTGAACGTATCCATCCAATATACGGTACTGCTAAAAAACAATATCCAAGAAGGGAACGATCTTCTAAAGAAAACTTTCCGTATCGTTTCTACGTTTTCTGTAGTACTTGTTGTGGTTACTATATAGATATAAAAAGTAGTTGGTTAATTATTTAATGTTAGCTTATTGTAAAAATATGAAGTTGGGTTTGGCATTGTTTGTAGGGACATAATCGTTTTGTCAAGTGTTTTAATGATATATCCACGACAGACGTAGAAAACAGTTACTCATGGTGCTAGTAAATCTCAATGTATTTTAGATTATAAGCAAGTATAATTTGTTCAATTCTCAATTGTAATCCTGTCACTCCTCTAGTCAGTGTGTGTTCTACATCAA
>NZ_AUKZ01000045.1 GCF_000425025.1 Streptococcus castoreus DSM 17536 | reverse complement strand
TTTTAGTGCTTGTTTTAATTCTTTAACATGAGTTGGAGTGAGTTCATTTATCATAACACTATTATAACGCTATTTTTGATTTTTGTTTAGTATTATTACTTAATTAACTGATACTCGGAATACTGGACCTTTAATGGCTTCAAAACTTTCCATCTGAAAACGAATCTTCATACCCTTTAACACTTCATTTATCAAGTGCAATGCTGTTTTTCCTGCACGTAAATGTATTTTACGATTGTATTTTCATTTAGCCCAATGGGACTTATGTAATGCTTCGGGAAAAAGGATGCGAGTTCAAAGTTTTGTCAGTTTCCACTGCTAGCCCCTTAATGTTAGTGTTTTTCTAAATACTAAAATATTTAAAGGATTGTGAATGGCTTGGGTAACTTGTTTAAAGAGATAATTTTGAATACTTATCCCTTTATTTTCTTTCTGAATTTGGTATCGAAAAACTATCATTTAGAATTAAAAATATAGTTAAAGTAATCTGATTTTGTCTATCATCTAAGATTTTCAATACCTCTATAAGATTTCTAAAAGTCGCTAAAAAACTCTAATTACCCATTAATCATATCTTACCAAATTTCAAGTTCAGGTTAGCCATCAAGTAGAAATGGTTTAGGAGATTTGTCCCTCCTCCATTTTTTAGAGGAATTATTAATCCAATTTTCAACATGAGCGCCTTTTTGGGGAGTCGCTTTCACAGATCCTTTGGGAGAGCCTAATGCCGAATCAGTCGATTATGGTTCGTTTGTCCTTCTCTCCTAGAAAGAGCAGGCATGAGCACCATAAATATTAGCCTCATCAAAAGCTTCTGATAATCGTGTCGTGTTCAAGAACTTCTTTGAGGGACTATTACTGGATTTGGTCGTTTTATCAGGAATGGGACGAATGAGTTGATATTGACTTCGTTGGTCAGTCAGAGTCAATAAACATGGTTTTAAGCTCTTGTCTGAAGGACTATATCAATTACCATATTTCTTTCACGTCGTTTGTTGACGTGCTATGTTATTCCTCAATAGACTTTTCCATGAGTTTAAAGTTAGGATTGGTTGCTCTTTTCTTCCGTCACTAAAAGAGTAGTTACTTCTGCACTTCCGAACCCAAATGACCGTTGTAAATCAATAGTAAATGGTTGGAATTACTGTAGGTATTTCCTTGGTTCTCATCATTTCAGGTGAGAATTTCCACCTGATAAATCTTTTTAAATTTTCTAACTCTTAGAGATAGTTTGGGGAGTTAGCTTTACCGAGAAGTCTAGCTATTTATGCTTATTTTTTCCTTCTTGTTTTCAACTTTTAATGAAGTGACATTTTGGAGGATAATGGTCTTTGGACCCAGAGTATTTCTAATGTTATTTGTGATGAGTCGCATTATATCCTTCCGAGATGTTTTTCTATCTAAAAGTGGCTAACTTCATTTTAGAATTCTCAGCTGTAGCCAATTTGACAAAAGGAGAATAAAATAAAAAAGTAGTTGACAAAGTTAAAGAAGTTTGATAGACTATAGAAGTTGTCTCG
>NZ_AUKZ01000043.1 GCF_000425025.1 Streptococcus castoreus DSM 17536 | reverse complement strand
CCCTTGGGACCGACTACAGCCCCAGGATGCGACGAGCCGACATCGAGGTGCCAAACCTCCCCGTCGATGTGAACTCTTGGGGGAGATAAGCCTGTTATCCCCAGGGTAGCTTTTATCCGTTGAGCGATGGCCCTTCCATTCGGTACCACCGGATCACTAAGCCCGACTTTCGTCCCTGCTCGAGGTGTTGCTCTCGCAGTCAAGCTCCCTTATACCTTTACACTCTACGACTGATTTCCAACCAGTCTGAGGGAACCTTTGGGCGCCTCCGTTACGCTTTAGGAGGCGACCGCCCCAGTCAAACTGCCCATCAGACACTGTCTCCGATAGGGATTTCCTATCTGGGTTAGAGTAACCATAACACAAGGGTAGTATCCCAACAACGCCTCCAACGAAACTGGCGTCCCGTCTTCTATGGCTCCTACCTATCCTGTACATGTGGCACAGTTACTCAATATCAAACTGCAGTAAAGCTCCATGGGGTCTTTCCGTCCTGTCGCGGGTAACCTGCATCTTCACAGGTACTAAAATTTCACCGAGTCTCTCGTTGAGACAGTGCCCAAATCATTACGCCTTTCGTGCGGGTCGGAACTTACCCGACAAGGAATTTCGCTACCTTAGGACCGTTATAGTTACGGCCGCCGTTTACTGGGGCTTCAATTCATACCTTCGCTTGCGCTAAGCACTCCTCTTAACCTTCCAGCACCGGGCAGGCGTCACCCCCTATACTTCATCTTTCGATTTCGCAGAGAGCTGTGTTTTTGATAAACAGTTGCTTGGGCCTATTCACTGCGGCTGACTTTCTGTCAGCGCCCCTTCTCCCTAAGTTACGGGGCCATTTTGCCGAGTTCCTTAACGAGAGTTCTCTCGATCACCTGAGGCTACTCGCCTCGACTACCTGTGTCGGTTTGCGGTACGGGTAGTATGTAATTAACGCTAGAAGCTTTTCTTGGCAGTGTGACATCACTCACTTCGCTACTTAGTTTCGCTCCCCTTCACAGCTCAACGTTACAGATATAAGCATTTGACTCATATCACGCCTTACTGCTTAGCCAGACTCTTCCAATCGTCTGGTTGAGTTAGCCTACTGCGTCCCTCCATCACTATACATACTAGTACAGGAATATCAACCTGTTGTCCATCGGATACACCTTTCGGTCTCTCCTTAGGTCCCGACTAACCCAGGGCGGACGAGCCTTCCCCTGGAATCCTTAGTCTTACGGTGGACAGGATTCTCACCTGTCTTTCGCTACTCATACCGGCATTCTCACTTCTATGCGTTCCAGCGCTCCTCACGGTACACCTTCTTCACACATAGAACGCTCTCCTACCATTACCTCTAAAGGTAATCCACAGCTTCGGTAAACTGTTTTAGCCCCGGTACATTTTCGGCGCAGGGTCACTCGACTAGTGAGCTATTACGCACTCTTTGAATGAATAGCTGCTTCTAAGCTAACATCCTAGTTGTCTGTGCAACCCCACATCCTTTTCCACTTAACAGTTATTTGGGGACCTTAGCTGGTGGTCTGGGCTGTTTCCCTTTCGACTACGGATCTTAGCACTCGCAGTCTGACTGCCGATGATATCTCGTTGGCATTCGGAGTTTATCTGAGATTGGTAATCCGAGATGGACCCCTCACCCAAACAGTGCTCTACCTCCAAGAGACTTAACATCGACGCTAGCCCTAAAGCTATTTCGGAGAGAACCAGCTATCTCCAAGTTCGTTTGGAATTTCTCCGCTACCCACAAGTCATCCAAGCACTTTTCAACGTGCCCTGGTTCGGTCCTCCAGTGCGTCTTACCGCACCTTCAACCTGCTCATGGGTAGGTCACATGGTTTCGGGTCTACAACATGATACTATTTCGCCCTATTAAGACTCGGTTTCCCTACGGCTCCGTCTCTTCAACTTAACCTCGCATCATATCGTAACTCGCCGGTTCATTCTACAAAAGGCACGCTCTCACCCATTAACGGGCTCGAACTTGTTGTAGGCACACGGTTTCAGGTTCTTTTTCACTCCCCTCCCGGGGTGCTTTTCACCTTTCCCTCACGGTACTGGTTCACTATCGGTCACTAGAGAGTATTTAGGGTTGGGAGATGGTCCTCCCAGATTCCGACGAGATTTCGCGTGTCTCGCCGTACTCAGGATACTGCTAGGGCTTTCAAACATTTCAACTACGAGGCTTTTACTCCCTTTGGCTGACCTTCCCAGGTCATTCGTCTATGTTCTACAGTCCCACTTCGCAGTCCTACA
>NZ_AUKZ01000042.1 GCF_000425025.1 Streptococcus castoreus DSM 17536 | reverse complement strand
TCGTCTGAGACCTTGGACAAGCTAACGTTACGACGGTGTTTTAAGCCTTCTGGACAATACTCACGATACAGCTGATGGCAAATTTTTGATAATTGTTGCAAATTCCATTGTAAGTGATGGGATTTAGCGGTATACTGTAAGTGGCTCATTTGGACTAACCTCCTGTTTGTTTGGTCACTTACAGTATAGTCCATTTGGGCTTTTTATTGTATTTTGAAAGCAACTAGCACCACGGGTAACAGTTATTTCCGAGTTATAGTTTAGATGAAAACAATACTTAGTTTTTTAAGTCTTTCATGCGCTTGGCTTGTTCTATATTTGCCTTGTGACTAGGAACATTCTTGATATATTGAAGTGGTTAGTAAGAACTCTATTTATTAAAGAGAAAGAGATAAATTTGTGTTATCTGCCTTGATTAGCGAACAATTTTTATTAGGAGTGTCTATTTGGTGTCCCTTTTGTGACTAAGAGTTAGAGAGCATTTTTAGGACAAATCTTGTCATCTCTTGGGGAGATTCTGTCTTACCTTTAGCGATCCAACTTTGACAAACTCCAAAAAAGGCATGTGCTAGGTAGATACTGCGATATTCTTTTTCTGTTTGTGATAATTCTTCCGTATTGAATTTCCCTTGCAAATCAATATTAATTAGAAGACGTACTTTATTGATAATAAAAGTTTGAATTTCCTTCGTTCCATTTGCGGATAGAAGTGAAGATAGCAATTGTTCTCTTTGAAGAAATTCAAAGACTTCCAGAAATGCCAGTTCTTTGTTTTGGTATTCCTTTTCAAAGATGTATTCTAACTTATGAAAGAAAGTTTGCTGATAGTAGTCAATCATTTCGTATTTATCTTTGTAATGTGTGTAAAAACTTGAGCGACTAATACCAGCTCTTTTAGCCAGCTTAATGGTGGTTATATCATCAAAACTTTCCGTTTTCAATAGAGTAACCATTGCTCTCAAGATAGCTTGCCTTGTTTTCTCTTTACGATCGACCATTAGCTTATTCTCCTTTTGAACACTTTTAGACATAATGTCTAGAAATCGAAATTTTTGTCTTGTAAATTTTAATTTTACTTGTATAATATATTCTATCATAAATCGTGGACGATATGTCCATTTTAGGAGAAAAAATGTTAGATGAATTTAAAGCACTTATTAAAAATCCCAAGTTAATCATCATCATGGTTGGCATTTCATTGGTTCCTGCCCTATATAATATGGCCTTTTTAGGATCTATGTGGGATCCGTATGGTCATGTTAATGAACTTCCTATTGCGGTAGTCAATCAAGATGAGCCTGCATATTTAAATGGTAAGTCATTAACAATTGGGCATGAAATGGTGGACAATATGTCTAAAAATGGAGATTTAGACTATCATTTTGTTTCTGAAGAGACTGCAAAAAAGGGGCTTAAAGATGGTAAATATTATATGATCATTACGCTTCCTAAAGAGCTTTCGAAGAAGGCGACAACGCTACTAGATCGCAGACCAGAAAAACTGATGATTTCTTACCAAACCAGCAAAGGTCATGGAGTGGTTGCCTCAAAAATGGGTGAGACTGCTATGGCTAAACTTCAGAAGTCTATTTCACAAAAAATCACAAAGAACTATACTTTAGCTGTTTTTGCTAGCATGACAGAATTGCAATCGGGTCTTAAGGAAGCGGAGATTGGTAGTCAGAAACTAGCTTTTGGCACAGCAACGGTTCAAAATGGTAGCCAAACCATTACAAGTAATTTGACTACTTTATCCGGTTTGAGTCGACAATTTGCTCAAGGAGTTAATCAGTTAATATCAGGTTTGTCACTATACACGGGAGGTGTAGGTCAGTTAACAAGTGGTTTAGATAACTTATCAACTGAGATGCCAATTTATTTTAATGGCATTTCTAGATTATCACAGGGAGCTGCTCAACTTCATCAAGGGTTGCTCCAGTTAACTCAAGCGACCGATATTTCTGATGGGAAGTTTGAAACGATGCAGACTTTAACTGCTGGTTTACCAACTTTAAATCAAGGAATTCAGCAACTCAATAACAGTTTGTCAACGGTACAGTTTCCCAGTCTCAATATTGTTAATCTAACAACCAGTCTAACGGTAATTAGACAGGTAGCACAGCAAATTATTGCTGAAGAATCTTCCTCGAAAAACAGCCAAAGGGAAGCTTTACAAGAAACAGCCGCTTACCAATCTCTGAGTCCTGAACAACAAGCAGAACTTAGTACAGCGCTTAACCAAACTGACAGTATGGCTGCTTCGTCAGCTAAGCGCATTTTGGAAAATGTCCAAGATCTATCAGTCGAACTGAAAACTTTGGATGAGGGAATTTCTTCTCTTCAGTTAGAACAATTAAAGGCTAGTTTGACTCAAATAGCTACCCAGTCTAATCAAGTTCTGCCTGAAACAAGTGCAGCTTTAATTGAACTATCAAAAGGTATGGCACCACTCAATACTACTTTATCTCTATTTTAGATGTTGTGGATCAGAAAACACACAAAAAATTATCGCTAATCTAGAATTATCTTACTTCAAAGTGCTCAATTCTCAATACCAAACGCCCAAATATGACTTTCAGAAAGATTCCAAAATACTTTCCCTTGGCTGTACTTACTAAAAATACTCTTCAAAATCACTAAGCGAAATCCTTTTGACTTCTAAAGCTTTGACAATTTAAAACTAAAATTCTCATTGTACTGAACATCAAAAAAGAGAAGACCAATTGGAACCTCTCTAGAGCTTAGCTTTTTTATACCTAGTACGGAGAATAAGGGATTCGAACCCTTGCGCCAGTTACCCGACCTAACGATTTAGCAAACCGTCCTCTTCAGCCTCTTGAGTAATTCTCCAAATATGGGCACGAGTGGACTCGAACCACCGACCTCACGCTTATCAGGCGTGCGCTCTAACCACCTGAGCTACGCGCCCAAGCAAATCCGCTTGGGAAA
>NZ_AUKZ01000041.1 GCF_000425025.1 Streptococcus castoreus DSM 17536 | reverse complement strand
TATAGTGCTATTATAATGTTTTAAAATTTATACGCAATCACGTTATCCTAAAACGTTGATATTAGAGCGTTTTAGATTTTTTATTTTGTCCAAAAAAGCAATAAAAATCACTAAAAGTAATATTTGGTCGGGGAGTAGGTCGGGGATTATTTGATACTGCGCATGAACGTTTCTGTAACGCTACTAACAACTTCATCCTTGATATGTGTGTATTTATTCGTCATATAATTTGTAGAATGACCAAGCGCTGCCGCCATGTGCTCAACGGGTACGCCAGCTATCTGTCCTTGTGTGGCAAAAAAGTGTCTCATCATATGTGGAGTAAAACGAACCTTGCATTTTTCGTTTACTTTACCAAAAAGATTGTAAATATAATTATTGTGAATTGGTTTGCCGGCAAAAGACGAGTTTACTTTTTTATCATCCCCAAGAAATAAAAAATCTGTTTTATTTAAAATGCGATTGTGACTTAAAGCTATGTTTATTGATGTATCAACTGCTTTTTTGAGCAAGTGTGATGTTTTGCTATCCAATTGTACATATCTTTCTGACGATGCAGTCTTTAGTCCTCCGCCGTTCTGTCTAGCCCTTGTTCTTGACTCGTCTATTTTTAAAACCGCACGATCATTAGTGTTATAAGTTATGTTGCCTAATTTTATGCCAGCTACCTCGCTCCTGCGTAATCCAAGATAGGTTATTCTTACCATCACATAATCATAGTCGTCAAGCACTCGTCTAGCGACCTTATCCCAAGTTTTAAATTCCTCGATAGACCTACGCTTATCAACAGGCTTTACCTTGCTAGTACCAATATCAATAAATTCAATGATATTATCGTCAAGCATTTTATTTTTAACGGCATGATTTAACATAATACTAAAAATGTTGTGTAAGTGCTTTACTGTGCTTCTTGCATGTGTATCGAGTAATTCGTTGATGTAATTTTCATAGTCTATTCGACTAATAGCATTCATCTTTTTCTTGCCGAATTTGGGGCTAATATGATTATTAAAGTTTTTAATACGCTCTTCATAAGTATCAGGAGACCACGCTCCAGCTTTTAATCTATTATCAACGTATATATCCCAGTATTCATCAACAGTCAAGTTTTTATTATAAGCAAATTCATTGTTTTCTATTTTTCGCTCAATTTCAGCTAGCAATAAACGAGCTTCTTGTATCGTTTTTATGCCACTTTCGGTCGCCTCCTTTTTTTCTCCGTTTAAATAATAACCTCTACGGATATAGTATCGCTTACCTTTTAAGGTAACGTACCAAAATATGTTTGGGTATTTTGTTTTATTATATTTCATTTTTAAATCCTTTCTTTTTGACTTTTGGACGAGGTCGTTTGAAAGGATATTGGCATCACCACCTTTGTATGTTATAATTTAGAATATAAGAAAACGAGCTATTTAAAGCTTACTTCTTATTGATTGCATATTGCCTCACGCTCTCCTCGCCAAAGTTGAGCGTGGGGCTTTTTTATTTATACATTTGTAAAACAAAAACCGAGTAACTAGATTTTAGCTACTCGGTTTCTTGTGACAGCTTGTGTCACAACCAATTTGCACCAGACATTGTCTAGGTAAGTAGCTAGATTATATCATAAGAAAACTATCTAAACAATAGGAATTAGCTTTCCGCCTATTTGGGCAGTTATGAATTCCTTATCAGCTGGGTAAAGTCTTAAATAGTCATCAACAGCTTTTGTTAGGGAGTAGTTGAGTTCTGCCACAGGCTGTCCATGTGTTTTGAACCAAGTCATAGCATATACAAGCGTTGATAGACCGTTTTGTCCGTTTCCGTTATTATATTCATCTTTGGTCACACCCATGCGGTCATGAAATTTCTTGCTGTATCGTATTTTGTTTTTCTCTGTTACAAAGTTGTAGGAACGGCTAATGTGAGCTGTCCTGTTTCTGTGAGCTAGCAGGAAGTAAAAGATATTGATAACCATATCTTTTATATCCTCGGTAATCAGTTCTTTTGGAATATCCGTCATCATGCTAATTACATCTAGTTTAACCTCGTTTTTTTGAAGTTTGTAGAATGTGATGAGATTTCCAAAAGTCATTCCCTTAACCAATATCCAAGGAGGAATATTGCCGTGACTCTCTCTGTAATGTTTGTAGGGTTGGCTATTGTCTTGAATTATTCTCTGGCATTTTTCTAGTAGCTGAGAGCGTTGAGATTTGCCGTATTTGGTATTTCCACGTTCAAAGTTACGCCTATTTAGGTATTGGCTTTGTTCAGAGGTATAATGCTTGGACACTGTATAGGATAAGGCAGTTCTGAGGTGAGCTTCTAGCTCGTGAATAGCTTTTGAGATGGCAGACCTAATGTGTTTATCCATTAAAAACAGACTGAATAGCTGTTCAAAGGTTACACCGTCTTTGTAGGTCTCACCCTCCAATATTCCCACATCTTTATAGCCGTTCACGATTTCATAGTAGCTATACGTTGATAAAATGTGAATAGCAGCAGTTTCATTGATAAAGCTAAGGTTGCGAGATTTTAGAATTTCTATTTGTTCTTCAAAGGTTTTGAATGGTTTCTTGTCCATATAATTCTCCCAAAATAGACGAAAAGGTCTCTGTGAATTTCACAAAGACCTCTTGGCTTCCCGTTGGGGGAGCGTTCATTTAGATTGTCTTCATGGTACACTAATGTTTTTATTTTGTCAAGAGATAAGTTAAAAAATTACCCCTCTCTATATCTCCCAATCACTTTCCCAATAATTCGGAAGTCGCTATCAGCATCAATCGGAATGTCATCGTACTTGTCATTCAAACTATGTAGAAATGCCCCCTCAGCGTTTATAAGTAGCTGTTTGATATAAGCGTCCCCGTAATACTCAAACACTCCTATATCGCCATCTGAAAGCTCTACAGATAACTTAACAAAGACATAATCGCCAGAGTGATAATCAGGCTCCATGGAATCACCATAGACTGGGATAACAAAGTCCGCGTTCACTTCGATAGGCAATTCGACTTGCTCTACTCGTACATCATTTAGATACTGACCAGTACCCGCGGACGCTGCGTGGTCGTAGTAGTTGTAGGGGAATAA
>NZ_AUKZ01000040.1 GCF_000425025.1 Streptococcus castoreus DSM 17536 | reverse complement strand
TTTTTACTCCAGCTATCAGCAAGTTATCCAAATGACTACATTATTTTAGTCATGGATAATGCCATCTGGCATACATCTAAGACAGTAACTATTCCTGAGAATATAGAATTCACCTTCATTCCACCCTATACACCTGAAATGAACCCTATTGAACAAGTATGGTCAGAGATTCGCAAACGTGGTTTCAAGAATAAGGTATTTAGAACTCTAAGTGCGGTAATGGATAAACTTCAGGAAGTTATTCAAAACTTATCTTCTGCTCAACTCAAGTCAATTGTACATAGAGATTGGACATCGGCTATTTTTGATTTTAATTGAGTATAAGTTACTATAAAAAAAGTTGTTTAACTCAATTATAAGTTAAGCAACTTTTTTTCTGCCTCTTGTGATATGTCATTACGGAATAGAAACCAACTTACTACTTTTATCATGGAGGTTTTAGATAGCAACCTTATTTCTTTATGTTAACAATTGTTCCAACACACCTGCAAAATTACTTGTAATCTCTTCAAAACTCGTACGAAGTTCTTTACGTGTCTGGTTGTTTTTTATCACAACTTGACCGGTTTCAACTTCACTTTCTCCTAAAGAAATCACAAGTTTTGCTTTAAAAGCATCAGCTGATTTAAATTGGGGCTTAATCTTACGACCAAGATAATCTCGTTCAGCTGTAAACCCCTGACGGCGAATAGCCTGAATTAATTCTAAAGCTTTGCTATTAGCAGTATTTCCTAAAACAGCCAAGTAAACATCTATTTCTGTCTCAATTGGAAGCTTAATGCCTTGCTTTTCAATAATTAATAAGAGGCGCTCTAAACCTAACCCAAATCCAAATCCAGGAGTTTCTGGACCACTGAAATAACTTACTAAACCATCATATCGACCACCAGCACAAATGGTTAAATCAGAATCTTCAACAGATGTAATAAATTCAAAAATGGTGTGATTATAGTAGTCAAGACCGCGTACCATATTCGTGTCAATCACATAAGGAATCTGGAGTACTTCAAGCATGCGACAAACCGTATCAAAATGAGCTTGGCTTTCCTCGTCTAAATAATCCAAGATAGAAGGTGCATTTTCTACCGCTGCTTTATCTTCTTTTTCTTTAGAATCAAGAACACGGAGTGGGTTTTCATCCAAGCGACGCTGACTGTCTTTTGATAAGCTCTCACGCATTGGTGTCAGGTAATCAATTAAAGCTTGGCGATAAGCATAACGACTGGCTAGGTTTCCTAAACTGTTTAGGTGAAGAGTAACATTTTTAATCTCTAATTTTTCAAACAAATGGTAGGCCATAGCAATTGTTTCAACATCTATTGCTGGATTAGTTGCACCAAAACATTCTACTCCAATTTGGTGAAATTCACGTAAGCGACCAGCTTGAGGGCGTTCATAACGGAACATTGAACCAATATAGTACATCTTAACTGGCTTTTGAACTTCCGGTGCAAAAAGTTTATTTTCAACATAAGAACGGACAACTGGTGCAGTTCCTTCCGGACGAAGGGTAATATGACGATTTCCCTTGTCGTAGAAATCATACATTTCCTTGGTCACAATATCTGTAGTATCCCCTACTGAACGTGAAATAACCTCATAATGTTCAAACATCGGTGTGCGAATCTCGCCATAATTATATTGTTTAAAGGTCTCACGTGCGACAGTTTCTAAATACTGCCATTTAGCAGCATCAACAGGAAGAATATCCTGAGTTCCTTTTGGTTTTTGGAGTTTCATTTCATAATACAGAGGCAGCTAAGTTTCCTTTTAAAGCAGAACATCATTTTAGTAGAACACAAATGATACCTCTTCTTCAAAAACTAAACCGAAGTTTAATAGTAAAACGTGTTGAACCTCTTCCTTTCTTTTCTCAATAGTGTCTTTATTTTATCACTTTTATGGGCTTTTTTGTAGAATAGCAGCGCTTTTTCACAAAATTTTGTCAAGTAACTTTACTTTACAAAAAAGTTGTGTTACTATATTAGAGTTGGCGAAAGCTATAACACAAAAAATAAATGAATCGGGCAAAACGCTTTGATAGACGAGATCTGTTGGAAATAATAGGATATGTTTTTCAGTTCTTCTATCACTTTAGACCGCCCTTAGTATCTTAATTGGAGGATAAAAAAATGGCAGTTCCTGCACGTCACACGTCAAAAGCTAAAAAGAACAAACGTCGTACACACTACAAATTGACAGCTCCATCTGTACAATTCGACGAAACTACAGGCGATTACTCACGTTCTCACCGTGTATCACTTAAAGGGTACTACAAAGGACGTAAAATCGCAAAAGCTAACGAAGCTAAGTAATAGAAGGGAGATACCATGCGCGTAAATATTACACTTGAACACAAAGAATCTGGTGAACGCTTGTACCTTACTTCAAAAAACAAACGTAATACTCCAGATCGTCTGCAATTAAAAAAATACTCACCAAAATTACGTAAACATGTAACTTTTACTGAAGTGAAATAATTGAAACAAATAAACCTAATGAATTTAGTTTTCATTGGGTTTTTGTATAGTTTCAAAATATTTTTTTCTATAATACAATCTTTTATCATGGGGCACTCAACGGATAACTTTTATCAGATTTGCGGAACAAAATTAATTAAAAAGGAATTAGCTTACGAACACTTTTGATTTTATCTATAATGTAGTAGTTAGTTTAATTGTGATTAATCAATCAAATCAAAAAATTCTACTTATGTGGTAGCATGGAAGATCTTGGAAAATTCTTATTGCAGGTTATGTCAACAGAGCAGAGTCTACTGAAGAAACTACAATTCGAGACTAAAAGAAGAATAGGCTTGCTAGTGCTGTCAAATTTTTAATCATATGCGCTTCTTTGAACCTTTCAATATACTCGGTGTAACTTTACAGTCCTTGTCAAGGATGACAGTAACTTTCAAATTAACCATGAAATTGATGCCTATGACGGTATGGTTATGGGGAAGCAAAGAAAATCCTTTTCCCAAATAGCTTAGCTGTCCACTTCTTGAGTACGTACCTTGATGAAAACAAGTAAACACTAATAGACCAGTAATTATGTTATTGGTCTATTTTCCACTTTTAGAAGAACAAGTTTAAACCAACTCCTACGATCGCAGTAATGAAGAGGAAAAAGGCTATAAAGCCAATTACTATTATAGGGATATTTCGCTTTTTCTTCACGTTCTTGATACTTATCTAAGGTTTATCTCTTGGAAATAGCAAGGATTTATTTGTAGATTTGCACATCATTTTTTCTTAAATGTTTCAATGCGTAATGCATAACATGGTAACAGCACAGAACATTAACCAAATAGTTATGACTTTCCAACTCGTAAATCGTATGAGTGGATATGCTGTGATGGCTAGAACAATGGATCCAATTGTCATATATAATTCATCTTTTTTAATTGATTTCGGTCTTCTGTTTTGATCATCTTTTTCATTTCTTCAAAATCTCTTTCCACTAATTGACCTAAAGTCACTTGAAAAAGGTTTGAGAGAGTAATCAAACTTTGAATATCGGGATAGGTTTTGTTATTTTCCCAGTTCGAAATGGTTTGTCTAGAAACATAGATTTTTCTGCAAAGTCTTCTTGCGACATTTTAGCTTTTTTCTAAAATGAGCAATCTGATTTCCGATGTTCATGTATGACCTCCTTTCAATTTCAGTTTAAAGGGTTTAAGGATTTTTTGTGATCAATATCTTTGACATGACTCTTTTTAAGCTGAACTGTCAACCGCTTGTAAAGTTCCTTGTCTAAAGAAGGTGGTCAAATCGTAATCTATGGTATAATATAAGAACTACTATCAAGGAGGATGACATGATTTCCTTTATCACGCGCCTAATTAAGGGCATGATTATTGCACTTGGCTTTATTTTACCTGGGGTATCTGGTGGTGTTTTAGCAGCTATACTTGGTATCTATGAACGCATGATTTCATTTTTGGCACATATTCGTGATCACTTTGTAGAGAATTTTCTGTTCTTTTTGCCTGTAGGAATTGGAGGAATTTTAGGGATTGCTCTCTTTTCTTACCCTGTTGAATTTCTTCTGGAACATTTTCAGGTTATTGTACTGTGGGGATTTGCAGGTGCCATTGTTGGAACCATTCCAAGTCTCATTAAAGAATCTACCAAACACTCCAAACCTGATAAAACTGATAGAATTTGGTTACTTAGCACCTTTTTGATTTCTGGGTTCGGACTTTATTTCCTCAATGATTTGGTAGGAACCATTCCGGCAAATTTTCTTAGTTTTATCTTAGCAGGTGCTCTAATCGCTTTAGGAATTTTAGTTCCCGGTCTTAGCCCATCCAACCTTTTATTAATCCTAGGTCTTTACACCCCCATGCTGGCTGGGTTTAAATCACTTGACTTGATAGGAACCTTCTTACCAATTACCATTGGGGGAATTTTAGCTATTCTTGCCTTTTCAAAAGCTATGGATTTTGCTTTAACGTATTATCATTCTCGTGTCTATCATTTCATTATCGGTATTGTGTCGTCAAGTACTCTCTTAATTCTTATCCCAAACAGCGGTAACAAAGAATCTATCTCCTATGCTAGTACTGGTCTAGGAACTTGGCTAATAGCCATTATCTTTTTCGGATTAGGAATTTGGTTAGGTCTTTGGATGAGTAAACTTGAAGAAAAATATAAATAATATTAATTGTTAATTTCTTGGCAAGACTAAAAATCAGATCGATGTTTTAATCGATCTGATTTTTTTACTTGATGTTTTAATCTTTTCCTAGAGTGCCTACCGTAGTCAATCGAATCATAAATCTTGATTAATGTTTTCTATTGTAGCACTTCTTTTTCCTGCTCTGCTTTTTTCAAAATGTCGATAAAACATTTTGTAAATTGGGCAGTCATTCCCCAAATGGTTTCTTCTAAATGCTCGTAGAAAGGGATCCTACGGGAATGTTGACTAAATTTATAATTCTGACCATTATGAATCCGATCGAAGGGAAAATCTGATGATTTAAGTGGATCAACTTCTAGACAGTAATAAACAGGATCTTCTGCTTTTAGTCGGTTTAAAGGAACTGTAAAGAGTCTATCAACTTCTTCGTTGGTTTGAATTTTTTTCCAATTATCATTGTTTAATTCTCCGACAAAACAATGAATACTTCTTGAACCTTGAACTAAATAATCAATTTCTCCCCAAAGATGAATTTGAGAAGCCTCAACATTAAGTTCCTCTACTGTTTCTCTAATAGCAGCTTCTTGGAGAGTTTCGTGGTCTTCGACTCGTCCTCCTGGAAAAGAAACATCACCCGGTTGAGAAATATGCTGGCTTTTGACTTCATATAAGATATGCCATTCATCATTTACAGCGATGAGAGGTAAAAAAACAGCGTAGCGCTTTTCTTCTCCTAATGGTTTTGTTTGATAATGTTTCAATAATTCTTCCATAACATTTTCCTAGTTATCTTTCCGTTAAGCCTTATGTTCATCATATAAAATCCTAGCTTTTTGGTCAACTTATTAATTTTAATTAGTGATTTTTGATATATATTATTTTTTTATATACTCAAATTGTCAAATTAAGTTGGACATCATGATGTGACTCAGAAATAGTTGGTAGGGTGTTTTATAGTCCAAGGATTTTCGTGGGATTATGTTCCTCTTATCAGCTATGTCTGATAATACTTCTTGAGAAATGCCACTAAAGTCCATTTGTTTGGGTAAACCATGCCTTCTTAGGAGACCATTCGAATGCTCGTTGAGACCACGCTGACCTGGACAACCAGGATCCGTAAAGAAAATGTCAATATCGTGCGCATTGGACAGTGATTTCCAGTTTGAAAATTCCTTGCCACAATCAAAGGTAATGGACTTGAACACATGCTTTGGAAATCTAGCCAACCAACGATGAATAGAGGTTTCGACATCGCTAGCTTTTCTTCCATTTGTTTGAAGGGTAATGATGGCTTTAGATAAGCGTTCTACCAAGGTGATAACAGCACTCTTATGGTTCTTACCGACAATGGTGTCCCCTTCTAAATGACCAAATTCTGTCTCAAAGTCAGGGTATTTCTCGGCTCGCTCACGTAGATTACGTCGAAAAGCTTGTTTCCCACGTTTCTCTGAATAACCATTTGGTCTCCGTTTGCCTTTCCAAGGCATCTCCTCTGCCTTGAGTCCCCCACGATCTACCAGACGATACAAGGTTTTCATAGAATAAGAAATGCAGTCTGGAAAGGTCCCTTTAATCACATCTAGGCTCCAATCTTGCTTCAGATAACTTTGGATGAAGGTCTTTTCATCATCAGAAAGAATAGCTTGACGACGTCCACAGCGAGATTTATTGGCCTTGTAGAACTGATAATAGTCATTGGCTGACTTTCCTTGTTTTAGGAAAGTTACAACCTTATGAATCGTTTGTCGGCTTCGCTTAAGCGATTGAGCTATTTTGA
>NZ_AUKZ01000039.1 GCF_000425025.1 Streptococcus castoreus DSM 17536 | reverse complement strand
TAGAATGCGGTTTGAAGGTATCCTTCTGGTAAACAGAAACCAAATTCAATCTCTTCATGATGCGACGAATCCGACGGCGAGACAAGTTGATTCCTTGTACTTCCAGACATTTTTTTATCTTCCTGGCTCCGTACCTAGACTTACTTTCGAGGAAGATAGATTTGATTTTTTCTCCAAGTTCTGCTTCAGGTACTGGCCTAACAGCTTTGTAGTAATAGCTAGAGCGAGGAATCTTCAACCAACGACACATATCTGAAATGCTGTATTTGTCCTTGTTAGCAGTGATTATTTTCCTTTTCGTGCCATAATCACTGCCGCTTGCTTTAGGATGTCTAATTGCATTTCGAGTTCTTTATTTCGTTTTCTGAGTTCTATCAACTCACGTTGTTCATCTGTCAGATTATCGACAGTTTTAAAGGAACCAGTTGTTCTTGCTTGTTTAACCCACTTATCGAAGGTTGAGGGCCTTAAATCATATTCTTTGATCAGTTCACTGCGTTTTCTACCTGCATTGTGCAAGTCAACGATTTGTTGTTTGAAGTCATCTGTGAAGTAACGGCGAATTTTTCTAGACATAGTTTTTCTCCTATTTTCTTTAGTGTAGAACACTTTATAAATTCTGTCTAGTTTAGTGTAACCTGTTCAGATAGTATCTATCCCAAACGATGTCGTTACTCCCATGAAGAGGGAGGGGAGATGGGTGATTTTGGCTGTCTCATTCGGAGCCTTCAAAAATCATTGACGACTCGAAGAAGGGAACATATCTTTTAGACATCATTATGGCAGTTATTAGCCATCAAATGAATAATTGGAACTAGATTTTCTGTACTAAGTTCCCTTTTCGATATTGAAAAACCATCGGCAAAGAATTAGCTAATCTACAACACTTACTAACTCAAGTTGTTTTGACAGATAATCTGCGATATATCCAATTTAATTAGCATCAGCGCCACGACTATCTAAAAAAACCAATCTCTCTTTGAGACTGGTGGTCATCTTTATTTAGCTGCTTGGTAACGTTCTGAAACTTTTTTCCAATTAATAATTTCAAAGAAAGCTTTGATATAATTTGGACGAACATTACGATAGTTTAGGTAATAAGCATGCTCCCAAACATCAAGCGCTAAAATTGGTTGTTTTCCTTCTGAAATTGGAGTATCTTGATTGGCTGTTGACATCACTTCAAGATGACCTTCTTTATTAACAACTAACCATGCCCAACCTGATCCAAAACGACTAGTTGCAGCAGCTATAAATTGCTCTTTAAAGGCATCAAATGACCCAAAAGCTTCATTAATGGCTTGGGCAACATCAGCAGTAACCTCTTGCTTTTCCGGAGATAATAATTCCCAGAAAAGTGCGTGGTTTAAGTGTCCACCACCATTATTAATCAACGCTTGACGAATATCCATTGGGATATTGTTAACATCTGCTAACAATTCTTCAAGATTTTCACCAATTTCTGGATGTTTCTCTAAAGCGGCATTAGCATTAGCAATATAAGTTGCATGATGTTTATCATGATGAAGCATCATTGTTTCGGTATCAAAATATGGTTCAAGAGCATCATACGCATATGGAAGTTTTGGTAAAATAATAGTCATTCTACATCCTCTTTTCCTTTATGATAGGTCTATCTTATCGCAAAAAATGAGAGCTTTCAACTAATTTGATTACTTCTTTAAAATAGTTACATGTTTACCTTTTTTGTTTTGTAACTAATTTTAAAAGAGCAATGTCAAACAAGTAATCCTTATCAGAAATGCCTGTTTTTATCTGATAATCCGCTTTAATCAATGTTTTAACTGCAAATTTAAGATAAGCAATTGACACCGTTCTTGAATCCTTGATAGCATACTTGATCTGATAAGGATTAACACGATACCCAAGGACATCTGATAAACTTGAAACGACTTGTTGCTCTGTTTTTCCAGCTTGTGTCAGAATAGCTATCTGTAAGAACAAGCGAAACTGGCTTAACATAATAGCAATCAACTTAATATCATCTTCGCCTGATAGTCGTAAATCACGTACCAAACCTCTAGCTGTGTCAACTTTTTCTTGTAAGATGAATCTCGTTAAATCAAAAATATTATCCTGTAAGCTTCTTGGAATTGCCTGTTCAACATCACCAAGATTAACATTACCAGTTTTCTTATAAGCTTTTAAAAATGCCATATTTTTCATGATTTGACTAAAATCATTATTTGATTTCATTAACAATTGATCAAAAGCTCTACTATCAAAACCTAAATTCAACTGATGGCTATATTTTTGAAAATAGGTTCTTAGTTCTGCTTCTTTTAACGGATTAGCCTCTAAAACAAGTGCATCTCGTCTTAGAAGCTTAACAAGACGACGCTTATTATCCAATTTCCCTGGAGCAAAAATGATCAAGCGAGTGCTTTCCAAAGGGTTTTCTAAATAAGCTTCAAAAGCCTTTAACTCTTTTTCCTTTAAAACATTTTTTTTATTAGTGGTAATATCTAATAACTGATCAAAAATAACAACCTTTTGATCAGCCAAAAAAGGCAGACTAAGTAAATCCATTTCCGCATCTTGATAAGTCGCTTCGGACATGTCAAAATAAGAATAGGTTAAATCCTCTTTATCAAAAGCAATTTGCTTCATTAAATAAGATTTTAACTGGCTGTATTGACCGACGTCTTCTCCTGTTACAAGCGTTATCAGTCCTAAATTCTGTTTACTAAGTTTATCAATCTTTTCTATCGCAATCATATTTTCATTATATCATCTTTTAGGTAAATAAGGAGTGTCTAACCCTGAATTGACATGAATAGAAAACCACTGCGTTTTCATACTTCTGTTCAACGACAGGTCTCAATATGCCATTTTGTCCAACCCGTTAATCGAACAGCACCTTGAATATCTGTTCGGTAGTAATTAATATTTCTTTCTTCCAAACGATTTAAAGTTTTCGGGTTAGGGTGTTTATAGCGATTATTTTTTCCTGCTGAAATAAAAGCTGTCTTGGGCTGAATATGATTTAAAAAAGCTTCACTTGAAGAGGTGTTTGAACCATGATGCCCCAATTTTAAATAATCCACTCTTAAGTTAGGATAACGTTTGATAATTTGATCTTCCCCCTCTTTTTCCAAATCCCCTGTAAAGAGAAAACGGCGATTTAATAACTTGCCATAAAGGACTAAAGAATCATTATTTTTCCCATCACCTGCTGTCCATGGATAAAGTACCTGTAACTCACTTCCCATAATAGACAACTTATCACCTGCATGTAAAACCCTAACCCGGCATTTTAACCTTTTTAAGCGTTGAACAAAATGAGAATTCGTCAAACTGCCTTGATTAATAAGAATCTCTTTCACCCGGATAGTCTTAGCCACAACCTCCATATCTCCCATATGATCTGAATCAGCATGTGTAATTAGTAATTGATCAATTTGACTAATCCCTCTACTTTTCAAATAGGGAATTAATGTTTTTTGAGCATTTGCCATCTGATGCCCCTTCTGCCAATTTTCTTTTCGAGAATATGTTGGTAAACCACCGACATCAATTAATAAAGTTCTTTGTTGCCAGTCTCTAATTAGAATACTATCACCTTGACCAATATCAACTATGGTGACTTCGTTACTAAGAGGGAATTTGATAGACAAGAAAGTTAGTAATAAAACTCCTGCACAAAGCAATACTTTTTTTCTAATTTTTCGATAATCATAGAGAATTGCAAGACTGAACAAAGCAATAAGTAATTGCCAAATAGTCGGACTTCCAAAGACAAATGACTGGCTAAAAACATTTCCTAAAAAATGTATTCCTCTCTCTAGGAAAATGAAAAGTTCATTACATATTGTCAATTTCAAAAAAGGAGATAGACAAAATACGGTACACAAAACAGGTAATATTAGAAGATCAAAAACATAAGACAAAAAAGTGGTTAAAATTACCGAAATAGGATTAAAACTCGAAAAATAAAAGAGTAAAATCGGCAAAATCCCTAAAGAAGTCGTTAAAGAAATAAGAAATTGTCGTTTTCTTTCAGAATAATTTTCAAAGGTCACTAATGTCAAAATAAATGCATAACTAAACGTCAAAACACCACCGATGGTCATTAAAAAATGGGCATCCCATAAAACCAGTAATAAAAAGGTACAAGCAAGGTTATCTAGTCCCTTTAGGTTACAATGCCGTAATTGTGATTGTAATAAACTCCTGATAACTGAAATACTATAGCTTGTCATAGCCCCGTAAAAAAGAGCAAAAGGAATTTCTAGCCATTTGATCCATTCTATTGGAATAGCCAAAATTATCAAAAATCTTCTAAAATAAGTTAAAAAGAAACCAACTTGCATGCCTGATAAAGCAAACAGGTGAATAATTCCCAGTTGGCTATAAAGGTCGGTCATCTGTCCGAAAGATTTATCTAAATAACCAAATAAAAGTCCTGTCATATAATGACTCATTGGTTTTGGAAAAGTTTGCTGACAAAAGACAATCGCCTGTCGCCTAAGAGAAGAGAAATAATCACCTATTGATTTAGGTGTTGAAACATTAATTTTTTCAAGTGACTCAAATTGTCCTACTCGATAGATTCCTTGATAAGCCAAATACGATTGATAGTTAAATCCCTTAAAATTACGGCGTCCTTCTGCTTTTTCTAAATTAATCGTCGAATGAATGGTTAAAAACCTATGCTCTTTCTGAAAAAAGCTGGCTTCCTCTTTTGTCTTTAAGCGGTAAAACAATTGATAATATTGCTTATTATAACGACCAATAAAAGCTAACTGGTCACCGTTAATTTTTATGCTATCAGGAATCAATTCAACCCAGGTTACCTGTAAGGGATGATTCTCTAATTGATTCCTTAAATTTGTTTTTTGAACGGTAAAAAGAAACGCAAAGAAAATTAAAATAGCTAAAGTTTTTCTAATTTGTTTTTTAGAAAAGCGTCTAATTAATAAAACAATCAGGCAAATACTAAGTAGAATAGTCACCCAACTAGGAGTATTGATTTGGTAATAAAGAACTAAAATTAAAAGAGCTAGTTGGATACTAGGGAGGGGAAAACATTTAGTCCACAGAGATCTCATTTTTTAATTTCTCGAGTATTTTTTCGCCAATACCAGTAACTTGACATAAATCTTCAAGACGCTTAAATCCTCCTAAACGATTTCTAACAGTGATAATATCTTGAGCTCTTTTGGAGCCAATTCCTGAGATTTTCTGCAAATCTTCTAGACTAGCCTTGTTGAGGTTAAGCTTTGAACGTTCTGCAGTGACTGAGGTGCCTTTCATTTTTGCTGAGGTAATTACTGACATGTCCTCACCCTGTTTAGCCACGTAAACAACTTGCTCGTCAACCAGTTTTTCTGCTAAATTGATAGCGTGTCTATCAGCTTCTTCTGTTAAACCACCAGCCATCTCAATCAAATCTCCTACGCGACTATTCGGAGATAATTGATACACCCCTTCCTTACGGACTGCACCTTTAAGATCAACTAAGAGACGATCTTCTTGCTTTGTTTTAGAATTAGAATAAGTTGTTTTTTCATAACTATCCTTACGCTTTGTTTGAGATATGTCACTTAACGAGATCGTTTCTGGTTTACTCCGCTTATTTGTCAAGAAAAAAAGGCTAAACCCCAGTAACATACAAAAACATAGCAAAAGACTTATGAAGCGTGGCAAAGAATAGTATTCTCTAAAAATTGTTCTTCCTTTATTCAAAAATTCTTCAATCATTTTCTCACCTCATCTATTTATTCGAAATTAATATCAAATAAATGGTGTTCTTTTCCATTTTTTACATTTAACTAAATTCCTCAAATTCTTTTTTCTAACTAAGTAAGCATTTTTAGCAGTTCACTATGCTAGCGGTTTTCTTTAAAAATTTTATAAAGTGTATTTATCCATTTCAAAGCCATTGGTGTTTGATAATTAATACCATGAATACGATATGGACATCAACTCTGAGCTTTTTCTGAGCTTCTAATGGTCAGAAATGACATGTCTCTTGATTGACAAACTCAACCTAAAAAGAATGAAAACAATAAGTGTTCTCTGTCACAGCGTTGTTATAAGGACAGCAGCCTGACTTAGGGAACATATAATATAAAAGGCTTCTAACACCTCGTTAATCAATTTAAAGACACCTGTGAATTAACGATAAGATTTTCTAGACATCATATTTCTCCATTTTCCTTTATGGCTTCAAGCTATAAGAAAACAGCAGGGACTAATTCCCTACTGTCTTAAAATATACTTTTTTGAAAAGCCTTGATGGGCTTGACAAATGGCAAATCGGCAATGTTCTAAGTATAATGAGAACTATGCTTGCCTTGTTTTCTCCGACTTACTTCCCATTTTTTCTACGTCTGATGCCTAACAGAAGAAGTAAGCCTGCGGATACTAATACTAAGCCCACATACATGGATAAATTTCCTTCATCTCCTGATTTTGGAAGATTATGTTTTGGAGTGCTTGGTTTATTTGGAATATCTTTGGTATTTGTAATGACAAAACCATTCTTAGCATCTCCTGTAACAGTTACTGTGTACCCAGATATTTTTTCTTCTTCAACAGTGTAAATGATTTCTTTTCCATCTTTATATTGCGGAAGATCTCCAAAAGTGTATTGCCAGTTGTTAGCTTTTGATAATTTCTGTGTAGCTATTTTCTTACCATCTGCATATAGGTTGACCGTAACACTATCTCCTGCTTCTCCAACCCATCTCTTAGTTACCGGTACAGATACCTTACCTGTAATTGTGTTAGTGATGGTAAAGCCGTCTTTAGCTGTTCCTGAGATACCTGTTGTGTAACCATCTACCTTAACTTCTGAAATAGTGTAGGTAATTTCATGACCATCTTTTTCATCATATTTTGGTAGGTCTTTAAAAGTGTGTTTCCAATCGGTGGCGGCTGTCAAGGTGAC
>NZ_AUKZ01000038.1 GCF_000425025.1 Streptococcus castoreus DSM 17536 | reverse complement strand
ACAGCACTCTTAATTACCAAACACCCATGACTAAAAGAGCAATCGTTTAACAAAAACACTTTATAAATTTTGTACAGAAAAGTGTTGCCTTTTCATTAAATTGTAATATGGTGTCTCCGGCTGCTGAGATTTTTTTTGAAGCCAAGGCTAAAGAATGGATTAGTATTGTAATAGACGCATTTTTAAACAGAAAAAATGTACATATTTCTTTAAACGACAACATAGCTCTTGAAAATGTAGCGAAGTATCTTGATGATCATTACGCTTTAGACGTTTCTCAAAAGACCCTTGAAAAAATTGCCATGATGAGTGGAACTAAATTAAAAAAAATATTTAAAGAAAAATATCAATCCAGTATTACAGAATATACGCAGCGAAAGAGAATGAATATGGCAGAAAACCTTTTATTGAATTCAACTCTGAAAATACAAGAAATTGCGGAAGCAGTCGGATATTCATCTCACAGCAAATTTAGTGCATGTTTTAAAAAATATAAAGGAATCTACCCACGAGAAATAAAAAAAAGAACCAATCCAACAAATCAATGTTGCAATTGTAAATAATCAAGTAGGGGCTAATTCTAGCCCCTTTGACATTTTCTATATAAACGAACCCACAAAATCACTTTCATTAGTTAATTTTTCCTAGCTTAAAAAGATTGATTAAATCACTCCTGCTTTTTCAAAATGTTTTTTAAGTATCTTTGTTGCAACAAATGCTCCTACGCAAGCAAGAACAAAAGTTATCAAGCCAAATCCTACTGCCCACGAAACTTTGAAATAAGATAATGCTTCATTTATTTGTGCTTCACTCATTTTCCATTTTGATGCTCTTTCCACAAAAGAAGCTGTCCCGAATAAAATCACAGGAATTACTGTCCCTAAAAAATCTGCTAATGCAAATACCCCATATCCAATAATCATTCGTCCCGTACTTTCATAATTTCCTATCATCAAATCACATATAATTCCACCGATTACAGCAAAGACTGCATGAGGCAAATGTCCTCCTGACAACGCAATTAAACCAAGAAGCGTTCCTGATATTGTAAATACGCCCTTCTTTTTCACTTTCACAGCCATAAGGATATAAACAGTGGCAGCTACCATAAAGCTAACGCCTGAAGCAATAAATCCTCCAATAACTGTTGTTGCCATAGCAAAGCTGGCTGCCATGTATATGACAATTCCAATTGCATTAAAAATTCCGATTGTAATAAAATCATGACCATTTAATTTGTTTTTCATAAAAGTCCTCCTAATAAGTTCTCTGTATTACTATCACAAGAGCAATTATCAAAGCTCCTAATAGTCCAATCATTAAGTCTGCCCATCTAAACCGCAATTCTGTTAATGTTACCCTATTCTCACCACTATCAAGTCCTCTAATGAGTGCTGAAGCTGACAATTCATCTGAAATCTTAATCATTCTCATTAAAAGCGGAACAAGCGTATATTCAATATATTTAATTGGATGTAGCAACGGGAAAAATCTGCTTGTTACGATTCCTCGAATCTTCATATTCTCTTTTAATGCCTTAATTTCTATTTTTATAGTTGGAACAAACCTAACCAAAACACTAAAAGGGATACCAATGCTTCTGGGTACTTTCATTCTATTTAATGCTTCAAGCATTTCACTTACACTTGTAGTCTTTGTTATATATCCACCAAACATAGCGATTAAGGTCATTCTTGATGCAAAGTAAATAAACATATACATTGCAAATACAACACTTGCTTCACAAAACTTTCCAAGCCCTAACTCTATGCAGTATAAAAGCACAAAAAACAAGATAAAGCGTAACGCTCTTTTCCACATCCCGCTATATAAATATAGAAAAAAGGCAAAAACAATTAATACAAAAAGCAGAATTGTATCGCTTATAAAAAAGCTCGTAAATCCAACAATTGGAAGTAGAGTAAGTTTTATTCTCGGATCTATAGTTTTTCTATCTGACAAGCTCTCTACCTCCTCTCATCTTGTCTAATATGAGAAATTTATTACTTTCACTCATATCTAAAACAGTTTCTATTTTTCCATCTCCCATTACCCATAGCTTGCTCACTGTGTTTGCTAAAAACTCAAAATCATGACTTATTACCAAAACTGTTGTCCCAATTTTCAATTGTTCTTCAATCAGTTTTGCGACGGAAAGCATTGAGTCTTTATCACAACCTGATGTTGGTTCATCATAGATGAAAATCTTTGCCTTTTTCATCATTCCACAAGCTATTGTCAATCTTTGTTTTTCTCCTCTTGATAAAGCAAACGGATGCTTATCAATGTATTTGTCTAAGCCAAGTACACTCAAAATAGACTTTGCCTTTTGAGTATTTTCTTTTTTATCTTTACTTGAAATACCAAGTAGCATTTCATCAAGTACACTTTCCGAAAACAACTGATAGTCTGAATCTTGAAAGACAAAATATGACATATCCATTAAATCTTTATGATTAAGCGACTTATCTTTCCTCGCCCATATTTTTCCCTCTTCTATCTTCTCAAGTCCTGAAAGCACTCTTGCAAAGGTGGTTTTCCCAGTACCATTTAAGCCGATAAGACCAATGGCTTTTCCGCACTCCATATTGAAATCAAGATGATTTAAGATGTATTGGTTTTGCTTATTTCCAACCTTAGTTGCACTTGGATAACAAAATTTCAAGCCTTTCCCACTGATACTTTCATCATTTAATTGATATAAATCTTTCTTCTCACTTATCCTGTATTCTTCTAATTCAAAAGTTCTTAGTCCATTATCATCCCAAAACTCCCCTTCAAGATGGATAACTTCTTCCCGACTCAAGTCCTGTGCAATTTCTCCATCTTTCACCAAAAGAAAACGGTCAAATAAAGATCTTACATAGTACAAACGATGTTCAATCAGAACAACCGTTGTTCCTTTTTTCTTTAATTTTTCCAAAATTAAAAATAGGTCAAATGTTGCTTTCATATCCAAATTTGCTGAAGGCTCATCTAAAATCAAAACTTTCGGATTCATTGCATAGATGCTTGCAATAGCTATCTTTTGTTTCTGTCCGCTTGATAATTCAAAAACAGATTTTCCTTTCAGTTCCAGGGTATCCAGCTCTGCATATACTTCTTCTACTCTCTGTTTGATTTCATCTCTTGATTTGCAGATGGTTTGAAGTCCAAAAGCTATTTCTTCATCTGTCGTTGTCGTAAAAAACTGACTTCTTGGATCTTGAAATACAGTTCCTACGATATGCCCTATTTCATGAAGCAATAATTTGCTTATATCTTTTCCGGACACAAAGACTTCTCCTTGCATTTTGCCTTTGTAATAATGTGGAATAAGACCATTCATTACACTTCCAAGAGTGCTTTTACCACTTCCGCTTTTCCCTGAAATTAAAATAAATTCACCTTTTTTAATTTCAAGATTGATATTTTTTAAAGCAACTTCCCCATCTTCCCATTCATAAGAAACATCTTTTAACAAAATCATGGTTACACCTCATGCTGAGCTTTCCATAATTTTGTGTAGTAACCATCTTTCTCAAGAAGTTCCCCATGCTTTCCTTTTTCAAGTAAATTTCCTTTTTGAAATACGAGAATTTGGTCAGCTTTTTGAATGGTTTTTAAATGATGAGCCACTACAAGTACAGTTCTATTCTTTGCGAGTTCTGTAATTGCATCTTGTATCAAAGATTCATTTACAGGATCAACATTACTTGTCATTTCATCAAGAATTAAAATTGGTGCATCTTTTAGAAAAGCTCTTGCAATAGATATTCTTTGTCTTTGTCCACCTGAAAGAAGCCCACCATTTTCTCCAATATCCGTTTCATAACCTTTTGGTAAACTCATAATGAAATCATGTATCCTTGCCTTCTTTGCAGCTTTAATAATTTCCTCTTTTGTAGCTCCTTTTTTACCTACTCTGATATTTTCTTCAATCGTGTTATCAAACAGTTGAACATTCTGCATGACAATGCTGATACGATCTAAAAGCTCATCATAAGGAATATCCCTTATATCAGTTCCTCCAAGTGTAATTTTCCCTTTATGCACATCATAAAATCTTAGAAGTAAGTTGGTTATAGTAGTCTTTCCACAACCGCTGGCTCCTACAAAGGCATTCAAACTATTTTTCTTAAAAGTCAAATTGATATTTTTAAGCTCAAAGCTATCTTTTCCGTATGCAAAATTCACATCTTTAAATTCTATGTTTCCAAATTCTAAACCTTCTTCTGTCTTTTTGTTTGGAAGCGGAACTGTTAATATTTTTCCTATTGCCTTTAGAGCTTCCTTAAACACAATAGAAAAATGTTGCAATGTAGCCGTCTTACTTATAGAAGCAGTAAAAGCAGACGATAAAATAATGGCAAGAATAAAATTAGGCGTTGTAATATTTCCATAGTAAAGAAATATGCTTCCCAAAATCATGACAATAACCACTCCAATTTCCATAAATATGTCAATGAGTCCCATTGGAATTGTAACCATCCCCATGCTCTTTTTAACCCAGTAAATATATTCCCTTGCCGTTTTTAATGTTCTTTCACTAATTTCCTCTTCTTTAGCAAAAGCCTTAATAACAGAAATATTTTTTACATATTCCATTAGCTCTTCTCTCATCTTGTTTTCATGGTTAAAGTAAATAGCAAAGTTTTTATCCATTGTTTTCTGTGAAAGAACTTTTACCAAATACATAAGTGGAACTCCAGCAATCATACCAAGTGCAAGACGCCAATCCACAAAAATCATGGCTATGAAAATGATAGTAGGCAGAAGTGTAACTGACATTATTTCAGGAAGACCATGGGCAAGGTATACTTCCACTTGCTCCACATCATGCTGAACAATGTTCGTAAGCTCTCCTGTATTATGTTCTTTAAAGAATCCCAAACTTAGTTTTTTCAGATGACCGATAATATCTAACCTAAGTTCTGTCAATTTTTCGTATGCTTTCTCATGAGCAACCTTTGTTGCAAAATAATAAAACACCCCTTTTAATACAAACGATATAAAGATCCCCAAGAATATATACTTTAAATTACCTTCGCTAATATTGTTTGTGATTAAAGAACTAATCAAATATACAAGTAAGATTTGTGGTATCAAATCAAATACTATTTTTAAAGCAAGAAGTGAATTGGATAAACCATTTTTCCCAATCACTTTTTTCCTTAATTCTTTTTCTGGCATGAACAACTCTCCTTTCAAAATTGAATAATATTGAATTTTAATTCAGTATTAAGGTTTAAAGTAAGACTTTGCTGATTACGCAAAGTCCATTTTAGCCGATCAGCTATTTTTTAAAATTACTGTATCAGCAAATCAAAAATTATAGCACAATCTTTTTCCATTTTCTAATCTTAGTTCTAAACGTTCCAAAAGGGGCAACCGTATTAACATGAATAAACTTATACACTTCCCATGTCGCTGTTTTAGTAGCTTCATCAGCCCATTTTCTCATATGCGGTTTAAATAATTCTTCTTCACTTAGTGTATCAATCATTGTATAGATAGATATAATATTCTCTTTCAATCGTTTCTTTAATTCTTCTATCGATAAATGAGCATAAGTATCGGTAAACCACTGATATAATTCTCCAAGTTGATTCCATTTAAACATATCCGACGGTGTCTTTACTTCAAAACCATTTTTCTCATCTTCTTCCCATTTCAAAACCAATGTTGTCCATCCGAGTTGATAAGCAAGATTTTCTGCTGGTGTTCTGTCAACTTCAGGGACTCTCTTATCTTTAAGCGATTCAGGAATAATATCAAATTCAGAAATATACTTTTCAAAACTTTTATTTATCTCAGATTTCAGTTCTTCTTTATCTTTATATTTTTTCAAAATATCTCCTCCAAAAATTTAAATTTATCGCATTTAAATATCAAATCAACTTACAATGATTCCACTCCCTTGTAATAACACCTTGCAATAAGTTTTAGCATATCTTTTGCCCACTTTTCACTTTGATAATGCCTTGCTATTTCAAGAAGTCCCTCTGTAAAGTTACTGGCTAAAATATGGGCAAGCATTGGATCATATTCCTCTTTTGATTGTCTTTTTAAACTTACTTCAATATGAACCTGCATTTGTGATATGAGTTTGTGTTTGGCTTCTGTATGCTTCGTACCTGAGCTTTTATCCATTAAAATAATTAACTTCTTACGCTCTTTTAGTAGTTCATGAATATAGTTTTCTCCAACTTCATCAAACCTTTCAGAAGCAGAACCTTTTTCCAAAGACTCCTCCTCATCAAAAGCTGACTCGAAATTTATATAAACAGAACTTACTACTGCATCAAACAAAACTTCTTTATTCTTGAAATAGGTATAAATGAGTGCCACAGGAATATCTGCTTCTTTTGCAATTTCTGTTAATTTGGCACCTCTATAATCCTTTTTATAAAATACTTTTTCTGCTGCTTCGAGTATTCTATTTCTAACTTCTTCTTTTAATACTTGTGCCATAGCACACCTCTTTCTATTCCAATACTGAATTTCTATTTAATAATAAATCATAATTCAATATTTGTCAAGTTGCCTATAGAAAATATATAGACACTAAAAAAGTAATAGCGATGACAGTAAAATTAACCTTCTCAGCCTTATGATTTTTAAGATATTTTTCACCATCAACGCTATAGATATTATATAGCCAACCCATTAGTTTATAAGGGGTATGACACTTATACTTGTTCAATAAAATTATTTTTAACCAGACTATTTATCAACACTTCTACAATTAATATTATTATTTAATAATAGCCACTTGTTTTGTTCCATACACTTTTGAAGTAAATTTATTATATTCACCTGATGATTCCTGAAAAGGCAACACTTTTCTGTACAAAATTTATAAAGTGTTTTTGTTAAACGATTGCTCTTTTAGTCATGGGTGTTTGGTAATTAAGAGTGCTGTGGATGCGATGGTGATTCCACCAGTGGACATAATCCTTAGTTTTAAGGGTTAATTCTTCCAGAGAGCGGAAGTTTTCTTGGTTGATAAACTCCAGTTTGAAGGAGCGATAGGTACTCTCAGCTACCGCATTGTCATAAGGACAACCCGCTTGACTCAGCGAACGTGTGATGCCAAAGGCTTCTAACATCTCATCAATCAAGGCATTATCAAACTCCTTACCACGATCAGAATGGAAG
>NZ_AUKZ01000037.1 GCF_000425025.1 Streptococcus castoreus DSM 17536 | reverse complement strand
ATAGAAAAATAGTCTTAATGATTCATTGATACTTGAAGCGTTTGACAAGCGTGATTAATAGTCAGGTTAGCGCTATTCTCCTTTAGAAACCGAAACTTTATTTCCGGCTTGTCTTCAAGAAAACCTGAAACTTTTTTAGAAGAGTCAACTGCTTTTGTAGAATCTTATTCTCTTTCTTGAGTTTTTTAATCTCAAATTGGGCATGACAAAGTGCGCTCCCATGTCCTAGAAACGTACTTTCTGCACATTTTTCGTATTCTTGACCCCAGCGATATAAATTATTTGGGTGAATTCCTAAAGTAGAACTAACCATTTTTACAGGCTGCTCTCCCTCGGGAATGAGTTTGACAGCAGATAATTTGAACGCTTTATCAAATACTTTTCTTGGCAATAATAATTTTCCTCGTTTTCACTTTATTATACCAAGTCCAAAATGGTTTGCTCCTATAGTTATGTTTAATCTAGAACACTTTATAAATCTGTAACTGATTCATTTATTTTTATTAATTTAGTAGGATAAATCATGGTATAATGTTAGATGGTAATTTATTATCGATTTTCTGATTCAGCAAAGGATAAGGAAATGTATTATAGAACCCCAAAAATTCAAAAGGTGAAATACCTTATGAAGTTGTAGAAAAGTGTAAAGATTTGCTAACAGGAAACTGGAAGATAGCTTTAGTTATCATAAAATACACGTTAATTGCGACAGCAAGATGAACGTGGTCAGTTTCTATTAAAGAATAGACCGCAAAGAGAGAAACATTTGTAATCCAAAGAATAGGTCAAATAATGAAGATGATTTTCTTTTGGAACAAACAACTCCACGACTAATGAAACAATGTCTGGCAACCGATATGGAGACCTACAATGCTTCACAATCAAAGGTACATGTCATAAAATTTTTAATCATGGTGTTTTGTATAATATCTTTCAGTATTCTCCAATGTCGGTTATCAAACTTAACGCTCCCCTAGAAAAAAGAGAGGCTAAATTCTTAGAATTATATGAAATCGGTGCTTTCTTTGATATACTGAGTAAAACAAGGAATTCGAATTATTATGATTTAGCCATCGTTGTACTTTTTCAGGGTTAAGAATTGACGAAGTGGCTTTTACAGAAGATGATTTTGATGTTGACACTGGGATTATCCGTATTGATAAAATGTTACCAGAAGTTGTCTGTGAAGCCGTTAAGAGAAGAATTGCTCAACGGAAATAGAGATTTTGGCAAATAGGCTCAGGAAAAGCCAAGTAAAGCATTGACATCCTTTAAAAGTATTTTTCGTACAGAGAATGGTTCGTAATCACTTCATGTTTATTTCACAAACTTTTGGCGAAAGTTGAAAATGAATTAAATTGATACTTGTGAAAAGCAATGTGGCTTCAAATGGACCAAACACCTCACTCCTCATTGGTTCAAACATATGCACTATCTTTAGGGAGTTGATAGGTCATTGGCAATAAAGGATATTATGGGGATGTTGATCATGTGGATTTTGAGACCATTATGGTTTTCAAACGGGAACAGTTCAGGTGCTGAACTAATTTATGGATCAACTTCTCAGCCCTTAAATCCTGGTTGTGTAAATACTCTAAAAGTAATAAATAATAAAAATTGAAGAGAACTATAACTCTAGGCTAATGGAATTTTCTTTACCTGATTTTAGTGAAAAACTCGGTCTAAAATCAACCTACACACCAAGACATATAACTGCAAATATTATTCCTAAAGTTGAGAAAGATTTATCAAAATATCATAAAGACTTTGAAATATCTTACCTTAGAGAAAGACAACAAAAAATTTTGGTGCCTGCTTGGTGCCTAATAGAAAACAGGCAGGTTTACCTCCGTTAAACCCTTGATACGAAAGGAAAATAACACTCATGGCAATTATTCAATGGTTTCCTGGACACATGTCCAAGGCCAGAAGGCAAGTGCAAGAAAATATTAAACATGTTGATTTTGTAACTATTTTAGTGGATGCACGCTTGCCACTTTCTAGTCAAAATCCGATGTTGACAAAGATTATTGGTGATAAACCAAAGCTTATGATTTTAAATAAGGCTGATTTAGCTGATGCTGCCTATACTAAAGAATGGAAAGCATATTATGAAAATCAAGGCATTAAAACATTAGCAATAAATTCTAAAGAACAATCAACGGTTAAAAAAGTCACTGAAGCAGCAAAAGAATTGATGGCTGATAAAATAAGTCGTCTAAGGGAGCGTGGCATTCAAAAGGAGACTTTGCGTACCATGATTGTTGGTATTCCTAATGCTGGGAAATCAACTTTGATGAATCGTTTGGCTGGTAAAAAAATTGCTGTGGTAGGCAATAAGCCGGGTGTTACCAAGGGGCAACAGTGGTTAAAATTAAATAAGGATTTAGAAATTCTGGACACACCTGGTATTCTTTGGCCAAAATTTGAGGATGAATTGGTTGGGTTAAAACTAGCGCTAACAGGTGCCATTAAAGATCAATTACTACCAATGGATGAAGTGACTATCTTTGGATTGAATTATTTTAAAAAAAATTATCCAGACCGATTGCTAAAGCGTTTTAAAGGAATTTCCTTAGATGAAGAAGCACCAGAAATGATTATGACACTAACACACCAACTAGGTTTCAAAGATGATTACGACCGTTTTTACAATTTATTTGTTAAAGAAGTTCGTGATGGCAAATTTGGTCAATACACTTTAGATCAGGTAGGAGATATAGATGTCAACTAGCATAAGGATCATCAAAAAACGTTTAGAAACTGTTACTAGTCTCTCAGATCCTCTATTTGAACAATTAGCTTCAGATACCAGATTAGGTGTTCAAAAAGTTCTGATTAGCCGTCAAAAAGCAATTCAGGCTGATTTAGATGAGAGCACCCGTTTAGAAGCCATGCTTACTTATGAAAAATCGCTTTATGAAAAAGGTTATCAAGCTATTGCGGGTATTGATGAGGTGGGTCGTGGACCGCTTGCAGGTCCGGTGGTTGCTGCATGTGTTATTTTACCTAAAGGCTGTAAAATTAAAGGGTTGAATGATTCTAAAAAAATTTCAAAATCTAAGCATGAAGCTATTTATCAAGTGGTAAAAGAAAAAGCGGTTGCTATTGGCCTTGGAGTAGTTGACAATATGTGTATTGATAAAGTAAATATTTATGAAGCCACAAAACTTGCCATGTTAGCCGCCATTAATCATTTAGAAAGTCAAGCCATAAAGCCAGATTATCTTTTAATAGATGCCATGTCTTTAGACATTCCTCTCCCCCAACAATCTATTATTAAAGGAGACGCTAACTCCCTTTCTATTGCAGCGGCATCCATTGTTGCAAAGGTTACAAGGGATCGCATGATGGCTAACTATGACCAGCAGTTTCCTGGTTATGGCTTTGCTAAAAATGCAGGTTATGGAACAAAGGAGCATTTACAAGGGTTACAAACTTATGGTATCACACCTATTCACCGAAAAAGTTTTGAGCCAATCAAATCAATGCAATAGAGATGACTTTAATAATATTTTCAAAAAGGTTCTGTTTAATCAGAACTTTTTTCTTTTTACGAATAAATAGAAGTAGGGAGGTAACTTAGTGAACAATTTTGAACTTTATAAGCTTAAAAAAGCTGGGTTAACAAATTTAAACATTCTCAAAATCCTTGATTATCAAGAGAAACATCATCATAAATCATTATCACTTCGGGATATGGCTGTTGTTTCATGTTGTAAGGATCCAGTTTTGTTTATCGAACATTATAAGCAACTTGATTTGAAAACTTTGCGACAAGAATTTAAACAATTTCCAAGTTTATCCATTTTAGATCAACATTATCCACTTGCTTTAAAAGAAATTTATAATCCACCCGTACTTTTATTTTTTCAAGGTAATTTAAGTCTTTTGGAAAAGCCTAAGTTAGCAGTTGTTGGGGCACGAAAATCAAGTGATATAGGAGTTAAATCTGTCGCTAAAATCCTCAAGGAGCTTCAAAATCATTTTGTGATTGTGAGTGGTTTAGCTAGAGGTATTGATACAAGTGCTCATTTAGCTTGTCTCAAAAATGGCGGACAAACAATTGCAGTAATTGGTACCGGATTGGATCGCTTTTACCCTAAAGAAAATCAAAACTTACAAACCTTTCTCGGAAAAAATCATTTAGTACTGACAGAGTATGGTCCAGGTGAAGAAGCACTTTCCTACCATTTTCCAGAGCGAAACCGTATTATCGCAGGGCTTAGTCGAGGCATCATTGTTGCTGAAGCAAAACAACGCTCAGGTTCCCTTATTACTTGTCAGTTTGGAATGGATGAAGGGCGAGATATTTTTGCTATTCCAGGAACAATTTTGGATGGCAATGCTGAGGGTTGCCTTAAACTCATTAAAGAGGGTGCAATATGTATTACATCAGGTGCTGATATCCTTTTAGAATACCAGCATTAACAAAGTTTCTTCTTATAGGGCATTTTTTTATTGACAGTTGCTAAAAAATGGGATATTATTCTATAAGCTTTTAATCATAACTGTTATAGGAAGTGTGTCGAATTGGGAACAAAAACTACAGCTAAGCCAAAAACGGGGGCTAAAAAGTCTACAACAAAAAAGAAATCAACAACATCAAAAAAAAATCTAGTCATTGTTGAGTCACCTGCTAAAGCTAAAACAATTGAAAAGTATTTAGGACGTCACTACAAAGTGGTTGCTTCTATAGGGCATATTCGCGATTTGAAAAAATCATCAATGTCAATTGACTTTGACAATAACTACGAACCCCAATATATTAATATTCGTGGTAAGGGACCACTGATTAATTCTCTAAAAAAAGAAGCTAAAAATGCTAAAAAAGTTTACCTTGCGAGTGACCCAGACCGTGAGGGGGAAGCTATTTCTTGGCATTTATCACACCTTTTGAAACTTGATCCGGAAGATCATAATCGAGTTGTTTTTAATGAAATTACAAAAGATGCGGTTAAAAACGCTTTTGTGGAACCCCGCAAGATTGATATGGATTTGGTTGATTCTCAGCAAGCTCGTCGTGTTTTAGACCGTATCGTGGGTTATTCTATTTCCCCAATCCTTTGGAAGAAGGTTAAAAAGGGACTTTCAGCAGGACGAGTACAATCTGTTGCATTGAAATTAATTATTGATCGTGAAAATGAAATTAAAGCCTTTATTCCCGAAGAATATTGGTCAATTGATGGGCTCTTTAAGAAAGGGACAAAAAAATTCCAAGCAAGTTTCTATGGCATTGACGGCAAAAAAAGAAAACTAAAACATAATGACGATGTCAAAGAAGTACTTGCTAAATTAGAAAGTGATGATTTTCTTGTCAGCAAGGTTGAAAAGAAAGAACGTCGTCGAAATGCGCCACTGCCATATACGACATCGTCTTTACAACAAGATGCTGCCAACAAAATTAATTTTAGAACACGTAAAACAATGATGGTTGCTCAACAGCTTTATGAAGGCATTAACCTTGGTTCTAATGGTACACAAGGTTTGATCACCTATATGCGTACAGACTCGACACGTATTAGCCCAGTTGCACAAAATGATGCTGCCCAATTCATTATTAATCGTTTTGGTGTCAATTATTCTAAGCATGGTAATCGTATTAAAAATACTAGTAATGCTCAGGATGCCCATGAAGCTATTCGTCCATCTAGTGTTCATCATACACCAGAATCCATTGCAAGTTTTCTTAATAAAGACCAATTAAAACTTTACACGCTTATTTGGAATCGCTTTGTTGCCAGTCAAATGACAGCGGCTATCTTTGATACTGTTAAAGTGAATTTGGAACAAAATGGCATTCTCTTTGTCGCTAATGGGAGCCAGATGAAATTCAATGGCTACATGGCTGTCTACAATGATTCTGATAAAAATAAAATCTTACCAGAAATGAAAGAAGGAGAGATTGTAAAAAAAGTTTCTACTTTACCAGAACAACACTTCACTCAACCACCGGCTCGTTATTCGGAAGCAACGCTGATTAAAACATTAGAGGAAAATGGAGTGGGACGTCCATCGACTTATGCCCCAACTTTGGAAGTTATCCAACGTCGTTATTATGTGAAATTAGTCGCTAAACGATTTGAACCAACAGAGCTTGGTGAAATTGTTAATAAACTGATTGTGGAATTCTTCCCCGATATTGTGGATGTTACCTTTACAGCTGAGATGGAAAATAAGCTTGATCAAGTAGAAATCGGTAAAGAAGAATGGCAACATGTGATTGATCAATTCTACAAACCTTTCGTTAAAGAATTGGGCAAGGCTGAGTCTGAAATTGAAAAGATTCAAATAAAGGATGAGCCAGCTGGCTTTGATTGTGATCTTTGTGGTCATCCTATGGTGATCAAACTAGGACGTTTTGGTAAATTCTATGCTTGTAGCAATTTTCCTGATTGCCGTCATACAAAAGCAATTACAAAAGAAATAGGAGTGGCTTGTCCAATCTGTCATAAAGGTCAAGTAATTGAACGAAAAACCAAACGGAACCGGATTTTTTACGGTTGTGAACGATATCCAGACTGTGACTTTACCACTTGGGATTTACCAGTAGGTCGTGATTGTCCAAAATCTGGTGATTATCTCGTTGAAAAAAAGATTCGTGGTGGAAAACAAATCGTTTGTAGTAATGAAACTTGTGATTACAAAGAAGAAATAGTTAAATAAAGATAATCAAAAGGAATTGGACATTACGATTACCCTTCATTAATGAACAGTAGAAAAACACTTTTATGTGACCAGTCTTCTATATTCAATAGGAGACTGGTCTTTTTTGACTTAGAAAACCACTAGCATTGCTAGTGGTTTTCTAAGTCAAAAAGCAGACGCTGAAACCATTTTAGCGTCTAAAAATAAAATCTTTATTCGAGAAGAGAGCGAGTAAGCGCTTTATTAATGGAAAAGAATATCAAAAAGTCCGCCTTATGTATCAAGATGAGGCGGGTTTTGGGCGTATCAGTAAACTTGGTTCATGTTGGTCTCCAAAAGATTATCGTCCTCATGTAGCTAGTCACCATATTCGTGAGTACCGCTATTGTTATGGGGCTGTGGATGCCCATACAGGCGACTCGTTTTTCATCATAGCAGGCGGATGTAATAGTGATTGGATGAATGAATTTTTACTCCAGCTATCAGCAAGTTATCCAAATGACTACAT
>NZ_AUKZ01000036.1 GCF_000425025.1 Streptococcus castoreus DSM 17536 | reverse complement strand
ACAACAAACGAATCAAAACAAAATTAAAAGGACTTAGTCCCGTACCATACAGAACTAAATCCTTTCAATAATTTCTTGTCCAACTTTTGGGGGTCAGTATAACTTAGGGGTAGGCTTTTTAATTTTTTAAGGGATGTGGTATAATGGTAATAATTTAGATTATGGAGTTAAGTTTTGAAAAAGCCCTATCGTGTCAAGCGTAAAAAAGATTTCCAAGCTATTTTTAAGGCTGGAGGAAATACGGCAAATCGAACATTTGTCATTTATCGGTTAGAAAGAGTGCAAAGCCATTTTCGTGTCGGAATTTCTGTTGGAAAAAAATTAGGGAATGCCGTGACGAGAAATGCGGTTAAACGTAAGATACGTCATGTCTTAATGGCTCTAGGAGATCAGCTGAAGTCAGAAGATTTTGTTGTGATTGCCCGTAAAGGGGTGGAGACTCTAGATTACCATGCTGTTCAACAAAATTTACACCATGTTTTAAAGTTAGCAAAATTGCTTGAGGAAGGTTTTGAAAGTGAAGAAAAAGAGTAAAATAATAGGTTTAGTTCCCCTCGTTCTTTTATTGGTGGCATGTGGTCGTGGTGAGGTAACGGCACAATCAACCAGTGGTTGGGATCGGTTGGTGTATTTGTTTGCCAAGGCAATTCAGTGGCTATCCTTTGACGGGTCTATTGGGGTTGGAATTATTCTTTTTACCTTGCTCATCCGTATTCTTCTTATGCCTTTGTTCAATATGCAAATTAAGTCCAGCCAGAAAATGCAAGACATTCAACCTGAACTAAAAAAATTGCAGCAGAAATATGCCAGCAAGGATACAGAAACGCGCATGAAATTGGCAGAAGAAAGTCAAGCCTTGTATAAAAAGTATGGGGTCAACCCTTATGCTAGTCTTTTGCCTCTCTTTATTCAGATGCCTGTTATGATTGCACTTTTTCAGGCATTGAGTCGAGTGTCATTCTTGAAAACAGGAACTTTCTTATGGGTTGAGTTAGCGCAGCACGACCATCTTTATCTTTTGCCAGTTTTAGCTGCTGTCTTTACCTTCTTGTCAACTTGGTTAACGAATTTGGCTGCTAAAGAAAAGAATATCATGATGACCATTATGATATATGTCATGCCCCTGATGATTTTTTTTATGGGATTCGGGTTGGCCAGTGGTGTTGTCCTTTACTGGACGGTTTCAAATGCCTTTCAGGTTTTACAGCTCTTGCTATTGAATAATCCTTTTAAGATTATTGCTGAAAGGCAGCGATTGGCTAATGAAGAAAAAGAGCGTCGTTTTCGTGAGCGTCGTGCTCGCAAAAAAGCAATGAAAAGAAAATAGGAGTTTAGGTTATGGTATTGTTTACAGGAAAAACGGTAGAAGAGGCTATCGAGAAAGGTCTCCAAGAATTGGCGTTATCACGTCTTAAAGCACATATTAAAGTCATTTCAAAAGAGAAAAAAGGTTTCTTAGGGTTCGGTAAAAAATTAGCTCAAGTTGATATTGAGGGAATCAGTGACAAAACAGTTTATAAGGCTGATAAAAAAGCTGTTCGAGGTGTTCCAGATGAAATCAATCGTCAAAATGCTCCAGTGGTTAATCCTGATGAGGTAGAACTTCGAGAAATGAAGGCTATTCAAGAGAGCAATAACTCTAGAGAAAAGGTGATTTCGCTAAATCTTGACAATGATCCCTTAGAATTCGCTACAACAGAAACTCAAGATGTCGCAGAACCAACCAAAAATAGTCAAGAACCAATGCCAGCAGCAGAAGTAGCTCAGGTACCAGAAAATCTGGAAGAGGGATTGGACAAGGAAATGGAAAAAGCTGCTCGGGAAGTTTCAGATTATGTGACTAAGATTATTTATGAAATGGATATTGAAGCATCGATTGAAACCAGCAACAATCGTCGTCAGATTAATTTGCAAATTGAAACACCAGAGGCAGGGCGCGTGATTGGCTATCATGGAAAAGTTCTAAAATCATTGCAATTGTTAGCTCAAAATTTCTTGCATGACCGTTATTCAAAGAATTTCTCAGTCTCTTTGAATGTGCATGATTATGTTGAACATCGCACAGAAACCTTGATTGATTTCACTCATAAGGTCTCTAAGCGTGTCTTAGAATCCGGTCAAGATTACACCATGGATCCAATGAGCAATAGTGAGCGTAAAATTGTCCACAAAACGGTTTCAATGATTGAAGGGGTTGAAAGTTATTCAGAAGGAAATGACCCTAACCGGTATGTGGTGGTTAGCCTTCAACATTAAGTTATTAAGAAGTCCTTGACTTAAGTTGAGGGCTTTTTGGGTGTATTCAACCCCATTTTTGAGGAAAATCAAAAGGTCGGCAAGTAGATCAGTAATGGATTAGACGGGTCTTCTCGTTGCCTAAAAGACTTTGTTAGGTACTGACAGCAATGACAAAGCCACTTGTCTCTAGTTATAACCTCTTAGCGAAAATATTTTCTCAGCTTATCCATTTTTTTGTATGATAAGGTCAAGAAATGATTAAAAGGAACCTAAAGAGATGAAATGGCGATTTAAGGAAAAACATAGAATAAAGGAGAAACTGCCACCTATTGATAGTTTTGTTCAAGTTTCAAAATGAGGGCTTGTTGTCATCTGTACTATACATTCGGGAACAACTGCTTTTAGGTTTGTCGTGGGGTGGCAAAAATAAATCTTGACAGGCTAGGTGGTTTAGGATACTATAGTATAGTATGTTTAGTAACTGATATCACAAGTAGCCGGCTAAACGAATACGAAAATCTATGAGGAGGTATTCATTGTGAAACGTACTTATCAACCAAGTAAAATCCGTCGTCAGCGTAAACACGGATTCCGTCACCGTATGTCAACCAAAAACGGACGTCGCGTGCTTGCAGCTCGTCGTCGTAAAGGACGTAAAGTATTATCAGCTTAATGCAAAAATACCATTAAAGTAAACCATGAGTGCTCGAGGCTCTTGGTTTTTTTCTTGTCTCAATTTCTGAAAACCCATTCAGAAATAGCTGATTTTTTACAAAAAATGAAAGTAGTTTCTAAATGTTTAACAGGTATTGAAAACGCTCTATTTGTTGCTATAATAAGATCGTGAACGTTCTCTTTATTAAAAATAAAAACACATAAGGAGTAGAAACTATGCCTGATAAACCAACCAAAGAAAAGCTCATAGAGCAAATAAGGGGTGGGGTGATTGTTTCTTGTCAGGCTTTGCCAGGTGAGCCTCTTTATTCAGAGACCGGTGGCATTATGCCATTGATGGCAAAAGCTGCTCAAGAAGCTGGTGCTGTTGGCATCAGAGCCAATTCGGTGAGGGATATTAAAGAAATTCAAGCTGTGACCGATTTACCGATTATTGGGATCATCAAAAAAGACTACCCGCCTCAAGAACCCTTTATCACACCAACTATGGCTGAGGTTGATCAGTTGGCAGCCTTAGCTATTGCGGTGATTGCTCTGGATTGTACCAAGCGTGAGCGTCATGATGGGCTGGCTATAACAGCCTTTATCCAGAAAGTTAAAGAAAAGTACCCACATCAATTATTAATGGCTGATATTAGCACCTTTGAGGAGGGGGTGGCAGCCCATAAAGCTGGTGTTGATTTTGTTGGCACCACTTTATCAGGCTATACTTCTTACAGTCGTCAAGAAGAGGGACCTGATTTGGAATTAATGCAAGCATTATGTAAGGAAGGGATTGCAGTCATTGCTGAAGGCAAGATTCATTGTCCAGAAGATGCCAAGAAAATCAATGATTTAGGAGTGGTAGGCATTGTTGTTGGTGGTGCTATCACTAGACCTAAAGAGATTGCAGAGCGTTTTGTTAAGGCGTTGAGAGAGGAGAAAAATAATAATGGATTTTAAAAAGTTTTCAAAGCTTGGGCAAGCATTTATGTTGCCGATTTCAATACTGCCAGTTGCTGGCTTGCTACTAGGTATTGGTGGTGCCTTGTCTAATAATAACGCTATTGCACAATTTCCTATTCTTAATCACGGATGGTTACAAGCAATTTTTACTATTATGAGTACTGCTGGGAATGCTGTATTTGCCAATATTGCACTTATTTTTGCCATCGGTGTTGCAGTAGGGGTTGCAAATGGTGATAAAGGGACAGCGGGGCTGTCTGGGGGTGTTGCTTACCTTGTTTTTACAGCAACAATCAGTGGTTATCTAACCCTATTTTCAGCTAAAGATGCCAAAATTGATACCGGTGTTTTGGGAGCTTTAGCTATTGGGTTGGTAGTTGCTACTTTACATAATAAGTATCGGAAAATTGAACTTCCAGCCTTTCTAGGTTTCTTTGGAGGGTCACGATTTATTCCGATTATTTCTTCTTTTGCAGCTATTGCCATTGGGAGTGTTTTCTATATTATTTGGCCGCCAGTTCAGCACCTTTTAGTGCTTTTTGGTGAGAGAATTGCAGATATGGGAAGTCTTGGAACCTTTTTATATGGCTTCTTCCTTCGCTTAACGGGAGCTGTTGGCTTGCATCATACGATTTATCCAATGTTTTGGTACACTTCTTTAGGAGGTACGGAAGTGGTGGCAGGTAAAACGATTGAAGGAGCACAAAATATCTTTTTTGCCCAGTTAGCTGACCCTAATCACACCGGTCTATTCACATACGGGACACGGTTCTTTGCTGGCCGTTTTGCAACAATGATGTTTGGCTTGCCGGCTGCTTGCTTAGCTATGTACCACTCTATTCCGAAAGTCAACCGTAAGAAATTTGGTAGCTTTTATTCAAGTGGAGCTTTGACTTCTCTTTTGACTGGTATTACAGAACCAATTGAGTTTTCATTTTTATTTGTTGCGCCGTGGTTATATGTGATTCACGCTTTTCTTGATGGTTGTTCTTTCTTGGTGGCGGATCTTTTAAACATTCGTATCGGAAATTCATTTTCAGGAGGACTGATTGATTTTCTAATCTTTGGTGTTTTTCAAGGGAATCGCCATACAAATTGGCTGTTAGTTCTTCCTGTCGGTGTCATTTGGTTTATGATTTATTACCTTGTTTTTAAATTCTGTGTTATACGATTTAAGGTAGCTGTTCCAGGGATGATTGCTCAAGATGATGTTATTAAAGACTCAGCAATAAATTCAGCAGTCCGCTTCGAAAATACATTATATGATCAATCATTGGCCATTATTGAAGCCCTTGGTGGTGAGGCTAATATTGAAGATGTTACTGCTTGTGCAACACGTTTGAGAGTATCACTTGTTGATAGTCATCGGGTAGATAAGGAGGTCTTAAAAGCAATTGGTGCAACAGCGGTATTAGATGTTAAAAATGGGATTCAAGCTATCTACGGTGGCAAAGCAATTTTATATAGTCAGGAAATTAACCAAATTCTTGGGAAGGAAGACTAACTTGATTTTTTAGTAAAACAAACCCACCTTTCTGAATTGAAAAAGAGAGGTGGGTTTATTGTCGAATCAAAAATAAGTTATTAAGAGATTGGCATAGTAACTATTAGAGTGGAAATAATAGAATTAATGACTTGTAAAGTGATTGCTAAGAAAATGCGTTTCCCCTAAAGGTGTTTTTTATCTTGAACGATAATCGTATCTTTAAAAATTTTTTCTTTGTGAGGTTTATCAATGGCTAAAACGTAAGCATAGATAATATCCATCATAATAAGGAGAGGAAATTGAGGCGAGACACGATTTCCGTAGTTTAGTTGATGCGTGGATGACACGTGAATGACATCAAAAATATCACCGAAATCTGTTTTAGTATCTGTGGTCAATAAAATGGTTTTAGCACCACGTTGACTAGCATGATGAAGGGCTTTGATGACAGACATTGTCTTACCCGACAAGGAAAACCCAAAGACCAAGCAATTATCGTTAACCAGGCTATTAGCCCAGGTGAATCCATCGGTATCTGAATAAGCATCGCAAATCAAGCCAAGTCGCATAAAGCGCAGCTTCATTTCCCTAGCGACAAGACCAGAAGACCCCTTGCCAAAGAAATAAACACGTTCAGAATTGTCAATCAAGGTTGCTAGACGCAGCAATTTCTCCTCGTCAACCAAATCGTATGTCTTGTTAATAAGAGAATCATAGTCTATTAAGACCCGTTTGGTTAATTCCAAATTGATGGATTGAAAGCTGTTTTCGGTTTCTTGGAGGCTGTGAATATAATCAAAGGCAAAGGCGCGGTAACCAGTGAAACCACATTTTTTGGCAAAACGGGTTAAGGCGGCTTGCGAAACATGCAGGCGCTTAATCATTTCTGAGGCAATCAATTCTTCTGCACTTAAATCAGTGTCAATAAAAAAGGCAGCAATCTCCTTTTCCAAACTGGTCATGTGATCCAAGGCAGCTTCGATTTTAGTAATAAGGCGGTGATTTTTAGGCATAAGAAACGATGACTCCTTTGAGGACTAACTACCTACTAGTATAACACAGTTTCATGTGGCGCTGTGATAGATAAGGCTATATAGCGAGTTTTTCTCTACTAGCAGACGCTTTGTGTTATAATAAAAGCATGAGAAATGAAGTAGAAAAACTAGCTATTTTTGATACCCACACACATTTGAATGTGGCAGAATTTAGCGGAAAAGAAGATGATGAGTTGGCTCTAGCGCAGGAAATGGGAGTTGCTTACCATAACGTAGTCGGGTTTGATCAAGCAACCATTAGTGGTGCTCTTGCTTTAGCTGACAAATACCCCAACGTTTATGCGACGATTGGCTGGCACCCAACAGAAGCAGGGGCTTATCAGGAAGAGGTTGAGGAGATGATTGTCTCGCAATTATCACACCCTAAAGTCATTGCTCTTGGTGAAATCGGCTTGGACTATTATTGGATGGAAGATCCTAGGGAGGTTCAAATCAAAGTCTTTAAGCGACAAATGCAACTGGCGAAAGCTCATGATTTGCCTTTTGTGGTGCATACACGAGATGCCCTTGAGGATACCTATGAAGTCATTAAAGCAGTTGGTGTTGGTCATCGTGGAGGCATTATGCACTCTTATTCAGGCACATTGGAGATGGCTCAAAAATTGATTGATCTAGGGCTGATGATTTCATTTTCAGGGGTGGTCACCTTTAAAAAAGCGCAAGATATTCAAGAAGCCGCACAGCACTTGCCTTTGGACAAGATTTTGGTGGAAACTGACGCCCCTTATCTAACTCCGGTACCAAGACGTGGCAAGCAAAATCACACTGCTTACACCCGTTATGTCGTTGAAAAAATTGCAGAGCTACGCAGAATGACTGTGGAAGATCTTGCAGCAGCGACGACCGCCAATGCAAAGAGGATATTTAAACTTGACTAACAAAATTAAAATTCAAGAGGTTATTGTTGTGGAAGGCAAAGATGATACAGCTAATCTTCGCCGATTTTATGATGTTGATACTTATGAGACGAGGGGATCAGCTATTACTGAAGATGATTTGGAGCGTATTGATCGTTTGAATAGTTTGCGTGGGGTCATTGTTTTTACGGATCCCGACTATAATGGTGAGCGGATTCGCAAACTGATTATGGCAGCTGTACCAACAGTTCGACATGCCTTTTTAAACCGTCATGAAGCTGTACCAAGTTCTAAGAGTAAAGGGCGCTCTCTAGGAGTTGAACACGCTAGTTTTGAGGATTTGCAAAAAGCCTTGTCACAAGTTACGCAGCCGTTTGACAACGAAGATGGCTTTGATATTCATCAAGCTGACTTGATTCGCTTAGGTTTTTTGATGGCTGCGGATAGCCGAAAGCGTAGGGAATATCTGGGAGAAACTCTTCGTATTGGCTATTCCAACGGTAAACAACTCTTAAAACGCTTAGAATTGTTTGGCATTACTTTAGCGGAAGTTGAGGAAGTGATGAGGGAGTACAGGTAACCGTTATGTTAGGATAGGACAATATGAGTCGAATACCTTTAGTTTTGTTGAGCTTGAAACTAGAGGGGTTATTCAGGGATTAATGCGGCTAACCTTGCTGTGATATAATCCAAAAATTGCAGATAACATTAGCTGAAAAAGTTTTTTATGAGACTCTTTCAGAAATAGAACTATGCTACAATAGGAAGAAACAAATGAGTGGGAATTGAAATGAGAATAGCAGATTATAGCGTGACCAAGGCTGTCCTTGATCGTCACGGTTTTACCTTTAAGAAATCATTTGGTCAGAACTTTTTGACCGATACCAATATTTTACAAAAAATTGTGGATACAGCTGATATTGATAAAAACGTCAATGTCATTGAAATTGGTCCTGGTATAGGAGCCTTGACGGAATTTCTAGCTGAAGCTGCTGCTGAAGTCATGGCATTTGAAATTGATGACCGCTTAATACCTATTTTAGCAGATACCTTACGTGATTTTGAGAATGTTCAGGTGGTTAATCAAGATATTTTGAAGGCTGATTTGCAATCCCAAATTAAACAATTCAAAAATCCAGACTTGCCTATTAAGGTTGTTGCCAATCTTCCTTATTACATTACAACACCAATTCTTATGCACTTGATTGAGAGCCATATCCCTTTCCAAGAATTTGTGGTCATGATGCAACGAGAGGTGGCAGATCGTATTTCAGCTGACCCTAATACAAAGGCTTACGGTTCTTTATCAATAGCAGTACAATATTATATGACTGCAAAAGTGGCTTTTATTGTTCCTAGAACCGTGTTTGTTCCGACTCCTAACGTGGATTCAGCTATTTTGAAAATGGTGCGCCGTAATATGCCTCTGATTGATGTCCAAGACGAACCATTTTTTTTCCGTGTGTCTAAAGTTGGTTTTGTGCACCGTCGAAAGACCTTGTGGAATAATTTGACGAGTCATTTTGGCAAGACTGAAGAAATCAAAGCTAGGCTTGAAAAAGGACTTGCCTTAGCAGGCATTAGTCCATCTATCCGCGGTGAAGCTTTGTCTATTCAAGAATTTGGGAAATTGGCTGACGCGTTAAAAGAAGTAGGTCTATAAAAACAAATGAAAAAGAGAAGATTAGGTGGGGTGATTCCAAAAAGTTAGACTTTTATCGAGACAGCTTAAGCTATCTCGTTTTTTATACAGCTAAGAGACTAAGTCTGTATGGCACTTGGACTCATCTATCCTAGTTTTCGTTTATTTTTTGCTCGTTATAGTATTTATATCTTTCAGTTGCTGACTTCATCGTCTTTTATGGCTAAAAGAAGTTTACTTGTAGTCCTAATTTTTGCATGATTCGTTGAACTTTCTTTTGGGATGTCAGCTAGTTTTGATTGTGCAATTACCAAACATTGGCGACAGCCATAATCCTCTTATGAGGACAAGGGGAATAAAGTTAAAAATAAGTACCTAGAAGGATACGAGGATACTTATAAAACAGAATATTAAAAAATCTGGGAAGAAACTCCAAAATCTAGTTCCTTTGTAACCTTATTAATAAAAGTTTGGAATTACTTGGTTAGTTTGTACTCTCCTCCACATACAAATATTTATGAACACTCAATAATTGTGGTGCGGACTCTCGCTCTCTCGCATGATTTTTTAGAGATAAATTTAGTCGTAGCAGATTCTTGCATTCTAAACTTATTTCCCCTAAAATAAACTTATTAACTAAAAGAACGGAGAAAGTTATGGCACATATCGTAACCGATGCAACATTTGACTCAGAAACAAACGATGGTTTAGTTCTTGTGGATTTTTGGGCAACTTGGTGTGGTCCTTGTTTGATGCAAGCCCCAATTCTTGACCAGCTGGCAGAGGAATTAGATGAAGATGAACTAAAAATTGTTAAGCTAGATGTGGATGAAAATCCTAATACAGCTCAACAGTTTGGGATCATGTCTATTCCAACCTTGCTTTTCAAAAAAGATGGAAAGGTGGTTAAGCAAGTAGCTGGTGTTCATACTAAAGCCCAAATCAAAGCGATCATTGCTGAATTAAGCTAATTTTTTATAAAAAATTGCTGTGGCGGTCTTATGAGCCGAATGAAAGAGTCATCAGATTGATGGCTTTTTTGCTATTGTCAAAATGACGATATGAAATGCATTGAGATTTTTAGCAGTAGAAAATAACTGAAAAAGAGGAGTTGTAGCGGTAGGTTTACTGTGATTCCCTTTTGATTTTATGATCAAGAGAACTGTTAAAAATGTCTTTTTTTTTCAGAAAGGTTGCTTTTAGGGTGTTTTTGCTTTTCAATCACAACTATGAAAATTTACACTATATTTTAATGGAAGCGGTGGGATCACTTTCATATTGCAAGCGCTTGCATTGTATGCTAAAATATTTGTGAAATTAAAAATAATAGGAGGAGTACCTATGAAGAAGTACAAGTTAGAATTAAAGAAGCAACCGTTGGATCAGAAACAGCTAAAATACGGTATTAAAAGATTAAGTGTTGGCGTCGCTTCGGTAGTGATTGGTGCCACTTTTTCCCTTTATTCGGCGGTAGCATATGCTGAAGAAGCAAACTCAGCTACTAGTGAAACAAGGCACCTTGCAAAGTCAGAAGAAATCAATGCAAACGATGGCACGGCTATGGATACTTCACCTGTTGCTGAAAACAAACAAATATCAAATGAGATTGAGCAACCGGCTAGTAACAGTGTACCAACAAGTTCTGATACCCCAAATCTAGGTTTGCGTGAGGGAGAAAATTTGGAATTGGCGATCAGTGATTTAAAGAAACAAATTGCGGACACTGAGGAAACGTTAAAACTCTC
>NZ_AUKZ01000035.1 GCF_000425025.1 Streptococcus castoreus DSM 17536 | reverse complement strand
TTATTTCCATTTAGAGCGTCGTCTTTACGACGTTGCAAAACGTTATCATGGTTGGATTCTGCATAGACGATACTGTCTGTTGTCATACTGCCGCCAACCAGAAAGGCTGCAAAGGTTGCTCCTACGAATAGCCATTGCTTACCAGATTTCCATGTGCGAAATCCTTTTTGGGTCACTTTCTTCATTTTAAACTCCTTTTATAAAACCAAAATTAAAAAACACTAATCCAGTGTAAGAACGATTATATATATATATATATATTGTCAAGTATTTTCTAATGTTTTTTTGTAAAATGAGAACTTCCAAATGCAGATTTTTTATTATCCCTTCATTTTCGTGCTTCTTGCAACAAAACAAAGGGGATAATAACGCAGCTACCCAAAGAAACAACCGAACTTCGCCTAGGACTAAATCTTTCTGTTTCCTTGCTATTTTTTAGCTCAAGTTTCAGTTCAAACAGAGAGCGAACTCCTCTAAAATTTACCAGAATCTCAACAATTCAAACAGTCTCGTCTAAACATAAAAAGAAGCAGCTCTTTGAACTCCTTCTTTATAAGTAAATCTTTTAAATTGAATCCCCATTCCAAATCGAATTTTTCACAATGACATAATCAACACGGCGAAGACTATCTAAATCTTTTCCACCTGCATAAGAAATAGAGGATTGTAAATCTTGTTGCATCTCTGTGAGTGTGTCTGACAAATGCCCTTTTGTTGGAAGCAAGATTTTTTTACCTTCAACGTTTTTGTGTTCTCCTTTTTGGTACTCCGAAGCAGAACCGTAATATTCCTTAAAGGTTTCTCCATCAACCTCAACTGTTTTCCCAGGACTTTCGATATGACCAGCAAAAAGCGAACCAATCATCACCATGCTCGCACCAAAACGAATTGATTTTGCAATATCTCCGTGAGTCCGAATCCCACCGTCAGCAATAATCGGTTTACGAGCTGCCTTAGCGCACCAACGCAGGGCAGCCAACTGCCAGCCTCCTGTACCAAAACCTGTTTTGACTTTGGTGATACAAACTTTACCTGGTCCAATCCCTACCTTAGTTGCATCAGCACCGGCATTTTCTAATTCACGAACAGCCTCTGGTGTTCCAACATTTCCAGCAATCACAAAAGTATCTGGCAATATTGTTTTGATATGTTTGATCATTTCAATAACACTATTGGCATGACCATGGGCAATGTCAATGGTGATAAATTCAGGAGCATCTTCTTTTAATGACGATACAAAGTCATATTCATAATCTTTAACCCCAACAGAAATAGAAGCAATCAGACCTTGTGAATGCATACGCCTGATAAATGGTTGACGACTCTCCTCATCAAAACGGTGCATAATGTAGAAATACCCCGCTTTTGCTAGCTGTTCTGCAATGGCTTCGTCAATAATCGTTTGCATATTTGCAGGAACGACTGGTAATTTAAAGGTATGATTACCAAATGTAATAGTCGTATCAGCTTCTGAACGGCTATTAATAATACATTTATTAGGAATTAATTGAATATCTTCGTAATCAAATACAGGCATGTCATTAAACATAAGTTTTCTCCCTTTTTACAAGGTTAAAAAGAGCTAGCAAGACTAGCCATCTCTCCCCTCATTTTTCATTAAAATGACCTTCCTATAACTCATTGTATCAAATGAGCATCGCTGGGTAAAAACTTACCCTTCCTTACTATATTCTACTAGTTTGTTTATTTTTTGTCAAATTTTTTATTATTTTTTTGTTTAATATTCGTGTTTTAAGAACATTTTCCTTAAAAAACTTTTACAAATGCTATCACTAAAAAAGCTAGCCTTTTGGACTAACCTCACTATTATTTAGAAATTAATTTTTCCTTTAAAAGATAGGCACGCGCAACCTTGTTAGCGTCCTCACCTTTAACAGAAACCTTATAATTCATCTGCTGCATCTCTTTTTCAGTCAATTTCCCAGATAGTTGATTGAGAATTTTTTTGAGTTCAGGATGTTTTTTTAGTAGCGAAGCTTTCATTAAGGGCGCTCCTTGATAAGGTGGAAAGAGTTGTTGGTCATCTTTCAAGACCCGTAAATGATATTTCGTAATCTCTGCATCAGTTGAATAAGCATCTGTTATTTGAATATTTCCAGATTGAATGGCTTGATAACGAAGAGCTGGCTCCATGGTTGCCACAGACAACTGCAATCCATATTTTGATTGCATCCCCTTGTAACCATCTTCTCTATCTTTAAATTCTAGAGTGAAGCCAGCTTTCAATTTTGATTCATGCTTCTTTAAATCAGAAATGGTTTTAACGTTTAATTCCTTAGCCAATTTTTCAGGCATAGCAACCGCATAAGTATTTTGATAAGCAAATGGTTTTAAAAGAACGAGATTATCCTGCTTAGCAATCCCAATTTTAGCATCCTGATAAACTTGTTTAGGATCATTTGATAAAGCCGGTTTAGTTTTCAAAAGACTTGAAGTAATGGTTCCTGTAAATTCAGGATAAATATCGACATCTCCAGATTTGACAGCTTCATATAAAAAACTCGTCTTGCCAAAATTAGGTTTAAGGTCAACTTTCAACTTCGATTGCTCCTCGATTAATTCTTTATAAATATTAATGAGAATATCTGGTTCGACACCTAGTTTACCAGCAATCACAATAGTATCTGATCCTTTTGAAAATTGTCCAACAACCATTGGCGCATATGAGGTTAGTAAGGCTAACAACGTAACAAAGAAACTCATGATAAGGCGTTTCAAAGATGCTTTTTCTAAGTATTTTAAAAGGGAATTGAAAATAATCGCTAAAAGGGCGGAGGAAATAGCACCTATCAGAATAAGATTAGCATTGTTTCGATCAATTCCAAGTAAAATAAAGGAACCAAGTCCCCCTGCACCAATTAAGGAAGCTAGAGTAGCTGTTCCAATAATCATAACAGCTGACGTACGCACACCAGACATGATAACAGGCATAGCAATAGGAATTTCAAATGTCTTTAAGCGCTCCCATTTGGTCATCCCAAAAGCTGTTCCTGCTTCTACCAAGCTAGGGTCAATACCATTTAATCCCGTAATAGTATTTTGTAAAATAGGAAAAATAGCGTAAATAACCAAAGCTGTCACTGCCGGTAAAGTACCGATCCCCATTAAAGGAATAAAAAGACCAAGTAGAGCCAATGATGGAATGGTTTGAAAAACCCCTGTCACCTGTAAAACAAAACCTGACCAACGTTTGCTGCGACTTAGTAAGGCTGCTAGTGGAATACCAATCAACAAGGCAATCATTAAAGAAAGAAGAGAGATTTGTAAATGCTCTGCCAAGGCCGTTAGCCACTCACTAAAACGATTTTGGAAGGTTACAAATAAACTAGGCATGAGCACCACCTCCAAACAAACTCGCTACAAAATCATTGGCTGGATGAACCTTGATGTTTTCTGGTTGATCCAGCTGAACAATCTGTCCTTCATTTAAAACGGCTACACGATCTCCAAGTTTAATAGCCTCATCAATGTCATGGGTCACAAAAACAATGGTTATGTCAAATTCTTTGTGAAGACTTAACATTAAATCTTGTAATTGTTTGCGCGAAATAGGATCCAAAGCAGAAAAAGGTTCGTCCATCAATAAAATTTTAGGATGAGAAATAATAGCACGTACAATGCCAATTCGTTGCTGCTCCCCTCCAGACAAATCGCTTGGGTAACGATCGAGATAATCTTTAGCTGGCAAACCAACCTTATCAAGCAACTCCTCAGTTTTACTTCGGATTTCTTCTGGTGTCCATTGCTTCATCTTGGGAATAATGGCAATGTTTTCAGCTACTGTAAGATTGGGAAAAAGTGCAATCTGCTGCAAAACATATCCAATAGATAGTCTCATATCACGTAAATTTAACGCTTTTTGTGAAACTTCATTTAAGAGAATATCGCCTGAACTAGGTTCTATTAAACAATTAATCATTTTTAAAAGAGTTGTCTTACCGGAACCACTAGGACCAACCAAGACGAAAAATTCACGTTTATTAATCTGAAACGTCTGTTCTTGCAAAACCTTCGTCTGACCGAAAGTTTTAGAAACATTATTAAATCGTATCATAATTCTCCAATTCATCAGTTAGGGAGTCAATGTTCATCATTGATCCAGTCATTTATCTCTCCAATGCTTATGGAAACTACTGTCTTTAATCGTATTTTCCTACCACTATTTTGACTATTATAAAAAGTTAATTCTTATAAGTCAAATAGTTTATCATACTTCTCAAAAAACATAGCGTTGCTCTAACGTGTTAGAAATTCCAACGTTGGTGAACCGTATCCTTTTTAATTTCCATCTAAATGCTCTAACGAAAACCAACAAGTCCCCTCAGGATAACCCTTTATACGATAAACTTACCCATCAATAACAACGCACACACGCTAAATGTCTAAGAAATTTTCAACAAAAATAACGGTTTTGGCATGTCAATATTCAGATATTTCAAAATGAACGATTCTTTTTAGATGTTTGACTACAGAGAAAAATCTAAAATGAATGATTTTCGTCGATATGATAATTCAGAAATAACGGTTTGCTGCATCTATCATGCAAAACAGATGCTTTGCCTTTTGATGAAAATCTAGTTATGATACAGCTATGATAAGACCAATTTCAATTTTAGCCCTTCTAAATCTAGAAGATGATTTACAATATACTTTTATAACTGAACTATCCAGTCATTTTCCCCACCTTTTTGCTATCAAAATGAAAGATCATCGACACACATTTAACGCTACTGATTGGACTAATTATCAGGCCATTTTCAGCTTTCAGCAGCACTCGATTGATCTACCAACACTTTATTTTAAGTGTTCAGAAGTCGGGCAAGGATTTACCATCAGCAAAGGGCTGTTTGATAATGCGCACGAGATTTTAGAATTAGTTCAATACATCACCCAATTTTATCAGAAGTTTGATGGGCAATTTTTACATTATCTCCCCTTACAAGCAAGATTGGCTAACCAAGATGGACAAATCATCATTGATAACCATGGGTTTAATGGTAGTTTTTTCCCACTCACTGAAAAACAGATTGAACCTTGGATTCTTGATGATCTGAAATCTGGGACTAGCATCAATAAATCCTTTATTGTTCCTTCGGGTTCATTGGATCATATTTACATGCAACATTACCACGCATTAAAAAATAACCAAGGACAAGTGGTTGGTGTTTTTAACACGATTCAAGATATTAAACCGTTACTTAGTCAATACCTAGAAGAGACCGGGCAAGCTATCGTAGGATGGTCCGATGTCACTTCCGGTCCGTCGATTACTAGTGATATTTAGCAAATTGAAAGACTGGAATCATACATTCGGTTATCAGCTAGGCTAAAAGTAGTAGTGGGTACCATATTTACTAGCTAAACTGACAATTTAAAAGAAAGGCATAACAAATGACTTTGACCTGTCCTCAAAAAGTTAGACATAAAATCTAACGATTGGAGCAAGTCAACTCGTGCCCACTGAAAAAGATTGAAGAGAAACATCATGTTAACAAAAAACGAATGATGATACTTAGTTACAAGAAACTATTTACCATACATTCGTTTTTTAGTTATCATCGGTCAATCTCAAATCTAATTGTTTGTTAAATTTTTAATGTAACTGACTTTTTCAGTAGGCTCAGTCAACTCTATTCTCTTTTTTAATCACGACTAACAGGTTGTGAACCGTAACTTTGTGACACCGGCATAATTTCAATACGATTTATATTCACATGAGGTGGCTGATGAATTACCCAAGTCACAGTATTTGCAATATCCTTAGGCTGAATCGCGTGTGCCCCTTGATACAAAGCCTTAACCCGATCTTCATCACCATTAAAACGAACACTTGAAAATTCCGTTCCCTCACACAAGCCTGGTTCAATATTGCTAACACGAATATGACTTCCAGCCAAATCAGCCCGCAAATTAAGGGAAAATTGTTTGACAAAAGCCTTGGTAGCACCGTAAATATTAGCACCTGGATAAGGAATTGTTCCGGCTGTTGACCCTAAGTTGATAATAATTCCTTCATCTTTTAACACCATAGTAGGCAATAACTGACGCGTTAAATAAATTAAACCAACAACATTGGTGTTAATCATAGTCATCCAGTTAGTAAAGTCTGCCTCGTGAGCTTTATCAAGTCCCAAAGCCAGACCAGCATTATTAACTAAAATAGAAATGTCTTGCCACTGACTCGGGAGACCTGCCAAAGCAAGATCAATAGCCTTAGTATCTGAAACATCCATCTGTAAGGGGTAAAAATACTCTGATCCCAAAGTAACTTCCAAAGCTTTCAGCTTTTCAAAACGACGAGCGGCACCAATAACTTTTATACCATCAGCAATAAGTTGTTCAACAATCGCCTTCCCAAAACCAGCCGAAGCTCCTGTCACCAATGCAATTTTTGCCATCATTCTTTCCTCATTTTCAACAAAAACGAGATGGGCTATCCAACTCGTTTTAATTATTCCTAAAATAAATCCCACTTTATTGTTTAAACTAAATGTCAATGAGATAGTCACTCTTTGATTAGCCTTCGATGGCTTGTGCAGCTGTAATAATAGCTAACTTGTAAATATCTTCAGCACTTGAACCACGAGATAAGTCATTAACGGGTTTATTCAATCCTTGTAAGATTGGACCAACAGCCTCAAACATCCCTAAACGTTGTGCAATTTTATAACCAATATTCCCAGACTGCAAATCAGGGAAGATAAAGGTATTCGCGTGACCTGCAACATCTGAGTTCGGTGCCTTAATCTTAGCGGTTTCAGCAACAAAGGCTGCGTCAAATTGCAATTCTCCATCAAGGGCTAACTCAGGTTTTAGTGTTTTAGCAATTTCTGTTGCTTCTCTTACCTTATCAACTTGTGGTGCTTTACCAGAACCTTTAGTTGAGAAACTTAACATAGCAATCTTAGGGTCAATGTCAAAGATTTTAGCTGTTTCTGCTGTGTTAACAGCAATCTCAGCTAATTCCTGTGCCGTTGGATCAATATTAATCGCACAATCGGCAAAGACATAACGTTCACTCGTATTTTCACGGTTCATCAAGAAAACACCTGATGTCCTAGAAATACCTGGTTTTGTTTTAATAATTTGAAGAGCTGGACGAACGGTATCAGCTGTTGAATGAATCGCACCTGATACCATACCATCTGCCAAACCCATTTTAACCAACATAACCCCAAAGTAATTAACATCACGAAGCATTTTATCAGCATCTTCAAGCGTCGCTTTACCTTTACGAATGTCAACAAACACTTCTTTCATTGTTTCAAAATCAGCGTAATCATTTGGATTAATGATGTTATAATCTTGATCAGCAAAACCTAATTCTGTCAAAAGGTTACGGACATCTTCAGCTTGTCCAAGAATAATCGGTTCTAAAAGCCCCTCAAATTTCAAACGTGCCGCTGCACGAACAACACGCTCATCATTACCTTCTGGAAAAACAATCTTCATATTTTTACCAAGAATTTTTTCCCTTAGACCACCAAATAAATTACGAATACTCATTAATGATTAACCTCTATCCTTTCTTGTAAATACATGATAACGCTCTCAAAGTCATCTGTCAAGTTTATTGTATGACTACAATCATTTTCTGTAAATGGATCACTGAAATGCAAGTAATGGCAATGCAAAGCCTGCCTTGTAATTCCCAGATCCAATCGACCGCCGTAAAGATCATCGCCCAGAAGTGGAAAACCAATATGCGAAAAGTGAACTCTTATTTGATGGGTGCGTCCAGTATGTAACTTAACATCAACTAAATGAACGTTTTTTGCATAGCGTGTCACAACCCTATAACTTGTTCTAGCATACTTCCCCATTGGATCTACTGCTCGCGTGATAATACTATCTTTTGAGCGCCCAATTGGTGCTATAATCTCCCCTTCATCAGGTAAACTACCATCACCAGAAACCAAAGCATAATAACGTTTTTCAATAGATCTAGTCTGTAATTGCTTATCTAATCTTGCATGGGCATAACCATGTTTTGCAAATAACATTAAACCACTAGTATCTCTGTCTAGACGGGTCACAATATGAACTTGCTGGTCTGGGTAGTTATTTTTTACATAATAAGCTTTGATAAAATTCGCAATGGTATTAGAATGGATGGCACTTGGAATACTGGCAAAGCCAACTGGCTTATTAATCACCAAAAAATGGTCATCTTCGTAAACAATATCCAAATCAAAAGGGATAGCTTCAAGTTTCTCAAAGGGCTCTTCGTTTGGAATATCAATGGAAACGACATCCCCTGCTTCCAATAAATAAATGGCATTTTGTTCAACACCATTCACGAATATATTGCCTCCCTTATACTTTATCTTAGCTAATAATCCCTTTGAAACGTCATGACTTTTTAAGAGAGTTTTTACTTTTGTTCGTTTATCAGCTACAAATTCAAATCTCATGAATCAATATCTCCAATAAAAGCATCTTTAACTCTCTCCCAAAAGCTAGTATGGCTTGGTGAAGAGACAAAATGAATTTTTTCATCATCAATAAAATATTCTACTTTCGTAACATTTTTAAGCTGATACGTTTTATTATCAATGGAAATAGTATAAATACCTAATCTTCTTGGAACCAACTCAATCTTGTCCTTTTTAGGAATAATTAAAGAAGAGCCTAGCGTTCTAAAAACACGATTATTTAAACTCGAAATTTCTGTTAACTGCAACGCTTCAATAGTTGGGTGTAAAACAGCCCCACCTAGAGATTTGTTGTAAGCGGTACTTCCTGTAGGAGTCGATACAGAAATACCATCTCCACGAAAGCGTTCAAACTTGACATGATTAACAATAACATCTGCAACCATCGTTTTTTCAATTCGTTTAACTGTCGCTTCGTTTAGGGCACGCGCTTTAATCACACGTCCATCATCCAAACTAATGACAACCTTCAAAATAGGATAAGAAATTTGTTCCCCTTTGTCTCTTCTTAAGTTGTCGATCAATTTATCAACTTCAAAATCGCGATAGTCAGTGTAAAAACCAAGGTGACCTGTATGGATACCAACAAAACGCACCCTGTCCAATTCCTTTTCGTACATGTGAAAAGCAGATAAGAGCATCCCGTCTCCGCCAATGGAAATCACAATGTCTGGATTTTTCTTTGAAAGATAAAAATCAGGATCGTCCTTAAATACGGAGAAAAGCTTTGAGGCAACACGCTTACTTTGATATTTGCCATTAGCAATTATAGCAATACGCTTTACCTTATCTGTATAATTCGTCTGTGTCATCACTGTTTCCTACACCATCACTTAAATTTCGAGTTCCGGGATCAAATAATAATTGAGCTTCACGAATATCCTCACGAATTTTACGCATTTCTTCGTCTAATTCCAAGGCAATTTTTGCTGTGACTTCCAATCTCTTTTTGATTTCTTCTGGAAATTCGCCACCATATTTATAGTTCAAAGAGTGCTCTATGGTTGCCCAAAAGTTCATTGCTAGGGTACGAATTTGAATTTCGGCTAGTACTTTTTTTTGCCCTTCAATGGTATCAACAGGATACTCGACCACCACATGATAAGATCTGTAACCACTGGACTTCATGTTTCGAATATAGTCACGTTCATAAACAACTGTCATGTCTTGTCTCTGACGCAATAAAGCTAAAACGTCCTCAACATCGTCTACAAATTGCACCATGATACGAAGTCCTGCAATGTCTTGAATATCTTGTGCAATATTTTCTTCAAGCACACCACGTAGGGCCATTTTTTCTTTAATGCTTTCAACTGACTTGACACGACCTGTCACAAATTCAATTGGTGAATAGCGGTTTTGCTTACGAAATTGCTTGCGGATCCCACGTAACTTAATTTTCAATTCGCCAACTGTTTGAATATAAGGATCTAAAAATTCTTCCCAATCTAAAGCCATCTGCCTTCTCCTTTCTTGTCAAAGCTAGGATATTAATATAAAATTGAAATAACAATTCATTATAGCACAAATTAAATCTAAAAGGAATTTCCTATGACCAACCTAGAAATTGAGTACAAAACGCTACTAACCAAAGATGAATATAATCGTCTACTCTCGCAAATGAGCCATGTGACACCGATTACCCAGACAAATTATTATATTGACACTGAGCAATTTGACCTAAAAGCTAACAAAATGTCTCTTCGCATTCGTACTTTTGGAACAAATGCTGAATTAACATTGAAAGTTCCTGAAAAAGTTGGGAATCGTGAATATAATGTGTCTCTTAATATTGACCAAGCAAGAGACATGATTAAACAGGGAAACTTCCCTAAATCACCTGTGCTTGATTTAATCGCTTCTGTTGGCATTGATCTATCAGCGCTAAAAACATTTGGAAACTTAACCACTATTCGTCGAGAAACAGATACACCAATTGGAAAAATGGCATTGGATTACAATCAGTATGCTAATACTAAAGACTATGAACTGGAATTAGAAGTCACTGATCCTGTAAAAGGAAAAGTTGATTTTGATCATTTCTTAGCACAACATCATATTGATTTTAAATATGCCAAAAGTAAAGTGGCTCGTTTTAGTAAAACATTGAAGTATCCTAAATGAATCGTTGGTAAAATCAGTAGAAAGACTGAAATTTTTTTGTTTTTTTGTTAAAATAATAATGTCAATTAATAAATTTGGAATAAGATTTGGAGTTGTTCCATCCGTTTATTCTACTCATTGAAATGTAAGGAGTTAAATCTATCATGACTGACCGATATGCTGATAAGCAAATCAAGCTGTTTTCACTTACCTCAAATCTCCCAATTGCTGAAAAAGTCTCTGAAGCATCAGGTATTCCGCTTGGAAAAATTTCTTCTCGTCAATTCTCTGATGGGGAAATTATGATTAATATCGAAGAAACAGTTCGTGGTGATGATATTTACATCATTCAATCCACTAGTTTTCCTGTCAATGATAATCTTTGGGAATTACTTATCATGATTGATGCTTGTAAACGTGCAAGTGCCAATACTGTTAACATTGTCTTACCATATTTTGGTTATTCACGCCAAGATCGTGTGGCTAAATCTCGTGAACCGATTACAGCTAAACTAGTGGCAAATATGTTGACTAAAGCTGGTATTGACCGTGTTGTAACCCTTGATTTACATGCTGTTCAGGTACAAGGTTTCTTTGATATTCCAGTTGATAATCTCTTTACAGTTCCACTGTTTGCTGAGCATTATAGCAAGCTTAACTTAGTCGGATCAGACACCGTTGTGGTCAGTCCTAAAAATTCTGGTATCAAACGTGCCAGAAGTCTAGCAGAGTACCTAGATTCTCCAATCGCTATTATTGATTACGCACAAGATGACTCAGAACGTGAGGAAGGTTACGTTATTGGTGATGTTACCGGCAAAAAAGCCATTTTGATTGATGATATTTTAAATACCGGTAAAACATTTGCAGAAGCCGCTAAAATTCTTGAACGTGCGGGTGCTACTGATATTTATGCAGTTGCTAGTCACGGTTTATTTGCTGGAGGAGCAGCTGACGTCTTAGAAACTGCTCCGATTAAAGAAATTATTGTGACAGATTCTGTCAAAACTAAAAATCGTGTTCCAGAAAATGTGACTTATCTTAGTGCTAGTGATTTAATTGCAGAAGCTATCATTCGCATCCACGAAAGAAAACCATTAAGTTCCCTTTTTTCTTACCAACCTAAAGGCATAAGATAAACTATGATGTATTTCGACAATGCTGCAACTACTCCACTTAGTCTAAATGTTATTCAAGCAATGACAAAGGCTATGCAAGATAATTTGGGAAATCCTTCTAGCATTCATTCCTACGGTCGAAGGGCTAATAAAATTCTTCGTGAGTGCCGGCAAATGATCGCTAATCATTTGGGGACTACTGAGCGTCAAATCATTTTTACTTCTGGTGGAACCGAAAGCAATAATATGGCTATAAAAGGCTATGCACTGGCTAATCAAGCTAAGGGAAAACACTTAATTACAACTTCTATTGAACATCATTCCGTCCTTCGTACCATGACCTATTTAGAAAAACGTTTTGGTTTTGAAATCACTTATTTAAGCTGTAAAAACGGAAATATTGATTTAGAAGAGTTTAAAGCTGCTCTAAGAGAAGATACTATTCTAGTCAGTATGATGTATGCCAATAATGAAACTGGTGACTTACTTCCAATCGAGGAGGTTGGAAATATCCTCAAAAAACATCAGGCTGTTTTTCACGTAGATGCGGTGCAGACCATTGGTAAATTTCCCATAAATACTGCTGAATTAGGAATTGACTTTTTATCTGCTTCTGCACACAAATTCCATGGACCAAAAGGTGTTGGTTTCTTATATAACAAGGGATTAAAGATGGATGCCCTCTTTCATGGTGGAGATCAAGAAGAAAAACGACGGGCAAGTACAGAAAATATGATAGGGATTGTTGGTATGACACAAGCGCTAACCGATGCCTTATTCTGTTGGTCTCAACAAAACCAACAGATTCTGTCACTTCGCAATACTTTTCTTGAGGAACTAGATGGAGTATCTTATTTTCTTAATCAGAGTGGAAATCATTTACCTCATGTGCTAAATATTGGATTTCCAGGCTATCAAAATGGTAGCTTGTTAACACAACTTGATTTAGCAGGTTTTGCTGTTTCAACAGGTTCTGCTTGCACTGCTGGAACTGTAGAACCCAGTCATGTACTGACTGCTTATTTTGGTGAAGAGTCTCACCGCTTAACAGAATCCATCCGCATTAGTTTTTCAGATCAGAATACCTTGCAAGAAGTACAACAATTAGCAAGAACATTAAAAAAAATCCTAGGAGAACAAAATGGCATTTGAAAAAGACATCCACTTAAAAGACTGTAAGTACCGCTACCAAATCAGCCCAAAAATAAAAAAGTACACGCTAAGAGATACCACCTTTAGTCAGACCAAGATTGGACATTACCAACTTACTCGGTTATTAGAGAAAGTACCTAATTCTGGTGAGGGCTTCCCTCTAAAAATTATAATTAATAAAGACCTCGATAGCTTCAAGCTAGTCATCACAGATCAGTCAGGCCTTAGGTTGGTCAATATTTTTAAATCAAAAGACAATAAAATCCTTCAAGACAAATTCTATTTTTTAATGGATAGTCTCGTGGAACGAGATATTTTTATCAAAACAGAAATCTAGTCAGCAATAACAAATTTATTTCCTAGCTAAACTTAGGCAATGGTGTATAATGGTCCCAATCGATCCGTTATAGTACCATTGCCCTTTATTTTCTATGGCAGCAAAGTTAGTTGATAGGAAACATTTTGCTAATCTCTCTTTTCTTGAAAAATAAATTCTTACTAATAATCATAAATAAGTTGATTGATTTGAAGGCTATCTCTGTATTCTTTTTTATCTAGCCTAGAGATATTTTTTCAATTTACCCAACCTGTTAGATTAAGAATGTTTATTACAACACATCAACACTCATGGTGCTAGTTAATCTCAATGTATTTTAGATTATAAGCAAGTATAATTTGTTCAATTCTCAATTGTAATCCTGTCACTCCTCTAGTCAGTGTGTGTTCTACATCAAAAAGGGCACAAAGTTCTGAAAATCGAGTTTCAATGGCTCGTCTCATAGCCATCAATTTCCCATGATTATGTTGTTTGGCCCCTGTCATATTTTGACGTAAGGGTGTCCATAACTGATAGCCTTTTTGTTCCAAATCATTTTTCAGCTCCCGACTAAGGTAGCCCAAGTCTGCTAAAATGACGGATTGGTCACATTCTTCTAATAACTCGTAAACCGCTCTAATATCATGAACCGAAGCTGGTGTGACAACATAGTTCAGAATATAACCTGATAGAGTGACCAGCATATGTACTTTGAAACCATAGAACCACAGATGCTTAGAAGCGTTATAACCAATGTCCGCCAGTCCTTCAAAAATACGGGCTCTATGATTGCGGACAGGTTGACAAAGTAGCAGAGGAAAACTGTCGATGATGACTACTGTATCAGGAGATATGTGAGCATTCATTGCTTGTCTGATGGCTTGGACTAGCCAAATTAATTGTCTTGCTCGTCGATTAAAGCGACTTCTTTCAAGAAGATGACCGCAAGGAAAGAGTTGACAGATACGATAAAAATGCCGTTGAGACTTAATTCCTAATTCAGCTTGCAAGAGCAGTAAGACTAGTAGAGATTCGTCTGAGACCTTGGACAAGCTAACGTTACGACGGTGTTTTAAGCCTTCTGGACAATACTCACGATACAGCTGATGGCAAATTTTTGATAATTG
>NZ_KE384297.1:6438-15087 GCF_000425025.1 Streptococcus castoreus DSM 17536 | reverse complement strand
CCTCCTTCCACCAGTTCTCTAATTGTTTCTGCCTTTCTCGCGTTAAGGCTTCGTCCCTTAGACGCAGTTCTCTCAACTTTTTTAGATAAGCCACCTCAGTACGTAGACGCTCATTTTCTTCTTGAAGTCGCTCCAGATTCGTCATTTCTTCCCAAGTTTTCTTTGGTTTACGCCCCAATTTCTGTGGTTTCCCTCTTGTTTTCTCAAGAATAGTATACCCGTTTTTCTTGTATTGCGCTATCCCATTAGGCAGTGTATCTATTTGGCAGCGCATAGTCCAGTGAAACTTCTAGTTGAGAGCGACCTCTTAGTAGAACTTCGTTTATGATTTCCTCTTTTAATTTTGATGAATAGTAGTTGTTTTTATCTTTTTGAGCACAACCTAATCCATGTTTATCAATTAGTCGGACCAAGTATTTTAGATGAGCCTGATTCACATCAAATCTTTGCTTGAGTTGAGACCAAGTCCAACCTAATTGTCTTAAGTGATAGATCTCGATCTTATCATTATTGTTTAATTTCATAAGAAAAGCACCCCAATCATTAGATTTTGTGTCTAACTTTTGGGGTGCAGTTCATTATGGCTAAACATTTGTCATAACAAGGGGCTTTTTCTTAATGATTAGCCTCATACAATTTTCCATACAAGAGATAATCCACTTGACGAAGATCTTTGATCGTTTTACAATCAAGCGCACACATTATAAGTTTTAACTCGTCTTTCCAACCATTAATGATGTCAATCACACACCCGGTTGGGTATTTTTCAACTAGTTCTAAAATCGTGTGAGATAAACCGACTGAACGGGCTCCCAAGACCAAACATTTAATCATATCTAAGGGATGCCGCACGCCACCTGATGCTAAAATCTCTACTTGATCCATCATTTCTTGTGCATTGAGTAAACACTGAACGGTTGTTTGTCCCCAATCATTAAGGTAAGAACAATTTCCACCTCTTTGATTTTCAATATAAGCAAAAGATGTCCCACCTCTACCAGAAATATCAAACGTGTTAATGCCTAATGCATGCGCTAGTTTGATTGAAGTAACATCCATCCCAAAACCAACTTCTTTGAGAATGACTGGTACTGACATTTGCTGGGCGTAATCCGCTAGATTCTTTTTCCACGTTTTAAAATGCCGTTCTCCTTCTGGCATTAATAATTCCTGCATGAGATTGACATGCACTTGCAAAAAGAGAGGCTTCATTTCATTAACCGTTTGTTGTCCTAACACAATCGATTTATCAAGACCAATATTGGTAGCCAGTTGTAAATCTGGTGCGACCTCTCGTAGGCGATAAGAATCATCATTAGGATTTTTCAAAGCAGCACTATATGATCCTGTTACCATAACAATCCCAGTAGCGGCTGCTACTTTGGCTAATTTTTTATTAACAGCTTTGCCTTTCTCACTTCCCCCTGTCATCGCATTGATGTAAAAAGGGAAATCAAAATCCTGTTTTGCAAAATGAGTACTAAGATCAATTTCTGTTAAATCATAACTGGGTAGAGAACGGTGTATAAGTTCCATCTCATCAAAGGCATTATAAGGCGATTGATATTTTAGTGCATATTTAATATGGTCATTTTTTCGGTTAGTCATGATCTTCCCCATTTTTCTTGATAAAGTAGAACAATATCAGCTTCTTGCCATCTGGAAATAATAGCTTCTCTCGCTGTTTCATCAAAGACCAGAGCAATACCACAATCACCTCCACCAGATCCAGATGATTTAGCCACAGCATCTTGATCTTGACAAGCTTCTACTAGTTGGATTAACTTAGGGTGATAAATAGCTGCATCTAAGTGATTTAAAAGCTGCCCAGCTTTTTGTAAACTCTCCTTTAGAGTTTGTTTTCGTCCAAATTGCAAAGCAGAAATAGCCTCTTGTGTCATCTGCTGGCTCATTTCTAAAAAACGAGACGTGATTTTTGCCTTAACTTGTTGAATCATCTGACTTGACATTGAAGGAACTTTAGTCCAACCAACAAGAAAATCACAAGATAAGATCGGAAAGATTGGTTGAATACGATAACCCCAATCCTGATGTAAAATTTCTTGCAGCGTCATGTTTTGCAGCCACCCGCTAACCTTTTTTCGATCAAAGGAAGTGAAAGCAACTAGCTGTTGATAAGCAATACAAGCAATATCTCCCATGGACCCATTGTCTCCTTGCTTCAGCAAAGTATAAGAAGCTAGTTTAAACAAAAGATCTGAACCTAATACCAATTGATAATAGGCAGCTAGGGCCTTTAAGGTTAATACGGTCACACTCCCACTCGAACCAATGCCAAATTTCTTGCCTTCACGTTCCAGTTTGCCTGTGATAGACAATGAAAAAGACTGTAATTCCCCAATCGAAATTCCTAAATAATCAGCAAAAGTCTTGATAGCCGCTTGGATCAATCCATAAGATTTATCAGGAGTCATATCTACAGTGTAATTAAACATATCTGATGTTAAGCAAATACTATCTGATGGCGCTATCACAGCTGTCATCATAATTGGAATATAATGAATCAAGGCTGTTTGACCTGGTATTAAAATAGCATATTCCCCTGTCAGATATAGTTTACCACCTGTCTGAACAAGATAACTAGACATCTGGCAATTCCTTTGTTTTAGAAACAATAATACGATAATCTTTTTCAAATCGCTGTGCTAGTTGCTCAAGATCCTTTTCTAGACAAAGAACCTTAACATTTGGACCTGCATCCATCGTAAAATAGCACAAATAACCCTCTTGGCGAAGTTTTTTGACAGCTGCCATGGCTTGGTAAGATTCTTCTGTCAAATATGAAAAAGGAGGACTGGCTGTTTTAGTAGTCGCATGCATAGCTAAAGCATTGGCCTCGGTTAATTCTCCAACCTTTTCAAAATCATTAGTTTTGAGACACATCAACATTTTTTGATAATCTGCTGCTGACGATTCAACCCACTGATCAAATGTCATTGAGGTGTCTCGACACAATCTCATGCCATCTCGACTAGAAATGGGCTTTTTGGCATCACTTAAAACAAGCATAATCATTGCCAATTTTAAGTCAGTCTCAACTTTATAAATGGCACCCGTGTCCTTATCCCAAGCGGCAACCGGTCCAAAAAAGGAACGCGAAGCAGAACCTGAAGCAAACTTCGCTTTTTGTGCCAACACCTCTTGGTCTAAATGCGTTTCAAATAATTGATCACAGGCTTTTACTAAAGCTGATAAACCACTTGAACTAGAAGATAGTCCAGCTGCTGTCGGCATGCTATTTGTGGTTTCAACTTTGACAAACGGACGGGGAGCATTACGAAACTGATCTATTATAGCAGAAACTTTAGCATGTTCCTTGTCATCTTGCAAGACACCATTAATATAAAATTGATCACCTGTTGCTGTACTCGGTAAGAAGAAAACACTCGTTTTAGTAAACATGTTTTCCAAAGTCATAGAAATACTAGAAGTTGATGGAATCATTTTAGTCTGATCCTCTTTCCCCCAATATTTAATAATGGCAATATTAGCATATGATATTACAGTTACAACATTTGGATCCACGTATTTACGGCTCCTTCTTCCTTTAATTTATCACTAATTTTATCAGCATTTGCCTTTGTATCAGCTAGAGCAATCATACAACCTCCCAAGCCACCACCTGTCATCTTAGCTCCCAAAGCACCCGCTTCAAGAGCAACAGCAACTAGCTGATCCGTCTTTGAAACACTAACTCCAATTGCTTTTAAACAATCGTGAGCTTGTATCATGAATTGACCAATTGCTGCCTTGTCTTTTTGATTAATCGCCTTTTCAACCGCTTCTGTCAAAAAACCAAGCCGAGCGAGATGAGGAAGATTTGCTTCTTCAAACTGAGCAACCTTATCAACTGCTTCACGCGTATGCCCATGAATACCTGTATCAGCAATAATTAAAAAGGCGTTCAGATCAATCACAATAGTCTCAAAACCAATATTTCGGATAAACTTAATCGCATGATCGCTAAGACAAGTCTTGGCATCTAAGCCACTCGGATTGGTATGAGCAATAATTTCAGCCTTATTAACCAGAATCTCCAATAAACCATCTGACAAAGGCTTTTGAAAATAAGAAAAAACGGCTCTAATTGCTGCAAGAGAAACCGCTGCTGAAGACCCCATCCCTCGTTTTTGAGGGACCTGAGACACAATTTCATAAGCAATGGGTTCCTGTAACTGCTGCAAATAATCTAAGGCAGCGTAAATAGCTGTTGATAGTGTATCATAAAAATCAAAGGTTAAAGGCTTCTCAGCTGGAAAAATGTGACAAATCACTTCAATATCTTTCAAAGGCAAAGCAATAGCTGGGTAGCCGTAAACAACGGAATGCTCCCCCATTAAAATAATCTTGCTATGTGCTTTTCCATATCCAATTTTTTCTTTCATCTTTTATCTTTTCATTACATATTCTTTAAAACTTTTCCCCTATTATTTTACACTAAATTGTTAGAAAATGCGATGATAGTTCCTCTTTTAAGAGCTTTTCTAAACTACTTTTCTAACAACACAAAAAACCTGAGTTTTGCTCCATCTCAGGCTTTTCACTTATTTACAGTAAACCATTAAAATGAACTCACAACATTAGGCTATTATACTGTTTCTTGAAGCTTAGATAGGTGAGCATAGACACCATTTTGGACCAACAATTCTTGGTGAGTCCCACGTTCAATAATTCTTCCCTTGTCCAAGACTAAAATACGATTGGCAGTTTGAATCGTTGATAAACGATGAGCAATGATAAAAGTTGTTCGTCCTTTTTTCAAAACATCCATAGCACGCTGGATAATGTCTTCTGTTTCCGTATCAATATGGGAGGTCGCTTCATCTAAAATGAGAATTTTAGGATTAGCGATCAAGGTTCTCGCAAAAGCGATTAACTGCCGTTCGCCACTCGAATAAGAAGCTCCCTTTTCATAGACCGGTTCATGTATCCCCTTATCCAACCGAGAGATCATTTGAGAGGCTCCAACTTTTTCAAGAGCTTCCATAATGTCTTGATCACAATAAACGTGATTCCCCATGGTTACATTAGAAGCAATTGTTCCTGTGAACAGATAAGGATCTTGCAAAACAATTCCCATTTGAGAGCGCAAACTTTCTCTTGAGTAATTCTGAATATTCTGCCCATCAACTGTAATACTACCTGATTGTGGCGTATAAAAACGGTACAAAAGATTCATGATAGAAGACTTCCCAGAACCGGTATGACCAACTAAGGCAATAGTTTCTCCCTGATTAGCTTCAATGGTAATATCTGAGAGAACATTTTTTCCTTCTTCATAGGCAAAAGAAACACGATCAAATTGAACCCTTCCTTGATTAACTGTAATCTTTTCTTCTACTTCTGTTTCGGCTGTTTGATCTAAAAGTGCCATTAATCGGATTCCCGTTGTTTGTGATCGTTGAATATTAGGTAATTGTCTGACAAGTGTCCCCAGTAAATCAAATAATCTAGTTAAATAATTAAGATAAATAAACAGTTTTCCTACAGTAATACCCGGTTTCCCTTGTAAAAATTGATAACCAATAACAGCTAAAATAACAGAAATTGTTGTGAATTTGAACATTTCTGTTAAATTCCACGAGGCTACAGAGTCTGCAAAAATAATCCGATCATCAGCAGTTTTCATGTCATCAAGATGACGGTTAAAGTTATTCAAAATACGATCTTCCTGATGAAAGAGTTGGATAATAGAAACACCATTCATGGTTTCATTAACTTGTGTATTGATAGCACTTCTTGCCTCATAAAAAGCTTTCATAGGCTTATCAGTCAGACGTTTATACAAGACTTGTATCCCATAAAAAATAGGCACCACCAATAATAATAAAAGACCAGATTTAACATCCAAATAAATCATGACCCCATAAATAAAGACAATCTGGGTCAAACTAATAAGAATTTGTGACAAAAGGTTATCATAAAACTGATTTCGTAAGGTTTCCGTATCATTGACAATTTTCGTTGCTATTTTTCCAGCAGGTTGGTGATCAAAGTAAGAAATGGGTAGTCTTTGCATCACATCAAAGGCACAATTTCGCAAATGAGTAATCACCTTATTTGAAGAATAAACCAAAGTACGATAAGACACATAACGTAAAACAGCTGTGATAAGGATAAAGGCTAAATAAAGCAATGCCAGTTTTTGAAAACCAGAAATAACAACCGTTTCTCTCTTGGCAACTGGGCCAAGATAATTATCGATTATCTGTTGCAGAAACAAGGGAGCTATTTGTCCCATTGCTGTAGCTATCAATAGTAATCCGATTCCCGTGGCAAAAGTTGTTTTAGCGACTTTTATTTCAGAAATTAATCGTTTAAATAATACCATGTTAATCCCCCTGTGCCTGTTGTCGCTGGTATTGTTCATAGTACCAACCTTTTCGTGCTAGAAGTTGGGCAGGTTTACCCTCTTCAATAATACTACCTTGGTCGAGAACAATAATCCAATCAGCATGTTGGATAGCTGACAGACGGTGACTAACAATTATGGTAGTTTTCCCTTGTCTTTTCTCCTGAATGTGTCTAATAATCTCTGTTTCCGTCTGAGCATCAACCGCTGATAAAGAATCGTCTAAAATCAATAAATCTGGTTCCGAAAGAAAGGCTCTGGCAATTGAAATGCGTTGCTTTTGACCACCTGAAATAGATAATCCACGTTCTCCGATTTTTGTCTCCAACCCCTTAGACATACCTTTAAGATCTTCTGCAAAAGAAGCTGTTTCAATAGCAACTAAAATATCTTCTAAAGATGCCTCCTTTTTCCCCACAGCAATATTTTCTAAAACAGTTTGTGAAAAGAGCACATGCTCTTGTGGCACATAGCCAATATGATTTTCGAGAGAACAACGCTTGTAATCAAGAACATCATGTCCATTAATCTGAAATTTCCCTTGCCCAACTGGGTATTGCCGCAAAAATTGACGCACAAAAGTAGTCTTACCTGCCCCTGTTTTTCCAACAACACCAAGTGTCTCTCCTTTATTCAAGGTAAGATTAATGGCTGACAAACTTGCTTTATTACTATTAGCATAGCTAAAAGAATAATTTGTCAAACAAATCTGATCATAAGATGTTAACTCAAGTTGACCATCTTTCTCCATATCATCACCTGTCTCGATCAACTCATTAATTTTATTAAATGACGTACGACCAGTTTGATAAACCAAAATAAAATCAGATAACATCCCAAATGGTTCCACCAAAGAAACTAGGTAAAGCTGCAAAGCAATAACCTGACCTAAACTAATTTCACCTTTTGATATAAAGTGTAATCCAGTTACTAAAATAATGACAGTACTAACTGCAATCATGACACTGTAAACAGGAAAATAAAGCCCTCGATAATTGGCGATGCGATTCCAACGATCAGCCAGTTCTTGTGTTTTTCTTGCAAAGTGACTTTCTATATAGTCTTTTTTACTATAGGCCCGCATCACACGAATACCTTCAACCGTTTCTAAAACTTCATCGCTCAAATTGGCAACGGCGTCACGTGCTTCTTCAACTAAAATTTCTTGTCTTTTTGTAATGAAATAAATCATAATCATCATCACAACAATCGGAATCATCCCAATTAAAGTCATTTGCCAAGAAATCAGAAACATCGTTGGAATAATGAAAACGATCATCCCACCAGCATAAAGAATAATCATTAAACCATAACCAATAAACTCCATCAGTGCTTCAACATCTGTTGAAAAACGGGTCATCATATCTCCTGATCTAAATTTTTCATAGAACGGCGTCCGCATAAAAACTAGCTTGCGAAAAGCACGCTGTTGGAGATCAAATTTAAAATGCACAGCCTCCTGAAAAAGCTTAAGATGCCACAAATAACCTGTACCATAGGATAAAGCAGTAGCACCCAATAAAATTATAATATGACTAGTAAGTGACGATAAACTCAAGTTATTTTTTGACATATGATCAATCAAACTTTGAATAACTTTTGTTGGAATAACTAACGATGCATCATAAACAAAAAGGGTCAAAGCCACCAATAAATAAACCCACTTTTTCTGTTTGATGTAACGGATCATTAAGGATAACATCCTATCCTCCTTTTTCTTTCCATTCAACCTACACTACCACATAATAAATGGTAAAATAGGGATTTTTGCACACAAAAAGCCCGCAATAAGATATCCTTCCTAACGCGGGCTCTATTTTCTATTAGTAACACTAAAAGAAACTAACTTTTTTGGCTAGAAAGGAGAGGTATTTTAAAACAATTCACAAACTTAACTGAATTATCCATTGTTTAATTCTCCTTTCTTTTAATCTGTCTAACATTCTAACACATCAAAAAAACTTTGTAAAGCATTTTCTGCTTTTAAAAACGTTTCTATCTCCTAACTAACACGATCTCACTACAAGGAATTTAAAAAATGCTCCCAAAGAAACATAACACCCGTCACCAAAAACAACATTAGAAAAACTCTAAAAGATAAGGTTGGAATATTCTGAAAGGGAAACATTAGTCCTAAAAGATCTTAAAATGTTGACTACCAGCTAAACGAAAATTACTCTCAACGTGAAATAATTACAATTAAATAAAGCATTCCAGACCATCTGACAATAAATTTCGGAATCATTCAAAATAACACAGCTCTAAAACAAACATCT
>NZ_KE384297.1:0-5730 GCF_000425025.1 Streptococcus castoreus DSM 17536 | reverse complement strand
ATACACAGTGTTTTGGGACCATTCAAAATAACACAGCTCTAAAACGTATGTCCAAATTGATGATATGGCACTGATGTTTTGGGACCATTCAAAATAACACAGCTCTAAAACGAATCGTGAGTTATTTTCGGAGTAAGTCGCGTTTTGGGACCATTCAAAATAACACAGCTCTAAAACCTCGTAGACAATATTTTTGTCACAAAACTCCGTAATCGCGCCATTTGTCTCAGCCAGACTTCAATATTGAATAGTCCCTTTAAAACATCTGTCTTTACTAGCATTATACATTAAAAAGCTTATGAAATCAATGCACACATCTATATATCCCTCTCTAGATATATGCGTATGCATTTAGATTTCCAACTAGAATGGACATGTTCAAATCTCTCAATAGGAGCTTTCATATTATTCCTTAAGAAATCTACCAAGAACTCTCGGGAAATTTTTAAAATATTGTTTCATCATTTGGACATGCAAAGTATCCTTTTAACCTGAAAATGAACTATTAGAGACCTTATTTCACATTCTTTATCATCCCAACCATTTTAAAGAGATTTTATATTAAAAATAGAAATCCCTTTGTCAAATGTTTGCTTTTTAAACGTTTTCAAATAAAAATCATCTTATTTCTTTGAATTTTTTATCTTTTTTCACAACACCTTATTGAATTATAATCCAAATAATAGTAAACTTGACTTGTAATAATTAACTTTAATTTATTAGGAGATCTTATGAAAAAACATCTTGTTTTAAAAAGTAGTGTGTTGGGTGTCTTTGCTGGTTTTTCTATGCTAGTAACAGGTGTTCAAGCAGATCAAGTTGATGTTCAACTCCTTGGCGTCAATGATTTTCACGGTGCTCTTGATACAACAGGCTCAGCCTACATGCCAGAAGGTAAAGTATCAAATGCCGGTACTGCTGCTCAATTAGATGCCTACATGGACGATGCAGAAACTGAGTTCAAACAAGAAAATCCAAAAGGGACAAGTATTCGTGTTCAAGCAGGAGATATGGTTGGAGCAAGCCCTGCCAATTCAGGACTTTTACAAGACGAACCTACTGTAAAAACATTCAACAAAATGGGTTTTGAGTACGGTACTCTTGGAAACCATGAGTTTGATGAAGGTTTAGCTGAATTCAATCGTATTATGACAGGTAAAGCGCCTGCGGCTGACTCAACAATTAATGACATCACTAAAAACTATGAGCACGAAGCTTCAAAACAAACCATTGTCATTTCCAATGTTGTTGATAAACAAACAGGAGAAATTCCTTACGGTTGGAAACCTTATGCCGTTAAGAATGTTCCTGTCAATGACAAATCTGTAAAAGTTGGTTTTATCGGAGTTGTTACCACTGAGATTCCAAACCTTGTATTAAAACAAAACTACGAACAATATCAATTCTTGGATCCTGCTGAAACTATCGTCAAATATGCTAAAGAGTTACAACATCAAAAAGTGAATGCCATCGTTGTATTGGCGCATATCCCTGCAACAAGTAAAGATGGGGTCGTTGCTAATGAAATAGCAGCTGTTATGGAAAAGGTAACAAAACTCTATCCTAACCATAGCGTAGATATTGTTTTTGCAGGTCATAACCACCAATATACTAATGGAACCATTGGAACAACACGCATTGTTCAAGCTGTCTCACAAGGAAAAGCATATGCTGATGTTCGGGGAACACTTGATACTGATACTAATGACTTTGTAAAAACACCTGAAGCAAAAGTAATTGCTGTGGCTCCTGGTGTTAAAACTGGAAGTGCTGATATTAAAGCCATCGTTGATCAAGCTAACCAAATTGTAAAAACAGTTACTGAACGTAAAATTGGCACAGCCTCAACTTCTGCAACAATTTCTAGAATGGAAAACACTGATAAAGAATCTCCTGTAGGAAATTTAGTCACTACCGCTCAACTTGCTATTGCTAAGAAAACTTTCCCTAACGTTGATTTCGCCATGACAAATAATGGTGGCATCCGTTCTGATCTTGTGGTGAAAGAAGATCAGAGCATTACTTGGGGAGCTGCTCAAGCGGTTCAACCTTTTGGGAATATTCTTCAGGTTGTTCAAATGACTGGTCAACAAATCTATGATGTCTTGAATCAACAATATAATGACGGTCAAAAATACTTCCTCCAAATGTCTGGTCTCAAATACACCTATACAGATAATGATAGCAAAGATTCGACTGTTCCATTCAAAGTTGTCAAAGTCTACAAAGACAACGGTGAAGAGCTTAATTTAACTGCTAACTATACCCTTGTTGTCAATGACTTCTTATATGGTGGTGGAGATGGTTTCTCGGTTTTCAAAAAAGCTAAATTAATTGGAGCAATCAATCCTGATACTGAAGTTTTTATCGAATATATTAAAGATCTCGAAGCAGCTAACAAGCGTGTTACCGCTGCTGTTAAAGGGGTTAAAACTTATGTTACATCAAGTCTTGAAGGATCAACTAAAACTGACAAACTAGGAAAACATGAGATTATCAGCAAGATTTTCAGAGACCGTCAAGGCAATATCATCTCAACTGAGATTGTTTCTGATCTTTTCACACCAACCCAAAAAGCTAACAATGATGGAATAACCAGTCCAACACAAGTCACTACTCAACTGGCTGCCAAAAATAAATCAGCTAATGCCACTTTACCAATGGCTGGTAGCAGTCAGAATTCATCTACTCTAATGACGATTCTTGGTTTCCTTACTTTAGGTGGGGTAAGTTTCCTCAAGAAAAAGGAAAAAAACTAAATCCTCTTACAAATTGATCATTAAGACATAAAATAGTTCCTTAACTTGACTAAAAAGGTTCATATTGAAAAATCTGGTAGTCTGTCTGTAAGACTACCAGATTTTTAGTATCCTTAAATCAAAATACCGTCCAAATGACCGAACGCATACTGATAACTTGAAGCAGATAAACCAACCAGTACAAGACACTCTTTTTTGATACCAATTAAGATTTAATGCTAAACCGTAGTGCTATACTTATTAAGAAAAAATAAGATTCTTCCGTCTCCTATTGATTATTTTAGCAACCATAACTGGATGAGACATGACGAAATCAACAAGACCTAAGCTGACGATAATAGGTAATAACCCGCTTTTTCTCACCAATCATATTAGCAATCATTCTAAGACACTTTACAACAATAATTAGTCAGTCTATATTGTAAATCTCGACCCGTCCATAAATCTTATTTTATTCCATTTAAGATTTTTACGACAAGAGTGACTGATCAAACACCTATTTTTTAACTAGGCTACTATAAACATTATCATCAAAAATACAGTTAAAGCACAGTTGCTTAGAAAATAAACAAGACTTTTATCGAGACAAATAATTCACTTCTCCGTTATACGACACATACTATCTTACCAAACCCTTTTTTACTCTCCAAATATTCATGAGCTAATTGGATTTCTTCTAACCGAAATACTTTTTCTGGTGTCACAATCACCTTATTGTCATCAATGAATTGAAACATTTCCTGTAATCTGTCATAATCAACATTCCCGGAATAAAAAGTAGTTAAATACACATTATTTTTTAATTCCATTATAGGATCAAAATCCTCCAAAAACCATTGTTCGCCTAATTGACCGGCACTACAGATAATTCCTAGACTTTTTAAATGTTTAAGCGAATCTTTCAAGGAACGTGGACCAATTAATTCAAGAATCTTATCAAAGGTTTTTTCACTATTTAGAACATAATTTTCATCAAGAATAACATCATCAAAACCTTTTTCAATTAATAAATCTTTTTTAGACATGTTTTGAGTGCTCCCATAGATTTTCACGTTTGAAAAATTAGATTTAACTAAATTGCAAAAAGCTATCCCTGTCGCACTACTTGCTCCTCTAACTAAGATTTCATCATTTGATGATAGTTTTAAATTTTTCATACAACCATAAGAAGTATAATAGGTTTCAGGAATAGCAGCTAAAGTTTCCCATGGTAACTCACTATCTATTGGATAAATTTGTTGATTCGGTAATAAAACATACTCTGCATAGCTACCATTAAATTCTCTTCCCATTTCTCCCATAATGGAAACTACTTTCTCTCCTTTTTTAAAAACGTCACTTTTTTCTACAATACCAGCACATTCAATTCCCAATATTCTCGGAAATTTAACTGTTTCTGAATAGCCTTTTCTTGTAAAAATTTCTGATCGGTTAAGTCCAAAACCTTTTACTTTTACCAAAGACCATCCTTTTTTGAGTTTAGGAAGTTCCACATCTTGATAAATCAATTTATCAACGCCACCAGCTTCATAAACAACTGCTTTCATTTTTATCACCTCATTATTTCCAATTATATCTGACAAAAATAATTTTGGGGTCAGTCTATAGTCCCTTTTCCTATCCTGTTTGGGGTCCATGACCTATTTATCATGCACTACTTTTCCTCTAAATTTAAAACTATTTTCATCAAGTTTTTTTCAAACATTTGGATTTCATCTTTGCTGAATCCTTTGTAAAAAATTTGATTCATTTCATCTGTCGCAAGTTTAGACTTATCCTCTAAATCTTTTCCTTTCTGTGTTAGAAATATAGCTTTTTTCCTCTTATCCATTTCGCTTTGCCTTCGATAAATTAATCCCGCTGTTTCCATTTTATCCAACATAACTGTAAGCGTATTGATGGCAAGCCCCGTACTGATTGATATATCTGTACTACTAATTCCCTCTTTTCTCCATAGAAAATACAGTATTTTCCCCTGTTCCCCATTAAATTCACTTAACCCATATTCTAAAAATAATTTATTTAATTTTCTTGCACTTAAATATTTTATCCTACTAACTAAATAACCACCTTCTATGTTCATTTACTACCTCCTCAAAAACTTCTATATCGAACTTTATCCACTAACTAATATTACTATATGGAAGTTTCATTGTCAAATCCAAAAAGACATATTTATTTTGATTTCGCTCCTCTTTAATCTATGCAACACTACTGTTACCTTTTCATTATGAATACCAATGCTACAACAAGCGACTCATAACGACTATACAAAAACCCCTTGTTAGCTATTTTAACAATAGAAACAAGAGGTTTTAGTTATGCTCAAAACACAATAAATTTGTATTGCTTATCTAACAAATGCAAGTTGCTTAGAATGTTTCTTTCCTTACTTCCCATTTTTTCTACGTCTGATGCCTAACAGAAGAAGTAAGCCTGCGGATACTAATACTAAGCCCACATACATGGATAAATTTCCTTCATCTCCTGATTTTGGAAGATTATGTTTTGGAGTGCTTGGTTTATTTGGAATATCTTTGGTATTTGTAATGACAAAACCATTCTTAGCATCTCCTGTAACAGTTACTGTGTACCCAGATATTTTTTCTTCTTCAACAGTGTAAATGATTTCTTTTCCATCTTTATATTGCGGAAGATCTCCAAAAGTGTATTGCCAGTTGTTAGCTTTTGATAATTTCTGTGTAGCTATTTTCTTACCATCTGCATATAGGTTGACCGTAACACTATCTCCTGCTTCTCCAACCCATCTCTTAGTTACCGGTACAGATACCTTACCTGTAATTGTGTTAGTGATGGTAAAGCCGTCTTTAGCTGTTCCTGAGATACCTGTTGTGTAACCATCTACCTTAACTTCTGAAATAGTGTAGGTAATTTCATGACCATCTTTTTCATCATATTTTGGTAGGTCTTTAAAAGTGTGTTTCCAATCGGTGGCGGCTGTCAAGGTGAC
>NZ_AUKZ01000032.1 GCF_000425025.1 Streptococcus castoreus DSM 17536 | reverse complement strand
ATTACTCGCTCACTCAGTCAAGCTGGCTGCCCATATGACAATGCGGTAGCTGAGAGTACCTATCGTTCCTTTAAGCTTGAGTTTATCAACCAAGAAACCTTCCACTCTCTGGAAGAATTAACCCTTAAAACCAAGGATTATGTCCACTGGTGGAATCACCATCGCATCCACGGCAGTCTCACCAATGACTAGGTGAGTCATTGCTTAATAAAAACACTTTATAAATTTTGTACAGAAAAGTGTCGCCTTTTCACTCAACATCAAAAACATTTTTTCTTATAGCACTCCTAGTCCCGTTAAAAGCAAGGCAATGCTCGCTGGGAAATTATTAAAGATATGCAACAAAATTGAATCGATAAGATTTCCTCTTCGGTGGTAAGCCGTAAAAAAGACAAGTCCCATGCAGGCGTACATGATAAATTCAACTACATTCGTGGAATGTGGCAATGAAAATATTAATGACGTGACAAGTGCTCCTAAAATAGCTGATCTCCCTTTAAAGAAATAAATCATCGGAAAGCCTCTAAAAACCATTTCTTCCATCACAGGAGCGGTAAAAGAAATAACAAAGATAAACAAAAAGGTATAAAGCGGAAACCCATTCTTCATAAATCCAGACAGGGTCTGTAACGCTGCATCATTAGCGCTGACTTGTTGACCAGACCATGCTTGATTAATAAGTGTTCCAATGACGACAATAGCCCTGGCTATAACCCAAAATAAAGCAAGATACCCCCAATCACTCAATACCATTTTTTGATTTTTAATAGTCTCATCTTGCTTTCGCTGATAAATATGCCATAAGAGCGTAAGACTCACAACAACAGTAACTAAATAAGCCAGTCCAACTGTCCATTTCAAACTTAGAGGCATATCATTCTGTCGTTGTAACAATACCATTGGCACAACGTTGAAAATCATAACTAGAACAATGAGTGCAGCTGCCTTTAAACTATTAAATATAATCTTCATCAGAAGTCTCCTTTCGAATTAATGGTAGAACCGTCTCGTCATTCCTACACTCTTTACCAGCAAATAAAGCTGAATAAGAACTAAAACAAGAATAGCTGTTAATTCAACCTGACCAGTCAATAAACAAATAAAGAATAAAATAATATATAGACTGGGAATAACAATGCTATTCAACGATAAAACACTTTCAAATGATGTTTTATAACAGGCTTGAAGCTCTGCTTCATCCATCTCCATAATATTATTTCGTAGCTCTTTAATATTTGGAAAGAGTGGAACCTTCGTTCCTCGAATCGCATTATATCGCTTCATTGCTATCGCTTGGAAAGGCAATATCATTATTAAAGCCAGAAAATCCCAGATGGGAAATGCTAGCATAGCGTAATTCTTACCAATGGACAGTTTTAAACTAATCAAAATATTACACATGGCTAAAATAGAAGCTATCGTAATCAATAACATAGTATAGGAATATTTCTTATTCAATTGACGGTAAATCTTCTCGGAGTCATCATCATTCTCAATGGTATTATAAATATCCGTTGTTCTTTTTAATTGCACCAAGAAAATAAATGACAGAACCAAACTCATCCCAAATATCAGATGATTAAGGGTAAGAACTACATTAATTAATTGCTCTTTTAACAAAATAAAGGCATTTGGATTTGGTGTCTTACCAGTATAACCAAAATAGGCTCCCATTGCTCCACCGATAATTCCTCCTCCAATAGCATATAATATACTCACTCTTAAAAAACGTAAAAAACTATTCTGTTTCTTTTTCATTTTCTTTTTCCACCTCCACTAGAGTAAACACACTGTCAACAGGTTCGTTAAAGACAGTCGCAATTTTCAGTGCAATGATAATAGACGGGGTATACTCATTGCGTTCAATGAGACTGATCGTTTGTCTTGAAACACCTGCAAGTTTAGCCATTTCTGTTTGATTGATAGCATCTCTAGCCCGCAATTCTTTAAGTCGATTTTTAAGAATATACGCCATTGACTACTCCTTTTTAATAATCTGATACCTCATTTAAACAATCCTTTAAAATAAGAAAAACCATTTAACAGTAAGGTAAAGAGTGTACAAACAAGAATTATTGGGCTTAAAGAGATATTAAAAAATAAAACCCTTACTAAGTGGTAACCCAAAATAAGACTAACAAATACACTAGTAAATAAAGCTATCCACTTACTCATGTTAGGCATTTTACTTTCCATCTTCTAAATTCCTTAACTATTTTATTTTTATAGCCTTATTATAATACATTATTTTATTTTTGACAATGATCATTGTCAAAAATAAAATGATTATTGTCATTAATTAGAACATAACCAAAAGTTTGTTAAAATAAGCATCAATCGGATAGTCTAGATTCAGTTCCCAAAAATAGTGTTAAATCCAGTGTTCATTGAAATAGCTTATTTTTCTTCAAACACTCAAAAAGGCTGAAGAATAGGTTCCAAACGGACTTTTCTTTAGCCTTTATTATTTTATAAGTTTTCAGCTACTGCTGCGATAAGCATTTCAATTGCTGAAGTGTCCGCACCACCTGCCATAGCCATGTCTGCTTTACCGCCACCACGGCCTGACACAATTGGAGCTAAAACTTTAATAAGATTTCCAGCATGAACATCTTTCGTTTTACTTGCAACGAGAACATTAACTTTACTGTCCATAGCTGCTGTTAGAACTAGCACATCTGAGTAATTTTTTTGTTTCCAGTTGTCTGCAAAGGTACGAAGAGCTCCTGCATCAGACACTGCAACTTGAGTAGCAATATATGTTTTACCGTTTACTTCTTTAACATCTTTGAAGACATCATTAGCTGCCACTGCCGCTGCTTTTTCTTTTAATTCTGTATTTTCTTTTTGAAGATCACGCAAGTTTTCTGAAAGAGCAACTACTTTCGATGGTACTTGATCTATCTGTGCTACTTTAAGTGTTTGTGCCACTTCTTTAAGGACATCTTCACGTCCTCGGAAAGCTTCAAAGGCTGCTTGACCAGTCAAAGCAAGGATACGACGAGTTCCTGAACCGATACCCTCTTCTTTCACAATTTTAAATAATCCAATTTCAGATGTGTTACGAAGATGAGTACCACCACAAAGTTCTACAGAATAATCACCGATTGAAACAACACGAACAGTTTTGCCATATTTTTCGCCAAAGAGTGCCATTGCTCCCAGTGATTTTGCTGTTTCAACATCTGTTTCAACTGTTGTCACAGGGATTGCCTCCCAAATTTTTTCATTGACTTGTGTTTCAAGCGCACGTAATTCTTCAGCAGTAACCGCTTCGAAGTGGGTGAAGTCAAAACGTAAGAAACCTTCCTCATTAAGCGATCCCGCTTGCGTTGCGTGCTCACCAATGATGTTGTGTAGAGCAGCATGGAGTAAGTGTGTTGCCGTATGATTTTTCTCAACGGCAAGACGACGCTGACTGTCAACTTCAAGCGTATAACCTGTTCCTACTGAAAGACTTGCTAACACTTCCACTGTATGAAGTGCTTGACCATTTGGTGCTTTTTGAACATCAATCACACGAGCAACAATGTCACCTTTATCATTTTTCAAAATACCATGGTCAGCAACCTGCCCCCCCATTTCAGCATAGAATGGTGTTTTGTCAAATACTAAAAGTGCTTGACCTTCTGATACCGCTTCTGTCCGCTCATTATCAGCCACAATGACTGACAAGGTCGCTTCCAAAGTTTCTGTCTCATAGCTAAAGTGTGATTTTTCGGTAATGCCAGCAAGAGTTTCATTTTGCATTCCCATTGAACCACCTTTGACAACTGCAGCACGTGCACGATCTTGTTGTTTTTTCATGGCAGCTTTGAAACCGTCATGATCAATTTTGTAACCAGCATCTTCTGCCAATTCTTCTGTCAATTCAACTGGGAATCCATAAGTGTCATAAAGTTTGAAAATGTCTTTGCCTTCAAGGGTATCTTGCCCAGCTTCTTTCAACTGTGCTAGCAATTGGTCTAAATGACCTGAACCTGCATCGATAGTACGTGCAAAGGTTTCTTCCTCACGTTTAACGATTTTCTCGATGAAGTCACGTTTTTCAAGTACTTCAGGATAATAGCTTTTCATGATTTGACCAACAATCACAACTAGTTTACAAAGGAAGGTCTCATTGATACCAAGCTTGCGACCATGCATAACGGCACGACGGAGCAAACGACGAAGTACGTAACCGCGACCTTCATTACCAGGAAGGGCACCATCTCCAATTGCAAATGACAGAGCACGAATGTGGTCAGCAATAACCTTGAAGCTCATATTGTCACCATCTGGATCATAAATTTTCCCTGATAATTTTTCCACTTCACGAATAATTGGCAGGAAGAGGTCTGTCTCAAAGTTGGTCTTTGCTCCTTGGAAGATAGCCGCTAAACGTTCTAAACCAGCACCTGTATCAATGTTCTTATTAGGCAATTCCTTATATTCTGAACGTGGAACAGCTGGATCAGCGTTAAATTGTGATAACACGATATTCCAGATTTCAATATAGCGATCATTTTCAATGTCTTCAGCGAGAAGACGAATGCCAATATTATCTGGGTCAAAATCTTCCCCACGATCAAAGAAGATTTCAGTATCTGGTCCTGAAGGACCAGTTCCGATTTCCCAAAAGTTATCTTCAATTGGAATTAAGTGGCTTGGATCAACACCACAGGCAATCCAACGGTTATAAGAATCTTTGTCAGCTGGGTAATAAGTCATGAACAATTTGTCTTTATCAAACCCAAACCATTCTGGGCTTGTTAGCAGTTCAAATCCCCATTCAATCGCTTCATCACGGAAATAATCCCCAATTGAGAAATTACCAAGCATTTCAAACATGGTATGATGACGAGCAGTCTTACCAACATTTTCAATGTCATTAGTACGAATTGATTTTTGAGCATTGGTAATCCGTGGATTTTCTGGAATAACTGATCCATCAAAATATTTTTTGAGTGTCGCAACACCAGAGTTAATCCATAATAATGTTGGATCGTTAACAGGAACTAAGTTTGCTGAAGGCTCAACTGAATGTCCTTTTGATTTCCAGAAATCCAACCACATCTGGCGGATTTGAGCTGACGATAATTGTTTCATCCTTAATCTCCTCTTATTTTGAGTTCCGTTCTAATTCTTTGACGTAGTCAATGGCAATCACCAATGAAATGGTGAGGTCGCTATAAGTGTCATCATAAACAGTGATATTATAGGTGGAAGTCATGCGAAACCATTCTTGAGAAATCTCAGCGACAGCTCTGCCATTTACCAAAAGTGAAAAATCCATGTCCCAAAAATCCCCCTGAACTTCCATGTTTAAGTTCTTGATGGTGTAATGGGGCTTAAAAAGGGTAAAATCCTTTTCAATAAAAAACTGCTGTCCATTTGCTAAGCTAATCTCAAATTTTGGCAGAAAGGTCAGAAAATTTTTTTCGATGTGGCTAACCTGATTGCCTTGCATATCCAGGATTGTAAAGGTTTTTGGAATGCTCAGAAAACTACCTTCAACACGATAACACGGTATACCAAGATCATCCGTAATCGTAAATGTGCCACCAAGTGACCACATTTTTTCTTTAATTTGAAAGGTTTTCATGACAATCCTCCTTATAATAAAAGACAAATCCATCATACGAAGGGCGAAAACCGCGGTACCACCTTCATTCAATGAACTTGTCATTCTTCTTAGTTGCTTATATCTAAAATAATCACATTAAGTAGCATGTTTATCGAATCGTCCATGACTTGCAGCAACCGTCACTTTTCTAAATCTTATTCCTGATAAACAATTCTTAACCAAACTATTATAAATTTTTTTTAACGCTTCGTCAATAAAAAAATTTATTGTGCTGCAGATTCGCTTGTTTGCGTACCTGTTGTACTTTCACTTGAAGCTGCCTTACTTTGACTTGTTTCTCCAGAAGAAGACTGAGCGGTTGAGTTTCCAGTAGAAGAGGTCGTTTTAGATGTGCTAGTTGTCTTTTTATCAAGATTAGCATATTGCGCTAAGATGTTAGCAAATGCTTTATCTTTAATTTTGACATTTGCCTTATCTAACGCTTTCGCAATAACCTTGTTTTGGAAAGTCACGTTTTTAGCTTTTTCTGCTATAATAATAGCTTTCAAGCGTTTTTTATAAATTTTCCAATCTGCTTTTTTCTCAGCTTTTTTCGTTACTTTTACAATGTAGAATTTACTTCGGTAGGTTGTAGGATCTAAGACAGAAATGACTTCTGACATCTCTCCCTCTTTAAGTCCTGAGGCTGCCTTTACAACATCTGCTGGCAATTTAGTCTCACCTGAATCAAAGCTATAATTGATCTTTTTACCAGTTGCTGTTGTTTTTTCTTTTGCAATAGCAGCAAAATCTGCCCCCTCAGCTTTTAACTCTTCCAATACAGAATTGGCAGTTTCTTTATTATCAAGTGTAATCACTTCTGTTGTCATTGTTGGGCTGTAAGATTCGTAAGCTTTTTTATAAGCATCATCTGTCAACTCTTTTTTAACAGCTTCTTTTACAGCGTACTCAACCAATTTTGATGAGCGAATTTGACGCTTATACGTTTCTGGTGTCAAACTTGATTGTGCCAAAGCAGCAGAAAAAGAGGCACCGTATTGGTTAGCAGTTTTATTATAGGCCGCTTCGACTTCCTTGTTAGAAACCTTATCCCCATATTGAGCCTCAAAGACACGACTAATTACAAGATTCAACATCGCTTGCTGTGAAACTTTAGTGTTTTTAGTTTCATTATAAAAGTCACTAACACTAATAGTGTCACCTTTCATTGAAATGAGTTTGGTATTATCATTTGTTGACTGACAAGCTGCTAAAGTCATCACTGATGCTAAAGTTATCATCCCAGAGATGAGTTTGTTTGATTTTTTCATTTACTTATGAACTCCTTTTTATCATTAACTCGTATATTATAACATAAATTCTTAAAACTAACTTAATCTGCTAATATTATATTCTCTTGATTTTTACGAATCATTAAAAGACCATCACTAAGAGGGACAAGACTTGCTGTTAAATTGGGATTATCTAAAGTCGTCTCAAATAGAGATTGCAATCCACGATAAATGGTCCGCTGCCCTCTACGAACTTCTTCGATCGATTTGGTAATATCACCACCTTGAAAAACGTCGTCCATGATAATGACACCGCCAACTACTAACCGTTTTAAAACTTCTGGTAGAAAGACAATATATTTAGATTTAGCTGAGTCCATAAAAACAAAATCAAAATCACCATCAAGATCTGCCAAAATATCCGAAGCCTCTCCTTCCAGAAGCTTAATTTGATGACGGCTATCATATTTAGCTAGATTTTCTTTGGCAAAGCCAATCATTTCTGGATTACGATCAATAGTAATAATCTCTGCATCAGGTGCATTTTCAGCCATTAGAAGAGCTGAAAACCCAATTGCTGTGCCTATTTCAAGAATTTTCTTAGGCTGTAGTGTTTGCAATAAAAATCTAAAATAAGCAACAACCTCAGGTTGAATAATTGGAATATTTTCTCTTCTGGCAAAATTCTCCAATTCTGCTAAAAAACCTGTATTTTTCTTTTGATGTGTTCGCATGTAATGAACAAGCTCTTCCTTGACAACAGGACGACGCATGTTATGATTCGCATTTTTACTGTATGATTTAACCATGGAATTAGCATATCACAGGCAATCAGAAAGTGTCAAGATTATTGCTATTCCCGGCTTTCAAGATTTCTAATCTACATTTCTATCAATAGCAATAGGGCAACATCTTACTTGTATCACACGAACATCTCACTTATCTTCTAGCAGACAGAAACACTAAAGCCCTTTATTAAAGCTTTGTTCTCCTATGGTAATGTCATCAATCGTCCATAATACCACGACCACCTCTGAAACAAATTTTGTTCTCTAACTCACTATAATGAATTATATAAGACATAATTGTTTTAAATAACTTTCTTATTTCAATTTTATAGCCTTTCATAAGTTCGTCAATAAACCATCTGGCTAATGCACTCAAGCAATTCTTACAAAATAATTTCGCTTTGTTTGCTAATAATATTTGGCAGAAGGTCTAAAATATCGCTCAAATCATCAATCTTTTGATTCGTTTTGCCACTTGAACAAGTCAAATTGAGTGAACGAATACCTGCATTTTCTGCTGCCTGCACATCTAGTAACCGATCTCCAATATAGTAAGTAGTTTCTTTAGCCATCTCATAACGATAAATAAGATACTCAAGCCCTTCAGGACTAGGTTTGCGTCGAAAACCATTTTCTGCTGTCACGACTTCCGTAAAATAAGAAGCGATCCCCAATTCTTCTAAAACACGAACCGTGGTTTTCCCTTTATGCGTAAGTATATAATGTCTAATCCCTTTTTGGGCTGTTTTCTGTAAAACCTCCCTCGTCGCTGGCTTGAGTTGAATCATATGGTCACGCGCTTCTTGCTCACGATTGAAAAATGCAAGTAATTCCTTAGCTGGCAAACCTTTTTCCTGAGCTAACTTTTGCAAAAGATTACCAATAGATTCTTTAATAATATAAGTCATCACCCAATCCTCATCAAAGGGCACATTATAAGTTTGATAAAGTAATACCAAAACGTCTCTAATAGCTTGGCTAGATTCTACTAAAGTTCCATCAAAATCCCAAATAAAATGAACTGTCACAACTATTTTTCTCCTAGGTCAATTCTCCAGTAGCGAACAATCTTTTATCCTGCTAAAGATGCTACTGGAGAATCCCTTAGCCTGAATAACGCCTTCTAAAACACCACCTACTTTTAACGATTCGCCGACTCGCTATATTAGCTTGATCAATTATGCCCTACCCGTATGCCTATCTTACGATAACATTCCAAGACAAAGGGAAATAAGTTCGGTCATTATTTTTGACCGCGATAATCAATACGCGTTACATAGCCAATGTGACCGCCAATTATTGCTGCCGGTTTCTTTCTCCAAAAAGGAATAATAGTGAGTATTTATGGACCAAGCAAGGTTATCTGTTTGCATCTCAAAACACTCCGATTTTTTCAAAAGGAGGAAATATTATCTCAATAAAGAAATTACCGGTTGTTAGTTCTGCTATCAAAATAGTTTAAAACTTTTCAAAAGTCCCCCGATTTTTTCGTATATCTATGATTCCTCATTTCTGATCGCCCTCATTATAACATAAACAAGTAGCAACATGATGACTCGAGAATATTAGGAACATCACAATTCATAAAACAAGCTACTAAAACCATCATGCCATCTCTTTTAAGACTAAACTCACTCTTAAAAAATATTTACAATAGTCAGTCAACTACTATCTCTTTTTGATATTTGAGTTTTACCAAAAACTCCTACGAATGAAATCAACTTTATTTAATTCTAAATAGATATTTCTTTTGGGAAATCCAAAAATAAGAGATAGCCTCAAAAGCCATCTCCTATTATGACATTATTTATGGATACCTTTGGCAACAAGGGTTTCTAACTCTATTAAGCGTTCTTCAAAGATCTTAAAAGCAGCCTCTAAATAATCCCCTTTAGTCATATCAACACCAGCTCTAGCAATCACTTCAAGTGGGTAATCAGAATTTCCTGATTTGAGGTAAGTCAAGTAATGGTCAATATCGTCCTTTGTTCCATGAACAATTTTATCTGCTAAATAACTTGCCGCAGCAAAGCCGGTTGCATATTGATAGACATAATAATTATAATAGAAATGAGGAATACGTGCCCACTCATATTGAATAAAATGATTATTTTCTTTACTAAGACCATAATATTTTTCATTTAAACCAGCATATAACTGGCTAAGGTACTCACTGGTTAAAACTTCTCCTCTTTGATCAGCTTGGTGGATAGCATGTTCAAACTCAGCAAATTGTGTTTGGCGGAAAACTGTTCCACGAAAACCATCTAGGTAATGATTCAAAATAGCAAAGCGTTCTTTGTCATTTTGAACTTCATTAAGAAGAGCTTCTGTCATAATGTTTTCATTAGTTGTTGACGCAATTTCTGCCAAGAAGATACTATAATCCCCATAAACATAAGGTTGTGTTTCACGCGTAAAAGTAGAATGCAAGCTATGCCCTGTTTCATGAACAAGTGTATAAAGATTATCGAGTGTATCTTGCCAATTTAAAAGCATAAAAGCATTGGTATCATAAGAACCACCTGAATAAGCACCCGAACGTTTTCCTTTATTAACATGCACATCAATCCAACGTTCTGTGAAAGCACGGTGTACACGATCCGCATAATCTTTACCAAAAATAGCCAAAACTTCCTCTGCTTTTTCTAAGGCCTCATCATAGCCAATGGCAAGATCTGTTTCTGATAATGGTGTGTAAACATCATACATCTTCAAATCATCTAACCCAAGAACTTCTTGACGAAGTTTCAAATAACGATGTAAAAGTGGCAAATGCTTATTAACCGTTTCTAACAAGGTGTCATAAACTGCCTCTGGAATAAAGTTAGCAGCCATTGCCGCCTGACGAGCTGAATTATATTTATGAACACGTGCCTTATAATTTTGCACTTTTACATTTGTTTGTAAGGTTTTAGCGTAAGTGTGTTGAAACTGTTCATAGGTACGATACATAGCTTCATAAGCGGCTTGACGAACACTACGATCTTTAGATTCCATTAAGCTGATAAAATTACCATGAGTTAGTTCAACATTTTCTCCCTTATCATTTTTAACAACTGGAAAGACAAGGTCAGCATTATCAAGAATACTAAAGGTTTCTTCAGCACCATTGAAAATTTCTTGAGCACCAGCCAGTAATTCTTCTTCAACTTGGGTAAGAACATGGTCGCGGGTTTTGAATAATTTATCAAAAAAGTGATCATACCCTTTTAATTCAGGAGTTTCAGTAAGAAAAGCTTGGTATTCTTCTTGGCTAAGCGTCATTACTTCTGGATCATAAAATGAAAAAACTTCACTAAATTTAGCATACAAACCTGAAGCCTTAGCTTGGTATTCTTGATACTTAGCAACAGTGGTATCTTGGTCATTTTTCATGTGAGCATAGACATAAACTTTCTCCACACAACGGGCTAATTCTAAATAAGTCTCTGTCATTTTTAAAAGGTTAGTACTAGAATCTAATAAATGGCCTGCAAAAGCCTTAGCAGCCTCAATATCAGTTACCAACCTGCTAATCTCTTCTTCCCAAATATCATCTGTTGCAAAAATAGTACTCAAATCCCAAGTATACTTTTCTTCTAAATGGCTACGATTGTCTACCATATAAATTCTCCTTATTTTTGATTATTATCTATTTTAGCATAATATTTGGGTGAAAAAAGCGTTTGCACCTTCTTATTTGATTCTTTTTTATAATAGGATTTAAAAAAAGAATAATAAGCCCTTAAATCCTCATGAATTTGACAAAAACCGGCTGTGGACTGAACAGGTCTCAACTGAGGGTAAAAAGCATCAATAGGTAAAGTAAGTAAATTTTTTCCTGCTAAATAGGCCTTTTCTTGTCTTTGCAACCACTTAGGGTGTTTGGCAAGCAATGCTCTCTGAATCATTATAGACAGCTTTGGGTTCATAACCTGTTGATACGAAAATAGCGGCTGCTGTTGATAAGGAAAACGCAAAAAAGTTATAAGATTATTTTCTAAAGATACACTTTTAGTTAAGTAAGTTACATTACCAAATAAATCCTCATGAATCAGGTATTTTAAACGCAAGACATTTTGTTCCAAGTCCAATTCCCACAAATGAAAGCCAATCGTTTGAGAAAAATAGAGACATTGTTTTTGCAAGGCAGTTAGTTTTTGTTTAAGCCAGAGTTTTTTTCCTAACAACCAACGAACTTCATAACCATGTTGCTGATAGGCTCTAGTGCGCTCTATTAAGCGTTCGATTGGCAACGAACTACACTGAATTTCTAAAGCTAACTTAGTATTAACCAAAAGGTCTGCGATTTGACAAAAGCTGGGGAAGTATTTCTCAACACAAACTTCTTCTGTATTAGCAAGGCTCGCATACATTTTTGCTTTCAAGTGTAAATGTTCTTCAGATTCATTTTCCATTTGAAATCGACAGTGCTCTAGTTGAATATGGGCAAAATGTGGTCGTATCATTTTACCATTTCGTAATCTTACTGGTAAATAACAGCCCGGGCAACGAAAAGCCTGATTTTCTGGAATTTCTTGATTTAGTAAAGAAATAATCTGATTTGATTCATTTAAAGCTGTTAACATCTGCCACCTCATTTTATCTCTCATCTTATTTATTCGAAAAAAACAGCAAAAATGAAAGATCATCCAAATCTTTTCTCCAGTTAAACAAGGTTAGCAAGTCACAAAAATAATGATTGTATGCTTTAAAAAAATACTTAACCCATAATCAAAAAAAGAAAAAGAGTTAGAAAAGACGTTAATTAATCGAACTTTTCCACTCTTTTATTCTATTATTAGGCTAATTTTGAGGCAGCTGCTTCATCCACAATAACAATAATATTCTCATGTTTTTGGAGAACACTCGCTGGAAGATCTTCTGTGATAGATCCAGAAATCATCCCTTTAATAGCATCAGCTTTTTCTTCCCCAAAGGCAAGAAGGACAATCATTTTTGATTTCATGATAGAAGCAATTCCCATAGAGATAGCTTGTTTAGGAACATCTTCAATACTTGTAAAAAAACGACTATTGGCTTCTATTGTTGATTCTTGAAGATTAACAATATGTGTTTCTTCTTCAAAAGACGTTCCAGGTTCATTAAAACCAATGTGACCATTACGTCCAATACCAAGTATTTGAAAATCAATAGGATGTTCTGCAATAATTTGGTCATAGCGCTTTACTTCTGCTTCTAAATCAGTCGCCAAACCATTTGGTATGAAATTCTTTTTGAAAGGTTTTGCATCAAAGAGAATTTGTCGCATAAAATAGTTATAACTCTGAGCATTTTCTGTAGAAAGACCAACATATTCATCTAAATTAATACTCGTCATTTCTAAAAAATCTAAAGAACTTTTTACCATTTCTTGATAAAAGCTAATTGGAGAACTTCCTGTTGCCAATCCCAACGTCTTAGCACCTTTTGCTAAGCTTTCTTTTAATAAGTTAAACGCAACTTTGCCCCCTTCAAGTTGATCTTGAACACGAATAATTTTCATCAGATTCTCCTTATTTAGTTTAATTGGTATAGACCTATTTGCTATTATTTTATGGTATATACCAATTATTGTCAAGTTATTTGCTTCGTTTTTCCTAAAAAGATTAAAGATGACGACTACGTCGACAAGTGATATAATGAAAAGGATTTCGTTTAATAAGATTTAATCTGCTGTTAGCAAATTTTAAGGAGTATCAATGAATACAAATGATTTTGATTTTGAGTTACCCGAAGAACTTATCGCTCAAATGCCATTGGAAAAAAGAGATAGTTCAAAACTTTTAATTATTGACCACAAGAAAAAGACCATGGTGGATAGTCATTTTGACCATATTATTGACCAATTAAATCCTGGCGACGCGCTCGTCATGAATAATACCCGCGTTTTGCCTGCCCGACTTTATGGTGAAAAACTTCATACCCATGGACATGTTGAATTACTTTTATTAAAAAATATCCAAGGAGATCAATGGGAAGTCTTAGCTAGACCAGCTAAACGCCTCAAAGTCGGTAGTCAAGTTCATTTTGGTGATGGGCGTTTAAAGGCAACAATTATTGAAGAATTGGAACATGGTGGGCGCATTGTTAAGTTTAGCTACAATGGTATTTTCCTAGAAGTTTTAGAAAGCCTCGGGGAAATGCCACTACCTCCTTATATTCACGAAAAATTGGATGATGCTGAACGTTATCAAACCGTCTATGCTAAAGAAAATGGTTCTGCAGCTGCTCCGACTGCCGGCTTGCATTTCACGACAGAATTACTTCAAAAAATCGAAGCCAAAGGGGTACATTTGGTTTATTTGACCCTACATGTGGGACTTGGCACCTTTAGACCTGTTTCTGTGGATAATCTTGATAATCATGATATGCACTCTGAGTTTTATTCTCTATCAGAAGTAGCTGCGCAAACTTTGCGTAACGTCAAAAAGGCAGGGGGACGTGTCATCGCTGTGGGAACAACTTCAATTCGCACCTTAGAAACAATCGGTAGCAAATTCCAAGGAGAAATCAAAGCAGATTCCGGCTGGACTAATATTTTCATTAAGCCAGGCTATCAATTCACTGTTGTTGATGCTTTTTCAACCAATTTTCACCTCCCTAAATCAACTCTTGTTATGCTGGTATCTGCCTTTGCTGGACGTGAATTTGTTCTTGAAGCCTATCAACATGCGGTGGATGAAAAGTACCGCTTCTTTAGTTTCGGCGACGCTATGTTTGTGAAGTAAATAAAAGTTATGAAAAGACTTGAAAAATGGCTATGCTTCTTTCTTTTTCTCACCTTCTGCGTTAGCTTTATACAAAAGGACTATAAACGTTTAAAATTTGAAAAAGACCATAAAGCTTATCACGACTTGATGATTTCCTTTTATCAAAACCACTCTAACGCACAACAGTTTAGTTTTTCAGAAAGTTTTCATCTTCGACACAACTTGCTTTCTTATGCTAAAAAACTTAACCAAGATGGTTGGTCTTATCAAGCCATCAAAAAAGGATTTTTCCCCCAACTGAAATCCAGAGGTAAGACCTATACTTTTGATGAGACTTATCGCAACATCCGGATCGTGGGGTCTCCCGAATTCAAGAAACTCTGGTATCAACAGCTGATGGCTCAAAATCCAAAAGAAGCTGAGAAATTGTTGCGGCTGCTATTAACCTATTTAAAAATGCCCAAAAACTTAACTGGACAGGCAACCAAAACTCAAAACGTGATGAACCATTTAAGCCCCGATCTATCACCGATGGATCCTTTTTGGGATCAACTATCTGCTCTTGTTCAACGTTACTATACCAATCTCAACCATATTCCTTATAGCATTTTTAATCGACAAATTCATCAACTCCGCTATATTTTGTCCACGCAACAGGTTGAATGGGTTCGTTCTCATTATGGAAAAAAAGGAGAAACTGACGCCAAGGCATTAGCAAAATACTTGGCTACTCTAGAGGATTCCGATTACGACCTTTATGAATCTGCTAGATACCATAATAAAGTAGCTAGTATTTTAGATACCAATGGTAATCACCAAGCCGTTTATTCCGATAATATTCCACAATCCAACTACAAAGTTCTAATCCATTTTCATTCTGAATTTATCCTATCTGAGTCAGGACAATTTCTAGTTGCTCTAGACCCTAAAAATTTAACACACAACAGTATTATCAATGGCGCCTCTTTTAATTACGCTAATCAAAATGATGGTTTGCATCGCTTATTGGATATTGAACCCATTATGCTATTTGATCCCGATTTTATCGACAAAGCAACAAACAGCCCTGAAGCTACCTTTTTAGTTCCTGACTTGACTCAACAAAGAGATAAACACAATTCTATTTACAGTCGAAATGGCAAATCTTCTAAACAATTAACACATGCAGCAATCAAGAAATTCCAAAGATTAATTTACCACTATCAAGAAATAATTGACAAAACATTTAATTGAAAAGTTCGGTATTAAACTAACAAAATAACGTTTGAAACTTTTAAGTATTCAAGCGTTTTTCATTATTATCATAAAATTTACTGCTTTTAATATATCAAACTAATAACAGAATATTATATTCTTTACTTCTATTAACTTTTGTTTGCTATATTTGGGTTTGCTTTATGCCATTCATTAATGACATCGGTTAAATTAACAAATTATGCATAACCAAGCTTTCTAAATTTCTATTGCCCGCCCTGATAAGCTGAATAAAGAACAACTAGGTAAAAAAGTATCACACACAATAGTAGCAATATTTAAACCCTCTCCAATTTAGCCTGTTTTAAAGTGATTAGAACCACTGATGATTGAAAAGGCAACACTTTTCTGTACAAAATTTATAAAGTGTTTTTGTTAAACGATTGCTCTTTTAGTCATGGGTGTTTGGTAATTAAGAGTGCTGTGGATGCGATGGTGATTCCACCAGTGGACATAATCCTTAGTTTTAAGGGTTAATTCTTCCAGAGAGCGGAAGTTTTCTTGGTTGATAAACTCCAGTTTGAAGGAGCGATAGGTACTCTCAGCTACCGCATTGTCATAAGGACAACCCGCTTGACTCAGCGAACGTGTGATGCCAAAGGCTTCTAACATCTCATCAATCAAGGCATTATCAAACTCCTTACCAC
>NZ_AUKZ01000031.1 GCF_000425025.1 Streptococcus castoreus DSM 17536 | reverse complement strand
TTGCTCACGTATGTATTTCGCTACAGTTTGTTCATTTAATCCGACTGTACTGACGTAATACCCTCTCGCCCAAAACTTGCGATTTCCGTATTTATACTTTAAATTCGCATGCTTATCAAATATCATCAGAGCACTTTTACTTTTTAAGTAGCCCATGAAATCAGAAATCGCTAGTTTTGGTGGAATCAGGACAAGCATATGAACATGATCGGGTATCATGTGTCCTTCTATAATTTCCACATCTTTGTATTGACATAGATGACGGAAAATTTCAATTAAATCCTGTCTTATTTTGTAGTAAATGGAAGCTACAAGCCTTGTTAGCCACCAGCTTAGCTGGTGGTTTTCTTGTTTTCCTCTTCGAGAAAAACTGGCTCGAAGCCATAATAATCGCACTTACTTTGTATTTTCCACAGATGCAGTCACAAAAGCTGTGTATAATTCTTCTGGACGATTTGGACGACTTTGTAATTCAGGATGATATTGGGCTGCCACAAAGAATTTTTTCTCTGGCAATTCCACAATCTCAACCAAGCGATTATCTGGTGAAACACCTGAGAAAACAAAACCAGCATCTTCAAATGCTTGACGGAACTGATTATTAAATTCGTAACGATGACGATGACGGCGTTGTACCACTTCTTGGTTGTTGTAAGCCATTGCTGCTCTTGAAGAGGGTTTTAATTTGCACGGATACAAGCCAAGACGAAGGGTCCCACCCATATCCTCAATATCAATTTGGTCACGCATAATATCAATAATAGGATACTTCGTACTTTGATCCAATTCAAAAGAGTTCGCTCCTGGCATATTAAGCACATGGCGAGCAAATTCGACACAGGTTAATTGCATACCAAGACAGATACCAAGCATTGGCACATCATTCTCACGCGCATAGCGGATCGCCTGAATTTTACCTTCTGTACCTCGCTGACCAAAACCACCCGGCACAATGATACCATCGGCATCTCCAAGTAAATCAGCTGCATTTTCAGCAGTTAACTCATTAGCATTGATCCAATTAAGATCAATAGCAGTGTCATTAGCATAGCCGGAATGTTTCAACGCTTCCACTACTGATAAGTAAGCATCTGGAAGTTCAACATATTTTCCTACCAAGGCAATTTTTGTTGTCTTGTTCAAGTTCATTACCTTATCAACCATTGCCGACCACTCTGTCATATCTGCCTGTGGAACATCCAATTTTAAGTGATCACAAACGATTTGATCCATTGACTGCATTTGTAAATTTAATGGAATTTGGTACAAGTGTTCCACATCACAAGATTCGATAACCGCTTCTGGATTCACATCACAGAATTGAGCTAATTTATTTTTAATACCTTGCTCAACAGGTTTTTCTGTACGAATCACCAACATATTGGGCTGAATCCCTAAACCACGCAATTCCTTGACAGAATGCTGCGTGGGCTTGGTTTTCATTTCTCCTGCGGCTTTAAGATAAGGTAAGAGAGTGGTATGAATATACATCACATTCTCAGAACCAACGTCTGCTTTCATTTGGCGAAGCGCCTCTAAGAAAGGTAAACTTTCAATGTCCCCAACGGTACCACCAACTTCAGTAATAATCACATCTGAGTCAGTCGTTGTTGCCGCACGTTTAATTTTCTCTTTCAGAGCATCCGTAATATGAGGAATAACCTGGACCGTTGCACCAAGATATTCTCCCTTACGCTCTTTACGAAGAACTTCGCTGTAAATTTTCCCCGTTGTAACGTTGGAATACTTGTTAAGGTTAATATCAATAAAACGCTCATAGTGCCCCAAATCCAAGTCAGTCTCAGCACCATCATCAGTAACATAAACTTCACCATGCTGGTAAGGACTCATTGTCCCAGGATCAATATTAATATATGGGTCAAATTTTTGAATAGTAACCTTCAACCCACGATTCTTCAACAAACGACCCAAGCTTGCTGCTACAATCCCTTTACCAATTGATGAAACAACGCCACCAGTTACAAAAATATATTTTGTCATCAAAAGACCTCCAAAAAAATAAAACAGCCCACCTTCCTTAATCTAGTCAATCACTTAGGACTTGAGTCCTAACTAGCTCAATAAGGGGTTAGCTTCAAGTAAAAATTGCCTTAGGGACTATTTGAATTTAAAAACAAAAATAGCCCCCTATAGATAGGGAGCCTTTATCCGACCTCTCAAAAGAGGTGCCCGATTAATAATATAAACTATAATAAGTACTTTGTCAAATGGTACTAGGACTTTTTTCACGACAAACGCACTAAGAAAATCTTTTATCGAAAAAATAATGAAAACAATGAAAAGCTATTGCAAGTTTAAATTGTCATTTAATTATGAATATATAAAATTGCCAAAATAGTTTTCTTCCTGAAATTTTAACTAGAAAACGATGCTTTCTGAAAAAGCAAAAGGTTTTTCTGCATTTCAGAACATAATCCCCCTTTTCAGAAAAATCATGATAGTTTTTCTTCATGCGTTTGTCGTGGGACTTTTTAAAATATATTGAGGGAACAGAAAAAACTTTTACTCGTCGCTCTGTTCGTCTTGCTCGTCGTCTTCTTCCTCATCTTCCTCGTCATCTTCTTCATTGATGTCTATTTCTTCAAAATCGTCCTCTGGGATAATTTCATTTAATTCCGAATCATAAGATTCTACTTCTGATTTTTCATCATCTGAATCTTCTTCATCGTACGCAATGTCCGAAGATTCCTCTGTAAAATCCTCGTCTTCTGGGTCATCATCGTTGTAATCAATAGCATCCACATCACCATCCATAAAGGCATTAACACGTTTTTTCTTACGCTTTGGTGCGCCATCTTCTTCATCTTCTAATGTAATGATCTCTTCATCAATTTCATCAATAGCATACCATGAACGAAGTCCCCATTTGTTATCTCCAAGAGGAATAAACGAACCATCAGTATTTAAATCTGTATAGAAAAACGGCAATGCTTGACGAATATCTGCATCAGATTTTCCTAGGTAATTTTGAATATCATTAACCAAATCACTAAAATACATTTCATTATCGCGACCACGTTCCTCCAAAATGGCGCGAGCCACTTCAATCAAGGAAAGTTCGCTTTTTTCTTGTCCTGCAAATACATCTAATTTCAAGGCAGTTCTCCTTATTTTATCATTCCCTACTATTTTACGCTAAAAAAGACAATTCGTCAAAGCTTTTATCAACCAAGATTTAACCCTATCTTTATGCCAACACACGTCACGAATTCTATTTCTTCAGATTTACCTAAACGAAATATTAAAAATCATACTGATAATTGTTAGCAAAACTGTTATATCTTTGAAAATGGGCATATCACTTTCTATGCCTAGCGCCATTCGTTTCTCACAGAACTGTTATCCTACCACTTCTTTGTGTGTCAAGCTACAAAAAAGACTCGTTACTAAGGCATATTTTTTCCGATTGTTCCAAAATAAAGCCTCATATCTCTTGGTTCTATTAGTGACTGATTGAGATAACTAAATTTATCTTTTTCCTCTCATCTCAAAAACCTACCAGACTGGAAGGGCGGCTTTCAAATGAACCAATTACTACAAATCAGTAAAAGCTTCTATCTTGGCATTAACGATACAAACTAACCAATAGCAAAACCCCTAGAGTTGCCTCTAGGGATCTATGGAAACTTACAGCTGAAATCGTCGTTAGAGGAAACAGCCTTTTCACCTCTAAGAAACAACTTCATTTTGAAACAGTTCCTTAAACTAACTCAAGCTTACTCAATAAAAATAGTTCAGCTACTATTATTAACGATTCTTTCTTCGGATAGGAAATACATTCAATACAAAAGATAAACCTAAAGCGATTATACCTAGCATTGTTATTGATTTAGATGATTCGCTTGTTTGAGGAAGTTCAACACTTCTTCTAACGGTATTCTCTAACTTCGTTTTCTCTCTATTTTCACCAGATTTACGATTAAGGAGACTTACTTTAGGAATGACTGATTGCATAGGTTTTTCTGTGACATTTGGCACCAGTTCCTTCTGATCCTTATCTTTTCCTGGAGTATTTTTTCCGTCTGACTCTGGCAATTGTTTTCCTTTTTCAAGAAGTTCTGTAAGTTTCACATGAGAATAATTACCTGCTCGATCTTCAACAACATAGGTCAATTGTTCTACAGTTAGGTCAACACTTTCTCCTGCTTCATTTAATGTTGTTTTTGGAATACTAAACGTACCGTCCTGATTAGCTTCTATATAGCGAATAACTGGCATTCCATCTTCCATATCACTATAGGCTAAACGTGATCGGAAAATAGGAGCGTTATTCTGAGATTGTTGGGCAGAGCCTACTGTTACTAATCGGTTATTCGCATCGTAGATTGCTGATGTTGGTAGGGTAGGTGCAACAGTATTGAGAGACAAATAGAAATCCATATACTGCTCTTTTGCTCCCTCAGATACCGGTGTGTACACAATACGATAGATGTAGTTCCCATCGCCAGCATACAAACCATTTTGGTCTTTTCCATCCCATCTTGTATTTTCAAAAACAGTCGCCGTACCTGTCCTCTCAATTAACTCACTATAATTTTTGTATACTTTTGCCACTTCTGAACTTTCCCAGATAGGTTTTTCAAGATCAGATTGGCGATACACCTTAGCTTTTAGACCTTTCACGTTACGCAAAACGGTTCCTCTAAACTCAACAGTGTCCATGACGCCATCCCCATTTGGTGAGATTGCTAAATAAGGTTTACCGTCTTTGATAAACATCGTTTTTACATCTTTGGAACCAGATTTTTCGTAGGTTCCTAAGACAGTTGTTGAACGAAATTCCATGCTCTCTTCCTCAGAAAAACCTGGACGCTGAGACTCCTGAACATAACCCCATGAACCATACTGACTAAGAAGGGCCGTAAAGCTTTGCGATTTAAATTCTTTAAGATCATCTAATTCAAATTCTCCATCTTGTAAATGATCAGGACGTTCATAATAAAACGTTTTTTGCGGAGTTTCGTAAATAGATTTTTCCATTGCTGCCAAATCAGCAAACTTCCCTAAACCACGGAAACCAATAAATGGGATACTCATTAACTCAGAACCATTAGGCGCTTCCATAAAGCGGATAAAACCATCTAAAAAGTAGCCATTTGGCATCTGCTTCATCAAATCATCGTGAAATTGGCTCATATCAACTGGCACTGTAACATCTAATGTTGTATTGGCAGGGACAGTTACCGACCTAACCTCAGTTGTCAACAAATGCTTTGGTGCAAGTGCAAAGTGTTTTCCTTCTACCTTATCAGTTGCCACATGCGCTGTATAATAAAATGTCTTAGGTGTTTCACTTAAATTATGAATTTTTGCTGTTAAATTAAAGGTTTCTTTAACATCTCCAAGATGTATCTTACTGTTATCATCCTTATCCGTCACATATGCAATGGCAGTAGCAGTCTTACTAGCATCTACCAAGCCAGCTCCCTGTTGACGAGGTGACACATATGCTTTTTCTTGCTCATTAAAAACAGCAGTAGCTGAACTCATCATGATTTGTTTGATGAGTTTCGCCAATTCTTGAGGTGTTTTAGTTGGAAAACGTTTTTGATAAATTGGTTTTAAAAGATTTACCAAGCCGGCAACATGCGGAGCTGCTGCACTAGTACCATTCATCATTTCATAGTTATTTCCTTCAAAACCGGCAGAATAGGTGTTCCCTCCCGGTGCAGAAACATCTGGTTTTAAATGCCCATCCGCAGTAAGTCCCCAGCTAGAGAAACTTGCTATTTGATTGCCACCAGGATTTTTAAAGAATTGGAAATCTTTATTAAATGTTAAAGTCTGGTTGTTATTTTTTAATAAAGCCTGACCATCTTCTTGACTAATAAAACCAGATGGTATCTTAGCAAGTTCTCCAGATAAGGATAAGGTCGTATTTTCTTCTGCTAAATTATTATAAATGAGAATCCCGGCAGCCTCATTTGCGATAGCATTTTTAATCTTATTCGCAAAATCAATCTCTCCACGTTGGATCAAAGCAATTTTGCCTTTCGAATCAATCGTTTTAAAATCTTCTACTCTGCCAAATTTTGCATCTACAAATTGATAAGATTTTCCTTTTTCAAAACCTTTAACTAATCCCTGACTTGTTGAAAGGGCAACCTTTTTATCTGTCGATGTCGTCAAGTATTCGCTATACATATTAGGATTGTAATAGGCTGCTACACTGATAATATCTTCTGATAAACCTGGAGAAGCAGCAACGCCAAAATCTGGATTTTCAGCTAATGGTTTTTTAAAAGCACCTCCAAAGGCATAGTCATTTCCAGCACCCGCCACTAAGAAAACACCTTTTTCTTTTGCTAGTTGAATCGCTTTAATTAGATCGGGGTGTAAGTTAGATTTTGATCCCCCACCTTTTCCATAACTCATATTGACACTATCTGCCCCTAAATTAATAGCATCAACAATAGCTTTAGCTTTTAATTCGTCAGATCCTCCAATGACTTTCATGAAAATAAGTTGCGATTTAGGAGCAACACCAGTCATCTTTAAACCGTTCTCCATAGCCTTTGTTGTTTCACCAACTGCAATACCAGAGACGTGGCTCCCATGTGTCTCTGTACCTGCCACATCATCATTGTTTTTTAAATAGTTATGCGTAAAAATAACTTTAGAAGAAATCCATTTACCATAATCAATCTTAGCAGAGTTTTTCAATGCATTTAAATCATCTTCTGATTTCACTTTAGGCGCTTCAAGATTAGTGTTTGAAAAAATATCATGCTTGACATTTAATTCTTCATCAAGGACAGCTGTCACTGTTCCAGCTCCTTGCTGACTATCTGCCCATACCTTTGTAACGTTAGTACTATCTAACTCCGATCCAAGAGTCATTCCTTTGCTTTGAACAGGTGTTTCTGAAGTTACAGCAACTGTCTCAGACTCGTTAGCTGCTGTCGCTGTATGTGATGGTGTCGTTGTATGTGATGGTGTCGTTGTTGCTTCAGATACTGTTGTTTCTTCCTGAGCTGCTACCTGCTCAGTATGCATCATCAACAAGCCTGTAGTGACTAATGACATGGCAATTAATTGTTTCTTTTGAGTGACTTTTTTCACTATATCCTCCAAGTTATTTTAATATATTACAGTTATATTTATAAAAAATGAGTAATGAAAACTGCAAATAATATTCTACAATAAAAAAGAATACTATTCAATAGACTGTTAGATGGTATCCCTAAAAAATTTCCTCCTTGGAGTCGTCTACCAAATATCCGTAATCTCATGGTGAAACACCACTTTAGCTTGAACGCATTATTCCTTGGCACAAACTCCTATTGTTTTAAGCCAAATTCAGTAGACTAGACAGTTTCTCTTTTGTAGCCAATAACTTCTGCTAATCCTAACTTTCCATTGTCTTTACAATCATTAAATTTTCTCATTTATCAAATGTTAAGAAAATATTCAAAAAAAGAACTGCATTTCTTTCCATATTCTTTATAGCTAGCCTATTTTTAATGATACAATTCACCGATTTTCAAAGCTCACAAGTAACTAAAAACCCAATTTCATTCAATAAAATCTTAATCCTAATTCCCCAATCCAAAAACAGACAAAAAAATTGAATTGTCCCTTGATTGGTTTTTCGTCCAACTTAGGGGCAATTCAAAATTCAGTTTATTTTTAAATCGTTATTTTTAATAGATCACTTCTTTACTTTACAGTCGCTGAACTTGCAATGATCTCAACCGCTTTTTTCATTGTAATGTCATGTTTCAGCATGTCGGTTGAAAGAAGTGTACGCACTTGTTCAACTGGCATATTGTACTCACCTGCAAGGTCGTTAATTTCCTTTTCGATTTCTTCAGCGCTAGCTTCAAAACCTTCTGCTTTTGCAATTGCTTCGATCACAAGATTGGTTTTAACACGTTTATCAGCTTCTGCAGAATATTGCTTATGCAAATCTTCTTGGCTTGTACCAGTTAATTGGAAGTACATTTCAGGCGAGATACCTTGACGCTGCATATTAGCCATGAATTCATTCATTGAACGATGAACTTCATCGTGGACCATTTCTTCTGGTAATTCAACAATTTCAGCATTTGCCACTGCTAATTCAATAGCAGCGCTTTCAACTGCATCATCGTAAGCGATTTCTTTAGCTGCTTCAAGCTCTTTACGATATTTAGCCTTCAAAGCTTCAAGGGTCTCAACTTCTTCATCAATATCTTTTGCAAGTTCATCGTCAAGTTCTGGAACTTCTTTTGTTTTGACTTCATGAATAGTTGTCACAAACTTAGCATCTTTACCCGCAAGGTCCTCTGCTTGATATGTTTCTGGGAAAGTGACATTAACTTCAACAGTATCACCAGCTTTAACACCAACCAATTGATCTTCAAAACCTGGAATAAACTGACCTGAGCCAAGTTCAAGAGAGAAGTTATCGCCTTTACCGCCATCAAATTCAACACCATCAACTGAACCAACAAAGTCAATCACAACCGTATCCCCAAGAACAGCTGCTTCTTCTTTAACAACAAGTTCTGCAAGGTTAGCACGTTCTCGCTCAATCTTAGCATCAACTTCTTCAGCCGTCACTTCTTTTGAAGCGTCAACTTCCACCGCAAGATTTTTGTAATCACCAAGTTTAACTTCAGGTTTTGTAATAACTTCAGCGGTAAGTTTCCATTCTTGACCTTTTTCCATAGAGACAACATCAATTTTGGGTTGTGCAACAACATCGAGTCCAAGTTCTGCAACAGCCGCCTCATATGCTTCTGGCAACACAATGTTCAAAGCATCTTCATAAAGAACTTCTTCACCAAACTTTTGATTAAAAATCGGACGAGGGATATGCCCTTTGCGAAAACCTGGTACGTTCAAATCCTTTTTAATTTTATTAAAAGCTTGATCAAGAGCTGGCTTGATATTATCTGGACTAATTGTAAATGTAATTACGCCACGATTGGTAGCTTTGTTTTCAAATGATGTAGACATTAAGTCATTTCTCCTTAAAATAATTTAGATACAGTTCATTCTATCATAAATTAAAGCGTTTTTAAAGTTTTTTTATATACGAACACGACAAAGGTATAAATCCAAAATAATAGGAAAACATCAAACTGCATTTCTCAAGCCGATTTATCACTAATTCTAAGAAATTCTATTTTAATATTTTTCATATCCGGACTAAATCTCTTACGCTTCACTAGTTCAGTGATCTATTATCCTCCCTATTTCAGAATATCATCACTTATTTCCAAGATGATAACACACACATTTAATGCAATATGCGACTGCTATTGTCCAGTAAGTAAATGATAGCTTTATCTGAACAAGTAGACTTTTAGGAAATTTGGGAGCATTTTCTCCTTAAAAGGTAACTATCTTTCACCGATTTTCCGATAAACGCCACAGCCAATAAACCTAACTATGCTGGGAGCAACACCATTATTGATCTCTTCGCAATAGGGCATTTGAGTTTCTTTTGCGATACCTTATACGTTTTTCCTGTCACCGTATCTTTGTAGGTGCCATCAGTTAGTTTTGTTTTAGACGAAATGGTTTTATCATCATTTGTTAAGTTAATAATAACAGCCCCCTTATTTCCTCGCTCAATCAATACAATTCCTCGCTCTTCCCCAGCATTGTGAACATATTCATCATAACCATTCATCGCATTACGAAATTGATTAATAGCTACAATAGCCTTATCTTTAAACAAATCACTTCCCGCATCTCCAATTTGAGAGAACCCAGGAAAACGCTCTGCTTGTCCACCGCCACCTACCGGACGAGAGAAAAATAGCGGAGCCCCTTCTTTTCTAGCAGCAATTAACCCCCAACCAAGTTTAATATCTTGATCTGTCAACTCTGTGGATTCACCATTGTCATTAGCGTAAGTATCGTGAGACTCTACCCACGTGACTAATCTATCTTTAGAAACCCCCGGCACTTGAAAATCAATAAGATCTTCTGCATCTACTTCTTTCTGCTTCAAAACATTTCGGATAAATTCACCATAATCTGATGCCGTAACCCCCATAAGTTTACCATAATCACCTTCTCTTGATGTCGACCCTTGTAAAATTTCTCCGTATTGGAATTTGGCACCATTGTTTAGAATAACCTTCCAAAAATCACTTCCGTATTCATTTGGTAATTCAATATGCTTAGCGGCATCATACCTAAAACCATCCGCACCATCTGCTACAGCACGCTTTAAGTAATTGTGAAGATACGCTTGAACGGCTTTATTTTGAGTATTCAAATCATAAAGACCCAACAAAGATTTTTGAGTTAATTGATAACGATCACTAAAATCTTTAATCCCTTCATTTCCATGGGTCCATTTTCCAAGAGCTTTAATTTTAGGACTAACTGCCTTGACTTCTGAAGTGGTATGATTTAAAACCGCATCCACAATAACATGAAGCCCATATTTCTTCGCCTCTTTAGTCATAGCCTTAAATTCAGCTTCTGTTCCCAACTGGTAATTCCCAATGGTGTAGTCTGTCGGCTGATAATGATAATACCAATTTGTTAATTCTTTACTACCATGTTCACCCTCAATAACTTTATTAATTGGTGAAGTCTGAATACTTGTATAACCAGCTGCTTTAATGGCAGCCATATTTTGCGTAATGGTCTTGAAAGACCAGCACCAAGCATGGAGAATTGCCCCATCTTTTATCTCTATTTGCCTAGATTTATTTGAGAAAAAGAAACCTAAGCAAACCCCAATAATAAAACCTACAGCTAATACCTTTATCAAAACTTTCTTTCGTTTTGGACTTTTCATCAAGATCTCCCTCCTGAAGTGCAAACGTTTCCATAAACAGTCAATAATAATAGGAACTAAGAATCCATCTAGGAATTGTTCCCATAGAAAGTATAATATAATTATTATCCTTTTTGCAATACTTTTCAAATAAAACATTAAAAGCAGTTAAATAAAACTTTTTCCTTGTGCCTTCTATTGCGTGTTTTATTAACAAGTTAAGTGACAGTTCTCTTTTAGCTTATTTTTTGGTAAACTATCTAGAAAGGAAAGGATATTTTATGACGTTTCTATTGCATTATTTCAATCAATTTCATATCGAAAATATTAGCTTAACTATTTTCTCTAAACTAGTGTCGCTCATCCTCTTATTACTCTTTTTCACTATTTTAAAGCGAGTCAGTAATTACTTATTTGAAAAGACAATCACCAAATCCTTTTCCTACTCCAAACAAAGTGAAGCTCGTAAAAAAACCTTATCTAAGTTGATTCATAATATCTTAAATTACGTCTTATACTTTCTCTTGATCTATTGGATCCTTAGCTTACTTGGTATTCCCGTCTCAAGTCTTCTTGCGGGAGCTGGAATTGCTGGAGTTGCTATAGGTCTTGGCGCCCAAGGATTCCTATCAGATGTTGTTAATGGTTTCTTTATCCTCTTCGAAAATCAATTTGAAGTTGGCGATAACGTTGCCATTTCAGGCATTGAGGGAAATATTTCGAGTGTTGGTATTCGCACCACCCAAATTCGCGGTTTTGACGGCACCCTACACTTTATTCCTAATCGTAGCATCACCATCGTCAGCAATAAATCGCGTGGCAATATGCGTGCCTTAATTGAAATTCCCCTTTACTCCACAGTTGATTTAAGCCAAGTTACCCGAATTATTGAACAAGTTAATGAACGCGAATTGCCTAACTTCCCACAAATTGTCGGCAAACCAAATATCCTTGGCCCACAGACTAATTCAAGTGGACAATTCACTTTTCGTGTGACCATTTTCACCGAAAATGGTCAGCAATTTCTGATTTATCATACCTTTTATCAATTCTATCAAGAAGCCTTGCTTAAAGAAGGTATTAGTCTGCCTACAATTGTTAGTTACCCGATGCCTCACCCTTAAAAATCACAACTAGATTAGTTTTGCACCCTTTTTTATAACAAAAAGTCTATCTGATTACCTTAAGTAAAAGGCACATCAGATAGACTTTATGTTTACTGTTTTCGAATAGCATCCTCATGATAATTTGCTCTTGCCCCACCAATTAATTTGGGACGACTAGCCAAAGCAGTCACATGAGCTCCCCCCAGTTGACGTTGAATAGGTACCAGAGGCACTTGGACACGTTTCACATGCATGCCAATTGAGGTATCTCCAATATCCAAACCAGCATGAGCAATTATCTCTTCAACCTCCACCGGATCCGTCAGTAATTGAAAAGCAGCGACTTGCCCACTTCCTCCAGCATCAAGATTTGGAATGACATTAACAATCTCTAGGTCCTTATTTTCTGCCACTTGACGCTCAACTGCCAACGCACGATTAAGATGTTCACACCCCTGAACAGCCAAATGAATTCCACGTTTCGTCAGTTCTTCCAAGACTGTTTTAACCATAACTTGACCTACTTCCAAACTAGAATTTTGACCGATTCTGCCACCAAGAACTTCACTAGATGACAGACCTAAAACAAAGAGTTGTCCCCTTTGAATAGCAGAGCGCTCAAGAATATCTACGAGAATAACCCTTGTTTGATATTCTAAATCCTGCAAATCCATACATTTACCTCGTTTATTTATTCTCTAAACGTTTTATCGTTTTAAAAGTCAGGTAACCCATTAAAAGCCCAAAACAGTTTTGCATCACATTTCCCCAAACACTAGCTAAAGCCCCAGAAAGACCATAGCCAAGCATCAGAGAACCTAAAAAATACCAGCCGAGCATCGCAACAGACCCCAGCAATAACCCCAGCCAACGATTATATGTCCAACCAGCAAAGAAACCTTGTGCTCCATGAGCAATCAAACTATGAAACATCCATTGCGGATAACCCGCTATTAAATCTATTAAAAAGCCTGATAAACCGCCAACAACAGCACCTTGTTTAGCTCCCAAATAAAAACTGGTAAAATAAATTCCTGCATCCAAAAGCGTTAAAAAACCTGTCGGTGTAGGAACCATTACAAATCGCCCTAAAACAACTGTCAAAGCTATCAATACTGCCAACAAACTCAATTTTCTTGTTTTACTGTTTCGCATTGCTTTGTTTCACCCCGTACTTATCTGATCGTAAAATAGCCTGATAAACAAACTCTTTTGAAGAACGAACAGCCTCTAATACAGATTGCCCCTTTACCAACTGACTCGCAATACTAGAGGCAAAAGTGCAGCCGGCACCTATATTATTTTGCTCAAGCACTGGATAATCTAATGTCTCAAAATGATTTCCATCATAAAAAAGATCAATGGCATTTTCTTGACTAAAACGATCCCCACCCTTAATGACCACATGCTTTGCTCCGAGCCGGTAAAGTTCATCAGCAACCTCTTTCATATCATCTAAATGCTTAATCTCTTTTTGGGATAATAGCTGAGCCTCTATCAAGTTTGGGGTCACGATTGTGGCATAGGGGAAAAACTGCAACAATTCCTTACGCAAGGTTGCCACTTCAACATCATGAGTTTCCTTACAAACAAGGACAGGGTCCAAAACAAGAGGAATATCCGGACGAGAGATTACAAACTCTAAAGCTAGTTGACTAATTTCTTTATTGGGTAAAAGTCCAATCTTGATAGCAGAAAAAGGAACATCTCTTAAACTGTTCAGTTGGTGACGAAAAATAGCTGATTGTGTCGGAAAAACTTCAAATCCTTTCTCTGTCATTGCTGTCAAACAGGTCACAGCAACAAAACCGTGTAATTCATGACTTGCAAAAGTAGCCAAATCCGCATACAAGCCACCACCACTAAAAATATCATTTCCAGAAATAGCTAAAATATAATTATTCTTCATAACGAATCTCCTTTAAATAAAGCCCATTCCCAGCAGGTGTAGGACCAGCTAGCTGACGATTTTTCGATGCTAAAATAAGCTTAATTTGATCGACAGGCATACGTCCATTTCCAATTTTAAGTAGGGTTCCAACCATATTTCTTACTTGTTTATAAAGGAAACCATTCCCAGAAAACGTAAAAATAAGAAAACCAGTTTTCTCATCACGGATAAGAGTCGCCTCAGTGATGGTACGAACCTTATTTTTCACAGAAGTACCTGCTGCTGTGAAACCTGTAAAATCATGTGTCCCTATCAAGTCTCTAACAGCATCTTGCATTTTCTGAACATCCAGCAGATATGGGTAGTGAGTAGCATAATGACGCATCATAGGATTTTTAGAACGACCGGTATCAACTAAAAATTCATATGTCTTAGAATGCTTCTGATAACGACAATGAAAATCCTCTGAAACAATAGCCAACTGAACAACAGCTATATCGTCCGGAGTTTGAGTATCCATAGCAAAACGCAATTTCTCTAAATCACGTTCTTGTGGCAAATCAAAATGAATCACTTGCCCATAAGCATGCACGCCAGCATCTGTACGTCCCGCTCCATGAATTTGTATCTTTTGTCCACTTGATAATCTTTGAAGTGTCTTTTCAATTTCTTCTTGTACCGTACGTGCATGACTCTGTCTTTGAAAACCCGAAAAGAGAGTCCCGTCGTAGGAAATAATTGCTTTATATCTTGTCATGTTACTATTCTAACATTTCTTCAAAGTAAGAGAAACTATCTTTCAACTCAACTGTATGGGGACAGTTAAGTTGTCTTCTTCTGCTTCTTAGAAAAAGTTACTGACAAAGAAAGCATTTTCTGCTATAATTTTTCTAATATTCAAAAATTATGGGGATTCTCTTATGAAAGTCGTCAAATTCGGTGGTAGTTCCTTAGCATCTGCCCAACAACTAAAAAAAGTATTAGCTATCATTAGAGAAGATTCAACAAGAAAAGTTGTTATCGTTTCTGCACCAGGAAAACGGACACCTAATGATACCAAAGTAACTGATGCCTTAATTACTTATTATAAGACCTTTCAATCTAATCAAGATTTTCAAGAGCCTCTTAATTGGATTATTCAACGCTACCAAACAATCTGTGACGATTTAGATTTAGATAGATAGCAGCGTCAGCACTGAAATTGCTCAATCCTTAACCGATTTATCAAATCTATCCATCAAAAATAACCCCTTTTTATATGACACCTTTCTTGCTGCCGGCAAAGACAATAATGCGAAATTAATTGCTGCTTATTTGCAAGCTAATGGCTTAAATGCAACCTATCTTCACCCAAAAGAAGTTGGTCTCTTTGTTAGTAAAGAACCTCAAAATGCACGGATTTTACCCGTTAGCTACAACTATATTGAAAAGCTTAACCTAGTTAGATGGCATTCTTGTTATACCGGGGTTTTTCGGTGTTACAACAGACAATCAAATCTGTACCTTTTCTCGTGGAAGTTCTGATATCACCGCTTCAATTATTGCCGCCGGTGTGACAGCAGATATTTATGAAAACTTCACTGATGTAGATGGCATATTCGCTGCACACCCAGGAATTGTTTACAGCCCACATTCCATTAGAGAATTAACTTACAAAGAAATGCGAGAATTAGCCTACGCAGGTTTCTCTGTTCTTCACGATGAGGCATTAATTCCAGCCTATCGAGGAAAAATTCCCATTGTCATCAAGAATACCAACAATCCCAGTCACCCTGGCACCAAAATCGTTTTAGAACACAACAAAAATTCAAACGCTGCTGTTGTCGGAATCTCAAGCGACGATAAATTTGCTAGTATTAATATTTCAAAATATTTAATGAATAGAGAAGTTGGATTTGGTCGAAAAGTTCTCCAAATTTTAGAAAACCTTAACATTCGCTGGGAGCATATGCCAACAGGAATTGATGACTTATCAATTGTCATTCGCCAAAAAGAATTAACCCCAATCAAAGAACAAGAGATTCTCCATCGTCTCATCCATGATTTAAAAGTTGATGAAGCAAATATCACTAAAAACTTATCCATTATCATGATTGTTGGCGAAAATATGAAGAGCCACATCGGAATAACCGCCACAGCAACCAAAGCACTTTCCGAAAATCAGATCAATCTAGCTATGATTTCACAAAGATCTAGCGAAGTCTCTGTTATGTTTGTCGTGGATAGTAGAGATGAGCACAAGGCCATCAAAGCCCTCTACAAAACCTTCTTTTAAACCAAAAATAGATTCATAAAATCACACATCACAAGCTAACCCCCCAAAAAAAGTTAGATAAAAAATCTAACGTGGACTTTTGGACTTGGTATAATACAGTGAAAACGAGGAAAATTATTATTGCCAAGAAAAGTATTTGATAAAGCGTTCAAATTATTTGGTGTCAAACTCATTCCCGAGGGAGAGCAGCCTGTAAAAATGGTTAGTTCTACTTTAGGAATTCACCCAAATAATTTATATCGCTGGGGTCAAGAATACGAAAAATGTGCAGAAAGTACGTTTCTAGGACATGGGAGCGCACTTTGTCATGCCCAATTTGAGATTAAAAAACTCAAGAAAGAGAATAAGATTCTACAAAAGCAGTTGACTCTTCTAAAAAAGTTTCAGGTTTTCTTGAAGACAAGCCGGAAATAAAGTTTCGGTTTCTA
>NZ_AUKZ01000030.1 GCF_000425025.1 Streptococcus castoreus DSM 17536 | reverse complement strand
TCTTTGCTTGAGTTGAGACCAAGTCCAACCTAATTGTCTTAAGTGATAGATCTCGATCTTATCATTATTGTTTAATTTCATAAGAAAAGCACCCCAATCATTAGATTTTGTGTCTAACTTTTGGGGTGCAGTTCATAGTGGAAGGGCTTGTATTTTCTAAAAAAATTGGTATACTAAAAAGTGCATTTGTGAATATGATAACAAAAGGAGTCATAATGAAAACACCCGAACAGATTTTAGAGTCAACTATTCATATTGGAGAACATAAGGTTGCAAAAACTTTCCTTGCTAAGGCTATTCTAGGATTTATTGGCGGGGCAATGATTAGTCTGGGTTATCTGCTTTATGTCAGAGTTGTTGCAAGCGCAATAGGGACCTTTGGCTCTTTTTCTAGTATTTTAGGCGCTTGTGCTTTTCCAATTGGTTTAATTATCATTTTAATGGCTGGTGGCGAATTAATTACAGGTAATATGATGGCAGTGTCGGCGGCTTTTTTTGCTAAGAAAATTAAGGCTAAGGCGCTACTTAGTAATTGGTTAATGATAACGGTGTTTAATGTGATTGGGGCAGTTTTTGTTGCATTTGTTTTTGGACATTTTCTAGGCTTGACCTCAACTGGTATGTTTCGAAAAGAAGTCATTGACGTGGCTCAAGCTAAAATAGCGGCGACCCCTTTGCAAGCGATTGTGTCAGGAATTGGTTGTAACTGGTTTGTTGGCTTAGCCCTTTGGCTTTGTTATGGCGCTAATGATGCAACGGGTAAACTTCTTGGAACTTGGTTTCCTGTAATGACATTTGTAGCTCTTGGTTTTCAGCATAGCGTGGCAAATGCTTTTGTTATCCCTGCTGCTATTTTTGAAGGTGGTGCTACTTGGTTAGACTTTATTCTTAATTTTATTTTTGTCTATGCAGGTAATATTATAGGTGGTGCTCTTTTTGTCAGTTTCTTTTATTTTAGAGCTTATTATCATCCAGAAAGAACCTAATTAAATACAGAAAAACTTTTTAGACTGGGACGACCTTATTCCCAGTCTTCTTTTTGTAATTTATGATAAAATAAGAAACGAGGTTAAAAAGGAGGTCTAAAGATATTTAATGGCATTACTCATCAAAAAGCAAAAAGCAAGTATTCCAAGACGCCTTCATCTCCTTTTTTTGATTATTGTTTTGTTATTTGTAGGGCTTATTTTTAGATTAGCCTATATGCAAATTTACAACAAAGCATTTTACGTGACCAAATTGAAGTCTGCAACCGTCTATAAAGTCAAGGTTGCTAAGTCTAGGGGAAAGATTTTTGACCATACCGGTAAAGTTCTTGTTTCAAATACAACCAAAAATGTGATAACTTACACTAGGGGTCCCAAGACGAATGCGAAGGAAATCAAGGAGTTAGCAAAAAACTTAGCAACTTATGTGGTTTATCCCGATGCTAGGGTGACTAGTCGGGCTAAGAGGGATTTTTACTTGGCTGACCCTGAGGTCTATGCAAGGGTCATCAAATCTTTACCTAAAAAAGAAATTGTTGATCGTTATGGTAATCGATTAACGGAAGCGACCATTTACGCAAATGCTGTGGCATCTTTGAAAGAAAGTGACCTCAAGTATTCGGATGAAGAGCTAAAAGTTATTGCTATTTTTAATCAAATGAATAGAGCAGCTGTTTTTAATACTGTTAATCTAAGAACAGAACATCTAACAGATCAAACCATTGCTATGATTTTAGCCAATAAAGCAAAACTCCCAGGAATTTCTGTGGGAACAGATTGGGAGCGTCATATCGAAAAAACGAGTTTGGCTTCAATTATTGGTAAGGTATCTAGTGAAGAAGCAGGTCTTCCTAAAGAAGAAGTGGATAAGTATCTAAAAAAGGGCTATAGTTTAAATGATCGAGTGGGAACATCTTACCTTGAAAACAAATATGAGTCTGTATTGCAAGGGCGCCACGAAATCAAAGAAATCAAAACCAATAAATCAGGTAAAACAATCTCTGAAAAACAACTTGATAAAGGTGAAAACGGACAAAATCTGAAATTGACGATTTCACTAGATTATCAGCAAGGCGTTGAAGATATTATCAAACGTTATTTTAATGCTGAATTAGCTAGTGGTCAGGCAAATTATTCAGAAGGGATCTATGCTGTTGCCTTAAATCCAAAGACGGGTGCTATCTTAGCCATGTCAGGTTTAACTCACGATAGAGAGACAGGACAAGTTCAAAGCAATGCCTTAAGTACGATTACAGATAGTTTTACCCCTGGGTCAGTTGTCAAAGGGGCAACATTAGCAGCAGGTTGGCAAGCGGGCGTTATTGATGGGAATCAGGTTTTAATAGATCAGTCAATTCAATTTGGAGGTTCTCAGCCGATTAATTCTTGGTTTACGGCTGGTCAATTACCGATTAGTGCCACTCAGGCTTTGGAATATTCATCAAATACTTATATGGTTCAGCTAGCTCTGAAAATGATGGGACAGGATTATTATCCGGGAATGACTTTGACTGAATCAGGCATGAAAAAAACCATGTTATCCTTACGAGCAACTTATGCTGAATTTGGGCTGGGAGTTCCGACAGGAATTGATTTACCAGGAGAATCCACTGGATATTTAACAGGTCATTATACCGTCTCAAATGTCTTAACCGAATCATTCGGGCAGTTTGATACCTATACTCCCATGCAATTAGCACAATATGCTGCAACCATTGCCAATGGTGGTAGCCGTTTAGCACCCCATATTGTGGAAGGCATTTATAACGATAATGGTGGTCAAGGTGTTGGTCAATTGAGCAAGGCAATAAAGACAAGCCTACTCAATAAGGTTAAGTTATCAGGTGACCAACTCGCAATTATTCAAGAGGGTTTTTATCGGGTTGTTAATAGTGGAAGTGCTTATGCTACTGGACGTGAGTTATCAGGTGGACCAATTTCTATTAGTGCTAAAACAGGAACAGCTGAAACCTACACTAAGGATAAAAATGGTCAAGTCATTGGCACTTATAATTTAAGTGTCGTAGCTTATGGTCCAAGTGCTGATGCTAATATTGCTGTAGCCGTCATGTATCCTCATGCCACAAACTCATTAGCTAAAGCCCAACAATATATTGCTAAAGAGATGATCACACTCTACACGGCAATGTCTGAAAAACAATAAAGGAGAATAGAGTGCTTTACCCAACCCCAATTGCAAAATTAATTGAAAGCTATTCCAAACTTCCAGGAATCGGTATTAAAACGGCGACAAGGCTTGCTTTTTATACGATTGGGATGCCAGATGAAGATGTCAATGATTTTGCTAAAAATTTATTAGCAGCCAAGAGGGAATTGACTTATTGTTCTGTCTGTGGCAATCTGACAGATGATGATCCTTGTTGTATTTGTGCGGATACTAGCCGTGATCAAACGACTATTCTTGTTGTGGAAGAGTCCAAATATATTTCTGCCATGGAAAAAATTCAAGAGTATCACGGTTACTATCACGTGCTTCATGGTCTAATTTCTCCGATGAATGGTGTTGGTCCGGACGATATTAACCTAAAAAGTTTAATTAATCGTTTGATGGATGGTAAGGTTACAGAAGTAATCGTTGCCACAAATGCTACAGCAGATGGAGAAGCAACATCTATGTATATTTCACGTGTTTTGAAACCAGCAGGTATTCGAGTGACTCGCTTGGCAAGAGGTCTGGCAGTGGGATCAGATATTGAGTATGCAGATGAAGTTACTTTACTTAGAGCGATTGAAAATCGAACAGAACTCTAAAGGTGGAGACGGTACAGGGATGGAATTGTCGTTTTTCTTGGAAAGGCTGTGGTTCAAGTTCTGATATGTTTTGGTAAATCAGTTATCTTGATAAGGAATGTTATCAGAAGATTTTGAAAAGAATTTTTCTTTTTGCTATAATTAAGGAAGCATTCAATTCAGATAGGAAAGGTTAGCTATGTCTAAACAAACGTTAGTTTTATTATATGGAGGACGCTCTGCTGAACGTGATGTTTCAGTGCTTTCAGCTGAAAGTGTGATGCGAGCTGTCAACTACGATAAGTTTTTCGTTAAAACTTATTTTATTAGTCAGACAGGCCGGTTTATCAAGACCCAAGAATTTTCAGAAAAACCAGCTGAAACAGATCATTTGATGACTAATGAAACCATTCAATTAGATCAAGAAATCAAACCAAGTGATATTTATGATGAAAATGCGGTTGTTTTTCCTGTTTTGCATGGTCCTATGGGAGAAGATGGTTCTATCCAAGGTTTTTTAGAAGTGCTTAAAATGCCCTATGTTGGGACTAATGTCCTATCTTCAAGTGTGGCGATGGACAAAATTACCACAAAACGTGTTCTAGAGTCAACAGGTATTCCACAGGTAGCTTATACGGTCTATATTGAAGGTCAGGATTTGGAGACTTGCTTGTCAGAAACCCTTGCTAAATTGAGTTTTCCGATCTTTGTGAAACCTGCCAATATGGGGTCTTCTGTGGGTATTTCTAAAGCTCAATCAAAAGAAGAATTAAAAGAAGCCATTCAATTAGCATTAACCTACGATAGTCGTATCTTGATTGAACAAGGTGTTGTTGCTAGAGAAATTGAAGTTGGTCTGCTTGGCAATGCTGTCGTCAAGTCAACCCTACCGGGAGAAGTGGTCAAAGATGTTGATTTCTACGACTACCAAGCCAAATACATTGATAATAAGATTACTATGGCCATTCCAGCAGAAATTGATCAAGAAACCATGACAAGCATGCGTGCTTATGCAGAAGCTGCTTTCAAAGCCTTAGGTGGCTGTGGGTTATCACGTTGTGATTTTTTCCTTTGTCAAGATGGTCAAGTCTACCTAAATGAATTGAATACCATGCCAGGCTTCACCCAATGGTCGATGTATCCACTTTTATGGGAGACTATGGGATTGTCTTACGATCATTTGATTGAAGAATTAGTTGCTTTGGCTCAAGAAATGTTCGATAGACGAGAAAGTCATTTAATCTAATCAATAGATGTTGTCAGCTAAAAATAAGGATATTTAGAACAGAGCAAAGACTGATCACATTGCTTTCAAGTTGGATGATGTATTATTCAAATAGGACAATACCTAAAGGCACTCGTTTAAGGCTTAATCAAAGTCTTGCGGCTGCTTTTTCTTTTTACTATAATGGAAATATTTTCCAAATTGTTCATCAGTAATAGTTTTTCCCAGTTTATTTTTAGAAATAGCAGAGTGACAGAGAAGTAGAAATTCTAGAAAATTATCTGATTTTTTGTGCTATAATGGAGAGGAAATTGTAAAAAAACAAGTGTTTTAGAAGAAAAATAAGAGGAAGGTAAGATGAAATTAACCTTACACGAAATTGCAAAAATGGTGGATGCTCAAAATAGTTTGTCTGATTTGGATGACGTTCCTCTGAATCAAATTGAGTTTGACAGCCGCAAGATTACAGAAGGAGACCTTTTTTTACCTTTGAAAGGTGAACGAGATGGTCATGATTTTATTGACTTAGCTTTTGAAAATGGGGCAGTTGCTACTTTTTCAGAAAAAGCATTACCAGGCAGACCTCATTTATTGGTTAAGGATTGTTTAAAAGCCTTTCAAACCTTAGCGCAATATTATATTGATAAAATGCGTGTGGATGTTGTTGCTGTTACAGGTTCAAATGGAAAAACATCTACTAAGGACATGATAGCAGCTGTTTTATCAACCACCTATAAAACCTATAAGACGCAAGGAAATTACAATAACGAAATTGGCTTGCCTTATACTGTTCTTCACATGCCTGAAGAGACCGAAAAAATTGTCCTTGAAATGGGACAAGATCATATGGGAGATATTCATCTCCTTTCGGAGATTGCTAGGCCTCGAATTGCTGTTCTAACCTTAGTTGGAGAAGCGCATTTAGAATATTTTGGTTCCCGTGATCGAATTGCTCAGGGGAAAATGCAGATTGTGGATGGCATGAATTCAGATGGTATTTTAATTGCCCCAGGTGATCCGATTATTGACCCCTACTTACCAGAAAATCAGATGGTGATTCGTTTTGGTGACCAGCAAGAAATTTTTGTTACGGCGATTGAAGAAGAGAAATATCATCTGACCTTTAAAACAAATGTTTTATCAACTCCTGTTACCTTACCTTTATCAGGAAAATATAATGCTATTAATGCTATGCTTGCTGCCTATGTTGGTAAGCTATTGGCTGTAGCAGATGATGATATTATGGCAGCTTTAGAATCTATTCAACTAACAGGTAATCGTACGGAGTGGAAAAAAGCTGCTAATGGGGCGGATATTTTATCAGATGTCTACAACGCTAACCCAACAGCAATGCGCTTAATTTTAGAAACTTTCACAAATATTTCTAAAAATCCTAATGGTAAAAAGATTGCTGTTTTAGCAGATATGAAAGAACTAGGAAAAGAGTCAGTAGCTTTACATTCTCAATTAATAACCAGTTTATCACCAAAAATGATTGATCAACTAATTTTTTATGGTGATGATATTCAAGAACTGGCTCAATTAGCGAGTCAAAAGTACCCAGTTTGCAATGTTCATTTTTTCCAAAAAAATAGTCAAGAAGATCAGTTTGAGGCGATGCAAAAGTATGTTCAAGAAATTCTTGAGCCTTCTGACCAAATCCTGCTTAAAGGTAGTCACTCGATGGCTTTGACAAAACTAGTTGATCAACTAGTGGCGACTAAGACTAGGGAAAATTACTAATCTTGCTTAGAAAAAGTACCAGACAAAGACTTGTTCTCTCATTCAGATTAGGGTATAATGAAGAACGTAGAAAGGGATGGTTATGGATTTTTTTGCAATTGCCCCAATTGGGTTACCTCACACCTCGCTTGTTTTTTACTTGTCATCGATTTTAATAGCTCTGTTGCTCGTATTTTTGACCTTTCAAACTTATAAGTCAAAATCTTATCGCTATTTTTTCTTAGCATTACAGTTATCACAGTTGATTGGTCTATATACTTGGTATGCACTTAGAGGATTTCCATTAAATGAAGCGTTACCATTATATCATTGTCGCATTGCCATGTTAGCAATCTTTTTCTTACCAGATAGAAATAGCTTCAAACAGTTATTTATGATAATGGGAATAGGTGGAACCTTTTTAGCACTTTTGTCACCAGATTTGTATCCTTACAAATTATGGCATGTCGCCAATGTTGCTTTTTATTTAGGACACTATGCGCTTTTGGTTAATGGGTTAATTTATTTATTACGTTTTTATAATCCAAGTCAGCTAAGACCAGCATTGGTTTTACGTTATTTTGCGACAGTTAACTTTGTTTTGCTTCTAGTTAGTCTTGCTACTAAGGGAAACTATGGTTTTGTTATGGATATACCTATCATTCATACACATCATTTGCTTTTGAATTTTGTGATTGTTACGGGAGGTTTGACGAGTATGGTTAAACTGATTGAATGGACTTATCTAAAATTTGGGGAAGCTTATCGGTTAGATTTGGTATTTTCTAAGGAAAAGTAAGTCATTGAAAAAGCAGCTAAATTTAGCTATAATAAAAAGGGTTTGGGATACGATTTCCAAACTCAATTTTTTTAGAAAAAAAGATTAGCTTTTCGTAGAGACGGCAGGATAAATATTGCGTTTTTGGGCTAATGGTTTGTGGAGAGTGAGCAATGTAGCGTAAAGGTGTTTTAAATCAAAATTATATCATCTCTAATGAAACATGATCAGAGTGGAAACTCTGCTAATTTAACAAACAAGGAAAAGAAAATGTCACTTACAGAAGAAATAAAAAAGCGTCGCACCTTTGCCATCATCAGCCACCCAGATGCTGGTAAAACAACTATTACTGAACAACTCCTCTATTTTGGAGGTGAAATTCGTGAAGCCGGAACAGTTAAAGGGAAGAAATCGGGGCAGTTTGCAAAGTCAGACTGGATGGCTATTGAAAAACAACGTGGCATCTCTGTGACCTCATCTGTGATGCAGTTTGACTATGCCGGTAAACGGGTTAATATTCTTGATACGCCAGGACACGAAGATTTTTCTGAGGATACCTATCGTACACTTATGGCGGTAGATGCAGCCGTTATGGTGGTTGATTCTGCTAAGGGGATTGAAGCGCAAACGAAAAAATTATTCGAGGTTGTTAAACACCGCAATATTCCAGTGTTCACCTTTATTAACAAATTGGATCGTGATGGTCGTGAACCACTAGACCTTTTGGAAGAATTAGAGGAAGTGCTTGGAATTGCTTCTTATCCAATGAATTGGCCAATTGGTATGGGACGTGCTTTTGAAGGATTATACGACTTGTATAATAACCGTCTGGAACTTTATAAAGGTGAACAGCGTTTTGTCGATTTAGAAGAGGGAGCCGGCATTTTTGCTAAAAATCCATTTTATGAGCAAGTTTTAGAGGATATTGAGCTCCTTGAAGAAGCTGGCAATGCGTTTTCGCAGCAAGCTATTTTAGACGGGAAATTGACTCCTGTTTTCTTTGGTTCTGCTCTAACTAATTTTGGTGTGCAGACCTTTCTTGATACCTTTTTAGACTTTGCTCCAGAACCTCATGGTCATAAAACGACAAAAGATAGTGTAATTGATCCCCTCAATAAGGATTTTTCAGGATTTGTTTTTAAAATTCAAGCCAATATGGATCCCAAACACCGTGATAGAATTGCCTTTGTTCGTATTGTTTCAGGTGAATTTCAAAAAGGAATGGCGATCAACTTAACACGCACTGGTAAGGGAGCCAAATTATCAAATGTTACCCAGTTTATGGCAGATTCTCGTGAAAATGTTCAAAGTGCCGTGGCAGGTGATATTATTGGGGTTTATGATACGGGCACGTATCAAGTTGGTGATACACTAACAGTTGGAAAGAACAAGTTTGAATTTGAGCCCCTACCAACCTTTACGCCAGAAATATTTATGAAAGTGTCTCCTAAAAATGTAATGAAACAAAAATCTTTCCACAAAGGAATGGAACAATTGGTGCAAGAGGGAGCTGTTCAACTTTATAAGAATTATCAGACCGGTGAGTATATGCTTGGTGCTGTCGGTCAACTTCAGTTTGAAGTTTTTAAACATCGGATGGAAAGCGAATACAATGCTGAAGTCATTATGACCCCGATGGGTAAAAAAACGGTTCGTTGGATTTCTGAAACAGACTTAGATCAACGCATGTCATCAAGTCGCAATATTTTAGCAAAAGATCGCTTTGATCAGCCAGTTTTTCTGTTTGAAAATGATTTTGCTCTTCGGTGGTTTGCCGATAAGTATCCGGATGTCAAACTAGAAGAAAAAATGTAGTAACAGATTAGGTATTTCTAAGACACATTTTTAGTTTTCTGAACCTATTGCAAGGTAAGTATCCCAAACTTTATTTTAGGACACTTCGTTTTTTCTTATGAAAACGTATTATTAGCTAGATTAGCAAGATTGCCTATCTTTTTAGTTTTAATTATGTTACACTAGATGGGTTGTTAATCGAACGACAAATATTAAAAGGCTTATAAGGCAGCTTCGCACTGCTTTTTTAGAAAAGAGAAACAATTGAAATTTACAGAATTTAACTTATCAGAAGACATCCAATCAGCTGTGGTAACAGCCGGTTTTGAGAAAGCATCTCCAATTCAGGAAATGACTATTCCGCTCGCATTGGAAGGTAGGGATGTCATTGGTCAGGCGCAGACGGGTACTGGAAAAACAGCTGCATTTGGTCTACCAACCTTGAATAAGATTCGCACGAATGACAATATCATTCAAGCGTTAGTTATTGCACCAACCCGTGAATTGGCTGTGCAAAGTCAGGAAGAGTTATTCCGGTTTGGTCGTGATAAAGGTGTTAAAGTTCGCTCAGTTTATGGTGGATCAAGCATTGAAAAACAGATTAAGGCTCTTAAATCGGGTGCACACATTGTTGTTGGTACACCAGGGCGTTTATTGGACCTTATTAAGCGCAAAGCTTTAAAATTGGACCACGTTGAAACACTTATTTTGGATGAAGCAGATGAAATGCTTAATATGGGATTCTTAGAGGATATTGAAGCCATTATTAGTCGTGTCCCAGTAGAGCGTCAAACCTTGTTATTTTCAGCAACTATGCCAGCACCGATTAAACAAATTGGTGTCAAGTTCATGAAGAATCCTGAACATGTTCAAATTAAAAACAAAGAATTGACGAATGTTAACGTCGACCAATACTACGTTCGTGTTAAAGAACAAGAAAAATTTGATACAATGACACGCCTTATGGATGTTGATCAACCGGAATTATCAATCGTGTTTGGTCGTACCAAGCGTCGTGTTGATGAAATTACCCGTGGTTTAAAATTGCGTGGTTTCCGTGCAGAAGGAATTCATGGTGACTTAGATCAAAATAAACGTCTCCGTGTTATCCGTGATTTTAAAGGTGACCAGATTGATATTTTAGTAGCAACAGATGTGGCTGCGCGTGGACTTGATATTTCAGGTGTAACACACGTTTATAACTACGATATTCCCCAAGACCCAGAAAGTTATGTTCACCGTATTGGTCGTACAGGTCGTGCTGGTAAATCAGGCGAATCAATTACCTTTGTTTCACCTAATGAGATGGGATATTTGACTATAATTGAGAATTTAACCAAAAAGCAAATGAAGCCTCTTAAGCCAGCAACAGCCGAAGAAGCTTTCCAAGCCAAGAAAAAAGTAGCTTTGAAGAAGATTGAACGTGATTTTGCCGATGAAACCATCCGTTCTAACTTTGATAAGTTTAAAGGTGATGCTATTCAGTTAGCTGCAGAATTTACTCCTGAAGAACTTGCTTTATATATTCTTAGTTTAACTGTTCAAGACCCAGACACCTTACCAGAAGTTGAGATTGCACGTGAAAAACCATTACCATTTAAATATGTTGGTGGAGGACATGGCAATAAAACCGGTAAAGGCGGACGTGGACGTGATAATCGTAGTCGTGGCGGACGTGAAGGCGATCGTCGTAGTGGCGGATACCGTGGTAAACGTAAAGAGGGTGAAGGTCGCAGTCGTGACAAACGTGATGGGCATGATGGCAGTGGTAACCGTGACTTTAAACGTAAATCAAAACGTAACACCAAGGACTTTCACAATAAAAATAGTAAATCTGATAACAAAACCGGTGGCTTTGTGATTCGTCACAAAGGTGAATAACGATTTATGAGCTGATTAGAGTCAGCTCTTTTTAATTTTCTGAAAATGTTGCTTTTGTGATTGAATCTGTTATAATGGTTTCAGCCATTTTGCGGCACTTTTTTATTAGGAGGAAGATTGGGATGTCTGATGCCCATCATACAGCTTTTGATAAAGCATCGAAAGCTGGTTTTATTATTGCTTTAGGAATTGTTTACGGTGACATCGGAACAAGTCCCCTTTATACCATGCAATCCTTGGTAGAAAATCAAGGTGGTCTAGCACAAGTTTCAGAAACCTTTATTTTAGGAGCCGTTTCCTTAATTATATGGACCTTGACTTTAATCACAACGATTAAGTATGTCTTGATTGCCCTAAAGGCAGATAACCATCGTGAAGGTGGGATTTTTTCCTTATTTACCTTGGTACGAAAAATGTCCAAATGGTTAATTATTCCTGCCATGATTGGAGGGGCTACTCTTCTATCTGACGGTGCCCTAACTCCAGCTGTGACCGTAACTTCGGCTATTGAAGGTTTGAAAGCTGTTTCTGGTCTTAGTCAGATTTACCAAAACCAAACCAATGTGATTATCACAACATTAGTGATTCTAATGATTCTCTTTGGTATTCAACGATTTGGAACGGGATTTATTGGAAAAATATTTGGTCCAGTCATGTTTTTGTGGTTTAGTTTTCTTGGAATCAGTGGATTGCTAAATACATTAGGGCATTTGGAAATTCTTAAAGCTATTAATCCTTATTATGCCTTGCATTTGCTTTTTAGTCCTGAGAACCATCAAGGTATTTTTATTCTAGGATCGATTTTCCTAGCAACGACAGGAGCAGAGGCTCTCTATTCTGATTTGGGGCATGTTGGGCGGGGCAATATTTATGTGAGTTGGCCTTTTGTTAAGCTTTGCATTGTTCTATCTTACTGTGGACAGGCGGCTTGGATTCTGGCAAATAAAAACTCAGGTATTGAACTCAATCCTTTCTTTGCCAGTGTGCCTTCTCAGTTAACTGTTTATGTTGTTGTTCTAGCAACCTTGGCAGCTATTATTGCCTCACAAGCCTTAATTTCAGGTTCTTTTACCTTAGTATCTGAAGCCATGCGTTTAAAAATTTTCCCTTTATTTAAGGTGACTTATCCTGGGGATAATTTAGGACAACTTTATGTCCCCGTGATTAATTGGTTGTTATTTGTAGTGACTTCTTGTACGGTATTGTATTTTAAAACATCTGCTCACATGGAAGCAGCCTATGGTCTTGCGATTACTATTACAATGTTGATGACGACTATCCTCTTAAATTATTATTTGATCAAGGAAGGAACAAAGCCTTTCTTAGCCCACCTTGTCATGGTATTCTTTGCCTTGATTGAATTTGTTTTCTTCTGGGCATCTGCTGTCAAATTCATGCATGGTGGTTATGTGGTTGTCATCTTAGCCCTAGCCATTGTGTTTGTCATGTTTATTTGGCATGCAGGGACATGCATTGTTTTCAAGTATGTTAAGTCTTTGAATTTGAATGACTACAAGGATCAGATTAAACAACTTCGAGATGACTGGCGCCTTGACATTTATCAAACGAATGTGGTTTACCTTTCCAATAGGATGCAAGATCATTTGATTGACCGTTCGATTTTATATTCCATTTTGGATAAACGCCCTAAGCGAGCACAAGTTTATTGGTTTGTCAATGTTCGTGTGACTGACGAGCCTTATACTGCCAAATATAAGGTTGATATGATGGAAACAGATTATATGGTACGTATTGAACTTTATCTTGGTTTTAGAATGCCACAAGCAGTGCCTCGCTACCTGAGAACAATTGTTCAGGATTTGATGGAAAGTGGTCGCTTACCAAGACAAGAACAAGAATATACCATTACACCTGGTCGTGATGTTGGAGATTTTCGATTTGTACTAATTGAAGAAACGATTTCAAATGCTCGCCAACTGAGTCATTTTGAACGCTTTGTTATGCAAACAAAGGCTAGTATTAAACATGCTACAGCTAGTCCTCTGCGTTGGTTTGGTCTTCAGTATTCAGAAGTGACGGTTGAGGTCGTGCCATTGATGTTATCAGACGTTTTGAAGCTACCAATCAAAGAAGTAGTGGTTGATAATGCTAATATAGTAGAATATAAAACCCACTGAGATCTTAGGTCTCAATGGGTTCCTTTTTTTGTTGGCTAGCAATGTAAGCTAATTTTTGAAATCTTGTTTTTCGTTTTTTAAATAAGGCTTCGGCACTCATGGCAGCTTCCTTGCTATCAAAAGATTCATAGTATAGTAAAGAAACAGGAAGGCGATGTCGTGTGTATTTAGCTCCCTTACCAGCATTATGTGTTTTTAAACGTTTCTCTAAATCTGTAGTGTAGCCTGTGTATAAGGTTTTGTCTGCACATTCTAAAACGTACATATAGGCTGATTTATTAGTCATTAACAGGTTCTCCTTGGGAATTTATCCCAAAATAAGTATGGAAAATAGTATCTGTGTAATCGCCATTTTCCTGATGAACAATCAAAGGTGGTAAGATTTTCATTCCTTCAATAGAGCCATCTTTAATAGCTTCAATAAGCAACATGTTGGCATCTTTGCCCAGTTTGGGATAAACAAATTGTACCCTTTTAGGGGCAAGACCATTGGTTCTTAGACTGTCAATAATTTCTAAAAAACGGTCTGGTCGATGAACCATAGCAAGACGCCCATTTGATTTTAGCGCATGACGAGCCACTTGGCAGATTTCCTCTAAATTAGTTGTGATTTCATGGCGTGCTAACAGGTAATGTTCAGAAACATTTTTCTTAGAGGTTTTATGACTTTTAAAATAGGGAGGATTGCAGAGTATCAAATCAACACCAGACCGTGGTACATGATGAAGAAGATTTTTCAAGTCATCACAAATCATAGTGACCTGCTCTTCAAGCTGGTTGAGTTGAATAGAACGCTGCCCCATATCAGCTAGTCGCTTTTGCAATTCTATCTCCAAGACGTTTGCCTTGGTTCTAGTGCTTGCAAATAAGCCAATGGCACCATTTCCAGAACACAAATCAACAATTAACCCTCGTGACGGCATTTTGGGAAAACGTGACAAGAGGACACTGTCAATAGAGTAGCTAAAAACATCCTTATTTTGAATAATACGAACATCACTAGAAAATAATTGATCAATGCGTTCGCCTTCTTTTAAAATTACTTCCATCATGACTGTTATTTTACCATAAAATAGCCTTGAAGAGAAATTTCTAAAGACACATCAAATTGATAAAAGTATTTTGAAAAAAGAGGTGTCGTCTAAAATGGTTTTGAATCTTTTCGTCATGCTTTTACCTTGTATGAAAGGGAATTTTAACTTTCATAAAGCTTTCATTCGTGGTACAATAAATAAAATTACAGCATAAAGGAGATACATGTGTTTTACACTTACTTGCGTGGTTTAGTCGTCTTTTTATTGTGGGTAGTGAATGGAAATGCTCATTATCATCATGAAGATAAAATATTAGATAATTCCGATAATTATATTTTAGTTGCTCCCCATAGAACCTTTTGGGATCCTGTTTATATGGCCTTTGCTGCACGTCCTAAGAAGTTTATTTTCATGGCAAAAAAAGAATTATTTACTAATCGTCTTTTTGCTTGGTGGATTAAAATGTGTGGTGCCTTTCCAATTGATCGTAACAATCCAAGCCCCGATGCTATCCGATACCCAGTTAATATGTTGAAAAAAAGTAATCGTTCTTTGCTTATGTTCCCTAGTGGTAGCCGTCATTCAAATGAGGTCAAAGGAGGTGTAGCGGTTATTGCTAAAATGGCTAAAGTTAAAATTATGCCAGCTGCTTATCAAGGACCGATGACCATTAAAGGCTTACTAGCTGGCCAGCGTGTTGATATGACTTTTGGTAATCCCATTGATGTATCAGACATTAAGCGCATGAATGACGAAGGTATCAATGAGGTGGCGAGTCGTATTCAGGCAGAATTTGATCGTTTGGATAAAGAGTTAACTGCTTTCCAACCAGGAAAAGTCAGAAATTCTTTTACTTATCTCTATCGTTTACCATTGGGGTTTATTCTATTTTTTGTACTATTATTAACCATGTTATTTTCATACTTGGCAAGTTTTATTTGGGATCCAGATAAACACCGTCACTAAAAATACAGTTATAAAATGGGTTTAGGTTGAAGAAAAAGTCTGCTTGGGATTTTTTCTTCAACCTTTTTTAATTTTGTTCCACTCATCATAGCAATTTTTTCAAGTGTTTTTTGAGAAATATCTAATGCATAGTGATCATCAAGATAATTTGCTACATTTTCTAAAGATTTATCATCTTCTACAGAAATGTTTATATTTTTTCTGTTTAAGAAGGCATTTATAACAATGCTGATCCATTCCTTTGCCTTTGCTTCAAAAAATATTTCAGCAGCAGGGGAGACCATATGGCAGTTCAAAATATCTTTTGCGATAGGTTCTAAAGCATTTATTATAGTAGTTTTTGTATTTTGGAAAATATCGGAATATGAGATATCTTCGGTTATTTTCATAGAAGAAAGGGAATCTTCTATCATTTGTTTTTTAAAATTTATAGCAACCCTTAGATAAGGGGAGTTTGCATGCAGTAAAAGACGGTAATTTTTTTTAAAATGATTTGTATTCAAAATATATAAAGAGTTTGCCGATAAGGTTTGATATGGATTGAAGCTTTCACCACTTGCACTGATAATATAAGATGAAGAAAAAGACATTGAATCGGTTACACTAAACTAGACAGCAATTATAAAGTGTTCTACACTAAAGAAACAGGAGAAAAGTATGTCTAGAAAACCCCGTCGTCATTTTACTGATGATTTAAAAAAACAAATCGTCGACCTTCACAATGCAGGAAGGAAACGCAGTGAGCTAATTTCGGAATATGATTTAACGCCGTCGACTTTCGATAAATGGGTCAGACAAGCCAAAACAACAGGTTCATTTAAAACCGTTGATAATCTGACAGATGACCAGCGGAACTGATTGCACTCCGAAAGCGTAATAAAGAACTCGAAATGCAGCTAGATATCCTAAAGCAAGCGGCAGTGATTATGGCACAAAAAGGGAAATAATCACTGCTAACAAGGAAAAATATAGCATTTCAATTATGTGTCGTTGGCTGAATATACCACGCTCCAGCTATTACTATAAAGCTGTCGAGCCAGTATCTGAAGCAGAACTTGAAGCAATGGTGAAACGTATTTTCGTTGAGAGTAAGTCCAGATACGGCGCCAGGAAAATCAAGAAATGTCTAGAAGCTGAAGGTTTGACACTATCTCGCCGTCGAATTCGTCGCATCATGAAGCGTCTCAATCTGACCTCTGTTTATCAAAAAGCAGCCTTCAAACCGCATACCAAAGGGAAAAATGAAGCCCCGATTTTTGTGATCATTTAGCACCAGAGGTAAGTCTTATTCAAAAGTAATAGTTTTTTCTAATACAAGTTACATAATGTTTAAAAATAATTGCCATAATAATGATTATATATGTTAAAAATGTCAAAAGAGGTAGATTTTTCTCGCTATATTTGGTACACTTAAAGGCATATTCTTATTTTATAAAATAAGAGTAACAAAAAATGTAGAAAATTGGGGGATATGATTGAAAATGAATCGTATAATAAAAAATCTGGCTTGTATAATAGTAACATTCGTTATATTAGTAATAAGTCAGGCAGTAAGTAATGTTGGAAGCTACTCTGTATATGCTCAAACAGATATCGTAAAGGATATAACGGTTGATAAGACAGAAATGAATCATTCAGAAAATTTTAATGTGAGTGTGAAATTTGGCGGTGACAATACTAAAGTAATGGATGGACAAAGAGAAGAAATTAGTTTTTCCAGTGATAAAGTTAATATCACGTTACCTGGTGGAGAGATTCCATTGAAAAATACTAATAATGTGGTTCTAGGAACGGTTTCTTTTTCAAATCAAAAGGCAATTGTGACATTTAATAAACAAGCATCTGAATTGCATGATATTAGGGGTGAGTTTACTTTTAGTGTTAGAGGTTACTATACAGGTAATTTTAATGAAAATGGTATGGGAAGTATTACTTTAGAACATAAAAATATCTCAAAAAAAGTGAATGTTCATTTTAAAAAAGGTGGTGATTCAACAGATGAAATCTACTCAAAAAAAGGTGTTTGGACAGATAGTCATAAGGAGGGAAATCGATTAGATTGGATATTTAGATTTAATGCAACACAAAGGGCAACAAATCAAAAAGCCTATACATTTTCAGTTGAAGATCAATTACCAGATACGATGGAATGGGATGTAAAAGCTAATCAATCTAAAAAATATGCCGTTCAATTAGATGGAAAATGGATTAGTTTGGAACAAGCAAAACAACAAGGTATATCGGTTGAATTTGACAAGCAACAACTAAAAATTTCATTAAATCATAAAGAAGGTGCACCGGATTTTCTAGATGCAAAAACTTTAAGAGTACGATTGACAGCTAAAGTTAGAGATCATATTATGAATGATGTCTCTGTGGTACAAGTTGAAAACAGCTCAACTCCTTCTTTAACTGGGCTGGATTGGAAATTCGATAGTTCGTTATTTGCAGATGCTGTTAAAATTGTTCGTAAGAATGGACAAGCAAATGGTACTAAAATTCCAACACTTAAAATTCTAAAAGTATTAAAAGGGACAAAAACTCCTATTCAAGGTGTGGAGTTCACTATAAAAAAACAAAATGGATCAGATATTAAACTACGTCAAGAGAATGGTCAATACATCAGTCAAGGCATGTCTATTGTGTTGAAAACAAATGAAAACGGTGTGGCTTCTGTTAAAGGTCTTGAGACAGGAGATTATATTTTAACCGAAACAAAAGCACCAGATTGGATTGAATTTGATGAGAATAAACCGACGACAAAAGAATTTACCATTTCAAAATCTAAAGAAAATGATGAAGAAATAACAGTAGAAAACACTAGAAAAGTGACAAGTGTTAAAGTTAAAAAAATATGGGAGACAGCAAATAGTGAAAACTTACTAAACATACCAAGTATTAAAGTTAGATTGTATAGAAATAATGAACCTATTTTAGATGAAGTTGAATTAACATCACAAAAGGCGGAGTACGTATGGACTGGATTAGATTTAGCAGATACATCCGGAAATAAGTATGTGTATACTGTAAAAGAAGTAGGGGAAGTTAATGGCTCGGTAAAATTAGGAGATATATGGTATAGAGTAAGTTATAAAGGAAACATGAAAGATGGTTTTACAATAACCAATAGATCAGAAAAGCAATGGACATCAATGGTATCATCAACAAGAGAAATTAAGGTTACTAAAGTATGGAAAAACTATGATGGAAATGTTGAAAATTCTCCTACTGAAAAGATAGTAGTAGAGTTATATAAAGATGGAGTTGCAACTGGAAAGATGCTTGAACTCAATAAAGCCAATAATTGGTCAGGAAGATTCAAAAATCTTGAGGTAGCGGATAAAGTAGACTCTACTAACTACTACAAATATACAGTAAAAGAAGTAGGAGAAAGTGGAAATAAGATTAAATATGGTGGTACATGGTATAAGGTAACTTATGACGGAAACATGAAAGATGGTTTTACAATTAAAAATGAAAAAGAAAGACCATCGATACCGAAGAAAACTAAACAACCTACATCAAAGAATAACCTTCCAAAATCAGGAGATGAAAGCAACCTATTCATGTATGTGGGACTACTATTGGTATTAGGAAGTTTAATAATAGGTATTAAACATGGAAAAAATGTAAAATAAGATGGGTAAGCAATGCAAATTTACTTGTACTTTTAGTGTGAAAGTAAAATGATTAAAAACTTTTTTGTTTCTGTTGTTCAAATAGATAACAGGAAGTTGTTGTATAGAAGTCATGAGGGACTTGTTGTCGTATTGATAACAAATAGGTTCCCTTATAAAAGTAGTTGTATTGAAGTTGAACAGCACCCCAAAAGTTTGAGATAAAGTCTAACTTTTGGGGTTGGACCCGTCAAGAAAAAGTAGACACGAAGTTAATATAATTAATAACTATTTTTTCAAACTCTATTGGCGATTGGTAACCTAGGGTCGAATGGAGACGTTTAGATTTGGAATAGGTTTCAATATATTTAAAGATTTCAAGCTGGGCTTGTTCAATGGTTGCGAAATTTGCATCATTGACAAGCTCTTTTTTAATGTTTTGTAAAAGGATTCCAAGAGTGCATGATCATATGGATTGCCTTTTCGACTCATGCTAGACTTGCATTTTTTCTGCCTAAGGAGTTCTTGAAATCGAACTCCAATTTATTGAGAGCCTTGATCGGTATGGACGATTAACCCTTCTTTAGGTTTTTCTCTATGATAAGCTTGATTGAAAGCATCCGTTACCAACTTATCTTGAATTCGCTCTCCCCATTGCTCAACCAAGTTTCATTTTTAGTTTTTGCTTGAAAATACTGATGACTTAAATTTGGTCGTGTTAACACAGGGCGCCTACAATTATAGTACTTATATTTGTAGCGACTTCCTTTAGTATAGAGACAAAGCTCATGAAGTAGTCTGCCGAGACATTTACGGTTGACCGTTATTTCCTGTCGATAGAGTTCTTGAGTGATTCGGACGCTACCATAGCGTTCTTTATGTTCATAGAAAAATAGTCTTAATGATTCATTGATACTTGAAGCGTTTGACAAGCGTGATTAATAGTCAGGTTAGCGCTATTCTCCTTTAGAAACCGAAACTTTATTTCCGGCTTGTCTTCAAGAAAACCTGAAACTTTTTTAGAAGAGTCAACTGCTTTTGTAGAATCTTATTCTCTTTCTTGAGTTTTTTAATCTCAAATTGGGCATGACAAAGTGCGCTCCCATGTCCTAGAAACGTACTTTCTGCACATTTTTCGTATTCTTGACCCCAGCGATATAAATTATTTGGGTGAATTCCTAAAGTAGAACTAACCATTTTTACAGGCTGCTCTCCCTCGGGAATGAGTTTGACA
>NZ_AUKZ01000029.1 GCF_000425025.1 Streptococcus castoreus DSM 17536 | reverse complement strand
TGTTCTTTCAGGAAATTTTCCTCCTCTTCATGCGTCATATAAGACCGACGACGTCCGCCACGCTTTTCTTTTAATAGAGCCTCTAATCCTCCACTTAGATAGCGATTCAATAGGTTTCGTACTGTCTGATGGACAAATCCTACTGAGTTGGCTGCTTTCGTTAAATTACGGCATTCAGAATAAAGAATAAGTGCCTGAATTTTTCTATGATGCGGAGCGTTATTTTTGTCTTTTAGTGCTTGTTTTAATTCTTTAACATGAGTTGGAGTGAGTTCATTTATCATAACACTATTATAACGCTATTTTTGATTTTTGTTTAGTATAACGTATTTTCTTACTGAAATATGAGATAAGCTACTTGCTTGTCAATTCTTTGAATAATATATAAACATTCTACATTAACCCGTGGTGCTAGTTAATCTCAAAGTATCTCAAGTTGTAGGCTAGTACAACTTGCTCTATTCTCAATTGTAATCCCGTCACACCTCTAGCAAGTGTCTGTTCCATATCAAAGAGGACACAAAGCTCTGAAAAACGTGTTTCAATAGTTCGTCTCATAGCTATTAACTTCCAGTGATTATGTTGCTTAGCGCCTGACATATTCTGGCGTAGGGGAGTCCAAAGATGATAACCTTTCTGTTTCAAGTGCTCTCTAAGCTCGCGACTAAAGTAGCCTAAATCAGCCAAAATATAAAGCTGTTGACAGTTTGACAAAAGGTCATCGACAACTCTAATATCGTGAACAGAAGCTGGTGTCACAACATAGTTCAGAATATAACCTGATAGAGTAACTAGCATGTGAACTTTGAACCCGTAGAACCATAGATGCTTGGAGGCATTGTAGCCAATATCTGCTAACCCTTCGAAAATGCGAGTTCTATAGTTACGAACAGTCTGACAAAGTGGTAAGGGAAAGCTATCTATAATAACAATGGAATCAGGTGAGATTTGAGTATTCATTGCTTGTCTAATGACTTGAACTACCCCAATCAACTGTCTTGATCGTCGATTAAAACGACTTCGTTCTAGCAATCTTCCGCAAGGAAAGAGTTGACAGATACGATAGAAATGACGTTGTGACGTAATACCTAGTTCAGCTTGTAAAAGAAGTAAGACTAATAGAGATTTGTCTGAAACCTTAGATAGGCTCAGATTATGACGATGTTTGAAAGACTGAGGGCAATAATCGTGATAAAGTTTCGAACAAATTTTTGATAATTGTCTGATATTCCATTGTAAGTGATGGGATTTAGCAGTATACTGTAAGTGGCTCATTTGGACTACCTCCTGTTTGTTTCGTCACTTACAGTATAGTCCATTTGGGCTTTTTATTGTATTTTGAAAGCAACTAGCACCACGGGTTACATTTAATTTAATTTACTAAATTTTAGACGATACTGGTATGGGCTGTAATTACAATATTTCTTAAAGACTTTACCAAAATAGCTTTGGGAAGTATATCCTAGGCTTGTAGCAATCTCACTTATACTTTTATCGGTGAACAAAAGAAGTTCTTCAGCATAACGGCAACGTTCTTCAGAAATATAGACTTGGATACTCTTGTTAAAATTATTGTGATAGAGTTTAGATAGATAACTAGCTGAGCAAGGTACGACATTGGCTAAGTCCTCTAAGGTAATGGTTTCATGAAGATGTCTGGCAATATAATCTTGTGTTTTTCTAATATAAGGATGATGAAGTGGTGTCTCATCATTTACGTTGTGGCTATTATTGATAACTTTTTGAGCTTGTTTAACCAAAAGTGTTAAATCTATTTCAGATTGTCTAATATGAGTGAGAATTTCATTAGTTGTTTCTAGTTTTTCGATATTTCTAATCAAATTATCACTCAAAGAATAAGCTATTTCTGGTGTGACTCCTCCTCTGATTGCAGAACGTGTAGCTAAAGCAATAACAACTATTGCAAGATTTCGGTAGCTTCGTAATTCATTGTCTGCTAAAACACCAAGTTCATTTATTGAAACACCTTCCCAACTCTGTCTTAATTTTACCAGATTACCTGATATAATTGCTTCTTGCTCACGTAGTTCTTGTTGATAAGAATTATGATGATGACCAATTTCACGATTAGTAAAAAGAAGTTGAGTAGTATTGGTCTTAAATTCTTGTGAGTTTGAACTGATGTTATTCAACCATATCTCTTCTCTAGTAATTTCAAAATCATGAAAGAGATTATGTAATAAAAGTGATAGATCTACTATAGTCCATATATCATGTAGTGGAACATGGTCTAGGAGTAATTTGTTAATATTAACGGATTGAGTCTGTAAATTGACTGATGACAATTCATTGATTTGTATTGGACCAATAACATAGTAGGTGTTCTCTTCACTCTTTACAAGAGTAAATAAGAATTTTCGTTCAATTACGATAAATTTAGGTTCAGCAATATTATTAGCTAAAGGGATCACAATTTGAAGAACTTCTTCTTCAATGAGCTTATAAGATGAACATAGGTCTAAATTTTGGCAAAACCGTTGTTTAACTACTCCATTCTGAACTATCGATAGATTGGTACGTAAGGTTGTTGAGATATAATAGAAAATATAGCTAGGATTTTTCATAGATTAACCTCCAAATGTAATTGTATTTTACCAAAAAATATCATAAAATTATATAAATAAAAATGAAAGCGCTTTATTATTGTGATATAAAATTTGAAATAGGAGCAGAGATCAAATAATATGTAACCTGTATTTTAAAAGGAGAATCTTATGTCACAAATTTACAATCCCTACTTGCCAAGTTATGAGTACATTCCTGATGGAGAGCCTCATGTTTTTGGAGATCGGCTGTATATATACGGTAGCCATGATCGTTTTGGATCGGATTACTACTGTCCTAATGATTATGTAACATATTCAGCACCGGTTGATGATTTAACATCTTGGCGCTATGAAGGAATAATTTACAAAAAAAATCAAGATCCAATTAATACTGATGGTAAGATGAGTCTTTTTGCTCCTGATGTGGTACAAGGACCAGATGGGAGATATTATCTCTATTATGGTATGGATTTTATCAGTTCTATTTCAGTCGCTGTGGCAGATACGCCAACGGGTCCATTTGAGTTTTACGGCTATGTCAAACACGCAGACGGTCAGACTTACGGTGAAAATCCAGAACGAGATCCGTTCCAATTTGATCCAGCTGTCTTAGTTGATGATGACAAGCGTATTTATCTCTATACTGGCTTTGGACCTGGAGCAGAGGTTGTTGCTAAAGTTAAAGAAGTCTTGGGGCTCACTATTGGCAACACAGGTAATCATGTGGTGGAGTTGGACTCAGATATGCTGACGCTCAAAACCGAACCAAAACAATTCTTACCAAATTCTTGGGATAGTGAAGGAACTGGTTTTGAAGGGCATGCTTTCTATGAGGCGAGTTCCATTCGCAAGTTTAATGGAAAATATTACTTCATATACTCATCTGTCTTAAGTCATGAACTGTCTTTTGCTGTTAGTGACTCACCAACTGAAGGATTCGTTTATGGTGGGGCTCTTCATTCTAATGCAGATATTGGTGTTAATGACAATACTGAAGCACAGAACTATTGGGGAAATAATCACGGATCTGTCGTGGGAATCAATGGAAAGTATTATGTTTTTGGACATCGTCAAACGGACTATACCGAATTCTCTCGACAAGGCGTGGCTGAAGAAATCGAGCTTGGCGAAGATGGTCTCTTTAAACAAGCAGAGCTAACCAGCTGTGGTCTAAATGGCGGGCCACTTGCTGGTAAGGGCACTTATCCAGCAGCGATTGCTTGTCTCTTGATGGGGCCAAATGGAGCAATGAAGTCTGTAGAAGTGGTCACTGATGAACAAAAAGCAGAGCATCCTTGTATCACTCAGGAGTTGGAAGATAATGAAACCACCGACTCACAATACATTAAGAATCTGATTTCAGGGGCTAAGGTGGGCTATAAGTATTTTGACTTTGACGAACCTGAAACCTTCGCTTTAACCTATAGAGGTACTGCTGAAGGTAGAATCCTTGTCTCAACGGAGAAGGACGGACCAGCAATCGCAGTTCTTGAAGTGGTCACAAGTCCAGAATGGAGAGACCAGACGGCATCTATTTCACAAAAAATCACTGGAAAACAGGCCCTCTACCTAACCTTTGAGGGGACAGGAAGTCTTGATGTGAAAGCTTTTACCCTAGCTTAGGAGGATACAATGAACGAAATCTTGTACGGCGTGGCCTACTACGATGAGTACATGCCCTACGACCGACTGGAAGTGGATATCCAGATGATGCTCAAGGCTGGTATCAACGTGGTCAGGATTGCTGAGTCGACATGGTCCACTTACGAAAAACGGCCTGGAGAGTTTGATTTTTACCATGTGACTCGGGTGATTGATGCTATGGATAAGGCAGGAATCAAAGTAATCGTCGGTACACCAACCTATGCGGTGCCATCTTGGTTGGTTGAGTTGGACCCAACGGTTATGGTGGAACGCAAAGGTAGTGGTCGGGCACTTTACGGAATGCGGCAGTCCATGGACATCACCAATAAAACCTACCTCTACTATGCGGAGCGGATTATCCGTGAGTTGATGAAGGTTACAGCCCATTATGACAATGTCATCGGCTTTCAGATTGATAATGAAACCAAGGCTTATGGGACATCCAGTAAGAATGTGCAACGAGGGTTTATCGAGTATCTGAAAGATAAATTTAAGGGTGACCTTGATGCCCTGAATGAGGAGTTTGGTTTCAACTACTGGAGCAATCGCCTTGATTCCTGGGAGAATTTCCCCGACGTCAATGGAACGATTAATGGTAGCTTTGGGGCTGAATTTGAAAAATACCAGCGTTTACTAGTCGATGATTTTTTGCAATGGCAGGCCGATATCGTTTCTGAATACAAGCGAGCAGACCAGTTTGTCACTCAGAATTTTGATTTTGACTGGCGTGGCTATTCTTACGGGGTGCAGCCTGAGGTTAATCACTACAAGGCTGCCAAAGGTATTAGTCTTGCAGGATGTGATATTTACCATCCAGGACAGGAAGATTTGACAGGGATTGAAATCGCCTTTTGTGGGGACAGTACGAGAAATTTGAAACAGGATAATTATTTGGTCATTGAAACCCAGGCCCAAGGCTTTTCAAACATGATGCCTTATCCCAACCAGCTTATCTTGCAGGCCTATAGTCATTTAGCTAGTGGGGCTAATGGTGTCATGTACTGGCACTGGCACTCGATTCATAATTCGGCAGAGTCTTATTGGCGGGGACTTTTGGCACATGATTTTGCCGAAAATAAAACCTATCTAGAATCAGTTAAGATTGGTCAGGAGCTAAAGCGTCTCTCGCCTAAACTGGTTAACCTCAAAAAGAAAAACCGTGTGGCTCTTTTAGTTAGTAATGAAGCATTAACCGCCCTAAAGTGGTTTCCTATCGATATCAAGTCGAACTTTTCATCTAGTTTGGGATATAATGAGGTCGTTAAGAGTTATTATCAGGCTCTCTATCACCTCAATATCGAGTGTGATGTGGTGTCGGTTGACTCACCTAGCTGGCAGAATTATGAAGTTCTTGTCGTGCCAGCCCTTTATGCAGCTCCTGATAAGTTCTACGAGGATTTGGATGCCTTTGTCAATAAGGGTGGCAAGCTTCTATTGAGTTTTAAGTCTGGTGTGGCTAATGAAAACCTCAAAATTTCTCATGAGGGAACGCCGAAGAAATTACAAAAAGCCTTAGGACTAATGTATAATCAATTTGCTTCACCGACTGGTCAAAGTTTAGTAAGTTCCTATTTTGGTGATGGTGCACAAGTTCAAGGATTTTTAGAATTCTTGCAACCTACAACCGCAGAGGTTTTGGCGACCTATGATAACTGCCAGTGGGAAGATAGGGGAGCTATAACCCGCAACTACTATGGTGAAGGGGAAGCGATTTATATTGGCTGTTATATTGAGGAAGCCGCTTTCACCGACATTATCAAAAGCATTTTTACCGATATCTTTAATATCACGCTAAAAAAGAAAACATTCCCAATAATTGTTAAAGAAGGTTTAAATGATCAAAGTAATAAAGTAACTTATTTATTAAATTTTTCTGCACAAAAACAAGGTATTATAGTTCCTGAAGATGCTACAAGCCTTCGAGATGAAGTTACAGTTAAGGCAGGTCAAAAACTTGTCCTAGAACCCTGGGACGTGATTATTTTAGAACATCAATAAAAGGAGTTTACAATGGCAATCAAAAAAGAATTTGGTATTTCATATAATGATGAACCTAAGAGCGAATTGAGTTTTTTGGAACGTTTTGCTTATGGGACAGGTGATTTTGCAGTTAATATTGTTTATTCGGCAATTACAACATTTTTATTGTTTTATTATACGGATGTTGTGAAAATCAATCCAGCAGCTGTTGGTTCAATTATGCTTTTTTCAAGGCTTTTTGATGGTGTTACAGACATCATCATGGGAATAATTGTTGACCGAACAAAATCAAGATTTGGCAAAGCTAGAGTGTGGCTGTCTCGACTGGCTATTCCTTATGCGATTAGTGCGGTGGTTCTTTTTGCTGTTCCTATGAATGCTAGTGAGACTTTTAAACTGATTTATATATTTTTGAGCTACAATTTAACGTCTTCAATTATTTTAACTGGTATAGTTGTGCCTTATTCAACTATGAATGCAATGATGACACAGAATCAGTATGAACGGACACTTTTAGGAACTTTCAGAATGTTGCTTGCAACTTGTGGAACAATGTTCATCAATACTTTCACTTTGAAAATGGTGGCTTTTCTTGGAAATACACCTGCTTCTTGGACTTGGACTTTTGCAATTTTTGGTACTTTATCAATTATTATTTTCTATTTTTCTTTCTTATTTACACATGAGCGTGTTGTTGAGACACCTAATCCAGAAATTGTTAACTGTAACCAAAAAGTAACACTTAAGGAAGAATTTTTAAGCCTTTTAAAAAATAAATATTGGGTAATGGTTGCGATCTGTATCTTCTTATTATATTTTTCATTGACTGTAAATGGTGGGACAGCAATATACTATGCAAAAGCTGTTCTGAATAATCAGGACCTTGTTTCGACTTTGACAAATGCGACAACAATAGCTCAGATTGGGATGATGTTTGTTGCAGCACCTTTAATTGTCAAACGTATAGGAAAAGGAAAATCAATGGCTTTGGGGATGGCAATTATGTCATTAGGTTATGCGATTACAGCTCTTGTTGGGTCGAATGTAACTCTAATTGTTGTCTCAAATATCATAAAAGGACTTGGAGCAGGCGTCGCTGCTTCTTGTATGTGGGGGATGCTTTCGGATACGATTGAATATGGGGAATGGAAAACAGGAATTCGTAGTGCTGGATTAGCTAACGCGGCCTCATCATTTGGTTCAAAAGTTGGTTCTGGAGTTGCAGGTGCCGTGCTTGGATGGGTAATGTCTGCTGGCGGATATGATGCTGAAGCAACGACACAATCTGCAAGTGCTATTGCCGCAGTAAGTTCACTTTATATTTACATTCCACTTGTTCTAGGGATTGTCTCAGTTGCGATTATGTATTTCGGTTATAAACTTGACACTGAATATGATAGAATCATCGCTGAACTTGAGACACGGAATACTGGAGTATAGTAAACTTAACTATTTTTATTAATTTCTTAAAAGAGAGAGTGAAATGATGACAGGTAAATCTTATCTAAGTATTGACATAGGTGGAACACGGCTAAAGTATGCTTTGATCGATCGTTCAGGGAATATTATTAGTAAAGGTCATAAGCAGACACCACATGAATTAGAAAATTTTTTAGATACAATGGATGAGTTAATTGAGCCACATCAGGAATCATTACATGGTATCGCCATAAGTAGTCCAGGTAAGGTAGACACTGACGAAGGTGTGATATACTTTGGTGGATCTTTGCCAATGTTGCACGAATTAAACTTACCTAAGTACATTAAGGATAAGTTTGATTTAAAAAGTTCAGTGATTAATGATGGTAAAGCGGCAGCATTGGCAGAACTTTGGCGTGGAAATTTACAAGGGATAGACAATGGAGCAGCAATCATTTTAGGCACTGGAGTTGGAGGTGGTCTTATCCTGGAAGGAAAATTACTTAAGGGACAACACTTTCAAGCTGGAGAATTGAGTTTCCAGTTAGCAACTGGCACAACAAAAAATCGTGATATGTCTAATTTTATAGGTTTTGAAGGTTCTGCGGTAAAGATGATTGAACGTTGTGCAACCGTACTTTGTCTTGAAGACCGAACAGATGGACAAATTGTTTTTGAATACCTTAAACAAAATAATGGAGCTATTTATCCAATTTTCCAAGATTATTGTCGAGTAATTGCTGAACTGATATACAATGTACAAGCGGTGATTGATGTTGAACGATATGTCATTGGTGGTGGTATCAGTGCTCAGAAGATATTGGTAGATGAAATCAAAGAGCAGTATCGTTTACTTCGTGAAGGTAATGAATTTTTGATGTTTATGACGACTATGCCAGAAATTGAGCCTTGTGCCTTTCGTAACGAAGCTAATTTGCTTGGTGCACTCTATCAATTCTTACTCAACGAAGAAGGAAATTTTAAGAGTTAAGTATTCTTGAAAATATTTGAAAGTAATTTAATTATTAATCGTTGGAACTGGTTGCAGTGACTTTCCAAATCAACAATGTGTTAGCTTTCCTAGGTATTTTCAGAGGCTAGAGTTAAAACGATTACTGTTGATATGCAAATTGCAGTAGCTCGTGGTATTGCCGCCTTGATTTCAGAAGATGAACTTAGCCCTACTAATATTATTCCAGATGCTTTCCAATATGGTGTTGCTAAAGTTGTGACGGCCAGTGTTAGAGATGCAGTGACGGAATAGATGTGTAGTCATTATTGGGAGATAAAAGGAATGCTCAACATCATAAAAAAATTCAGGATCTTATTCTTTACTCTGATTGTCATAATTTGACAGCTGTAGTCAAATCAGTAGGCTTTGTCCATCAAACCGTCCGAAATTTATTAAATCGTTATCTAGATGGAGGCTTACAAGCACTTCTCAGTGAAAATCGTGGCGGATGCCGTCATTCCTATATGACACTTGAAGAAGAGGAAATATTTCTTCAAGAACAGCTCACTTCTACTTTGAACGGCGAATTTGCGACTGTTTCAACTCTCTTTGAAGTCTATCAAGGAAAAGTTGTCGCCCTCAACATCTAAAAAAGCAGGTGCCAAAACCATTTTAGTGTCTAAAAATAAAATCTTTATTTCTGGAGAGATTTAGTAAGCAATAATATCCTAAATTTTCTGTGTTTTTGTAACTTATTGTAACTAAATATTGAAGGCCAAATTAACTGTTATTGGAGTAAACATCCGTTATAGTTTAATGTCTTGTAAAAATAGTTCAAAAAATGTAGGTATTTATGAATATAGTGAAGGAGAATTTAAAAACGGGAAGTACACTAGAGACAGGATGTTAAATGGTGATGAGCGTTTTACACTAGTGTAAACTGACTTACCAACCGTTCAAAGAGTTCAGTGGTTCTTATAACTAATTGATAATTATTGATTGCTTAGGAATTATAAATATAAAAGGGGTATCTTATAATAGGGGCTCTTTTTATAATATATGGTATTTTTATTATAAATATACAACAAAAGATAATAGCTAATTTTAAAATCAATTTAGTTTACACGATATTTTTGAATAGGTAATGAATTTTTTAGATTTGTATAGGGAATGAATAATGGAAAAATTATTAGAGATATAGTTAAAGGTGGGACATCTTTAGGGGTTGAATTTGGTTCAACTCGTATCAAAGCAGTCTTGATTGATAGTCAGAAACAACCAATTGCCTCCGGTAGTCATGCTTGGAAAAAGCAGTTGGTTTTGCTGGTTTTTGGACTTATTCATTAGATGATATTTGGAATGGATTATAATTTGCCTATCGGGAACTTGTTCATGATGTGAAAAATACCTATCAAGTTGATTTGACGAATGTTGGTCAAATTGGTTTTAGTGCTATGATGCACGGTTATTTAGCGTTTGATCAAGAAGATAATTTATTAGTACCATTTAGGACTTGGCGAAATGATTACCGGTCAAGCGGCACAAAAACTTAGTCAATTATTTGGCTTTAATATCCCGGAGCGTTGGAGTATTGCTCACCTGTATCAAGCAATTTTAAATAAAGAAGAACATGTTTCTCAAATAGCTTATCTTACTACTTTAGCAGGCTACATCCACTGGCAATTAACAGGTGAAAAAGTTTTAGGTGTTGGGGATGCGTCAGGAATGTTTCCGATTGATTCGACAACTGGTGATTATAACAAGGTCTTTCTAAATCAATTTGAGGAATTAACACAAGATTATCAGTTTCCTTGGATTTTGGAATCTATTTTACCGAAAGTATTATCTGCAGGAACGTTAGCGGGTACATTGACCGAATAAGGTGCAAAATTGTTAGACCCAACTGGTCAATTACAAGCTGGAAGCAAGTTCTGCCCACCAGAAGGAGATGCTGGAACAGGCATGGTTGCTACAAATAGTGTGAGACAACGGACGGGAAATATTTCAGCAGGAACATCAATTTTTGCCATGATTGTCCTCGAAAAAGAATTACAAAATCGTTATTCAGAAATTGATATTGTGACAACACCAGTTGGTGATTCTGTGGCAATGGTACATGCGAATAACTGTAGTTCAGATATTAATGCCTGAGTTAAATTATTTAAAGAGTTTTCAGCCTTGTCAGGGCAAGAAATATCAGATGCTGAGCTGTACCCATTACTCTTTAATGCGGCTTTAGCAGGTGAAAAAGGTTGTGGAGGACTGTTAAGTTACGGTTACTACTCAGGTGAAAGTATTACTGGCTTAACTGAAGGGCGTCCGATTCTTGTGAGAACTCCAGAAAGTCGTTTTACTGTACCTAACCTAATGAGAAGTCACATCCTATCTGCCTTCACAACCTTGGCGATTGGCATTGAAATTCTAGTGGATAAAGAAGCAGTTGGTATTGATAAACTTTTAGGACATGGTGGTATTTTTAATGTGGTTCATGGGTCTGATTCTCGTGATTCTGCTAAACGAGAGATTTCGCTTTGGTTTGGTAAAAGTGAGTCTGTTAGCACAGTCGTTCTCTCTGATGATAATCGGTAAGAAAAGATAGGCAAAGGCCTATTTTTTTTGCTATAATAAAGGGAAAACTAAATGTATAGGAAAATAGAATGAACAGTCAAGATTTAAAAAAACGCCAGGAGAAAATTCGGAATTTCTCCATTATTGCCCATATTGACCATGGGAAATCTACCCTTGCGGATCGCATTTTGGAAAAAACGGAGACCGTTTCGTCTCGTGAAATGCAGGCGCAGCTGTTGGATTCCATGGATTTGGAACGTGAGCGTGGGATTACCATTAAGTTGAATGCAATTGAGTTAAATTACACTGCCAGAGACGGAGAAACATATATTTTCCATTTAATTGATACCCCTGGACATGTGGACTTTACTTATGAAGTTTCTCGTTCTTTAGCCGCCTGTGAGGGGGCGATTTTGGTTGTTGATGCAGCACAAGGCATTGAAGCACAAACTTTGGCTAATGTTTATTTGGCTTTGGATAACGATTTGGAAATTCTTCCTGTTATTAATAAAATTGACTTGCCAGCGGCTGATCCAGAAAAAGTTCGCCATGAGGTAGAAGATGTGATTGGCCTAGATGCTTCAGAAGCTGTTTTAGCTTCTGCTAAGGCTGGCATTGGGATTGAAGAGATTCTTGAGCAGATTGTTGAGAAAGTCCCTGCTCCATCTGGTGATGTGGATGCGCCATTGCAAGCTTTAATTTTTGACTCTGTGTATGATGCCTATCGTGGGGTTATTCTTCAGGTTCGTATTGTCAATGGCATTGTTAAGCCAGGTGATAAAATTCAGATGATGTCAAATGGAAAAACCTTTGATGTTACAGAAGTTGGAATGTTTACACCTAAGGCAGTTGGCAGGGATTTCCTTGCGACCGGAGATGTTGGGTACGTGGCAGCATCTATTAAAACAGTGGCAGATACACGCGTTGGCGATACGGTTACTTTAGCTAACAACCCTGCTAAAGAAGCGTTACATGGCTATAAACAAATGAATCCTATGGTGTTTGCAGGGATTTACCCTATTGAATCGAACAAATACAATGACTTACGTGAAGCTCTTGAGAAGTTACAGCTCAATGATGCTAGTTTGCAATTTGAACCAGAAACATCACAGGCACTCGGATTTGGTTTCCGGTGTGGTTTCCTTGGTTTGCTTCATATGGATGTGATTCAGGAGCGCTTAGAGCGTGAATTTAATATTGATTTGATCATGACGGCGCCGTCCGTGGTTTATCATGTTCACACAACTGATGGTGATATGATTGAAGTGTCAAATCCATCTGAATTTCCTGACCCTACACGTGTTGCATCTATTGAAGAACCTTATGTCAAGGCTCAAATTATGGTACCACAAGAGTTCGTTGGGACTGTTATGGAATTGTCTCAGCGTAAACGCGGTGATTTTGTGACCATGGATTATATTGATGATAATCGTGTCAATGTGATTTATCAGATTCCACTTGCTGAAATCGTGTTTGATTTTTTTGATAAATTGAAATCATCAACACGTGGTTATGCAAGTTTTGATTATGAAATATCAGAATATCGCAAGTCACAGTTGGTCAAAATGGATATCCTTTTAAATGGTGACAAGGTTGATGCACTCAGCTTCATTGTTCATAAAGAATTTGCCTATGAACGTGGGAAAATAATTGTTGAAAAGTTGAAGAAAATCATCCCTCGTCAACAGTTTGAAGTGCCTATTCAGGCGGCTATTGGTCAGAAAATTGTTGCTCGTTCAGATATTAAAGCATTGCGAAAAAATGTTTTGGCTAAGTGTTATGGCGGAGATGTGTCTCGTAAGCGTAAACTCTTAGAAAAACAAAAAGCCGGTAAAAAGCGCATGAAATCAATTGGCTCAGTGGAAGTACCACAAGAAGCTTTCTTAAGTGTTCTCTCGATGGATGATGAAACAAAGAAATAATTGCTCCAGCAATAAAAGTCAGATTGAGGTCTGATTTTTTTGGTTAATAATCACTAAAGTGTTTAACTTAAAACGAGAATCTCATTTGGACTGTAAGCTGATTTAATCGGATGGTTCAAAAGATGCCCACTTTTTTGGTACAATAGAGACGATGATAAAGTTGAAAGGAACTCCTTATGGAAACGAAAGAAGAATTGAAAAAACGTATTGGTGATTTGTCTTATAAGGTGACGCAACATGCCGCTACAGAACGCCCCTTTACGGGAAAATATGATGATTTCTTTGATAAGGGGATTTATGTTGATATTGTGAGTGGCGAGGTTTTGTTTTCGTCATTAGACAAATTTAATTCAGGTTGTGGCTGGCCTGCTTTTTCTAAGCCTATTGATAATCGTATGGTAACCAATCACGATGACTCCTCTTATGGCATGAGACGGGTTGAGGTGAAAAGCCGTAAAGCGGGCTCACATTTGGGACATGTTTTCAATGATGGCCCAAGAGAAGCAGGTGGCTTACGCTACTGTATTAATTCAGCAGCGCTTAAATTTATTCCTTATGACCAAATGGAAAAAGAAGGCTATGCCAAATGGCTTAGCTTGTTTGACTAGGGTTAAAAGAAATTAATGATATGACAGAAAAAGAAGCGCAGGTGTTTCTGTGGAAAGTTTGATTGAATACATTCATCTTGTTAATTTAGGAGATGATAGTATTCCTGCTCGCTTAGCGATTCTTCAAGGTGAAAGAGAGGTTTTGGAAAAGCGTGTTGAGATAGCAATGAAAGCGCTAGATCGATTAAATCATAAAATTAATAATTACCAAAATAAGGTTGTTCCAAGAGAACATGAATTATTTAATGAGAACGATCCTAGAAGTGAGGTGATTGATGTTTTAAGAAATAGAAATAGTTAAAAATAGAGAGATGGCAATCTTTACGGTTAATTTTTTCAAGGGCATTCTTAGTTAATCTTACCCAATCACCAGATCAGATTTAATAACTGGCATGTTCATTTGGATGCCTGTAGGTCATGAGTGGTAGGTGGTACCAAGAATGGGATAGCCTGTGCGTTTATTGACTGCTGGTGATGTGGATTGATATGGGGCAGCTAAGGATGCTTGATTTTCTCATCTGGAACTAGTGATTTTTAGGAACCGGTCTCTGGTGAAGATTCAGTATTTAGATGGTTAAATGGAGTTATGAATGGAGAAGTATGCCGTTGCATGATATGCTTGGGGAATTTTCCCCTCAATTTGTGGCTTTTAATGACGATAATTTAGTTGGTCAAGTTTGGTCTCGTGAGGAGCTGCTTGTTGCTAAAATTAGGGCAACGGTGATGATATCTGGCTTGATTTCTGGTGGAAATTTAGAATAGTTAGATCACCACTTGCATTTTACTAAGGAAAATGGTGTGATCAGAGAGGAATGGGGCTACTTTTAAGCGTGCCAAAGCATCTGGTCTTAAAAATGTTTATAGGATTTTTGAAGAAGGAGAACGAAAATGGAGTATATTCAGTTGGGTCAGACAGGTTTAGTCGTTTCTAAGCTTTGTTTAGGATGTATGAGTTTTGGAGAGGCGAGTAAGGGGTTTCATTCAGGTTGGTTGTTGAATGAAGATGATAGCCGTCAGATCATAAAAAAAGCACTTGATATGGGGATTAATTTTTTTGATACGGCAAATATCTATGCTTCAGGAACAAGTGAAGAATATCTGGGACGCGCTATTCGAGATTTTGCAGACCGTGAAGAAATTGTTATTGCGACGAAATTGTATTTTGGAGATGGTCAGCACAAGGGAGTAAACACCAAGGGGTTATCACGCAAAGCTATTTTTAATCAGGTAAATGCCAGTTTAAAACGTCTTGGAACCGATTATATTGACCTTCTTTACATTCACCGTTGGGACTATAAGACGCCCATAGAAGAAACCATGGCTGCTTTGAATGACCTGGTTCGTTCTGGGAAAGTGCATTATTTAGGAGCTTCTGCCATGTATGCTTGGCAATTTCAAAAAGCTCAGTATGTGGCTGAAAAGAATGGTTGGACCAAGTTTTCAGTAATGCAAAATCATTATAATATGCTTTATCGTGAAGATGAGCGTGAAATGATTCCTTTTTGTCAAGATTCAGAGGTGGCGCTTGTCCCCTATAGCCCTTTGGCATCGGGTCGTGTGGTCAGAGATTGGGAGGCAGACACAGCTAGAAGTAAAACAGATGAAACTGCTAAGTCTAAGTATGACCGTACAGAAGACCAAGATCGTGCCATTGTTGCACGTGTGGCAGAAGTGGCTGACAAATATAGTGTGACAAGAGCACAAGTTGCTTTAGCATGGCTTTGGCAAATGGGGATTCATTCACCAATTGTTGGTGTGACTAAAGAGAAATACCTGGATGATTTTATGGGTGCTTTTCAATTAACCTTAAGTGATGAGGACATGACTTTCTTAAATGAATTATACCAACCTCATCCTATTGTGGGAGCTTTGTAATTTTAGTAGGAGACAATCCAGAACGTAGACAAATGTCATCGTTATTAAGAAATTGTCACATTGGTTTTGTAGTCAGTACACTTAATAATAATTCTTAGAAAGACTGTTATAGAAATTTTTCTAGGAGTTTTGATAAAGGAAAACAGGTTGAAGAAGTTATCCCAATCGACATTTCTTCAAACTGTTTTTTGCTTAGCGGTTCCTTTTCAGGATAAGTTTTACAAGTTTCTGTAAAAAGTCTATAATGAATTGAAAAGGAGAATAATATGTCAATTCATTTAAGAAAATTACCAGGTTTTTTACTTTGTTTGCTTTTAGCCTTTCCAGCTTGGTATCTAGGACACTTGTTTCCCATTATCGGAGCTCCTGTTTTTGCGATTTTATTAGGGATGTTACTAGCTTTGGTTTATCATAAACGTGATAGTACCAAAGAAGGAATCGCTTTTACGTCAAAATATATTTTGCAACTAGCGGTTGTTCTCTTAGGCTTTGGTTTAAATTTAGCACAGGTGATGACAGTGGGCATGCAATCGTTACCCATTATTATTGCTACTATTTCAACATCTTTACTTGTGGCTTATGGATTACAAAAGTGGTTACAAATTGATGTGAATATCGCTACTCTAGTTGGTGTTGGTTCTTCTATTTGTGGTGGCTCTGCCATTGCAGCAACAGCTCCAGTTGTTAAGGCTAAAGATGATGAAATTGCTAAAGCGATTTCAGTAGTTTTTCTTTTTAATATTTTAGCAGCCTTGCTATTTCCAATGTTAGGACAGTTACTTGGTTTATCTAATGAAGGATTTGCTATTTTTGCAGGGACTGCTGTTAATGACACCTCATCAGTAACGGCAACAGCAACTGCTTGGGACGCCATTCATCAGTCTAATACATTAGATGGTGCTACTATTGTAAAATTAACCAGAACCTTAGCTATTATTCCAATAACATTAGGGTTGTCACTTTATCGAGCTAAAAAAGAACAAGAAAGCATTAGTAAGGACTCGTTTAGCTTTCGCAAATCATTTCCTAGTTTTATTTTCTTTTTTTTGGTGGCATCTTTAATCACAACCCTGATTACCAGCATGGGAATGCCAACGTTTTTTTTCCGTTACCTGAAAGATTTGTCAAAATTCTTTATTGTGATGGCAATGGCAGCAATTGGTCTGAATACACATTTTGGTAAATTAATTAAAACAGGTGGTCACGCTATTTTATTGGGAGCTATTTGCTGGGTAGCCATTACAGCAGTCAGCTTAGTTATGCAGCAATGGTTAGGAATTTGGTGAAAATGAAGAAATCAGTTTAACTGGTTTCTTTTTATGTGACTTTCAGTCCTTTTCGCTCCCTAGGTGCGAAACAAACAAACTACCAGTACACATTTTGGGTGACCTCCCTTTTGTTTTCTCAACAATAGGATACCCATTTTTCTTGTATTGCGCTATCCAACTTAAGGGAATTTCACGACTTGTGAGAGCATAGTCAAGAGCTACTTTTCTTTGAGAAAACCTATCAATAAGCACTTTTTTAATTATTTCTTGTTTTAATTTCGGGGAGCAATGGTTATTTTTCCTCTTCTTGACAATACCTATCCCATAGCTATTAATCAGACGAATCAGATATTTGATTCCGATTTATTGACGTTAAACCGATTTGATAATGACGTAATATTTTCCCTACTTTTTCGCAATTTATAGATTTGAACTTTGTCTTCATAACTTAATTTCATAAAACAGCCTCGTAAAAGTTAGATTTTTCTTGTCTAACTTTGCGAGGCTGTTCAAGTGTGAGAGGGGCTAAATATTAGGTTCTACTCGATTTTTTGTTCTACAGATGGTGTTTTGTTTTAAATGTCAGAAAATTCAACAAATTTATTTTTGTGAAATACCACTCCGCTAATTTTGATTGCTAGAATTAAAAATTAAATTCTAGTTACTCTATCAATAAATCTAGCTATCTCTTCAGGGGGTTCTTTAAAATTATTGTTTATCCAATTAAAAATAATGCTTGCTACTGTTAAAACGTAAATATCTAAAGCGTAGTAATAAGGGATATGATATGCCTCTTCTAATTGTTCTGATAAGTTTGGAATATCTGAATTGACAACCATTTCTTTAATATAATTTTTTACGATACGTTTTATATCAGGAAAATGTATCACGAAAGGTTGGATTATTTCTTGATTGCTATAAAGAAATTCAAGTACAGATTGTAAAACTGAATATTCAAATAAAAGATCAGTGTTTAAAATTTTGGTAATCTCATCAAGTATTATTAAAATAGACTCCCTTAGGAAGTCTTCTTTTGAATTGTAGTAATTGTAGAAAACCCTTCTACTCAGTTGCGCTTGTTTAGCAATATCGCTGACTGTAATTTGTTCTATGCCTTTAGATGTTAATAATTCCGAAAAGGCTCTCAATAGTTTTAAGTCAATATTATTTGAATTACTCAATTTAATGTCTACCTTAGAAATAATAGTTTCTTAATACTCAAATCGTTATGAATCATACAATTTTGTTACATACGAGTATACGACAAATTAATTGACGGAAGTTCACAATAATATCAATAGTGTGCATTGTGATGATGTGAATAATTTTATACTGTGGAAGTAATATTGTTGGAGTTATCTTATTTTTTAATAATGGTATGTCGTTAATTGAGAAAGGAATCTTTTATGCCTGACAAAAGCAGTCAAAAAAAATGTGATGTTTCTAGAACAAAGCAACGTTTTACGATCAAGAAATTTAAATTTGGGGCAGCCTCAGTGCTTGTCGGATTAGTATTTTTAGGAGTGAAGGGACAAACAGTTCTGGCTGAGGAAATTGTTACAGCAAGTGATACCCTAGTTGCGGGTTCTGTAAATATGATACAACCAAAACTGAATGAAGCTAAATCTACTGTTTCTGAATCTGTTACTAAACCCGAAGTCTCCGTAGAAGAAAATACAGATAATGTTGTTAATTTAGATACAGTTTCTGTTGAAAAAAATGTTAATTCCTCTCAGACAACTGCAACGCATTCTTTAGACAGTACAGCAGATAATGGTGTGGAGGCACGTAGTATAGATAATAATAAAGTCAGTGAAGTGTCTGAGGAACTTCAAAAGAAGGCTCAACAAGGAGCCATCTATAGTCCTGGAGATCCTTCAGCTAAACAGACTTACTCAGGTAAAGCTTGGATAGATAATGGAGGAAGCATTGATGGGCAAGCATCAAGTGATACTCCATTAGCTGGAGTTAAGACTTACTTGCAATGGGTAGATGGTAAAGGCTATGTCTCAAAAGTTTACTATACAACTACACAAGCAGATGGAAGTTTTGCTTTTGATTTATCTAAACCCGAAGTTGATTCTAATGGTGTAGAGCATCGTTTTCAACTTGCAGGAGATGGTAAGTTTGCAGTAAGGACATGGATTGAGAATCCTGATTCTAGCAAATATGATATCATCCAAGCTGGTGATAAAATTTATGGTTTTCATACTCGTTTAAATCGTAAAAATGAAAGTTGGGATTTTACTGCAGGAGTAGATAGAATTGTTAATTCCCACATTATCTTACAAGAGAAAAAATTAAGTAAAGATTGGCTAACTAAATCAGAGACAGAAGTACAAGTTCCTGATACTACAAATGGCACATGGCAGAATAGAGGTAATTATGGAAGAGTAAGTGGTAAAGCTTGGTTTGATAATGGTGATACTACTGGGACACTTGCTAACCAATGGATAAAAGATGGTAACGATGTTCCAGCAAATGGTGTGAAAGTAGCTGCTTCATATTTGAACGATGAGGTAACTCGTATGCTAGACCAATGGAAGAAAGAACATCCAGGCTATACTAGCGAGGACTTTAAAACCGAACAAGAAAGACTATTTAAAGAATATCAAGTTCAACATGGAGTAGGATCCCATATTGCTGAAACAGTCATTACAACAGTTGATAAAGATGGTAACTACTCTATTCCTTTTAAAGGTTTATATGGCATTAGTGCTTATAAAGCAAACAGTGGTGCAATTTCTAAGACAATTACAGATGAGGAATTTGGTAAGGTTGTCAGAGATGAAGATGTAGATAATACTAGTCTACTTAAGTGGAATGGAACTATTGGTCAAAAACACAGACACATTAATCAAGATTATTTATATGTATCTCCAGTATTGTCTAACTATAATATTTGGAGTCCAGCTTTTCCTAAAGCAATGTTTGGTAATCCGAATAATGTATTTACAAATGTAGTTGCAGGGTCTGGAACTAATATTACTAGCTTGAACTTTGCTATTTTAGCACCTCAACCAATGCTTGATATTATTGATTATGATACTACGAATAAGGTAGCAGTCTCTGGTAATGTCACCAATTCAACAGTAGGCGGTTTGTTGCCAACACGTGAATACCAAGTGCAATGGTTCAGAGACGGTGTTGCAATAGGTGAACCTCAAACTATTCAATCAAGCGTTGAAGGAACAGCGACACCTGAGAAGTTTACAGTACCAAATGATATCACTAAGACAACAAACTTTACATTGGGTCTATTTGAACAAGGTCAAAATACAAAGAGCTTAGATAACGCTTTAGCATTAGATTCCTTTATTGCTGTATTTATCGAGTATAAAACAGTAGATGGTGTTGTAGCTAAGGATTCTGAGCCAGCTAAACCAATCTTTAAAGACAAAGATGGCAATGATACAATGCCACCGGAAGGAACAAAATTCACAACTGTTGCAGGTCAAGTGCCAGATTCAGTTAAAACCTCTTATCCTGAGGGAGTAATGCCTGTTGATCCAAGTATGGTAACGATTGACCCTACAACTGGAGTAGTTGTTGTAAAAGGGGAAGCTCTTACTAAGAAAGGTACATATGTAGTACCAGTAGAAGTAACTTATCCAGGTGATTCCAAAGCCTATACTTTTGCTACTGTAAACGTTAAAGATGATGCAACAACAACATACACAGCGACAGGTGGAAAATTAGAAAAACCATTTGGTCAAGCACCGTCAGTCGATGAAATTACATCAAAAGTAACAACTGATTATCCTAAAGAGGTTAAAGACCAACCGACAATGAAGGTTAAAGAGGATGCAGTGATTCCAGATGGTATGAGCAAAGGGGAATTTAAAGTACCAGTTGTTGTCACCTATCCAGATGGAACAACAGATGAAGTTGATGTTACAGTAACTATCAAAGAATCTGAAGCAGAAAAGAATGATCCTTCATACAAAGATACGATGGTCGTTCCAGGGAAACCGGCAGAATCAACTCCAAGCTACGGCGAAGGTAAAACAGCGCCAAATGGTACAGAGTACAAGATTGATGAAAACTTTAAAGTACCAGACGGATATACAGTTGACATTGATAAAACTACTGGTACAGTAACTGTAACAGCTCCAGAAAAACCAGACGGTACGACAGCAGAAGAAATTGAAGTACCAGTAATCGTTACTTATCCAGATAAATCAGAAGATAAGGTTACTGCTAAGTTTCAGTTGGACACAGATAGTGACAGTACCCCGGATGTGAGAGATACTGATGACGATGGTGATGGTATCCCAGATGTTAACGATAAAAACCCTAAAGTAGCAACTAAGACTACTGTAGCAGTTGATAATGCCACTGTTACAGAAGGTCAGCCAATTACTCCAATTC
>NZ_AUKZ01000028.1 GCF_000425025.1 Streptococcus castoreus DSM 17536 | reverse complement strand
AGTAATACCAAAAGCTTCCAGAATCTCATCAATCAGCTGATTGTCAAACTCTTTCCCTCGGTCCGAATGAAAGAGTTTGACCTTAGTCAGGGCATACGGAATGCTTTGAAGGGCCTGTTTAACTAAGTCAGCTGTCTTGTTCCATCCCACTGACAAACCGATAATCTCACGATTAAAGAGGTCTATGATGAGACAAACATAGGCCCAACGATTACCCCACCCAAACATAAGTCAAGTCGGTCACAATAGTTTCCAATGGCTTTTCTTGTTCAAACTGTCTGGCTAAGTGGTTTGGAATCGGGGCTTCATTTTTCCCTTTGGTATGCGGTTTGAAGGCTGCTTTTTGATAAACAGAGACCAGATTGAGACGCTTCATGATGCGACGAATTCGACGGTGAGATAGTGTCAAACCTTCAGTTTCTAGACATTTCTTGATTTTCCTAGCCCCGTATCTGGCCTTACTTTCGAGAAAAATAGCTTTGATATTTTCTTCAAGTTCCGCTTCAGAGACTGGTTTAACAGCCTTGTAGTAATAGCTAGAACGAGGAATCTTAAACCAACGACACATGGCTGAAATGCTATATTTGTCTTTGTTAGCAGTGATTACTTCTCTTTTCGTGCCATAATCACCGCCGCTTGCTTTAGGATATCTAGCTGCATTTCGAGTTCTTTATTACGCTTTCGGAGTTCAATCAGCTCACGCTGCTCATCTGTAAGATTATCAATAGTTTTAAATGAACCTGTTATTTTGGCTTGTCTGACCCATTTATCGAAAGTCGACGGGGTTTTCTAGACATACTTTTCTCCTGTTTCTTTAGTGTAGAACACTTCATAAAATCTGTCTAGATTAGTGTAACCGATTCATAGTTACCTGCATAATCTTCTACCATATAATAGACATGACTCAAATCTGTCACATCTTCTGGCAAAATAAAGCTACCATCTGCCTGTCTGGCTTTTTCAATAGCTTCTCATCTGTATTGACCAAAGACCCGTTAGCACTTCACAAACTAAGGTTAATACTATCTGCTCCTAACATAACCGCATCTTCAATAGTTTTTACATAAAGTGCTGGACCCGTTCCTCTTTTCAAATCAGAAAAAACACGCATAAACATAACTTGAGCTTCTGGAGCAACATCATAAATCAGCTACCAGTATCTTTCCTACCGCAATACCTGTAACATGCATGCCATGAGAATCATTTTTTGATTCTTTTAATTCTGTATCAACATCAACATAATTAAAACCCAAAATAACCTTATCACTGTACCACTTCACATAAGTAATACCGACCTTAGCTTTTCATTTTATTTTCAGGCTTATACTTAACCTGATTAATATCTGATAATCGTAAGGCATCATGATGAGTATCTAAGCCCGAATGAATAATAGCAACCACTGTTTCTTGCCCCTTGTAGTCACTATCTCATACCTGAGGAACAGTAATAATTTTATTACTATCACTGTTTTGAGGTATCTCTTCTTTCTTATTAACTGCTTGGAAGTCAGCTTCTGCTGTCAAATATTCAACTGATTTTATCGTTTCTACGGCACTAGCAGATGCTAAAGAAACTGTTTCAATCTCCTCTATATTAGGAGAATTATTTTGAATGTGAGGTGTTTTAACCTCTTTGACAACCTCTGATAAAAGAAAAGTCTCCGGGATGGAAGTTCCTTTTGGGGCACACATAGACTCAATCTGACTACCAGTCATTGACGTTGCAGATACACGACTTGCTCCACCCATAAAAAGCAAAGTTCCCAACAAAACAGACACGGTACCCATTTTACATTTACGGATTGAAAAACATTGTTTTTTTATTCATAAAAGACTCCTTTTTTATAATAAACTGATTAAAATATAAAAGCAAAAATTTTCTACTATTTTTCTTTAAAAATGAATATTTTCTTAACATTTACCGTTTTTATCAGCAAAAAGTAAGGATTTTAGAGATAGTCAGAGTAGCAAAATATTACAAAAACAATAATTTGAGAGAAGATCATTAGAGTTATAATGAAATGATTTTTATATTTTTCCATCTTTGCTCCATAACTGGCAAAAATGTCTCATAAATACAAGAAAAACACTCCATGAATCCTAGTAAAATTGTACTGACCCCAAAAAGTTGGACACAAAATCCAAATTTTTGGGGTCAGTACGTCTATTGGAATGTTTTTTATTTAGTAACCCTCTAAAATTTCTGAAAATGTTTTTTTTATGACAAATAAGCTAACTCTTGTGACTCTTTCAGCTTAACAGAGACAATTTTTGAGATTCCTGACTCCTGCATGGTAATACCGTAAATACTATCAGCAGCAGCCATAGTTCCCTTGCGGTGCGTCACTACGATAAACTGACTGTTTTTGTCAAAACGGTTAAGATAGTCACCAAAACGTTTGACATTAGCATCATCAAGCGCAGCTTCAACCTCGTCCAAAATCACAAAAGGAATCGTTTTAACACGGATAATAGCAAATAATAAAGCTAGCGCCGACAAGGCTTTTTCCCCACCTGACATCAAGTTTAGGGATTGAATTTTTTTGCCTGGAGGTTGTACGGAAATATCTATCCCTGTAGAAAGCAGATCTGTTTCTGTTAAGATCAAATCTGCAGAACCACCACCAAACATTTGTGTGAAAGTCTCCTTAAAACTGTCACGAATGGCTTCAAAAGTAACCTTGAATCGAGCCTTAACCTCACTGTCCATACTGTTAATCGTCTCTAACAAAAGATTTTTCGCTTTAATAAGGTCAGCTTTTTGGCTATTAAGGAACATCAAGCGTTCATTGACCTCATCGTATTGGACAATGGCATCTATATTGATGGATCCTAAAGTTCGAATTGATTTTTGCAGCTGTTGTAGGTTTGCTCTGGCACTTGCTAGCTGCTCAACAGCATTAGCAGACTTTTTAGCTTCTTCTAAAGTTAGCTGGAAATCTTCTGACAAACTTCTGGCATAACCACGCAGACGGTCTTCTACCTGCTCCAAGTCTGATTCTAACTTGGTCTGTTGACGAATGAAAGTTTCATTTTTCTCACTTTCCTTTGTCATCTGTTCTGCTAATTCTTCAAGACGAGCCTCATAATCGTCATTCTCAAATCTGAGTTGTACTAATTTCTCTTTAGCCTTAATCTTATGCTGATGGGCATCCTGCAACTGTGTTTGCAACTGTGGTAACTGGTCAACGAGTCCTTGACTAATGTGGTTGGTCAACGCACTTTCAAGAACTGTCATATCTTTTTGACATTGACGAATTCGCTCTGCTAGGCGCGCTTGATTGGTTTGTTCAAATTTTTTCTCGTTGAGCAAGTCTCTTTCTTTAAGACGAGCCTGTGACAAAGCTTGGCTAAGACGATTTGTTTTTTGTTTAATCAAATCTTTATTTTCTTTTATCTGTTCAATTTCAGAACTCAACTTAGCCTTTTTATCAGTGATAACCACTAAAGCAGCTTCAATACGCTGTTGTTCAACTAATAGCAGTTGATCAGAAGCACTTGACCGACGTTGCTCCAAAACAGCCAACAAAGCATTGGAATCATCCAACTTCTCTTTAAATTGTTGGTAAGCCATTTGAGACTTTTGCTCTGCTAGACGAGCCGTTTCTCCTGCTACTTTGAGCTGATCTAGCTGGGATTTTTGCTCTGCCAAACGACTTTGCAAAGCTGCCACATCCTTTTCTACCACCTTTAATTGGCTTGATAGCTGCACTAATTCCTTAGTAACTTGCTCCAATTCGGGCTTGATAAAAGTCGTACTATTTTGACGATTGGCACCACCAGAAAATGCGCCACCCGGTCGCAATTCTGTCCCATCCAACGTGATAATTCTCACTTTGTAACCTAAAAAGCGTGCTGCATGGTTAGCATGATCAATGGTTTCAAAAATAGCAGTGCTTCCCAGCAAGTTTTGCACGATAGCGCTAAGACTAACATCATAGCGAACAAGGGATTCAGCGGTACCTAAATATCCCTCACAAGAGGCTAGTTGACGGCTAACAGTCTCAGACAAAGAGCGCGCTTTTATAGTGGTCAACGGTAGAAAAGTAGCACGACCTTGACGATTCTTTTTCAAATAAGCGATAGCCCTCTTAGCGGCAGCCTCATCTACTACAATAATGTGTTGACTACTAGCTCCAAGCGCAATTTCAAGCGCTGTTTGGTAGTTAGGATCAAAAGACAAGTGTTCACTCACTGCTCCTAAAATCCCCCCTAGTTGATGCGTCGCTTGAAGAACTGATCTTACCCCTGCATAAAATTGACTGTGGCTTTTCTGAATAGACTCCAAACTGGACTTACGAGCTTCCTTGGCTTTTTTCTGATCTAAAATATCAAATAAACGATTTTGTGCTTCTTGATAATGACTCTCTAAATCTTTAATTACTTTGTCAGTTTTTTGATAATCTTCAAGCAAGCTTTTTACTTGTTCTTGGTGAGTCTGATAACCATCCAAAGCTTTTTGACAATCCTTTTCAAGGCTATCTACCTTAATTAAAAGGTCTTGATAGTCTTGGATCTGACTTTGACGCGCCTGATTTTCCTTATCTAGCTGAGCTTTTAATGCCGTTAATTGGTTTGAAAGTTCCGCTTCATCTTGCATAAGTCCTACAAAATCCTCGCGTAACTTTTCAATCAACTGGTCTGGGTCAGCAGAAAACCGTTCCAGTTCTTGACTCAAGTCTCTTAGCTCATCACTAAGCACTTCTAATTGCTGATCAATAGCAACTAAATTGTCTTGTCGTTGTGTCTCTTCTTCTTGAAGCTGCTCCAACTGTATCTGAAATTGAGCAAGACGTTGACTAGCTTCTGCTTTTTTCTCTTCCTTTTGATGACTTTCCAATTTAATCAATTCAATTTGTTTTTCCAAATCAGAAACCAATTTAGTTAGTTCCAACAAATCAGCTTGAGTCTGATCCGAATCATGACTTAAAGATTGCCTTTTTTGTTTGAGTTTTTGATGTTCAATTTCCATGGATTGACGCTTAGCATAATAAGAAGCCAGACCCTCTTTCAAATCTTCTAATTCAAGCCTATCCTTAGCTTGTCTATCTTGATCAAGCGCAATATCTTCAACCAAAATATCTAATTGTAATTGTTTGCGATCCGCATCCAATGCCAAAAACATTTTAGCCACCTTCGCTTGTTTTTCAAGGGGACCCAACTGATTTTCCAATTCATAAATAATGTCATCCAGACGGTCCAAATTATCTTGGGTTTGATTTAACTTAGTCTGAGTTTCTTTTTTTCGGGTCTTGTACTTTAAAACACCGGCAGCTTCTTCAAAAATTGCTCGTCGTTCTTCAGGTTTACTATTGAAAATTTCCTCTACACGCCCTTGAGAGATAATCGAAAAAGAATCCCGACCAAGCCCTGTATCCATGAATAAATCATGAATATCACGCAATCTTACCTTGCGCCCATCAATCAAATAATCACTATCCCCATTGCGATAGATATGTCTTTCAATACGAATTTCTTCTTTAGCCTCTTTGATAAAAGCATCAGAATTATCTAATACAACAGCTACTTGAGCATAATTTAAGGGGCTACGATTTTCCGTACCAGCAAAAATAACATCAGGCATCTTACCACCACGAAGACTTTTAGCACTTGACTCACCAAGAACCCAACGTAAGCTTTCTGTGATATTACTTTTTCCTGACCCATTTGGACCAACAACAGCTGTCACACCCTTATCAAACTCAATTTTAGTTTTGTCTGCAAAGGATTTAAAACCCTGCATTTCAATTTCTTTTAAAAACATTTAGACCTCACTAAATTGAGCCAAGGCATTTTTAGCTGCATCTTGCTCTGCCATCTTTTTGGACTTGCCTAACCCCTTACTAAGGATGGCATCATTGACACAAATAGCCACTTCAAATTGTTTAGCATGTGCAGGTCCTTTTTCACTGACAACTTGATAATCAATAACAATATCACCTTTAGCTTGTAATAGTTCCTGAAGTGAGGTCTTATAATCATTAACTTTTTCAAAAGTACCTTTTTCAACCTGTGGAATCATGACCTGATTTAAGAAACGACGAACTTCGTCAATCCCCTTATCCAGAAGCAGGGCACCCAAAAAAGCTTCAAACAAGTCTCCTAAAATCGTATCACGATTACGCCCACCTGATTTTTCTTCACCTTTACCTAACTTAATGTAAATGTCAAAGGAACAAAAACGTGAAAACCCAGCCAAACTTTCCTCCCGAACAATCATGGATCTGAGTTTAGACATATCCCCTTCTGTTTTTTTCGGGTACTTTTCAAAGAGATACTCAGAAATAAGCAGTTGTAGAACAGCGTCTCCTAAAAATTCCAACCGTTCATTATGTGAAATGTTTAAGAGGCGATGCTCATTTGCGTAAGATGTGTGGGTAAATGCTGTTTCCAGTAACGTATGGTCATCAAAACAAATCTCAAAAGATGCTGCCAGTAACTCTTCAAGCTTTTTCATAAAAACCCCTTTCCTTTTTACCAATAGACCCTATTATTATATCAAAAATCCACCTAGAAGACTTATTCTAAATGGATTTTTATGATTATAACCCTATCAAATAACATCTCCCAAAAGATTATAAGACGCCTTAAAAATAGCCCCTACCAAATCTATAATAAAAAATAAGCAACAGTTCCTAAAAAATTGATACAAAACACCTTTATCTTGCACAGACATTACTCCAAACAAAAGACCAAACGATCACCACGATAGCTATTTTAGAAATCCATGCAGCTAAGCCTCTTAAAAAACTTGGCTTCCCTTATTACTATGAACAACTGTGAAAATATTATTTTTGCATATGACCTCTAAAAAACTCTAGAATAAAGACTTTTAATTATCCATAAAAGTGATCTTTGATGCGTATGAACTGTGACTGTAACCCATCTTAGAAACTCAGCGAGTCCAACATAACTCAAAAATTAGGAAGCTAAACACATTGTTTCCTCACTATTGTAAAATAAAGCACTCAAAAAAGGAACTCCCTTAGGAGTTCCTACAACTTAAGCTGTCTGACTTTAATTGTTATTCTGGGAACTTAATTAAAATTAAGCTTCGATTTCTGAGACGATACCTGAACCAACAGTACGTCCACCTTCACGAATTGAGAAAGTAGTCCCTTGCTCTACGGCGATTGGGTGAATCAATTCAACATTAATTGTCACATTATCACCAGGCATAACCATTTCTGTACCTGCTGGAAGTTCGATTGAACCTGTTACGTCAGTTGTACGGAAGTAGAATTGTGGACGGTAGTTGTTAAAGAATGGAGTGTGACGTCCACCTTCATCTTTAGAAAGGATATATACTTCACCTTTAAATTTAGTGTGTGGGTTGATTGAACCTGGTTTAGCAATAACTTGACCACGTTCGATTTCATCACGTTGAACACCACGAAGAAGAATACCTACGTTATCTCCGGCAAGACCTTCATCAAGTTGTTTACGGAACATTTCAACACCAGTAACAACAGCTTTTTTGATTTCTTCTTTGATACCAACAATTTCGATTTCATCGTTAACACGAACAGTACCACGGTCAATACGCCCTGAAGCAACTGTACCACGTCCTGTGATTGAGAATACATCTTCGACTGGAAGAAGCAATGGTTTATCAGTATCACGTTCTGGTTCTGGAATGTATGAATCAACAGTATCCATCAATTCCATGATAATGTCTTCAAACTTGCTGTCACCTTCAAGAGCTTTAAGTGCTGACCCTTGGATAACTGGAAGATCATCACCTGGGAAGTCGTATTCTGAAAGAAGGTCACGGATTTCCATTTCAACCAATTCAAGCAATTCTTCATCATCAACAAGGTCGATTTTGTTCATGAACACGATAAGGTGTTTAACACCAACCTGACGTGAAAGAAGGATGTGCTCACGAGTTTGTGGCATTGGTCCGTCTGTTGAAGCAACTACAAGGATAGCTCCATCCATTTGAGCCGCACCAGTGATCATGTTTTTAACGTAGTCCGCGTGTCCTGGAGCGTCGATGTGTGCATAGTGACGAGTTGCAGTTTCATACTCAACGTGCGCAGTGTTGATAGTGATTCCGCGTTCGCGTTCTTCCGGAGCAGCATCAATAGAAGCGTAGTCCTTTGGTTGGTTAACTGATGATGGCAAGCGACGTGCCAATACAGTTGTGATTGCAGCTGTTAAAGTAGTTTTACCATGGTCAACGTGTCCAATTGTACCAATGTTAACATGGGGTTTACTACGATCGTATTTTTCTTTTGCCATTTTGGGAAAAGCCTCCAATAAAATATATTTTATAGATAGACGGTAGGCAATACAGTCTAACTTTACCTTACTATTGTAGCAAATTCTAAGGAAAATGCAAGTATTTTATGTTTTGAGTATATGTCTAAATTTTTTAGCCTATCTTTTATGAAAATACTTCATCCCTTGTCATTTATCAAAACATTAAAACCGGAACTTTCGCCTGTACTAATACAGATACATTACCAATATAGAGTTGACCATTTAAACAAGCAGTAGCAGGTCGAATTGGTGATGTTACGTGACTTTCTGCCAAATCACTCATGCTAAAACAGCTCTCTAAGAGGATCCCTAAATGATTTAAAATCCAGCACATTCTTTCAGTCAATATGACTCCTGATTTCCCTAAATTAACCTCTGCACTTTTTTATATTTCCGTATAAAGAATACCAGTCATTTTCAAATCCTGTTGAATCTCCTCAAAAGCCTCTTGGCTTGGGCAAGAAATTAAATGACTATGCAATCCTTCTGTCAATGATGATAACAATTCCGCCTTAGACTCGTTTAACTTGGCAATAAAATTAGTCACATCTGCTTGGCTTTTTATATTTAAAGGTGCTGTAATCATCCCGTAAATCGGATGCTCTACTTCTACATTGGAAACAATGCCATCATGTGCTAAGATAATATCTAGTTCCATCTTGGTCTTGTCTAATCCATGTTGACACACAATTCTTGCACAATATTGATGACTAAATAGGGCATTTGACATGACATACCCTTTGGGGGTCGAAATAATTTCAAATTTCTGGGCACGAAGAAGGGCAACATCCCCAACAATCACTTGTCGGCTAACTCCTAGAGACTTTGCCAAATAAGTTGCAGACAATGCTTCTTGTTTCTCATTTAGACATTTAATAATTTTTTGACGGCGTTCTTCTGCTTTCATAATCTTTCCTCTTTTTGTCGTTATTTCTATCATATCATATTTTTAAAAACAACTTCTTGTTCCTCAAAAAGCGAGTCCAAAAAACCAGACCGAAGTCTGGTTCATCAATTATTCACCACCAAGATAATATTCTGAAGTAACATTTAATTTTTCATCAAATTCAAATACCAATGGTGGGAAATTAGGAATTTCAACATCCATGATTTCATCATCTGACAGTTGTTTGATGTGTTTTACAAGAGCACGAATTGAGTTACCATGTGCACCAACAAACACGTTTTTACCTTCTTTAAGGGCTGGCGCAATTTTATCTTCCCAGAATGGAAGGGCACGTTCCAAAGTAACTTTCAAGTTTTCAGCATCTGGAATAACTGAGTCATCAAGCAAAGCGTAACGGCGGTCTGTATGTGCTGAATGCTCATCATCACGCTCCATGTTTGGCGGAAGGACATCGTATGAACGGCGCCAGATATGAACTTGTTCATCACCAAATTGTTCAGCAGCCTCAGCTTTGTTTTTACCTGTCAACCCACCATAGTGACGTTCGTTTAAGCGCCATGATTTTTCAACTGGAACCCAAAGCTGGTCAGAAGCTTCAAGAGCAAGGTTAGTTGTTTTGATCGCACGTTTTAAGACTGATGTAAAAGCAAGGTCAAATGTGATTCCTGCTTCTTTGATTAATTTTCCTGCATCAACAGCTTGTTGAGTCCCTTTTTCTGAAAGATCAACGTCTGCCCAACCAGTGAAGAGGTTAGCTTTGTTCCATTCTGACTCACCGTGGCGAGCGAAAACCAATTTTACCATTAGTTAATGTCTCCTTTTAATTTAAAGGCTATTACCTTTTTACAACTTCTATTTTACAAAAAATGGGGTGAAAAAGCTAGTCTATTCTTTTTTTATTGGAAATCATTTTGTGGTTCTCATGAAAACAATCAATATTCGGAAATAGTAGTGTAAATCTCTCCATTTCCAAAAAACCACTTGCTATTATTCAGTTCTAGTGATAGAATAGAAAAAATTTGTCTAAATGATGGAGGAAATAATGGTTTCTACTGCTACACAAATTGGATCTTTTACTTTTGACAACTGCTTAATGAATGCTGCTGGCGTTTATTGCATGACAAAAGAAGAACTCTTAAAGATTGAACAGTCTCAAGCTGGGTCTTTTGTCACTAAAACAGGAACACTAACAGCGCGCCAAGGGAATCCCGAACCTCGCTATGCTGATACCAATCTTGGTTCTATCAATTCCATGGGACTTCCTAACCATGGTTTTCACTATTATTTAGATTTTCTTAGTGAATTAGCGAAACATAAAGATAGCAAATCTCATTTTCTCTCTGTTGTCGGGATGTCTCCTGCTGAAACAAAAACCATTTTAAAAACTATTATGGCTTCTGATTATGATGGACTTGTAGAATTAAACCTCTCTTGTCCTAATGTTCCTGGCAAACCACAAATTGCCTATGACTTTGATACCACAGATCAGCTTCTTGAAAGCATTTTTTCTGACTACACCAAGCCACTTGGCATCAAATTGCCACCTTATTTTGACATTGTGCATTTTGACCAAGCTGCTGCTATTTTTAATAAATACCCACTCACCTTTGTTAACTGTGTTAATTCTATCGGAAATGGTTTAGTCATTGACGATGAACAAGTGATTATTAAACCTAAGAATGGTTTTGGAGGCATTGGGGGAGATTATATCAAACCAACTGCTCTTGCTAATGTCCATGCCTTTTATCAAAGGTTAAAACCGTCTATCCAAATTATTGGAACAGGTGGTGTTAAAACTGGTCGTGATGCCTTTGAGCATATTCTTTGTGGTGCCAGTATGGTCCAAATTGGAACAGCTCTCCATCAAGAAGGTCCAGCTATTTTTGAACGTGTCACAACAGAGTTAAAAACCATTATGATCCAAAAAGGCTATCAACGATTAGAAGATTTCCGTGGTCAATTAAAATATATGGCTTAAAAACAAGTTTATCACAAAAGGCACTTTTGATCGTTTTCTTCAATCTTCTTTCCATAGGGCAACTAAAAACTCTTAAAGTATTGGAATGATAACACTTTAAGAGTTAGTACAACTTCACTTCATTCTCATCCTTATAAACTCCCAAAAGAAGGCTATGGTCTGAGCAACGGTATCACAACCGTTGCTTTTTGCATCTCTTATCCTTAATTTTGTTCCAGTTTTTTTCGATAAACCCTCACGATCTTCTTTGACAGCCATCATGCTTAACTTTAAGTATTACCGCTATCACTGGTATCGTGTAAACGTTCACCATTTGAATTAATAATTTCTTTCATCCAATAATATGATTTTTTAGGTGTCCTCTTAAGACTACCATTCCCCTTATCATCCATATCAACATAGATAAAACCATAGCGTTTCTTCATTTCCCCTGTTGATAATGACACTAAATCAATTGGTCCCCACATAGTATAGCCAATACAATCAACTCCATCAATGTTTATTGCATCTGCCATATGCCGTAAATGATTTTTAAGATAGTCTATTCGATAATCATCTTCCACATACCCATTTTCATCTACTTGATCAATTGCTCCCATACCATTTTCAACAATAAAGAGAGGTTTTTGAATACGGTCATAGATTTCATTCATGACATGTCTTAAACCAAGTGGGTCAACAGACCATCCCCATGAGGTAACTGGTAAATAAGGATTTGGCGAACCACCAACATTGAACCATTCATCGCCGGCTTGTGTGATATTTGACCGATAATAACTGAAAGAAATAAAATCAAGTTGCCCATCTTTTAAAACCTGAACATCAGCATCATCCATTTCTATTTCTGTCACTCCCCGTCTTTGAAGCAATGATTTGCTATAACTTGGATAATACCCACGTCCCATTATATCAATAAAGAACCAATTTTCACGACGTGCTTGTAGTCTTTGGAAAATATCTTCCGGTTTACAAGTTGCTGGATATAATTCACTCATGGCATACATGGCCCCAAATTGACTATCTGGCATCATTTCATGACCTAAAAGGACAGCTTTTGCACTAGCAATAAACATATGATGAGCGGCCTGATACCTTTCTTGACCCGTAGATTGTCTTGTACCACAAGGACCAAAACCTCTGACAGAGTTGATCTCATTAAATGTTAGCCAATATTTACAACGCTCCCCAAAACGTTCAAACAAAACCTTACAATACTTAAGATAAGCATCAATGAGGTACCTTGAAGACCACCCATCATATTTTAAAGCCAAATTCATAGGCATCTCATCATGACAAATGGTAATTAATGGCTCCATGTCATATTTTTCTAATTCATCAATAACTTTTTCGTAAAATTGTAACCCTTCTTCATTTGGTGTTTCCTCCTCACCTGTTGGAAAAATACGACTCCAACAAACCGAAAAGCGAAAAACGTTAAATCCCATACCTGCCATTAACCGAATATCTTCTTCGTAATGATTATAAAAATCAACAGCTTGGTGACTAGGATAGTATTCTGTGTCTAAAAAAATAGGTTCTGCTTCTTGAGGAATTGGATCTGCATGAAAAAATGAGCTTCTTGGCTTAATGATTGTTCCATCTGGCATCTTCATCGTATGATGCCTAGGATTTTCGAGTGAACCATCTGTTTCGTAATCATGAGAAAGCAACCCTCTCCCCCCTTGATCAAATCCACCTTCAAATTGGAAGTCTGCAGTAGCTCCTCCCCATAAAAAACCTTCTGGTAATTGATAGCCCATTTATATTTCCTCCTTTATTTGCTCAATCAAAATATCTCCCTGTTTAACATCGTGACCAATAGTTTCCAAATGATCAAATGATAAATTTTGGTTTGTTACAATCATCATAGTGCTTGTGTCATACCCCTTTGAATCAATAAATTCTCTATTAATTTTAATGATGGGCTGCCCTGCTCTAACCTCTTCTCCAGCTTTAGCTAAAACATCAAATCCTTCTCCTTTTAATTCAACGGTATTAATACCAATATGAACTAGTATTTCAATGCCATTTTTTCCCTTAACCCCAAAAGCATGTCCAGTTGGAAATACGGTCGTTAATTCACCATTAATAGGAGAGCCAATAAAATCACTATGTAAACGAAATGCTAAGCCATCGCCCATAATTTTTTGTGAAAATACAGGATCGTTAACACTTTCAAGTGATTGGAGTTGCCCATCTGTAATTGCAACAATGGCTTCATCTGAAACCAGATTTTGCACAGGTTCTGTTATTTGATTCGATTTATCTCCTGCCGGTAAATCAACACCTAAGAAGAAAGTTACAACAGCAGCAACACTAATAGTGGTAATGATAGCAAAAATAGCTGCTAAAACAGTTTTCCCAAAAATAGGTAAAGCTAAAATATTAGAATACCCCATTTCATATGCTTTTGCTCCCAAAAGACTAGCAACCAAGCCTCCCGCAAAGCCTCCTGCCATGACACCGTACATTGGTTTTTTATACTTTAAATTGACTCCATAAATAGCTGGTTCAGTTACCCCAGCAACAATACATCCAACTGCAATAGAAATATATTCACTTCGCTTAATCTTATCTTTTGTTCTTGCAATAACACCTAAAACAGCACCACCTTCTGCCATATTATGCATCAAAAATGCTGGACGCAACATGGCATCATACCCCGGATTGACCAAAAGTTGTGGCATAAATGGAGATAATGCTGTATGCATCCCTGCCATTACCATCCATGGCAATACCGCAGCTAATAGACCAACTGCGAGTGGACCAACTGTACTATCTAGGAACATAAAGATGGCAGCAATTCCTTGTCCAACAGTATTTCCTAACGGACCTAATACTAAAAATGCCAGACTACCTGCTATAAAAATAGTTCCCATCCCAACAAAAATAGCTTTAAAAATACTTGGAATGATTTTATTTAGGTATTTTTCAACATAATAAGCAACAATAGTAACGAGCAAAGCTGGTAACATTGATCCTCCGTAACTTAGCAATCTGACGTTCATACCAAATAAAGCGATTGGCTTTGCCGCTGTAACAAGTGTCACAAAATTCCCATGCAATAAAGCAGCTGCTGCTACCATTGCGTAAATAGGAGTTCCTCCTAATCTGACAGCTGCGCCATAAGCTACAAAGATAGGCATAAAATAAAACGGAGCATCTGCAATTGCTGCTAATAACAAGTAAGTAGACGATGCGATAAAAGTTTTGTCAATAAAAGTGATAAAAAGTAATAAAGCAACCTTTAACATACCTCCAGCAATTAAGGCTGGGATCATTGGTGTTACAGAACTTGAAATAAATCCAATCAACTTAGAAGGTAGATTTTTCCACGTTAGTGGTTCTTTTGGAAACAAATCACCATCCAAATTTTCATCAACACTTCCACCAGAATTGATCTGATAATCTTTGATCAAAATGTTATAAGTCGGAATCAGATGCTGACCTAGAATTATCATGTACTGACCACCCGCGTAAACAACTCCGAGAACACTATCTAGATTTTCCAATGCTCCTTTATTAGCTTTTGTCACATCTTTCAAGTTAAAGCGTAAACGTGTCATACAGTGTGAAAGCATTTGAATATTATCGCATCCCCCGACATTCTTGACAATGTCTTGTGCTAGTCCCTTATAATCCATAATCGCTCCTTTTTGATATTATTTTCAAAAACTTTTGATACTTTTCACAAAAATTATACGACCTTCCGAGACGGTTGTCAACCATTTTTGGTAAAATTATTTTTTTGTTTTGACAATTTTATCATAAGGAAGTACAATAACTTAGAAGGAGTATCTCATGGATTTTTTAGAAAAATTGAAACATCAAGAAAAAGCGTTTTCAAAAACAGAATTAAAAGTGTTTAATTATGCCATTAACCATATTGAAACATTAGAAACTTATACCATCAGTAAAATAGCCAATTTATCACACACCTCAACATCTGCTGTATTACGTTTTTGTCAAACTTTAGGTTATAAAGGCTTTAAGGATTTTCGATATGACGCGATCCACTACTTACACCACCGTCACCAGACTGAAATGAGCGATCAACTGGATTCTTCTAGTCAAACCTACAGTAACTTATTATTGCAATTCAGTAAGCTGAACAGAGATCGTATCGATCAGCTAGTAACAAGTATACTATCTGAAAAAATGATCCATATCTTTGGTGTCTACTATTCCTCACTTCCTGCAAAATATCTGCATATGGCACTTCAAGATTTGGCCATACCTAGCCAAGTTGCAGGAGATTTAAATAGCGGAGCTCACTTAACAAATATTATTAAAGAAGAAGATGTTCTCATCTATTTTTCCCTAGATGGCGATATTTCAAGTTTTCGTAGCTCTCTATCAGCTATTCAAGAAAACATGCCCACTGAAAGTTATCTTATAACCTTAAATGAAAAAGCTAATACTGCGAAACTCTTTACCCATCATTTTGTATTACCTGGCTATTTATTCAGTAAGCAGTCCATTTTGGACAGACAAGCTTTCAATATGGTTTTTGTTGAAATGTTAATTAATGTCATCCATGAAAAAAGAATTTAATGATAAAAGAAAAAGAAGGAGTTGGTTCTAACCATCATCCTTCTCTTCAGTTGGCTTGTGTTATAAATCGTTAAGAGACTTAAAATGATAAAAATGTCTAATTATCTTAAAAATTTAAAAAACCATCAAATTTTTAACAGCATTTTATTAATGAAATTGTACAGACTACTACTGTTAAATTAGGCAAAACATTAAAAATTCTTTTTAGTACTCTACTGTGGTTGAAAAATGTTTAGATTAAGTGTCAGAACTGTTACTTTAATCCAAGTATTTTTTCTGTAAACTTAATGCAACAGGATTTTATCAATCATTCGGAGTAATTTATGAGCACAAGCAATCATGGCTTTCATCTTACTTCCTAAAATGAGAAATCCTGCTAAAAGCTATTCTTTAGCGTACCCTAAAATCATACCAAACAGTATTAAAGCATATTTGGTATAACCATTTCCTTGCGTGACATGTGAGGATTTTTTGTTGCCTATACTACTTTCATAAGAGCCTAAGCATCATCTTGTCCAAGAAACGAAATTGCATGTTTCGTAAAGGGATCCCCATTTGAACCCATTTAAATGTGTACCGAACATTTTTATTCTCAATAGAACTACCTAAGTTTGTAATCATTTTTTATCTTCTTTTGTTCTTTTAACCTTTATTTTTGGCAAAAAACGCTCCGATAAAATCATAAAAATGACAATCTTAATGATTGAAAAAATAGCCAACCCAATAATAACTGTTTCAATCCCTAATTCTACCATTATGCCTACCTTCATAACTAAATTTCTTAATAAAAGTATAAACGCTTTCAGCGGAAGAATCAAGTTAGAAACTCTTTAAAAGAAAGTAAGCGCAAGCCATTCAAGATAACTAAAATGGTTGAACCTTCATGTCCAACGACACCAAGTGGTAAGTTAATCACTTGAAAGACATTCGCCAAAATCAGCAAGGTAATAATAGAAAGGGCAAAAACAATATTTTGTTTAACAATTGTTTTCATCTTTCGTGATAATTGGATTGAAAATGGAATTCGCGTCAAGTCATCCATGATAACACTGTCAGCAGCTTCTATAGCTATATCTGTTCCTGAACCAATGGCATAAGAAACATCTGCCTGAGCAAGTGCTGGGGCATCATTGATCCCATCGCCAACCATCGCAACAAATCCATATTTGTCTTTAAGTTCTGCTAATTTAATAGCTTTATCATGAGGCATGCAATTTGCTACAACTTCGTCAATACCAAGTTTCTGTGCCACATAATTGGCTGTACGCTCTTGGTCTCCTGTCAACATCACTGTCTTAATTCCCATTGCATGGAGAGTTTTAATAGCTTGCTGAGATTCTAGCTTAATATCATCTAATAAGGCATAGTAGGCTGCCAACTGATTGTCACAGGAAACAAAGATTAGGGTTTTTCCTTGATTTTCTTCTGCCTGAACTGACTTCTCAAATTGAGATAAATTTTCGAGTTTTTCTAAAATAAATGATTTCTTTCCAATCCGCCATTCTTTCCCCTTATAATAGCATTGAAAACCTTTGCCTGAAATTTCTTCTAATTGTTCAACAGTTAATGGCTTTCGTTTTTCTGTAAAATCAAGCAAAGCTTTTGAAACAGGATGGGTACTGGCTATTTCTGCACTTTTTACAATCCTATCCACAAGCATTTTGTCCAATATATAATGCGAATTAACCACAGATGGTTTCCCTTGAGTCAAAGTACCGGTTTTATCCATAACAACAGCCCTAATATCTCCCATATTATCTACAATATCACCACCTTTAATAATAAGTCCTTTGCGAGCGGCATGGGAGATAGCAGACAAAGTGGTTGGTGTCGAACTAGCAATCAAGGCACAAGGCGAAGCAACCGTTAATAGAATCATCCCACGATAAAAAGCATCCAACCAAGTCCAAGCAAACACAAAGTGACTGAACAAGATAAAACTTGGAACTAAAAACAAGACAAGTTTGACATAGACATCCTCGAGGCTCTCAATAAAAGTTGCTGTTTTACTTTTTTGCCCTTGGGCTGATGCTACCAGATCCACGATTTTAGCAAAAAGCGTCTCACCATTCTCAACCGTAACAAGCATTTCAATGGTCTGCCCTTGATTGATTGTCCCGCCAATAAGGTCTTGTCCTTTTTCCTTGTCAACAGTAATCGCCTCACCAGTTACCATTGTTTCATCAAACTGTCCAAAGTGACTAAGCAATTTCCCGTCAATAGGGACGGCTTCTCCCTTACGAACTTGTAAACGATCACCTATATTCAATACTTTTGTTTCCACTTCAAGGATTTGCCCGTCATAAGCAATCTTACGTGCAGTATCCGGTGTTAGTGACATTAGGGCAGAGATAGCATCCCTGCTTTTTTCTGTTGCCATTTCTTCTAGAGTATTTGACATAGAAAAAATAAAAATTAACAAAGCTCCTTCTAGCCAATAACCAATAATCCCGGCGCCAATAGCTGCTAAGATCATCAAGACATCAACAGACAGGTGTTTGTGTTTGATTAGTTCCAAAATACCTGCTTTAGCTGATTCATATCCTCCAATAAAAAAGGATAGAATAAAGATAGCTGAAGCTATTGTCGGCATACTCGATAAAAATAATAGTCCGATTAAAATTAAAACCAAACACACCACTGTCTCCAATACATGGATGTGTCCTTTTAACCACTCTTTTTGTTTCATATCATTCCCTCATAATTATTCACTGGCAATTATCCCAATCTTTAAGATATATTAATTATAACAATTCTAAATAAAGAAATCAATTAATTTAGAATAATTCTAAATAAAAATAATACCTCTATCTCTTATCTTGCAAATATGAGAAAAATAGCTAAACTGAACAGGGAATGCTATACTTTTTGTAGGAGGTTTTTAATTGATGGTTAGACAACTGGGGAAAACGTTTCGTGACATTCGGATGAATAGAAATATCACCCTACAGCAGATTGCTGATCAAGATATTTCATTATCACAACTATCTCGCTTTGAACGTGGGCAATCTGACATTTCCCTAAGCAAGTTTTTACATGCTTTAGAAAAAATGCAGGTTGAAGTTAAAGAATTTATGGATGCTGCTTCAGATTTCAAAAAAACAGAACAAATTCGTTTTATGTCAACCTTAATTCCACTCGAATACGCTCGTGATGTCGAGGGCTTCAAAGCTTTACAAAAAGAAGAAAAACGCAAATACGAGCAGGAGCCCAATTGGAAAAGGTATTCTTTAAACGTTATTTTACTTCAAGGCTTGATTTGCAAGTGTGACCCAAGCATTGCTTTTCCCAAAGCTTATCTAGATGAAGTAACAGACTATCTCTTTAGCACTGAAACATGGCAGATTTATGAACTGATTTTAATTGGCAATCTTTATCTTTTTATAGACATTCCTCTACTAGATAAAATGGGACGGGAAATTCTCAAAAACCATGCCTATTACCAAGATATTGCCACCCATAAACATTTGGTGACAATTACCTTACTCAATATTTTGGAAACTTGTTTACATCGCAATGCCCTTTCTTACGCACAGTTTTATCAAGAGCAACTCAAACCTCTGTTAGCCAATGAAACTAAATTATATGAGAAAACCATTTTCTTATTTCTACAAGGCTTAAATGACTATTTATCTGCGGATTGTTTTTCAGGAATCCAAAAAATGACAAGAGCAATTCAAATTTTTGAAGCATTGGACTGCCCTCACATGGTGCAAAATTATCAAAAAGATTTTGAACACTTTGTCAATCCTCTTACCTAATTTGCAAATAAAATAAAAGTCTCTACGAATTGATTTATAATAAAATCACTTTTGTTTGGAGGTTCTATTATGCAACAAAATGAATACCGGCTGCTGGCAAGTCGCGCTATCAATAAAATTGGTAATGTCATTTACGATTATGGCAATAGTACTTGGATTGCCAATTTGGGAATAATTGGACAGAAATATCTCGGCTACTATCAACTGGCTGAGAATGTCATTGCACTAATCCTAAATCCTATCGCTGGTGCCATTGCCGATCGTTATCAACGCCGAAAAATTCTACTGTGGACTGATTTTATCGGAGCTCTAAGCTGTGGTTTGCTTGCTTTAATTGCCAGCGATAGGATTATGCTCTATGGACTGATCACTGTTAATGCACTTTTAGCTATTTCGCAGGCCTTCTCTGGAACTTCTTTTCGTGCCTACGTAGTGACCCTTATAGACGACGAACGGTTGGTTAATTTCAATGCACACTTAGAAATAATTTCTCAAATCATTAGTATTTCCTCACCTCTGCTTGCTTTTTTTATTGTTGATCAACTCGGTTTACGATCGGCTTTAATTGTTGATAGCATCAGTTTTGCACTGTCTTTCGCTTGTCTTTTTTCCATAACAAAAACAGAAAATCATTTAAAGCAAGTCAATGAAACAAAGAAACTAAATCAGCTTGGCAAGGATATAACCCAGGGACTAGCTTTCATTTATCAAGAAAAGGAAATGTTTTTCTTACTAAGCATTGCCGCTCTCGCAAATTTCTTTATCGCTGCTTTTAATTATTTGATTCCTTTTTCAAACCAACTTTTTGCTAATACTGCTAGTTATGCTAGCCTATTATCCATGGGAGCAGCAGGTTCTATTTTAGGAGCTGTCCTTGCAAGCAAACTTTTTAAAAATACCTACCAAAACCTACTTCTTGCCTTAGGATTAAGCGGTCTAGGTCTAACACTTATGACACCAATGGCTATCTGGCATTTGCCAAATTTAATCATTGTCTCTGGGAATTTCTGGTTCGAATGTTTTTTAACCATATTCAACATTCATTTTTTCTCTCTCGTGCAAAAAAAGGTCCCAAAAGTGTTATTAGGTCGCGTTTTTAGTTCTATTTTTACCATTGCCGTACTCTTTATGCCACTTGCTACAGCTCTGATGACCTATCTCCCAGCTACAGTGACCCTCAGTAGCTTTGCAATAATTGGAACTGGTATTACCACCATGTCCATTTTAGCCTACCTCTACGGTCGTAAACGTTTTCTATAATTCTTTAATACCAAAAAAAGCCCACTGCACAGGCTGTAATGCTTGATACAATGGGCTTTTATATATTCAATTATTTTACTGCGTCTTTAAGAGCTTTACCAGCTTTGAATGCTGGAACTTTTGAAGCTGCAATTTCGATTTCTGCACCAGTTTGTGGGTTACGACCTTTACGAGCCGCACGTTCACGAACTTCAAAATTACCAAAACCGATCAACTGCACTTTTTCACCTTCCGCAAGGAAAGCTTCAATTGCAGAAAATACGGCATCAACTGCTGCTGCTGAATCTTTTTTTGTAAGTTCAGTTGCTTCTGCAACTTTAGTGATTAAATCTTGTTTGTTAGCCATTTAACAAATCCTCCAAATAATTAGTAAGCTTAATGCTTTAACAGATATTATCATATCTAAAAAAAGCACTTAGGTCAAGTATTTAACGTCATTTGAACTTATTTCTTGTAAATATCAAAACTCATTTCATCTTTAAACAAATCAATTTTCTTCGCTTTCAAGTAAATTTTAGCACCATTTTTGATTTCCTGTAAATTCACAACAATTGCTGATTTTTGTGGAATAACACGCACAAATTTCGGTAGTTGGTAACTGGATTTCAAATACTGTAAAACCTCCTTTTCAGGCAAGGGTAAGGTTCCAGCTGAAAAGGAAATGACTTCTAGCTGAACAGCACCATTGGCTAAGCGATGAGGTTGGAAATAAATATATAAGGGCACTTCATATCCTAAAAGTCGATAGGTGCCTTCAAATAAGATTGATGACGAAGTCGCATAGAATTTATAATTCATGTTTTTAGTCTGATAATCTTTTAAATAGCTAGCAACCGTTTCATTGAGTTGTTCTCGATTTGTTGTAAAAGTTCCCACCTTAACATTTTTAACAGTTTTTTTGGCAATCAACTCCGACTTAGGTTCTCTAACTTGGATGAGACGGCTTCCAATCACCAATAAAAAAGCAAGATTGAAAGCCAATAAAAGCAAAAAACTCCATTTCCAACCGTTAAGGTTTGATTTCTTTTTCATGCGCTTTGATTTTCTCCATTACTGCATTTGACATGATTTGATAACCGGTATGATTTGGGTGAAAATGATCCCCAGTAAACAAAGCATCGTTAACAACTGTCGTTTGACCCCCAGTAGACTGAACAATCCCTTCTTTACCGTTTACCCCTTTATACAATAACTCGTTAATTGGAACAAAGTAAACACGATCATAGGCTTGAATAACTTCCTTGGTTTTTTCATTCCAGTTATCAATAATACGTTGCATATCAGTTAACTCAGGAAAATTTAAGTAAAAAGGATTATAGATTCCCAAAACAAAAATTGGCAAGTCCTTATTATCCTTTCTTGCTAAGTCAAGAATCTTTCTCAAACGTTCTTGATACTGACAAGCGGGTCTTTTGAAACTAGAGACTTGAAGAACCGCTAAATTCTTCCGAATAACTGCCATAACATCATTGCCACCAACGGTTAGGGTCATCAGATTGGCAGTTTTTAAATCTGTCTTGATGGTTTTTTCCTTAGTCATTCTATCTAATATTTGCTGGCTAGTATTTCCAGATACACCATAATTTTTATAGCTAACTTTAGCTTTAAACCGGTCACCAATATCATTTGCCAACAAGGGAACAAAACCACCTTGATTCGTTGAATCCCCAACGCCTTCTGTTAATGAATCTCCAATAGCCACATAGTTTAACGTCACTTGCTCCTGCTTTAAGAAATCGCTTTTTTTCAAACGTGAATTTGACTTAGGAATCAAAGCATTTAAAAAGAAAAAAGCCAAGCCTAGACACACAACAAAGAACAAAAGTCCACTTAAAAGCTTACGATTATTCATAACGAACCATGACCGCAAAGGCGCCCTCACCTGTATGAGTTTGAATAATAGAACCTGTTTCTAAAACAGAAATTGGTCCTGAATAATGCGCTGCAATCTTTGCTTTCAAACCTAGTGCAAGAGTATTTTCACCAGCATAAGAAATGGCGACTTCCGCAATAGATCGTTGGCTATTTTCAGCTAAGTAACCATCTAGCCATTTGGTAAATGTTTTGTTGCCACGACCTTTGATAAGCGTTTTCAACACATCATTTTTTAACTCCATCACAACTCGAACATTAAGTAATGAACTTAAGACACCTGTCACTCGCCCGATACGTCCCCCCTTAACTAAATTTTCTAAGGTGGATACCCCAATATAAAGTTCTGTTTTTGATTTAACCGCTTGAATCGTAGCCAAAATGTCATCCAAATGAGCTCCTGCTTGTGCCATTCTTGCCGCTTCCACTACTTGGAATGCCATCGCCTGATCCGTAAAACCAGAATCCAAAACAGTTACGGGTGCCTCTGCAATTTCTGCTCCTTGACGAGAGGCTTCAATAGTCCCTGATAAAGCAGGGGAGAGATGGATAGCAACAATAGCTGTCGCTCCTTTCGTAACTAACTGCTCATAGGTCTCTGCAAAAAGACCAACAGGGGGCTGGCTGGTTTTTGGAAGAGATTTACTGGCTTTCATCAGGCTTAAAAAATAGCCCTCCTCTTTCAAGTCATTATCAGAATACAATTTGCTATCAACCATAACAGATAAAGGCACTATCGTAATATCCAATGCCTTAACCAATTCTGGTTCAATAGTAATTGAAGAATCTGTGACAATTTTAATCGTTCCCATGTATTTTTCCATTCTAGACAAGTTTCTTACATTCTTATTTTAGCACTCCTTTTAAAATAAATCAAAATTGCCAGCTTTGAGACACATCAAATGTATTTTTCAAAAATGTTACTGTTTTTATGTCTAAATAGAAACCAAATCCTTCTAAAAAAGTGAATCAAGATGTGAAAAATCATCTTGATTCACTTTTTTTAGTCCCAATTTGTAAAATTAAGTTAGACAGAAAAAGCCATCTATGTTAGGCTCAGATAAACACCACATTTGTCTGAAAGGAATAACATAAATGGCCTATACCCATCTTACCACAAACGAACTTGTAATGATAGAGGCATATGTTGAGAATGGCATATCGGTTCTCAAAATGGCTCAATCGCTTAAGCGAAGCCGACAAACGATTCATAAGGTTGTAACTTTCCTAAAACAAGGAAAGTCAGCCAATGACTATTATCAGTTCTACAAGGCCAATAAATCTCGCTGTGGACGTCGTCAAGCTATTCTTTCTGATGATGAAAAGACCTTCATCCAAAGTTATCTGAAGCAAGATTGGAGCCTAGATGTGATTAAAGGGACCTTTCCAGACTGCATTTCTTATT
>NZ_AUKZ01000027.1 GCF_000425025.1 Streptococcus castoreus DSM 17536 | reverse complement strand
ATCTAAGACAGTAACTATTCCTGAGAATATAGAATTCACCTTCATTCCACCCTATACACCTGAAATGAACCCTATTGAACAAGTATGGTCAGAGATTCGCAAACGTGGTTTCAAGAATAAGGTATTTAGAACTCTAAGTGCGGTAATGGATAAACTTCAGGAAGTTATTCAAAACTTATCTTCTGCTCAACTCAAATCAATTGTACATAGAGATTGGGCATCGGCTATTTTGCTGTCCTTTGGTGTTTTGTCTACGATGCACCTTTTTCTAAAAAAATTATTGTTTAGAATTAAAGCGATCAGCAAGTCCAACAATAACCAAGACAAGTCCTATACCAACAAAAATGTGCTTAGAAGCAAAAAGTCCATAGAGAATAAAAATAGTGGCGCTGAGATAAGAGATATATGCTTTTGTCATCTAATTGTTTACTTTCTTTAAGTACTATATGCTTTATTATATCACAAAATCTTTTAGCTACCATAAGCAGCGAAAATGGTAGAGGTATTTTCTAAAGACATTAGCTTTTCTTTTTTCCGATTTTAGTTTCCTTAGTGGTAGTGACTTTAGTCTTAGAGGACAACAGAAATCTCGGTAGAAGTGAATCTGTAGAGAGTATAAGAAAGCAAAAAGGTAGTCACATTTTGTACAAAATAGCTACCTTTTTGCTTTCGTTAATTAGGGTTTCATCGTAGGGAAAAGAAGAACATCGCGGATGGTTGTCGTGTTTGTTAATAACATGCAAAGGCGGTCAATACCGATTCCCAGTCCACCTGTTGGTGGCATACCATATTCAAGCGCTTCGACGAAATCGTAATCAATACCAGTTGCTTCGTCATCACCGAGTTCTTTTGCCTGTGCTTGCGCTTCAAAACGACATAATTGGTCAATCGGGTCATTTAATTCAGTGAAGGCATTGGCATATTCTTTAGTCATGATGAAAAGCTCAAAGCGGTCAGTGAAACGCTCATCTTCAGAATTTTTCTTAGCGAGCGGAGAAACTTCAACAGGGTGCCCAAAGATAAAGGTTGGCTGAATCAAGGTTTCTTCAACAAATTCTTCAAAGAAAGCATTGATAATATGCCCTACACTGGTAAAGTGTTTTTCAATAGGTACTCGTTTTTCTTTAGCGAGTGAAATCGCTTTGTCAAGAGTCATTTCTTGCCAGAAGTTGATCCCAGTAATTTCCTTAATAGCATCAACCATATGAACACGTTTAAATGGTTTGTTAATATGGATTTCAGTTCCTTGATAATCAATAGGACCATCTCCTTTGACAGCCTTGGCAGCGTGTTGGATAATGCCTTCTGTCAAATTCATGATGTCCAAGTAATCTGCATAGGCTTGGTAAACTTCGATAGAGGTAAACTCAGGATTATGAGTTGCATCCATTCCTTCATTACGGAAGATACGACCAATTTCATAAACACGTTCCATACCACCAACAATCAAACGTTTTAAGTGAAGTTCCGTTGCAATGCGTAGAACCATATCAATATTTTGAGCATTATGGTGGGTGATGAAAGGGCGGGCAGCAGCACCACCTGCTTCGTTATGAAGAACAGGTGTTTCAACCTCTAAAAATCCCAGTCCATCAAGGTAACGTCGGATTTCAGAAATCATTTTTGAACGTGTGATGAAGCGATCGAAGCTTTCACGGTTTGAAATTAAATCTAAGTGACGTTTACGATAGATGGTTTCAATGTCAGTTAATCCATGAAATTTTTCAGGAAGGGGACGAAGAGATTTAGAAAGGTGGGTTAATTTAGTTGCTTTAATGGACAGTTCGCCCATATCTGTTCGCATAACCTCGCCTTCAACACCAATAAAGTCTCCTAGATCCGCTTTTTTGAAAATCTCATAATTATCATCGCCAACAGAATCCTTACGCACATAGAGTTGAATTTGCCCGTCACGGTCTTGGATGTGTGCAAAACCAACTTTACCTTTGCCACGCTTGGTCATCAAGCGACCAGCAATGATAGCTGTCTCATTTAGTTCGTGTAAGTCTTCTTTTGTTTTGGCAGCATATTTTTCTTTTAATTCAGCAGAATTAGTAGTACGGTCAAAGCGTTTACCGAAAGGATCAATTCCTTGTTCAGCCAGAGCCATCATTTTTTCACGACGGACAATTTGTTGATCATTTAATTCTTCGATGTGTTGATTAGACATGTTTTCCTCCAATACGTTTTCTCTCCTATTGTATCATAAAAGAGTGTAGAATACATCTCTATTTCGTTGATAACACGTTATGTTATACGCATGAAGAAATGCGTAACTATTTTCTAGCCACATGCATTTTTTCAAAATATTTTCAAATTTTTGCATTCAGTTATAGGCGCTTCCTCATTTTCATCGTTATTATAACAAAATTTCTTCATGCGTTTGTCCTACGTTGATAAGAGAGAAGCAAATCTTGGATTGAATTTGAAAAGCCTATTGGAAAATAGTATAATGAAAACATTACGTTAGAAAAGAAAAGAGACTCATGATTACTGCTATTGTTTTTGATGTGGATGACACAATTTATGACCAGCAAGCGCCTTATCGCATGGCTATAGAGAGTTGTTTTCCTAATTTTGATATGTCGGTGATGAATCAAGCCTATATCCGTTTTCGTCATTATTCGGATACTGGTTTTCCTAAGGTAATGGCAGGTGAATGGACAACAGAGTATTTTCGCTTTTGGCGTTGTAGGGAAACTTTGCTTGATTTCGGTTATCATGAAATTGATGAAGCAACTGGGAGGCATTTTCAAGAAGTCTACGAACATGAACTTGAAAATATTACTATGCTAGACGAAATGCGCATGACTCTTGATTTTTTAAAATCAAAAAATATTCCTATGGGGATTATTACAAACGGACCAACAGAGCATCAACTGAAGAAGGTCCGTAAGTTGGGTCTTTATGATTATATTGATCCCAAGCGTATTATTGTGAGTCAGGCAACTGGTTTTCAAAAGCCAGAAAGAGAAATTTTTAACTTAGCCGCAGAACAATTCGATATGCATCCGCAGACGACGCTTTATGTTGGTGATTCTTATGATAATGATATTATGGGTGCTTTCAATGGCGGTTGGCATTCGATGTGGTTTAATCACAGAGGTCGTCAGCTAAAACCAGGAACGAAACCTGTTTATGATGTTGCGATTGATAATTTTGAACAACTATTTGGGGCGGTCAAGGTTCTCTTTGATTTACCTGATAATAAATTCATTTTTGATGTCAATGATAAGAAAAATCCTATTTTACAAATGGGAATTAATAATGGTTTAATGATGGCAGCGGAGCGTCTACTTGAAAGCAATATGAGTATTGACAAGGTAGTTATCTTGTTACGTTTGACCAAGCAGCAAGAAAAAGTATTGCGAATGAAATATGCTAGGTAGGGCAAAATTCGTTTGGTAGTCCAATATCATTAAGTTCCTTTAGTGTTTGTCTAATGATACTTATTTAAGAGCATGGCAGAAACACAGTGTTTTTATTGTTGTGGTTCGAAGTTACAGGAAAAATTCCCTTACGATAATTGCGCAAGGGAATTATTAACTTAATAGCATTGGTCTGATAGCTTACTTTTTTATTCTTGTTGAGATACAAAAATAATCGCCAAAAAGAAAGTTTGGTGATTGTTTTAGGTTTCTAAAAAGATTTGTCATTCCAAGTCAAGCAATGGAAATTTTGGCAGTCATCAGTTTCAAGAATAGTTAAGCTAGCGTTATCTAAGCTGCCATTGGCTAAAAGAAGGGCAGGTTCAAAGCCTAAGAGAGAGCGAATTGTTGCCGTTAAATTAGCACCATGACCAACGATTAAGACATGATGATAGTCTTTTTCTTTAAATGATAGAATGAGTTTTTGAACACGTTGCGTGGTTTGATGGATGGATTCGGCTCCGAATTGATGGGTTTTGAATAGGGCTAAATTTTGACGAAAAGCTAACATTTGTTGGGGATAGATATTAGCCATGGTTGCTATTTTTCCCCTTCTAATCTTCCTAATTGCCATTCTCGAAGCTGGTCAGTGTAGTCAATAGTTGGGGGATTGTGGATTTCTTTTAAAATAATACCTGTTGTTGTGACAGCCCTTTGCAAATCACTGGAATAAACAGCATCAAAAGGAATTTTAGCAAGCCTTTTTCCCACTGCACGAATATCATTTTTAGCTTCATCAAGTAACGGTGAATCACCACTTGCTCCTTGGAAACGACCTTCTAAATTCCAAAGGGTCTTGCCATGTCTCACAAAATATAATTTCATGGATAGGCTCCTTTCAAAGATGTTTGACACGTGCCCCAAATGGGAAAAGGCTGATAAGTGCAAGTTTGAGACATTGACTAGCAAAAGGAATGCCAATAACGGTTAAGCAAAGTAAAAAAGCAGAAGTTAGGTGTAAAATAGCTAATTCCCAACCGCAAAGCAGAATCCAAAATAGATTCAAAAGAAGGCTACCGATTCCTGTGCCGATGTCGATAGCTTTTCCAAATGGAAAGAGACCGAAGTTTCCAATTTTAAAGCACTGAAACCCAAAAGGAATACCAACGATGGTAAGACAAAATAAAATTCCAAGAAATGACCAAACTAGCCAAGCCCAAAAACCAGAAAGGATAAACCAGATTATATTTGCGATAGATGTCATTTTTTCTCCTTTATGTCTGCAAAGCTAGCGCCAACAAAATTAGCGAGATCACGACTGGCAATCTGAATAGAACGTCCAATTTCACCAGCTGAAACAATCATTTTTTCTTTTTCTAAAGCAGATAGGTCAATAAAAATAGGATAGTTGTGTTTTTGTCGAATGCCCACAGGATTATTAGCTCCATGAATATAGCCTGTTGTTTTCTGCAATTCTTTTTGAGGAATCATGGAAACTTTTTTGTTTCCAGAGACTTTTGCCAATTGTTTTTCAGAGAGATGTTCGGTTATAGGAATGATTCCGATGAGAGGACCTGTCTTATCTCCCACCAAAGCAAGGGTTTTATAAATATCTGTCGATTGGAGGTTGTCAGGCAAAACTCTTTCCAGAGCATTAAGATTAAGTCCTTGATAACTAATTTTTGCCTTATCTAAAATTTGTTCAACCAACGTTTTCTTGATGTTTGCTTTTTTAGCCATAATTGTATCCTTATCATTACAATAAAAAATGGTATGCTGTAAATTATACCATTTTTTAGAGATAACTTTCAAATTGTCACGATTTATTTCTTAGGATCAAAAAATTGTGGTTGAGCTGATAAAATAATCAAAAGAACTGAAACGGTCACTAAAAAGGTGAGAAATCCGGCTGTACCATTGACCGTAAAAGAATACCAGAGTGGAGACATCCCTTTAGCATAGCTTCCCCAGAAGATAACTCCGGCAATAAAGTGCCATAAGTAACGCACACCAACAGCTAATAAACTAGCAAGAAGAGCAATGAAAAGGGAAGTTCTCTTTTTTTGCTTTCTTAGATTAGCCGCTAGACTGTCAGAAAAACAACCAGCTAGTCCCATCGAAACAAAGGCTAAAATATACTCAATAAAAACTTGTGGCAAGCTTAGGTAGTAAATTTTTCCAAGAACAAAGTGGAGAAGTCCCCAAATGAGACCTGCAAGTAGTCCGTATTTTAATTGACGACGTAAGGAAAATATAACCAGAGGAATTGCACCATAGGAAGGGCTAAACCAACCAACAAAATCTGGAATAAAGGATAGCGCCATTGCAAGGGCCGCAAAAATAGCAGTTTCAATGAAGCACTTAACATTGGTATTTTTTGACATAAAAAACTCCTTTTGTACACAAAAAGAGTATCGTTTTCCCAATTATTATTGATTGGTCACAATCCCTCCGCTTGTACTAACAAGATCAGGTCCTTAGGATTTCGCAACTGCGATCTCAGCCAAAGCACTCCTTTGTGAATCATTATATTTATATTCCCTTATATTATATGATTTGATGAACACCTTGTCAAGAAAGAGTGTCTACGATCACAACAAACATATGAAGAAATTCAATTACTGAAAATAATATAAAAACTTCAAAATGTGTTGTCTAAGCTGATTAATTGTTAGTCCTTTAGAAGTTTTATCTCGGAATTTCTAAGATTTGTTTAAATTCCATCAGAAAACATTGGTTTTGCTAAATGTCTTTATTTCAGTAGGTAAGTACTTATTTTTGAGAGATTGTAGTTGTTTTCACATGTTTGCCGGTGCGACTTGTTGAAAGGCATCAAAAAAGATTGGTTGAAAAATTGCCAATCCTTTTATTCTTTTAGCTTACCAAAAAGTTTTTCAAAGGTTTTTTTAGTATCTTTTGTAACAGCAATTTGGTTTAAATCCAAGGGATTTTTAAAGCCATTAAGATAACCTCGTGATGTGTACTGATGTAGGTCGTAATCCAAGTTAGTATTTGGAGCCATTTCGTAGTAACCTGAGTCACTGCCATAGGTTGGAATCCAAACGGCATCAAATCCCTTTGTCGAAATTTCTTGCTCAGCCATAAAGTAGGTTCCAATGTATAAACCGACATTTTCGGCACCAAGTTTTTTTAGTTCGTCACGAAAAGCCTTAACTCCTTTATTCATATCTTTCATGGTTACCTCTTCAACATCAATCCAGTAATAGGTTGGATTGAAAGGAGAGGCATTTTTGTAGAAGGTTCGTGCTTCTTCACGCATTTCTTTGGTGCTACGACCAAGAGCATAACTGTAAACAGCTACAGGAACATTACGTTTTTGAAATTCTTTGATGTGTTTCTTAAATGATTTATCAATCCCCGTTTTAAATGCAGCATTATTGTGAGCTGTGATTTGTGATCCTCCATAGACACGAACAATCGCTGCCGAAATATTATGAGACAAGGTGTCATAGTCAATTTCTTTTGGGAGCTGCCAACCGGAAACATCAATAATAGGTTTTAAGATAAAGTTTTCATTGTTTGAGGTGCTTGTCGTTGATTTACTTGAACTACTAGTAACGATTGGAACATTGGCTTTAGCTTGACGCAGTTCTTTTTGTTTTAGCGTATCAGAGTGTATTTTGCCAATAATGAGTAAAATAGCAATCAAGGTAAAGAAGACTAGCACTACAATTGGTTTTATTCTTCTTCTCATTACTGCTATTGTACCGTAAATGCGGGGAAAAATCAAAGTATCTCAACTGTTTTCTTAATATTATTCTTTGTTTGATAGTTTGACTAAAAATTTGTCAGAACAGCTTTAGTTCGCTAGTTGTTTCAGTTGGATGATAATTATCGACTATCGTTAATCACGAGAAAGGTTAATTGTGTTCTTATAATACTTTCCTTTTTATGACTTTTCTCATTTTTGGAGATAGGGTACTAAACTAGTCAAGTCATTAAAAATCTGTCATAATAGGTAAAAAGAATTTTAAGGAGAGGAAAAATGTCTGCTAAAATTATTCGCCGAGTAGCTATCATGTCGACTCTTTGTTTTGTGTTACGCCTAGCTTTTAGTGGGCTACCTAGCGTTCAGCCCATAACGGCTCTGTTGTTGGTTTATTTGCTTTATTTTGGTTTAACTGAAGTTATGTTAGCAATGGGGATTGGGATGTTTTTATCTGCTTTTCCCTTAGGGTTTGGACCTTGGATTTTTTGGCAGATAATGTGTTTTAGCTTTGTCTTAATTCTTTGGCGATGTGTCTGCTATCCATTGGCTAATAAATTTCTCAGGGTTTCTGTGATAGCGCAAGCGGTGGGGGCTGCTTTCTGTGCTTTTCTTTATGGAGTTATGATTGATAGTTGCTTTGCTTATTTGTATAGTATGTCTTGGTGGTCTTATGTGCTTGCAGGAATGTCTTTTAATATGGTTCATACTGTGTCAACGTTGTTTTTTTTCCCACTGATATTAATGTTCCTTAAGAGACGATTGGGTGGCAAATAAATTCAAAATGATTGACTTAGCAAACTTATCTGTTAGTAGGTTGTTCTCGAGTAAAGTAAATTGTAAAATCAAAACCTGTAAAAAAGACGATCAAGTGCAGCTAGTCGTCACTGAAGATATAAGTGTGATCAATGAAATGGTTTCTTGCGAAAAAGGGGATACCATATTAGAGGTGCTAAAAGACAGTTAGTTATGAAGTTAAAGAAAAAAGCAGCTTTACTATAATTAATGATGGCACTAAGCGCGATATGAAGGCAAACTAATATTGGGGCTTCAAGGGTCATGAGGAGACAGTGGACAAAGCAATCAACAAATCACTGTCAAAGATGGCGATAAAATGAAATTTTTACCAAGAGGTTTTCAAATAATTAATAGCTAAGAATAGGCTAATTAAGAGGGAAGATAGTTCCTGAATAGCCTGTTTTTTAATATACAGTTGACTAATACAGTTAGGCGATATATAATATAACTATCTAGTTTAGCGATAGAAAGGGATACTTAATGAAACGCCATAAACAGTTACCATTAACGGAGACCACTTATTATATTTTGCTGGCTCTCCTTTTTCCTGCACATGGTTATGCCATTATGCAAAAGGTTGAGGAAATGAGTGAGGGTGATGTTCGAATAGCAGCAGGAACGATGTATGGTGCCATTGAAAATCTTTTAAAATTAAGGTGGATCGTAGCCGTTCCAAGCAATGATAAACGCCGAAAAGTTTATGAGATTACTGAGGCTGGTCGGCGGATATTAGCATTAGAAACAGAACGTTTACGAAAACTTAGTGACTTAGCAAAGGCATATCATTTGTAAGGAGAAAGTTATGAAAAAGTATAAATGTTTTCTTTCAGGTCTTGAGGAAGAAGAACAATGGATTAATAAGGTCCAAAAAGAGGGCTATTCCTTAGTTGGTGTGAGTCAGTGGTTACCCCTTTACAGGTTTGAAAAAGTTACTCAAGATCCTAAACTGATCAGGATAGATTTTAAGGATTACATGTCTGCAAGTAAGTATCAAGATTACATTACTCTTTTTGAAGATAGTGGTTGGAAGCATCTTTCAGGGAGTCGTTTTGGGGGATTACAATATTTCCAACAGCAAACAATGAATAGTGATACCGATATTTTTTCAGATGAAGAGTCTAGGAAACAGATGTTGAAAGCTTTTTATAACTCTACCTTATTTTCAGGATTTTGTTCATTCATTGTTATTTATGCTAATTATTCGAGCCATTCGATTAATCATTGGTACTTAAATTCCGATATTTGGCAAATTTCTTGGCAAGCAAGCCTTGTTTTACTTCCTTTAGTCATTCTTTTTTTAGGCGTACCGATACTCTTGATGATGATGACTCTCTATTACCTCATCAAAGCTTGGAATCTCAAGACAAAAGTATAGATAAAACCCCAGATTTACTTTTTAGTCTGGGGTTTCTAATCTAATTAAGTAACGCTTTAAGCTGTTTTTCTATCACTTTTGGATCGGTTTTTGAAGAATAACGCTCAACAACCTGACCGTTTTGGTCAATAAGGAATTTGGCAAAATTCCATTCAATGCGCTTGCCAAGAGGACCGCTTTTTTGTTCTTTTAACCAAGTAAACAGTGGATCGGTTTCTTTACCATTCACTTTGATTTTAGCAAAGCGAGGGAAAGTGGTTTGATAATTGAGACGACAAAAAGTATTGATTTCCTCGGCCTCACCTGGTGCTTGACCAGCAAATTGGTTACAGGGAAAATCAAGAATGTCAAAGCCTAATTCGTGGTAGCTGTTGTAAAGGTTTTGGAGACCTTCATACTGTGGTGTCAATCCGCACCCTGTGGCAGTGTTAACTATGAGGATGACCCTTCCTTTATAATCTGCTAGCGTTAACTCTTTACCATCTTGCCCTTTAACCGCAAAGTCATAAATATTAGTCATGTGACATCTCCTCAGTGTAAGCTATGATGTAATTTACTGTGTCACTCAGGAATTGAATCGTTTCGCGCAAGGGTTTGTCTGTTGAAATGTCAGCACCGATCAGGAGGGCGGTGTTTAGTGGTGTACGACTTCCTCCTGATTTTAGGAATTCAAGCCATTCGTTTGCTCCGTTTGGATTGCTTTTGAGATTGAGGTAACCTGCTGTTGAAATGACAAGCCCTGCTGAATAGGTATAGCTGTATAGCCCCATATAATAATGTGCCTGACGCATCCATGTAAGGGCTGCATCATCATCAATTTCAACAGCCTCCCCCCAGAATTCTGTTAAGACTTCTTTCATCATGGCATTCAGTTGATCAGCGCCAAAAGTGCCTCCCTCTTCAATGAGAGTGTAAACCTTACGTTGGAAAGCGGCTTCTAATAAATGGGTGATGAAGTTGTGGAAGTAAGTATCTGTTAAACGGTGGGCAAGGGCAAAGCGTTTTTGACGTGGAGTATCAAATTGATGCTCTAAGTAGTCACTAAGCATTAACTCGTTGAACGTTGATGGTGCTTCCACGTAGTAAGTTGACATGTGGGTATTGAAATAACTTTGGTGATTGTCAGAGAAGATAAACTGACCAGAATGTCCAATTTCATGGATAAGTGTGTAGACATCACTCATGCGTCCAGTCCAACTCATAAGGACATACGGATGAACCTTATATGGGTCAGCTGCGTAACCTCCAGAATCTTTATTGGCATTAGCTGCAAAATCAACCCAGCGTTCTTTTTGGTAGCGCTCAACTTCTTGAATGTATTCCTGACCGAGTGGTGCTAATGATTTCATGACCAAATCATAGGCATCATCAATAGATACTTCTGGATTGAGGTCATTATCAATATCTAATTTCCAGTCTGCAAAAGTCATTTTTTTCAAACCATTAACCTTAGCGACATGTTTTAAGAATTTTTGAGCTACTGGTCCAAATTCTGACATAATCAAGTCAATTTGACGATCAAACATGCGACGATCGACTTCTTGCTCAGCTAGGAGATAATCAAAGACAGAATCGTATCCTTTCATATCAGCCAAGAGTTTTTCTGACTTGACTTTGGCTAAGTAGGCAGCGGCAGCCGTGTTTTGATGTTTGCGGAGACCTTTTGAGAAAGATCGAAATGCTTTGTTGCGAACGTCAGCATTTTCATGGTTTTGGTAGAAGTTTTCGTAGGATACAAAGCTATTTTTATACGTTTTACCGTTTACTTCAAAGTCATCCATTTCAAAGTCACCTGCCCGCATTTTGGTGTAAATGTCATAAGGAGCATTGATCACTTCACGAAGATTAGCTAAAGCTTTTTCCACATCAGGGCTTAACAAATGTTCTTTTTGAATTTTTGCCATACGAATAGCTGCGCTAAAATAAGGATTCTTTTCTAATTCATCAAGAACCTTTGAGTCAGCATTGGCTAAGGCTGTATCAAAAAAGCTAAGTGCAACACTTGCCTTGGTCATAAAATCATCACCAGCTTGAGCAATTTGGGCAAATTCTTCACTTGAAAAATCAGTTGTCTGAGGCATAAAAGCATAGGTGCCGATATGACTCATTTGAATATAGATTTGTTCAATATCCATCAAAGCTTGGGTAAAATCTTGAACGGAAATTAACTGGCCTTCGTAGTTGCGTTTGAAGAGATCGACATCTTGCAGGGCTTTTTCAATGGCAAGCAAAAAATCTTGATGATCTTTGTAAAGAGCTGTTAAATCCCAGAGTTCATTTTCAGGGAATTCTGAACGTTTTTTTAATTCCATAATTTTCTCCTTAACGTATGATTAAAACTAGTATAACAGAATTTAGCTGAGATACGATAGAAAAGAAGTTACAAACAGTATGACAGATAAAAACGCTTGCTTTCATGTAAAGGTAAACATTACTGCTAAGAATGCTTTTATTTTCAGTAAAAAGTGGTATGATAAAATGAGAGATTAGTAGAAGAGGAGCCAGTAGTTTGTCACTTAAAAAGTTAGAGAGTAGTAGCAACCAATCCATTATTTCTGAAGAAGTTACTATTTTGAAGGAAATGTTAGAAAAAATCACTCGTCGTATGATTGGAGATGAGGCTTTTGCAACTATCGAAAAAATCATCGTCTTGTCTGAAAAGCAAGACTATGTGCTCTTGGAGAAATTGATCGCAAGTATTTCCAATGATGAGATGGATGTCATTTCGAGGTATTTTTCTATTTTACCTCTTTTGATTAACATTTCAGAAGATGTAGACTTGGCTTACGAAATCAACCGTCAAAATAATACGAATACAGATTATTTGGGTAAATTGTCTCTAACCATTGATGCTGTTGCTGAAAAAGAAGGTGGTAAGGCAATCTTGGAACGGGTCAATGTAGTGCCTGTCTTAACGGCACACCCGACACAGGTGCAGCGCAAGACCATTCTTGAATTAACAAACAATATTCACGATCTCCTTAGAAAATACCGTGATGTCAAAGCTGGCGTGGTTAATAAAGAAAAATGGCACAATGATCTTTATCGTTATATTGAGATCATTATGCAAACGGACATTATTCGTGAGAAAAAACTCAAGGTTAAAAATGAGATTACCAATGTTATGCAATACTATAATGGTTCTCTGATTCAGGCAATTACCAAACTAACGGCAGAGTACAAGTCCTTGGCTCAAAAACATGGATTGGATTTGGAAAATCCAAAACCAATTACTATGGGGATGTGGATTGGTGGTGACCGTGATGGCAATCCATTTGTCACAGCTGAAACCTTGCACCTGTCTGCGACGGTTCAAAGTGACGTTATTCTAAATTTTTATATTGAAAAATTGTCAGCCTTATACCAAACGTTTTCTTTGTCGTCAGCCTTGGTTCCAACCAGTCCGGAAGTTGAACGCTTAGCTAGCCTGTCTGATGATCAATCCATTTATCGTGAAAATGAGCCTTACCGTCGAGCTTTTCATTATATTCAATCCCGTCTAATGCAGACTCGCTTGCAATTAACTGATCAAACGAAAACGATAAGAGCAACTTATGCCAATGATCATATCCTTTCATCAGTGCAAGCCACGTTAGAGGAATCTCATGAAAATGCTGTTTTAGCCTATGCTTCGCCTATTGAGTTTAAAGAAGATTTAAAAGCTATTGAGCAATCCCTTCTTGAAGCTGGTGATACTGCTTTAGTTGATGGTGATTTGCAGGAAATTTTACAGGCTGTTGATATTTTTGGTTTCTTTCTAGCAAGTATTGATATGCGGCAAGATTCTAGTGTGCAAGAGGCTTGTGTGGCAGAATTGTTAAAAGGTGCCAATATTGTTGAGGATTATAGCTCACTAACAGAATCTGAAAAATGTGAGATTCTTTTAAATGAATTAACCAACGATCCAAGAACCTTGTCATCAGCAGCTGTTGCCAAATCAGAACTCTTAGAAAAAGAATTAGCTATTTATACAGCTGCACGTCAGTTAAAAGATAAGCTTGGCGAAGAAGTGATTAAACAACATATTATTTCACATACTGAGAGTGTTTCAGATATGTTTGAATTAGCGATTATGCTTAAAGAAGTTGGTCTCATTGATAAGCAAAAAGCGCGTGTGCAAATTGTTCCCCTCTTTGAAACGATTGAAGACTTAGACAATGCACGAGATATCATGAAAGCTTATTTGAGCTACGATATTGTGAAATCATGGATTGCAGCCAATGCGCATTACCAAGAAATTATGCTAGGCTATTCAGATAGTAATAAAGATGGTGGTTATTTGGCTTCAGGTTGGACGCTCTATAAGGCTCAAAATGAATTAACCGCTATTGGGGAGGAAAACGGGGTTAAAATTACTTTCTTCCATGGTCGTGGTGGAACTGTTGGGCGAGGCGGTGGTCCTTCTTATGATGCTATTACATCACAGCCATTTGGCTCTATTAAAGACCGAATTCGGTTAACGGAGCAGGGGGAAATCATCGAAAATAAATATGGTAATAAGGATATTGCTTATTATCATTTAGAAATGCTCATTTCTGCCTCTGTCAATCGTATGGTGACACGGATGTTGACCAATCCAGATGAGATAGATGGCTTTAGGGAGATTATGGATGGCATTGTTGCAGACAGTAATCATATTTACCGACAATTAGTATTTGATAACCCGCATTTTTACCATTACTTTTTTGAGGCTAGTCCAATCAAAGAAGTTTCCAGTCTGAATATTGGTTCCAGACCAGCAGCACGTAAAACTATTACAGAAATTACAGGACTTCGTGCCATTCCTTGGGTTTTTTCGTGGTCACAAAATCGTATCATGCTTCCAGGCTGGTATGGGGTTGGTTCTGCCTTCAAGCATTATATTGACAAAGAAAAAGGAAACCTTCAACGTCTCCAACACATGTACCAAACTTGGCCATTTTTTCATTCTCTACTATCAAATGTTGACATGGTGCTTTCTAAGTCAAACATGAATATTGCTTTTCAGTATGCTCAATTAGCGAATAGCCAGGAAGTTCGAGATGTTTTTCATATTATCTTGGATGAGTGGCAACTAACCAAGAATATTATCCTTGCCATTGAAGGTCATGAAGAACTTTTAGAAGACAATTCTTCGCTTAAACAAAGCTTGAATTTTCGGCTTCCTTATTTTAATGTCTTAAATTATATTCAAATTGAGTTAATTAAGCGTTTACGTAACAATCAACTGGATGAAGATTATGAAAAATTGATTCATACCACAATTAACGGTATTGCTACTGGTTTGCGCAATTCAGGCTAACAATTAGTTTTACTATTGATGTCCCAAAACTTGATGATCTCAATAATAAAAGAGGAGTTCTAGTATGTTTAAGCATTGGTATGTTGCCTTGTTTAATCAAGTATCTAGAGCTTTTTCTTCTTATTGTTTGTCGCCTTTTTCTTTTGTTTGCTGTTGAAAGGTGGTATAATGCTAAATGATTACTTCAAAAACTATAGGGGAAACTATGAAAATTGATAAAAGGCATCTGTTAAATTATTCCATATTACTGCCTTATTTGATTTTGTCGGTAATAGGTTTGATTATGGTTTATTCCACAACAAGTGTCAGCTTAATTCAAGCTCATGCTAACCCATTTAAGTCTGTCATTAATCATGGGGCTTTTTGGATGATAAGCTTGATTGCTATTGTGTTTATTTACAAACTGAAGCTGAATTTTTTAGCAAATACCAAAGTTTTAACATTAGTCATGTTAGTAGAGATGGTTCTTTTGATTATTGCTCGTTTTTTTACAACAGCTATTAAGGGAGCGCATGGTTGGATTGTTATCGGACCAATTAGTTTTCAGCCTGCAGAATATTTAAAAATTATTATGGTTTGGTATTTGGCGCTGACTTTTTCTAAGATTCAGGAAAAAATTAGTCATTACGATTACCAGGCTTTGACTAGGCGTAAGTGGTGGCCAACAGAATGGAGCGATTTACGGGATTGGCGTGTCTATTCTTTGCTGATGATTCTTTTAGTTGCCGCTCAACCAGACTTAGGAAATGCTTCGATTATTGTTTTGACAGCTATTATTATGTTTTCAGTTAGTGGCATTGGTTATCGTTGGTTTTCTGCTATTTTGGTCTTGATTACCAGTCTGTCCACCATTTTTCTTGGAACTATTGCGGTTATTGGGGTGGAGAAAGTAGCAAAGATACCTGTTTTTGGCTATGTTGCCAAACGTTTCAGTGCCTTTTTCAATCCTTTCCATGATTTGACGGATTCGGGGCATCAATTAGCCAATTCGTATTATGCGATGAGTAATGGTGGTTGGTTTGGAAGAGGGCTGGGCAATTCGATTGAAAAGCGAGGCTATTTACCAGAAGCTCAAACAGACTTTGTGTTCTCAGTGGTGATTGAGGAATTAGGATTGATTGGAGCGGGGCTTATTTTAGCGCTTGTCTTTTTCCTCATTTTACGTATTATGAATGTAGGCATCAAAGCTAAAAATCCATTTAATGCTATGATGGCATTAGGTGTGGGAGGAATGATGCTAGTGCAGGTGTTTGTTAATATTGGTGGTATTTCAGGATTGATTCCTTCAACCGGTGTGACTTTCCCTTTTCTCTCACAAGGTGGGAATAGTCTGTTGGTGCTATCGGTAGCGGTAGGGTTTGTTTTAAATATTGATGCCCATGAAAAACGTGAAGACATTCTAAAGGAAGCAGAGCTTTCTTATCGGAAAGATGTGCGAAAAGAAAATAGCAATGTGATTAACATTAATCAATTTCAATAAAAATCTCCTTTGAGGGATTTTTTTTGTAACCGAAATAGGATATGATACGTTATATCAGTGTAGAGGGGAGGTGGAACTCATCAAGTTAGAACCTTACGAGGAGGAGTTAATTGCTTATTCAAAAGAAATCATTGCTTATTTAGTGACCTCAGGTGTGCCTCGTCAAACGGCATGTGACATTAGTCAAGATGTTTTCTTAAAAATGCTGGAAAGTGATATCATTTTGCCCCCAAGGAAAATGAGAGCTTGGATGTATCGAGTAGCTGTCAGAAAATACATTGATCAATATAGGAGAGACAAAACTTATCTCCAAATTCTCCAGCGTGAATTTTTCCACCAAGAAAAGGTCATAGAATTTGATCATCCCAATTATACACCTCTTTATGAAGCGATTAATCATCTACCTGACAAATATCGAATGGTCTTAACTCTCTATTACTTTCATGACTTGTCTGTCAAAGAAATGGCTAGTATATTACACAAGTCTATTAGCAGTGTGAAAGTGAACTTGATGCGGGGGCGAGCCTTGTTAAAAGGTAAACTAAAGAAAGCAGGATATACTTATGAAGACTTCAATGGATTTTGAAAAGATTGCAAAGGCAAGCAAATGGCATTCACGACTTAAAACAGCGATGATCAGTAGCATAGCAGCGTTAGTAATGGTATTGATTGCTTATATGGGATTGTCTAAACTCACGAGCATAAATGGTGAAAAAATAAAAGATTACTATATTTTAAGATCCGAAATTGCCTACCCCAATATTGATTACCATACTTGGGGATACGATGTCAAAACACAATTTACAGGAGCTTTTATTTCTCACCGATTTAAGACTATTGCAGGTATTGAAGTCCCTTTCGAGCCATTTGAATCTAACTATGCTTTAAAACCCGGCTTAAATTTGAATAGCAATAGTGATGGTTTTTCAAGTGGTGATCAAGGGAAATCTGCCTATACTTATACCAATCATTATAAAGTTCCACTTTTTTATAATACTAACCACAACTATACTAATGATGACCAAAGGCAACCTACCCAAGATATTCCTTTGTTACAACGGATGTCTGGTCAAGCAGTAGAGGTTGCAATTACATTTGACAAGCCCTACACTTTTGAGGAAATCACAAGATTGGTGCCTAGTAATCTCCAAATTAATTGGTACTGGATTGGCAGTCAAAGCAAGGTTGATACAACTGTTTTAAGATTATCTGATCAGTTTGGTATGGCCTACACAAAAACACAAACACAAACTTACCAAGAAACGAAGCATCAAGAAAAGGCTATGGCTAAAGCCTTGAAGAAAGATACAACTGGTAAGCAGGTTAATGAGCAAACGAGCCTTGAAAATGCCTTTACTTTTATGAAAGGCTACATGGAAGAAGCTTTGGCAAAAGATTATTTTGGCAGTAGTTATGGTGATGCTAACAATAAACTATTGAACACCAAGACGGATATAAAATCGTATTTAAAAGCAAATCCTAATGCTAAGACTGCTAAATTTGCAGGTGTTATCTTAACTGGTCGTGCAGAAAACTTTAGACAGATTGAAACAGCGAAGTGGATTTTCGCTTCTAACATTGGTCAATCTGTTCAAATTCAACCATATCATTACTTAGAGAAATAGAAATCTGTAAATCTCTAGCTTAGCATCTTGGAGACTGTAAAATATTATTGTAGTTTGAGAGAACGAGAAATCGTTTTCTTTTTTATTATTACTAGGCAGCAGTTAGTCAAGTTTTGCTATGATTAAAAAAACAGATAAAAAACAGATAATCTTTAGAAAAACGATAGATTGGTTTGTTATACTACGTTTATCAATTTATAAAGGAGTTTTTCAATATGAAATTTAAAAAATTACTAGTAATCTCAATTTTGGCGGTGACTGCATCAGGTGTTTTAACGGCTTGTGGTTCAAAAAGTAATTCAAAAAAAGAAGCAACCAAAGAAATAAATACATCTAATCTAGAGGGAGATGCTGTAAGTAAAAAAACAAAAACGGTTGATGGTAAGGAAGTGACTGAGTATACAATGGAAGATGGCAATGTTGTTCAGATCCCAACAGAAAATAAAGATAAGTTAGCTTCTGATGATTCCTCTTCAAATAATTAAGAAAAATGTTAGAGTTTTGAGGAGTACTAATAGTATTAGTAACTTTATAAGATAGGATAGTTTTGTTTTCATAATTTTAAAGGCATCATCAGGGTCATATAAGCGAATCTTCACAACTATCGTTTATATGACTTTTATGCTAATAAGACAATAATTAAGGAATTTGATAGCTAATCTTACTAGATTACATTGAGTTCAAGTATTACAAGGTTCATGATATGATGCGGTTTTCAAACGAATCACTTGGCTATTAGTGCTAGTAAGCATGGTTTTTATGACCAAAAAAAGAAGTATTTTAGATTTAAATAATTTGGAGCAATAAGGAGAAAAAATGATTAAGTTCAAACAAAAGATGACACGTAAACAAATAGCGCTATTAAGTGTAGCGGTTTTAACTTGTGTTGCTGGGGGAAGTTACGTTGTTATTAGCCAACATAATCAATTAGGGTCGGTAGTGACAGATGCTAATAAAATTAAGTCTTTAACTGTCCAAGAAGCCATTAACCAATCAAAAGCTGTTAGCCTTACACTAGCAGGAGAAGTTAGCGCTAACAATAGTAGCAAAGTGAAAATTGATTCTTCTAAAGGTGAAGTAAAAGAAGTATTGGTAAAAAATGGTGATACGGTTACTGCAGGACAGCCTCTTTTTTCTTATGAAACAGCTCAACGTTTAACTGCCCAATCGTCAGAGTTTGATGTGCGGACAAAGGCTAATCAAGTAGAATCTGCTAAAGTAAGTGCTTCTATAAAGTGGGGAACTTACAATCGTAAGGTAAATGATATTAATGCGTTAAAGACAAAGTATAACAATACACAAGATGAGAGTTTATTAGAACAAATTCGTAGTGCAGAAGACAGTGTAGCGCAAGCACTAAGTGATGCAAAGACAGCAGATAATGATGTAAGAACAGCTCAAATTGACCTTGAAAAAGCCAATGCAACAGCAGCTACAGAGAAAAATCGCTTGCAATATGATACTGTTAAGGCAGACACAGCTGGTACAATTGTTAGTCTGAACGCTGAGCTTCCAAATCAGTCAAAAGCTAAAAAAGACAGTGAAACATTTATGGAAATTGTTGATAAATCTAAAATGCTAGTTAAGGGAACAGTCAGTGAATTTGATCGAGAAAAACTAAAAATTGGTCAAAAGGTAGAAATTATTGACCGAAAAGATAATTCTAAAAGGTGGACTGGGACGGTTACACAGGTTGGTAATCTTAAAGCTGAAGGTAATAGTCAAGGAAATGGAAATAACCAACAGCAGGATAATCCTAACCAAGCAAAATTTCCATATGTGGTTGAATTAGATGCTGTAGAGAAGATGCCTCTAATAGGTTCACACACTTATGTCAATGTTCTTAGTGTCACACCAGAGTCTGGTAAAGTTGTTTTAAAAGACTCTTTCATTATGAAAGAAGGGAACAAAACCTATGTCTGGAAAGTAGAAAATAAAATGATCAAGAAGCAAGAGGTGAAAGTTAAAGAGATAGCTAAAGGTTATTTTGAAATCTTGGAAGGCATCGGATTGAAAGATAAAATTGCTTTACCAATTGCAGGAATGAAAGACGGGATGGAGGTAGGAAGTATTGTTAAGCCTTAAAGATATTCGGAAAAGCTACCGTCTTGGTGATGAAGAATTTCCAATTTTAAAAGGTATTGATTTAGCTGTTAAAGAGGGTGACTTTCTAGCCATTATGGGACCATCAGGTTCAGGAAAATCAACGTTGATGAATATTATAGGTTGTTTAGATAAACCTGGGTCTGGTTCATACTATATTGAGGATAGAGATGTATCATCATTATCTGACAATGAACTTGCGGATTTGAGAAACCAGAAGATCGGTTTCGTTTTTCAAAACTTTAACTTAATGCCGAAACTAACTGCATGCCAAAACGTAGAACTCCCTTTAACTTATATGAATGTTCCCAAAAAAGAACGTCGGGAAAGAGCATTAGAAATGCTTCGATTAGTCGGTTTGGAAGAAAGAAGTGAATTTAAACCGATGGAACTCTCCGGGGGACAAAAACAAAGAGTGGCTATTGCACGTGCCTTGGTGACGAACCCTAGTTTTATCCTTGGAGATGAACCAACAGGGGCCTTAGATACAAAAACAAGCATACAAATCATGGATTTATTTAAACGTTTCAATGATGAAGGTAAAACAATTATTATCATTACCCATGAACCTGAAGTAGCAGCACTATGTCAAAAAACAGTTGTTTTAAGAGATGGTAACATTGAGCATGCAGGTTTGGAATAGGGAGGAAAACAATGGAAGATATTATTGTAGCCCTAGGGTCTATATTGTCACATAAAATGCGATCTATGCTAACGATGTTAGGCATTATCATTGGTATTGGTGCGATTATCGCCATTTTTTCAATCATTGAAGGGAATACGGAGAATACGAAAAGACAATTAATTGGTGGCAGTAATAATACCATTAATGTTGTCTTTAATAAGAAAAGCCTAATTGATCCCACTCTTCCTGACAAAGCTAATGCGAAGAAGCCAGATTATATTCCTTTTATGGATGAAGCGTCATTAGAAAGTATCAAGCAAATTAAAGGTGTCAAAAATGCCCTTATTTCCTATAGCGTTGAGGATAAACTTTATCATTTAAGCCAAAAATCAACGGCAAAAATTTCTGCAATTTCTCAAAATGTTGCTGAGATTAGACGAATGCAGGTAATTAAAGGAAGTGATTTTACAGATAAGGACTTTAAAGATCAAAAACAAGTGATTTATTTAGAAAAGTCCTTGTATGAATCGCTTTTCCCAAAAGATGATGGTGTGGGAAAATATGTGGAGGTGAAAGGCAATCCATTTAAGGTAATCGGCGTGTTTGAGTCTAAGGATCGCAATAGTTTAACAAGTGGTGCTGAAAAAATAGCTTATATTCCATTGAATCAATGGTATAATATCCTTAGTGAGGTTGATGCAACTCCTGAAATCACTGTTCAAGCTGCTCAGGCAGACGATTTAAAACCAGTTGCCAAACGTGTTAGTGATGCTTTGAATCAAAAACTTCCAAAATCAGACTATATGTTTGGGGTTATGAACCTTCAGGAATTTGAACGTCAGTTAGATAATCTGAATCAATCAAACTTTGTTTTGTTGGCAGGGATTGCAAGTATTTCATTGATTGTTGGTGGTATTGGTGTTATGAATATTATGTTGGTATCAGTGACAGAAAGAACGCGAGAAATTGGTATTAAAAAAGCTTTAGGGGCTAGGCGTAAGCTAATCTTGAAACAGTTCTTGATCGAGGCTGTTATCTTAACCTTGATGGGTGGAATTATTGGTGTCGTAACAGGGATGATTTCGGGCTATATTATTACTCAATCACTTGAGTATCCGTACATTCTTTCATTATTCTCTGTCGTATTAAGCCTAGCATTTTGTTGTATCATCGGGATTGTATTTGGACTATTGCCTGCTCTTAAAGCTTCCAAGTTGGATCCAATTGAAGCACTACGCTTTGAATAGCTGTGTTGCTATATCTGTCTAAACGTCTTTTAATTTTGATCGAAGAAGTTTTGTGCGAATACGACCTTGCTTTATAGCCCATTCCCATTTTTGATAATAAAACCCGCCACATAGAGAGGAAACTTATGGTTAAGATATTAGTTGTCGAGGATGATGAAACAATTAATCAGGTTGTTTGTGAATTTTTAAAAGCCAATGATTACCAAGCCGATCCTGTGTTTGATGGACATGAGGCTTTGCAAAAATGCGAGGAGACCTCTTATGATTTGATCATTTTAGATATTATGTTGCCTTCTATAGGTGGTTTAGATGTTTTAAAAACAATTCGGCAAACATCTAATGTTCCTATTATTATGTTAACTGCTTTGGATGATGAATACACACAATTAGTTAGTTTTAATCATTTAATTAGTGATTATGTCACTAAACCATTCTCGCCCTTGATTTTGATGAAACGGGTTGAGAATGTGCTGAGAGTTGCTGTTCCCAAAGAGCGACTACAGCTTGGACAGTTATCTATTGACTATAGTGAGCATAGCGTGTATTGGCAGGACACATTGGTGAAATTAACCAAAAAAGAATATGAAATTATTGATTATTTATCTCGAAGAAGTCAAAAGGTTGTTACTAGAGAACAACTCATGGATGGCATATGGGGGTATTCAGAACTAGACACTCGGGTATTGGATAATCATATTAAGAATCTTCGTAAAAAAATGGTGGGGATTCCCCTAACAACGATTACGGGAATGGGTTATTTGTTAGGGGAACGCGAGTGAGACTGATAAAAAAAACATTTTTAGTGATTAATAGTTTAATTATTGTCGTCGTTACAACAATTTTATTAGCCCTCTATTTTGTGATGCCTCTTTACTATAAGCAAGTTAAGACGAAAGAGGTTATTTATGCATTCAAACAGACTAGTAAGCAAATTGAAGGAAGAACAATAACTGAAATTAGTGATATTTTGACCAAAAAAATGGATAAAAACAATATCTGGTATAGTTTAGTAGGCAGTAATAATCAGTTACTTTATTCCTCATTACAATTATCTGATGGCGTAAATAGCAATTCCAATGTTAATATTGTAACCAGTTGGGAAAATTCTTATTCGAATATAAAAACCTTGAGTCACAAGGTGACATTACAAAATGGTAAGAAAGTTACATTGTTTGGGCAAGTATCATTTCACTCGATAACTGATGCCAGTAAAGTGCTATTAAAACTTTATCCTTATTTGCTTGTTTTTTCATTAACACTTGGCAGCATTGTCGCCTATCTTTATAGTAGGACATCTAGTCGGCGACTTCTTAACATTTCACAGATGACAAGGAGAATGGCCAATCTAGAAGCGAATTTATCGTGCACTGTTCAAGGTGAAGATGAAATAGCCACTTTGGCAAGTGATATTAATCGCCTATATCGTCGTCTTTTCACAAGTATTAAATCGTTAGAAAAGGAGTATGAAAAGGCTGCCGATTCAGAACGTGAGAAGTCTGAATTTTTACGAATGACCTCTCATGAGCTAAAGACCCCAATAACTAGTGTCATGGGCATGATTGATGGCATGCTTTATAAGGTTGGTGATTTTGCTGATCGTGATAAATATTTACGAAAATCTAGAGAAGTTTTGGAAGGTCAAGCACAACTGGTTCAATCTATTTTATCACTTTCTAAAGTTGAAATAGCTGCTTTACAGCATAATGAAGAGTTCTCCCTCAGACAAAGTTTAGAAGAGGAAATGGAAGTCTTTCTTATCTTATCAGAACTACAGAATTTAAAAATTAGTATTGATTTAGAAGAGCAGTTAGTTAAAGCTAATAAGGTTTATCTCTTAAAAGCTATCAAAAATCTCATAGACAATGCCTTGAAGTATACAAAATCAGGTGGAAAAATTGTTATTCAGCTACATAATGGACAGTTAATTATTAAAAATGAAGCTGAAGTATTGTTAACTCAGCAACAAATAAAACAGTTGTTTCAACCATTTTACAGACCTGATTATAGCCGTAATCGAAAAGATGGCGGCACTGGCTTAGGTCTGTTTATCACACATCAAATTCTTGAGCAATACCATTTCACTTACGAGTTTACCGTTAGAGACAATCGTTGGATGGTTTTTACAATTAATTTTCCAAGCAAAGATACAATATAATGGTCTCGTGGTGAAAAATAACGGTTATTTGGATACCACTAGGTATTGATTATTGCATAACTAAAAGATAGGAGAAAGTCTGACTATGAAGAAAAAGAAACTATTAGCAGTAACGTTATTGAGTACGTTGTTGTTAAATAGTATGGCACCATTAGTTGTTGCTGATACCATTCAAGAGACGTCATCGTCGCCTACTGATAAAAAGACGGTGTCAAAGAGTCAACAAGCAAAAGGCAGTTCCAAATTAATAAAAGAAAAAAAGACTATGATAGATGGTCAAACTCAGTCCCAAAATGATGAAAAAAGCCTAACCGATCAAGAATCGGAGGTCTCTTCTAAAGAAAGTAATTCCAAAGATAAGAAGTCAAATTCTACAGAAAAACAGCCAAATGACACAGCAGATACGGACAATGAAAAAGGAGAAAAGGAGAAACAAGAACAGCAGGAATCACAGCCAAAAGTGGATAATCCCAAGGTGCAAGACGCTCCATCTCCTACAGTACCTTCTAAAACATCTGCTGTTCAGCAACCCATTAACCAAGTTCCTATTTTGCCGATGTCATCTTTACCCCCTGTTTTTGATGAAAAAAATGAAAAGTCAAGATCATCTAGCCGATCATCTGCAGCTTATGTTCAGCACTGGACGGGAGATTCTGCTTATTCTCACAACCTGTTATCACGTCGTTATGGAATAACAGCTGAACAATTAGATGGTTTTTTGGACAGCTTAGGCATTCCTTACGATAAAGAACGTCTAAATGGAAAACGATTATTGGAATGGGAAAAAGCATCAGGATTAGATGTTAGGGCTATCGTTGCTATTGCTATGGCAGAGAGTTCTTTAGGTACTCAAGGAGTTGCCAAAGAAAAGGGAGCCAATATGTTTGGTTATGGCGCTTTTGATACCAATCCTACTAATGCCAAACGTTACAATGATGACAAAGCCATTCGTTATTTGGTAGAAGAGACAATCATTCAAAATAAGAACCAGACGTTTGAAAGGCAAGATTTAAAGGCTCAAAAACTTGCCTTAGGTCAGTTAGATACGCTACGTGAGGGAGGTGTCTATTTTACAGATACTAGTGGTAGTGGTCAACGCCGGGCAGATATTATGACTAGATTGGATCAGTGGATTGACGCCCATGGAGGAACTCCTGAAATTCCTGAGCATCTAAAAGTGGTTTCAAGTTCTCAGTTTAGTGAGATTCCACTTGGCTACAGAACATCTGCTCCACTAAATGTACTAAATTATCGAACTACCACCTATTCTTTTGGTCAATGCACATGGTATGCTTATAATCGTGTGCAAGAATTAGGCTACAAAGTAGATGAGTATATGGGAAATGGGGGAGATTGGCAGAATAAATCAGGTTTTGTGACAACTCATAAACCTAAAGTCGGTTACGTTGTGTCATTTTCACCGGGTCAAGCTGGTGCAGATTTGACTTATGGACATGTTGGTGTTGTTGAACAAGTAAAAGAGGATGGATCAATTTTAATTTCAGAGTCAAATGTTATGGGATTAGGTATTATTTCTTATCGAACTTTTTCAGCAGACCAAGCTAAATTATTGTCTTATGTTGTTGGAGAAAAAATCAAAAATCATAAGTAAATTGTCAGAATAATTTCATAACAAGAAGTAATTGTAAATTGAAACTAGCCAAATATTTGATAAGTGTCTTGACAGCTATCAAATATTTGGCTATACTATTTCTGCAAAGGAGATAGTATGACGAAAAAACCGACACAAATAATAGCCTATACTTCAATTTTAGTAGCTTTTGCCATTTTGATTCCGCTGACCATGCCTATTAAGGTCATTATTGGACCAGCTTCTTTTACCTTAGCCAGTCACCTTCCATTATTTCTGGCTATTTTTATATCAGTTCCAGTGGCTCTTTTGGTTAGCCTTGGAGCAGGACTTGGTTTTCTATTAGCTGGTTTTCCTTTAGTAATTGTTTTAAGGGCCTTTTCTCATTTTATTTTTGCTTTTCTAGCAGCTTGGTGGATCAAAAGGTATCCACAAGTCTTGCAATCGCCACTAAAGATTTTTGGTTTTGCGTTTATTGTTAATCTGGTTCATGGTATTGCTGAATTTGCAGTTGTTTATGCCTTAACAGTAACGACAGCGACTTCCTTATCTTACTTGTGGTTTATGCTAGGTTTGATTGGACTTGGTTCCCTTATTCATGGCATGATTGATTTTTATCTGGCATTAGCCCTCTGGCGATTTTTATCGAAAAGAGTGGGGTTGTCTATTACCAAGCACTAAGAGTTGGTCATTCCATTATCTCTTACCATAAAGAAGCCCTTTCTTAGTGTGTACTGCACCCCAAAAGTTGGACAAGAAATTATTGAAAGGATTTAGTTCTGTATGGTACGGGACTAAGTCCTTTTAATTTTGTTTTGATTCGTTTGTTGTTGTAATAAAAAATGTATTCGGTAATGGCTTGTTCGAGTTCGTCCAGTGATTGATAGGATTTCTCAAAACCATAAAACATCTCAGATTTTAAAATGCCAAAGAAAGATTCCATCATACCATTGTCAAGGCTATTGCCTTTGCGAGACATCGAAGGGCGAATGCCTTTAGAAGCCAAGAAATGATGATAAGATTGGTGTTGATATTGCCAGCCTTGGTCACTATGAAGAATAGTTCCCTCAT
>NZ_AUKZ01000026.1 GCF_000425025.1 Streptococcus castoreus DSM 17536 | reverse complement strand
GCTTGCTTTAGGATGTCTAATTGCATTTCGAGTTCTTTATTTCGTTTTCTGAGTTCTATCAACTCACGTTGTTCATCTGTCAGATTATCGACAGTTTTAAAGGAACCAGTTGTTCTTGCTTGTTTAACCCACTTATCGAAGGTTGAGGGCCTTAAATCATATTCTTTGATCAGTTCACTGCGTTTTCTACCTGCATTGTGCAAGTCAACGATTTGTTGTTTGAAGTCATCTGTGAAGTAACGGCGAATTTTTCTAGACATAGTTTTTCTCCTATTTTCTTTAGTGTAGAACACTTTATAAATTCTGTCTAGTTTAGTGTAACCTGTTCAACTAATCCCAGTGACTATACATGGTCTTCCTTTTTTGAGGGAACGGAACTGGGTGGTCGCAATTACATTGACGATTATGCCATGAAAGCGACGACCTTTTCATCAGTAACCTCTGAGTGGAAGAAGGAGGTAGATGAAGATACGAGTTCTGTCAGTGGCGTGACTGTGAAGATGACCTGTACCAAAGCAGGTACAGGTGGTTTTCATCGGAACTTCTATGATTTAAGAAGTCGAATTAGTACTAACATGACTTTTTCGATTGATCTTAAGTGTTCAAAATCTGTCACACTCAATATGGGTTGTGAACTCGGTGGAACGAAAGCTTACAACGTCACAACAGATTGGCAAAGGTTTGTTTCTTCATGGAAAGTAAGTAGTTATCAGTACTATTCTTATATCTTTTACTTAAAGTCAGGTTCGTGGTCAGTAGGAGATGTGGTTTATCTTCGAAATGTTCAATTGGAAGATGGAAACGTTGCTTCAGCGCCTGGACCTTCTTTGAATGATCTCATCGCTCAGATTGATGCCAAGGCTGATAATGAGTTCATGAAACAACAGCTAGATGTTCTGACTGAAAAGACAGAATCTCTCCGAGTAGACCTTGAGGCGAGAGCTTTGGCAAAAGAAGTGGCCGATTGGCTCAAGTCTTATAAAGAGTTTGAGAAAAATAATGAAGCTGTCCTTGCACAATTTAAACAAGACTTTATTGATAATACAGCTCGTATAGCAGCCATCGAAGCAGACTTGAAAGCTAATAGTCTCTTGCTTAACTTTGTCAATACCTATCTGAGAGCTGGTGATAATGGGGTGATTATTGGTAAGAAGGATAACTCTGAGTATATCGAATTAACCCCACAAGGGATGATGATTAAGTCAGCTGGGAATGCCGTCATGACGGTTACAGCTGGTGTCATTAAAATCCATCACGGGGTCTTTGTGGAGACCTTACAGGTTGGTTATTATCGACTAGAAGCCGCAAGGCATAATGCCAAGCATCTGGTTTGTCGTTTTATTGATGCCAAGTAGAAAGGAGGCCTTATGGGAGATTATGGTTCAAATAATGATAGGGGCTATACCCTGCTTTTACGAGTGGAAGAAACAGGAACTTCAACCGCTAATAATACGTCTACTGTTCGAGTCCAACTCTGGCTAAAGAATGGTTATACGACCTTTGGGATGTATGACTGTAGGGCGAATGTGTCCATCAATGGTCAGACGCTTTCTTGGTCAGGGCGACCAGATATGTACACGGCACATAGTTCCCTCCACTTAATTGATAAGACCATCACTGTGCCACATGATTCGAATGGGTCAAAAACGATCAGTTTTTCTGCGACTTTCTCTGGGTCTGGTGGGTGGTCGCCTGGCACCTTAAATACGGGGTCACAATCACTACGTTTAAGTGATATTCCACGGTCATCCAGTGCCACGGTGTCAGGGAATATGATGGGGCAAGCTGTAACCATTACGATTAAGTGTGCCAGTAGTGATTTTACCCATAACATGACCTGGCATTTTGGGAGTCTAAGTGGCACGATTGGAACAGGCATTGCGACTTCTGTAACTTGGACGCCTTCGATTTCACAGTTGGCTACTCAGATTCCAAATAGCACCTCAGGTAATGGGCATTTAACACTAGCCACTATCTATGGTGGTAAGACAATAGGTTCTATGACAATTCCCATTACCCTCAACCTACCGACGTCAGTTGTTCCAACCTTGGGCAGTATTTCTGTTTCAGAATCCCATGTCACTGCGAAAACAATCCTCACTGGCACAAGCTTTGCCCAGTTGGTGTCCAACCCTAAAGTGACCTTCAATCAAGCAGCAGGCATTTACGGCTCGACCATTCCTTCGACGGGTTATCGTGCAGAGGTCTTTAAGTTTGAGAACAATCAGTGGGTTCAACTACCTAATGTGGCAACGAATAATAACGGTCTTTTGGGTGGTGTCAACTGGATTGTTCGTGCTAAGGTCTCTGCCTATGTGACTGATTCGAGAGGGCGACAAAGTGCTCGAAAAGAAGTGGAGATAACCCTATTAGAGTATTTCAAGCCTATCTTCTCATTCTCAGCCGTTCGTGCTGGTTCTAGTATGAATCAGGTGACAGTCACACGAAAGCTTAAGATTGCCCCTTTAACCATCAATAGTGTCCAAAAGAACAAGGCAACCTTGACATGGGAAGTGGTTGATTTGACAAGTGGCCAGAAGGTCACAAACGCTGGTGGTGCTGCCAACTGGACGTCGACAACGGAACACACAAAAACAGATTTCCAAGCTATTTTAGGTGGCGCCTATGATACTACGAAATCCTATACCATTATTGGAACGCTAGCAGACCTCTTTTACTCCACGACCTTTGAATTTACCATTGGTCCAGAAAAGGTTGTCTACGGCTTAAGTCCATCAGGTATGGGGATAGGCAAAGCATGGACAAGAGGGGTGCTTGATGTTGATGGGAGTTTACCTGCTTATTTTGACGGTGAGATTTATATGAAGAATAAGAAACTTCTTGATATTTTCTACCCAGTGGGTGTCATTTACGAATCCACGTCAAGCACTAGTCCAGCCACCATTATGGGTGGGACTTGGGAGCGGTTTGGAAACGGACGAGTCTTAGTTGGTGTGTCTGAGAATGAAAGTGAGTTTAATAGCGTTAATCTGTCAGGCGGTAGTAAGACGCATACCTTGACGATTGATGAGATGCCATCTCATTCTCACGCCCAATATGTAACAGCTAACAATGGCTCAGGAGCTATTCGTCGTGACCATTCTTCAGACGGTAGCTCTAGTCTTTACCCTCAAGGGAATAACACAGGAAACACTGGTGGTGGAAAACCACATAACAACTTACAACCTTACGTCACGATTTACCGTTGGCGTAGAACAGCATAAGAAAGGAAAGTGTCATTATGAAAGAATTACTGGCAACAAATAAAGTCCTCTTTTCAGCGATTGGAGGACTTATCGGTTCTATTTTTGGAGAAGTTGATGGGGTCTTATATGCCCTTTTTATTTTTCTCATCATTGATTATGTGACGGGAGTTTTTGCGGCAGTTGTCCAGAAGAAACTCTCCAGCAGCATTGGTTTCAAGGGTATCTTCAAAAAGATAGCCATTCTCTTTTTAGTATCCGTGGGACACCTCATTGATACTGAAATCATCAAACAGGGTGGGACGATTCGCACCATGGTGATTTTCTTTTACTTGAGTAATGAAGGCTTGAGTATCTTGGAAAATGCGGTGCGGATTGGCTTACCTATCCCAGAGAAACTACAAGCACTTTTAAAACAATTCAACGAGAAAGAAGGAGATTAACATGGGAAAACATCTAGTGATTTGTGGACATGGGCAAGGACGCAGCACCTATGATCCAGGAGCAGTTAATACCAAACGTGGCATTACAGAAGCTGGTAAGGTTCGTGAGTTGGCTAAACTCATGTCCAAGTACAGCGGCAAAAATATCGATTATATCACTGACCAAAACGTTTATGATTATAAGTCACTGGCAAGCCTTGGTAAGGGCTATGACTCGATTACCGAGCTTCATTTCAATGCCTTTAATGGCGCGGCACGAGGGACGGAAGTCCTTATTCAGTCCTCTTTGACGGCAGATAAGGAGGATTTAGCCATTTTAGCTGTTCTGAGCCGTCATTTCCAAAACCGTGGGATTAAGAAGGTGGATTGGCTCTATAATGCCAACGAAGCCAAGAACCGTGGTTACACTTACCGCTTAGTGGAGATTGCCTTTATCGATAACGAAGAAGACATGACTATCTTTGAGAATAAGAAGGAAGAGCTGGCCAAAGGTCTTGTCTCTGCCATTACCCAAGAGGAGGTGAAGACAGTAGTCTCTGCCACCCCCAGTAAGCAAGGAGGACAGTCCCATTCTTCTACCAGCCCTGTTTATCACGTTGGGGATAGTGTTCGTGTGCTTGGTCATGCGACTCATTACCAAACGGGTCAAGCGATTGCGAATTGGGTCAAGGGTCGCACCTACAAAATCCTCCAAGTCAAAGCGGTAAACCAATCTCATAGTAAGAGAGCCTACCTGCTTGAAGGGATTAAATCTTGGGTACTGGAGCAGGATGTGGAAGGAACCAGCCTTGGTCATTCGGAACAGACCTATACGGCTCAAAAAGGAGATAGCTATTGGGGGATTGCACGGAAATTTGGGACAACGGTTGATAAGCTGTTAGCTTTGAATGGCTTGAAGAAAACAGATGTCTTAAAGATTGGTCAGACCTTGAAAGTTCATAAGGCGACTAGCTCCGTCAAGGCAGTGGCGACAAGCCTTGCCCAACGTGCGGTTGCGTCAGCCCTGTCTAAGGTTGGACAGAAAGTGACTGTTCCTACCAACCCTTATGGTGGACAATGCGTCAGTTTGGTGGATAAGATTGTGCAAGAATTGACCGATAAGGATATGGCTTACACCAATGCCATTGATTGCTTAACCAAGGCAAAGGCCAATGGTTTCACAGTCATTAAGGATGCCTGGGGAGTTAACCCTAAAGCTGGTGATTTCTATGTCATTAAGACGGACAGTCATCCCTATGGTCACATCGGTATTTGTATCACAGATTCAGACGGTACAAGCATTGATGGAGTTGAGCAGAATGTCGATGGCTACTCTGATCACAACAAGAATGGCATTAACGATCAATTGGAAATTGGTGGTGGCGGTATTACCCGTCGAGTGAAGCGTGTCTGGATGGCAGATGGCTCACTTTATGATGCGAGTGGCACCGTCAAACTTGGAAAAGTTATCGGTTGGTTTAGATTAGGATAATGGTTCTTTAGCCTGGTGGAAACATCAGGCTTTTTCTTTTTGCTTTTTTTCTTCAAAAGTTGGACTAAATCCTCACTATCTTCCCCTAGTAGATAGAAGGAGGAATGTCATGACCCCAGAACAAAAAACAGCTATTGTCTATTTACGAGAACAAGGACTTGGCTATAAAGCCATTGGTATAAAACTTAGTTTATCTTCTAACACCATAAAGTCATTTTGTCGACGTGAGGCGATTAAGACTGGTGAGAAAACAGATGAGATTTTACCAGATTACTGTCATGCTTGTGGTCGTGTTTTGACGCATATTGACGGTAAGAAAAAGAAACGCTTTTGTAGTACATCCTGTCGTCAAACTTGGTGGAACAGCCATTTGGAGGAAGTCAATCGACAGGCTTATACCGAACATGTCTGTGTGTCTTGTGGGATGACGTTTACCTCCTACGCTAATCCCAAGAGGAAATACTGTGGTCGCAAGTGCTATATGACTGCTAGATTTGGAGACAAGAGATGACAGAACAAGACTTTCAACGAGAACTTACCTACCAGATTACCATGGCACAGGCTAAGCAGCTTCTATCTGAAGGGCTGATTTCTGAAGCTGATTTCCAAGCATTCAAGGCTAAAATGCTCGAAAAATATGAGCCTTTTATGAGTCAATTAGTGGCCTAAAGACTTGATAAATAAGGGCTTTAGAGTGATATATAGTAGCGAAAGGAGATGTATCAATGAAACAAATCAAAACGATACAAGCCCAAAAGGGAACTGCCATTAAAAAGTTAAGGGCGGCAGCCTACACTAGGGTTTCGCATACAAGCTTACTTCAGTCCCTATCCAATCAAGTGAGTCACTACAGCCAATTGATACAGGAAAATCCTGAATGGGATTATGTGGGCGTTTATAGTGACTCAGCTATTAGCGGTCGCAGTCAAGCCCATAGACAAGACTTTCAAAATTTACTTGAAGATTGCCGCAAGGGTAAGATAGACCTTATTTTAACCAAATCTATTTCACGCTTTGGGCGAAATACGGTGGAGCTTTTGGAAACCGTTCGTGAGTTGAAGCGACTTGGTATCAGTGTTCGCTTTGAAAAGGAGAACATTGACACCTTAACTGCTGAAGGGGAGTTGCTTTTAACCCTACTTACCTCCATGGCTCAAGAGGAATCACAGTCTATCAGTCAAAATGTTAGATGGCGAGTGAAGAAACGTTTTGAAGAAGGGAAACCTTATATTCCCCAAGATATCTTTGGCTATCGATGGAATGGCGAAGAGTATGTGATTGAACCTCATGAAGCCTCTATTGTTAGACAGGTTTTCGAATGGTACATGGCAGGTGATTCAGCCCCAAAGATAGCTAAGAAGCTTGATGATAGGGGTGAGAGAACAAGACTAGGCAATCGCTTCACTAAACGAGTCATCTATAACATGTTTGACCAAGAAGCTTACTGTGGACGATTGATTTTACAGAAGACATTTCGAAATCATTTTGGCACTCGGTCCATTCCGAATGATGGTCAGATGGCAAAGTATATCGTTGAGAATGCCCATGAAGCTATTGTGACACCGGAGTATTTCCAACAGGTCAATCAAGAAAAGAAACGACGTGCGAAGAGACGGACTTCAAAACATGAAGCAATAGCCAAACTCAATGGCAAAGTCTATTGTGACCACTGCGGTTTAGACATGCTTCTGACCGTAGAAACCAAATTCAATCAGGAAAAGCGAGTGAGGTATTACTGCAGGACAAGAGATGCCAAGGGTGTTGATGCCTGTTTAGGACGTACCATTACAGAAAAACAACTCTTTCAAGCTTTTGGTGAGACCTTAAAGACAGAAGATATTCACCATATTTCTTTCAATAGCGTGACCAATGAAGCCAAAGCTACCTATAGAAATGGAGAAGAAAAACACGCCACCATTCGGAAAGGACGGTAGAAATGAAAAAAGTCATCACGATAGAACCAGCCAAACAAGTAACCCATAAGATTGACCTGCCGAGTTTTACTAAACGACGAGTGGCGGGTTATGCCAGGGTATCAACTGACCATGAAGACCAGACAACTTCTTATGAAGCACAGATGACATACTACACAGACTACATCAACAGTCGTTCGGATTGGGAATTTGTCAAGATGTATTCCGATGAAGGGATTAGTGGAACAAACACCAAAAAGAGACTTGGGTTTCAAGAAATGGTTGAAGATGCTCTTGACGGGAAGCTAGACCTTATCCTAACGAAGTCGGTCAGTCGATTTGCCAGAAACACAGTTGACTCCCTCTCAACGGTTCGAAAGCTCAAGGAAGTAGGTGTTGAAATCTATTTTGAGAAGGAGAACATTTGGACTTTTGACTCCAAAGGGGAGCTTTTGATTACCATCATGTCAAGCCTTGCTCAGGAGGAGAGTCGCTCGATTTCAGAGAACGTGACATGGGGAAGACGACGCCAGTTGGCAGAAGGGCAAGTGACCTTTTCTTACAGCCAAGTTCTTGGTTTTAAGAAAAGTGACACTGGTGGCTTTGAGATTGATCCAGAGGAAGCAAAAATTGTAAGATACATTTTCCACCAATGTCTACTAGGGAATAATCCCAATAAAATTGCGAGAGAGTTGACCGCCCAAGGCATTCCAACCCCACAAGGGAAAAGGAAGTGGAGCTATGGCACGGTAAAACGTATGCTTCGGAATGAAAAATATAAGGGTGATGCCCTTCTTCAGAAAAGTTTTACAACTGATTTCTTGACGAAGAGCATCAAACCAAACGAAGGTGAGTTGCCTCAATATTATGTAGAGAACAACCATGAAGCCATTATCAAACGTGAAGTCTTTGATTTGGTTCAGGTTGAATTGGATAAGCTAGAGAAGAAACGGCAATCTAGTAACATCTTTACAGGGAGACTTATCTGCGGTTCATGTGGGTCAGCCTTTGGGAGCAAGGTGTGGCATTCTACCAGCAAGTATAAGCGAACCATTTATCAGTGCAATGCCAAGTACAAAGGTGAGCATAAATGTCAGACACCTCATGTGACGGAGGAAGAAATTAAAGCATGGTTCCTATCAGCAATAAATCAACTCCTCAGCAATCGAGAGGAGATTATGGCTAATACAGAACTCTTAATTGAAATGGCAAAAGATACCTCGCCACTTGAAGATACGATTGATGAATTGGAGAGGAAACTTGAAACCATTCGCCAAGACATTGAGGACTTGGTTGATAGAAATGCAAGAAAGGCTCAGAATCAAGAGCTTTACCAAGAGCAGTACGATACCCTAGTAATAGCCTACCAAGAAAAACAGAAAGAGTTGCAGGAAGCGACTTCAGCCTTAGAAGATCAGAAAAGTAAGAGGCTCAGCCTAGATGGTTTTATTCGACAACTTAAGCAGCAGGGCGACCTCAGCACAGATTTCAACCAAGAACTCTGGCAGACTAGTGTTGAGAGACTAGACATCAAAGTGGGTAAGAAAATCAGCCTAACTTTCAAAAATGGCGTACAGATTGATTTATAGAAGATAAGGACGTGTCAATTCGGCACGTCTTTTTGGTGTTTCTGTGTTATAATAAAAGAAGTTACATTAGGATTTGAGATGCACACCCCGATGGGGTTTTGCACCCCCTAAAAAGGATAAAGGTTAGATTGTATGATTAAATTGATCGCAACAGATATGGATGGTACTTTTTTAGCAGAGGATGGTACTTATGATAGGGAAAGATTAGCTACGCTTTTACCTCGATTAGCTGAAAAAGAAATGTTGTTTGCTGTTTCTAGTGGTCGCTCACTTTTGGCTATTGATCAGTTATTTGCCCCTTTTTTAGATCAAATTGCCATTATCGCTGAGAATGGGTCAGTAGTTCAGTACCGAGGGGATATTCTTTTTGCAGACTTTATGACCAAGCCACAGTATACAGAAGTGGCTCAAAAAATCTTAGCTAATCCTTACTATGTAGAGACTGGTATGATTTTTTCAGGTCAAAAGGCCGCTTACATCTTAAAAGGCGCTACAGAGGCTTACATTCAAAAGATGCATCACTATTATGCGAACGTCAAAGTGATTGATAATTTGGATGTAATTATTGATGATTCTATTTTTAAAGTTTCTACTCATTTCACGGGAGAGACAGTCTTAGCTGCCAGTGAATGGTTAAGTCAAGAACTTCCTTACGCTTCAGCAGTAACAACCGGTTTTGATTCTATTGACATTATCCTAAAAGAAGTTAATAAAGGTTTTGGAATGAATCATCTTTGTCAAGCCTTGGAAATCAATGCTACAGATACCATTGCTTTTGGGGATAATTTCAATGATTATCAAATGTTAACATTTGCAGGAAAAGCTATTGCAACTAAAAATGCCAGACCAGAGATTAAGGCTATTTCTGATGAAGTCATCGGTCACTGCAATGATGGAGCGGTATTAACTTATTTAGAAGGATTAATTCAATGACAGATATTAAAATGTTAGCCCTTGACCTTGATGGCACCCTTTATAATACTGAAAAAATTGTTAGTGATGCCAATAAAAAAGCTCTGGCAGCAGCTAGAGCAAGAGGGATCAAAGTTGTTATAACAACAGGTAGACCTCTTAAAGCTATCGGAAATCTTTTGGAAGAATTAGACTTGCTTGATAACGAGGATTACAGCATCACCTTTAATGGTGGTTTGGTTCAGCGCAATACAGGTGAGATTTTAGATAAGAGTTCTCTTAGTTTTGAACAAGTTAGTCATATTCACAAAGAACTTGAAGCAGTTGGTTTGCCAACAGATATAATTAGCGATGGTGATGTTTACAGCATTCCAAGTAGTGATGGTAGGCATTCGCAATACCATTTAGCTAATCCACTCTTGAATTTTATAGACGTTAAATCAGTGACAGAGCTTCCCAAAACGATTGCCTACAATAAAATTGTTACTGTTACTGATCCAGATGTTTTAGATCAACAAATTGCTAAACTAGCACCAAGTATTTTTGAAGATTTTGAAGCTTTTAAATCACGAGATGTCATTTTTGAAATCATGCCAAAAGGCATACATAAGGCTTTGGGGTTGGATTTGCTTTGTCAGCATCTTGGATTTGAAGCCAAACATGTCATGGCAATGGGGGATGAAGCAAATGATTTTACCATGTTGGAATGGGCAGGGCTTGGTGTTGCTATGGCAAATGGTGTAGAGGGTGCTAAAAAAGTAGCTAATGCCGTAACAAACTTGACCAATGATGAATCTGGTGTAGCAGAGGCTGTGACAAGATTTATTTTAGATGAGGAAAACTAATGGGATTATTTGATCGTTTATTTGGAAAAAAAGAAGAACCTAAAATCATTGATGTTGATACAGAACAAGATGCTTTAGAGATAGCTAGTAAAAAAATGCCTTTGGAAAAGGTTGAACAAGTATCTGAGGAGCACGAAGTAACCAAAAATTTGGGGTATGTGCAAAAAGAATCAAAAGAACGTGATAAAAGTTGTCAGAAAGAAATGGTAAGCAAAAAAGGGATTTCTTCAGACTTTTATCAACCGGTTAAGGAACAATTTGTGGCGGATAGTAAGACTAGTGCCGCTACCAAAGAGTTGGCATCAAGTCAAGATGACTTAGCTAATCAGCAATTGACGGATGACTATTATCGTAACAAGGCTAAACTGGGAAAAAATCTTCAGAAAAAAGTAGTAGAAAACGTTTCGGTTATACCAGAACTAAACACTTCTCAGCTTGAGTCGTCAAAATCAGAAATTTTGGTTCAGAAAGAAACTGCTGTAGAACCCCCTGAAACAGATCAGGAAAAATACGAGCGTAGTTTGAAGAAAACACGAACAGGATTTTCAGCACGCTTAAACAGTTTTTTGGCTAATTTTAGACGTGTCGACGAGGAATTTTTTGAAGAATTAGAAGAAATCCTAATTCTTTCAGATGTTGGTGTCCATGTTGCCACGACCTTGACAGAAGAGTTGCGCTATGAAGCCAAGCTTGAAAATGCTAAAAAACCAGATGCCTTAAAACGTCTAATAGTGGAAAAGCTTGTGGCTATCTATGACAAAGACGGTCTTTATAATGAAGCCATCAACTATCAAGATGGGCTAACCGTTATGTTATTTGTCGGTGTTAATGGGGTTGGTAAAACTACATCAATCGGAAAACTTGCCTATCGTTACAAGCGAGAAGGTAAAAAGGTCATGTTGGTAGCAGCTGATACCTTCCGTGCTGGAGCTGTAGCTCAGTTGGTTGAATGGGGTCGCCGAGTGGAAGTACCAGTTATTACTGGTCCTGAAAAGGCAGACCCAGCTTCTGTTGTCTTTGACGGGGTGGAAAAGGCTGTAGCAGAAGGCGCTGATATTCTCCTAATTGACACGGCTGGACGCTTGCAAAATAAAGAAAATCTCATGGCAGAGCTTGAAAAAATGGGGCGTATTATTAAGCGTGTCCTACCAGATGCCCCTCACGAAACCCTCTTGGCACTTGATGCCTCAACAGGTCAAAATGCTCTTAGTCAAGCCAAGGAATTTTCAAAAATCACACCACTGACAGGTTTGATTTTAACCAAAATTGATGGCACCGCGAAAGGTGGTGTGGTTTTAGCTATCCGCCAAGAATTGGATATTCCAGTTAAATTTATCGGTTTTGGGGAAAAAATGGATGATATTGGCGAATTCCATTCGGAAGACTTTATGAGAGGACTTCTGGAAGGAATTCTCTAGAAAATAAAAATCAGTCTAGGTTGTCTTAGACTGATTTTGATATTCAAAGCGACTTGACTTACTCGCTAGCAATCCTACTTTTATCTAACTGTCTAAACATGATAAAGAAAAAGAGGAAATTTAGCAGAGCAAAGACTGTAAATAGGAAATAAACGGATTGGACTCCTGCTGTGAATTCTGGCTGACTATTGGCTATCAATGAGGCAAGAGCTGTTCCTAAAGCACCAGCAAATTGTTGCATCATTTGGGAAATAGCTGTTGCGTCTGCATTTTTTTCGGTAGGCAGTTCTTGAATGGCAGTGGCAAGGGTATTATTGAAACTCATATTGCGTCCGAAAGTAAAGACAATGTAGAGTAGGGTAAAGCTAGTGAGCATAAAGTGTCTTGTTAATAGAGTCATTATTATTAACGAAATACTAAATAGCAAATTACCAATATAGAGGGAAAGCTTAGCACCTTTGGCATCGTAAAATTTCCCAAACAAGGGAGCAAGGAATGCCCCAAGCAAGGTACCCGGTAATAATACCATGCCAGCTTGTGAGCTGTCTGCGATTTTTTCCATAACGATAAAGTTTGGTGTTAAGAAATTAATGCCCAAATTAATCATTTGGAAGACGAAAAAGGGAAAGAGACCGAAAGTGACAGACGGTATTTTCAAAATGCGAATATCAAGAAAAGGTTGGACACTGGATAAGTTCTTATAAAGGAAGAAACTAAAGCTAACAAGAAAAATCCCGAAATAGAGCCAATTCATTTGCCCAGTTTCCAAACTTGTAATGACTAATAGAGCAAAACTTAAACTAATAGCAAGCGCTGTAAAAGCAATAAAATCAAAAGGAACTTTCTTACTAGATTTAGAGTCTTCTAGGTAGAAATAAGCGATTAAACTAGCAATAATGGGTACCGGTAAGGTACAAATGAAAATCCACTGCCAATTAAAATGGCTAATCATAAAGCCGCCATAGGTTGGACCAAAAGCAGGTGCTAGGCTGATGATGAGACCTCCAAAGCCCATAAACATACCAATTTTATGAATAGGTACCCGTTCTAAAATAATATTAAACATTTGGGGCATAATGATACCCGTCCCCATGCCTTGGAATATTCTTGCCAGCAGCATGACTGTAAATGACGGGGTTAACACCGCTAAAATAGTTCCAAAGATGAACAAAGCTGAGGCAGCAAAAAAGAGTTGTCTTTCTCTAAAATTCTTCTTGAGCGTTGCGGAAGTGGTCATCATGATAGCCACCGCTAGTAGGTAAATCGTTGTTATCCACTGTAAATGATTCAATGGTAAGTGGTAGACAGACATGAGTGTTGGAAAAGTCACATTCATGCTTGTTTCAGATAAAATTCCTGAAAAACCAATGAGCGCTATGGCAACAATGGCCATTACGGTTTGTTTTGAAACAGTTTGATGATTTGACATTGTAACTCCTTTAACTTATCTATTCATTGTAACATAGAATGTTAAACTTGTCAGAAGCTTGTTGTCTGAACTGTTAAAAATGCTGGAATTTGATGCAAGGATAGTTTGCTCACATTTTAAGGCTAACCATATTGTGATTGCCTTTGAAGACGCAGCCAAGGTAATATTCTAGGTGAGCTAGTCAACTCTCAGTTGAAAACATCTGAGTGGGGTTGGCAGATAGACCCAATTGGTCTACGTCTGGTCTTGAATCAGTACTATGACCGCTACCAGATTCCTTTGTTTATTGTTGAAAATGGCTTAGGGGCAAAGGATCAGCTGGTACCAACCGCAGATGGCAGCATGACGGTTCACGATGATTATCGTATCGACTACATGCAGCAGCACCTCGTTCAAATTGCCAAAGCGATTGAAGATGGTGTTGAGGTCATGGGTTACACTTCTTGGGGATGTATTGATTGTGTCTCTATGTCCACAGCCCAATTAAGTAAGCGCTATGGTTTTATTATGGCTTCGAGGCAGTTTTTCGCGAAGAGGAAAACAAGAAAACCACCAGCTAAGCTGGTGGCTAACAAGGCTTGTAGCTTCCATTTATTTTTCCTAGTACAATCTAATTGTTTAGGTTAGACAAAGGAGGAAAAATAAATGGCTAAAACCAGTTACAGTTTATCACATACAAAATGGATGTGCAAATATCACATTGTCTTCACACCAAAGTATCGTCGCAAATTCATTTACTACAAAATAAGACAGGATTTAATTGAAATTTTCCGTCATCTATGTCAATACAAAGGAGTAGAAATTATTGAAGGACACCTGATGCCAGATCATGTCCATATGCTTGTGCTTATTCCACCCAAACTTGCGATTTCAGATTTCATGGGATACTTAAAAAGTAAAAGTGCTTTGATGATATTTGATAAGCACGCCAATTTAAAATATAAATATGGAAATCGTAAGTTTTAGGCTAGGGGATATTATGTCAGTACAGTTGGATTAACTGAGAAAACTGTAGCGAAATATATACGCGAGTAAGAGAAGGATGACATTGCACTCGATAAGTTAAGTGTTAAAGAATATGAAGATCCGTTCTCTGACGGAGGATTCAGGACAAGATAAAAGCCCGTTGTTACGGGCATCAGTCAAGTAACGAAAGTATAACCTGAACGAAGTTCAGCGAACGTCTTTAGACGTCGCTGGAGATGAACGGCTTATAGCCGGTGTACAAGCCACCCGTGAAAACGGGTGGTTATGACTAAGAAACAACTGGTTTTTGTTAGGGTTTAAAAAACACGGTAAACATAAGGATTATCGGGTTCCTGACTTCGATGCACTTCTGAAATTTGAAGAACAGGGAGCTGTTGCTTTAACTTATTGTTGTATTCCATATGGAGTTTTCCTTTTACTGTTAACCAAGTGTTATTAGGATAACTTTTTGGGCTGCCTGTGGTCAAAAGACCATACACCCCAGAGTCAGCGATACAATGGATAATACCAAAACGAAAGAGAAATTGGTAATTGTCATGCTCAGGTTCATTGTAAACAAAACCGGTGTATTGAATGTCTCGGTCAAGAAATTCGTCAGGGTAGAGGTAGATGAGTTCCATCACTTCCATATAATTTTTAGTGGTGATGGTCAGAGGCTTCTTCCCTTTATACTTGCTAAGTTCTTTTCGCATTTCTTTTTGATAGGCAGACTTTGTAAAATAAAGACTAGTATCAGGTTTTAAATATTGAATAGTGGTGCCATCATCACTGACCCCTGATTTTGCAGCCCCAGCAGCTAGTGGAAAAGTATATCCTTTGGCTGAAACGGTTGTCGAATCAAGAGTGGCTGTTGGTACAAAAAGACCAACTAAGACAGGAAAGGCTAAGATAAACGGACTGGTTAGCTTTGCTATTTTTCCAGTTAAATGGCTATGCACTTTAATCGTTTTCATCCAAGTGTAAAGTTGTACTAAAGCTAGAATAAAGGACAAAACCATAGAAATGTAAGCTAGATAAGAATAGCGAGCATTGATATATTGATCCAATTTTCCGGATAATTGGAGATACATTGTTAGTTCAAAATAGCCAACTAAGATTAAGAAACGAATCATTAGAGCACCCCCACAAGTAAACAATAAACGGTAATCATAATGACGGATACACCAATAAATTGAATGATAAAGCGCCCCTTAAAGGCCTTTAACATCATCATGAGATTTTTTATATCCACCATGGGACCAATTAAGAGGAAGGCAAGGACTGGTGCCACCCCAAAAGTTGACAGCAAGGAAGCCCCAATAAAAGCGTCTGCTTCACTACAAAGTGATAGAATAAAGGCCATGAGCATCATGATTAAAATAGCTGTCAGGGGGCTATGCCCAATAGTGGTTAATATACGGGTTGGCACATAAATTTGCATAGCAGAGGCAATTAGTGTCCCGAAAACCAAGTACCTTCCTGTGTCGAAAAATTCATCAATAGCATGTGCTAAGGCTAAATAAATCCGTTTTGGAATACTTTCACGAGAGTAGTCATGGAAATGAACAGGTTGAGCGGTTTCCTTTAAGATCGTTTCATCGACGATAAAGGCAAGAAGTAAACCCAAAGTAATGGCAACTAAAATAGCGCCGAAGAGTCGTAGCATGAGAAAGCGTAGTGAATTTCCAAATGCCGAATAAGTAGCAAATAAGACGATAGGATTAATAATGGGAGCTGTGGCTAAGAAAGGAATAGCAGTATAACTAGGGACCTTTTTTTCCAGAAAGCGGTTAATGATAGGAATAATACCACACTCACAAGAAGGAAAAACAAAGCCGACAAAGGTTCCAAATAAAATACGCAAGAATTTTTGCTTTGGGAGATACTTTTGAACCAAATCTGGTGTGACAAAAACTTCGATACATCCTGATAAAATAGTCCCTAAAAAAACAAAAGGTAGGGCTTCAATGATGATTGATAAAAAAATAGCAAACCATTGAAGTACGCTCGGTGGTAGATTTGACAAAGGCGACATTCGTCATGTCCTTTCTATGGATAATAAAATAAGATCTTTATATAGAAACTGAGATCGAAAGTATCAGAAAAAAACAAGATTTAATGCTTAGATTTTACATTATCAGAAGATTTTGCTTTTTCAGATCTTAGAATCTTTCCGTCAGAATCGATAGCTAAAGGTTTCTCAAAGCTAGGGACGGTTGCAAAGCTTGCCATCATTTTTTCGAGTTGATCATTTTTCTTATGGGTAATTGCCATGGGTAAAACCTACTTTCAGTTGAGATATTGTTTTTACAACGGTTTTATAAGCGGTGTTGACTGAAATCTAAACCTATTGCCGAAGAATCATTTTAAACGACATTTAGTATAGTGCCGCGACTTTGACTCTATTATACTATCATTTGGTGACAAATCCAAAGCCAAAGTATTTTTCTTAGTATATCACGACCTAGTAGACAATTAATTCGGCAGAGTCAGTAGATGACTATATCTAAAGAGTGATCACTTTAGAATTATCGTAGTTAATAAATTATCAAATGGTTGCAGATTGCTGGGTAGTCTTAGAAAGCTTGTTAGAGTAATCTTTTTAGGAGGGCATTTTTCATTTATAAAGAAAAAGACAGAAAAAATTATCCAAAATGGACTTTTTTTCAAGCTAAGTAAACCTTTTGGTGTTTACTTTTTTCTTATGTGACTTTTAGTCCGTCTCGCTCCGTGAGGTGCGAGACAAATAAACCACCCGCTATGCGGGTGCGCAAAGGAGGTTATACCAAAAAACTCCAAACGCGGTACAATAGAGGTGTTCAAGCCCACTGTAAAGCGAAAGGAGAAAAGTATGACACAAAAAGCGCATAGTTTATCACACACAAAGTGGAATTGTAAATATCACATTGTGTTCACCCCTAAGTATAGACGAAAAATTATCTATAATCAATATCGAAGCAGTTTAGGCGAGATATTCCACCGTTTATGTCGCTACAAAGGTGTTGAGATTATTGAAGGTCATCTCATGCCAGACCATGTTCATATGTTGGTTAGTATTCCGCCTAGAATTAGCGTTTCAAGTTTCATGGGATATTTGAAAGGGAAAAGTGCTCTCATGATGTTTGACAAACACGCCAATCTCAAATATAAGTTTGGGAATCGCTATTTTTGGGCAGAGGGCTATTACGTGAGTACAGTTGGACTTAATGAAGCCACCATAAAGAAATATATTCAAGAACAGGAAAAGCATGATATGGCACTAGATAAACTGAGTGTGAAAGAATATGAAGATCCCTTTAGGGATAGTGGCAAGTAATACGATTACCTCTTTGAGAGGTTAGTGACGAGTCAAGAGCAGTGAGGCTTGAACAACGTGAAAGCCAGCGTCTTTAGGCGCTGGCTGGTGATGTGGGCTTATAGCCCTTGTTCAAACCACCCGTTTGACGGGTGGTTATGATTTCTCAGCAATTCTTTCTCAACTTCCCCAATGATTTCTTTATGTTATAATAATATTATGGAAAATAGAACTAGTCAAAAAATTGCAGAAGTGTTGGGGATTAATCTCCATCAAATTGAACAAGTCCTTGCTCTCACAGCTGAAGGCAATACCATTCCTTTTATAGCTCGGTATCGCAAGGAAATTACTGGAAACTTAGATGAAGTGGCGATTAAATCCATCATTGATATGGATAAATCTCTTACCAATCTGAATGAGCGTAAAGCAACGATTCTTGCAAAAATTGAAGAGCAAGGCAAATTAACTGACCAGCTGAAAGCTAGCATTGAAACTGTTGACAAGTTAGCAGACTTAGAAGAATTATATCTTCCCTATAAAGAAAAACGTCGGACAAAGGCAACTCTTGCACGTGAAGCCGGTCTATTCCCATTGGCACGTTTGATTTTACAAAATGCTAATGATCTTGAAGCAGCGGCAGAGTCCTTTACCACAGAAGGTTTTGCGACTTCTCAAGAAGCACTTGCAGGAGCTATTGCTATTTTGGTGGAAGCCATGTCAGAAGATGCCAAATTACGTTCTTGGACCTACAATGAAATTTGGAATTATAGCCAATTAGTTTCTAGCGTCAAAGATGACAGTTTAGATGAGAAAAACGTTTTTCAGATTTACTATGATTTTTCTGATCAGGTTTCCAAAATGCAGGGTTACCGAACATTAGCATTGAATCGTGGGGAAAAACTAGGTGTCTTGAAGGTCTCTTTTGAACATAATATTGAAAAAATGCTACGCTTTTTTAGCATGCGTTTTAAAGAGATCAATCCTTATATTGAAGAAGTTATCAGTCAAACGGTTAAAAAGAAAATTGTACCCGCGATGGAAAGACGTATTCGGACGGAATTGAGTGATGCCGCAGAAGATGGTGCGATTCACCTTTTTTCAGAAAATTTACGACATCTTTTATTGGTATCGCCTTTAAGAGGAAAAAGGGTTCTTGGCTTTGACCCTGCTTTTAGAACAGGTGCTAAACTGGCTGTGGTTGATCAGACTGGAAAACTCTTGACCACTCAGGTTATTTACCCAGTGGCACCAGCTAGTCAAACTAAGATTCAAGCAGCAAAAATCACCTTAGCAGAATTAATTAGAACTTATCAAATTGACATTATTGCTATCGGAAATGGTACCGCTAGTCGAGAAAGCGAGGCCTTTGTAGCAGCAGTATTGAAAGATTTTCCAGACACCTCTTATGTCATTGTGAATGAAAGTGGGGCTTCTGTTTATTCAGCCTCAGAATTAGCTCGTCATGAATTTCCAGAACTAACTGTGGAAAAACGTTCTGCTATTTCCATAGCTCGTCGGCTACAAGACCCACTAGCAGAATTGGTTAAAATTGATCCTAAGTCGATTGGTGTTGGTCAATACCAACATGATGTCAGCCAAAAGAAACTCAGCGAGAACCTCGATTTTGTCGTGGATACCGTGGTTAATCAAGTTGGTGTGAACATCAATACAGCCAGCCCGTCTCTTCTAGCTCACGTTTCAGGTTTAAACAGAACCATTTCTGAAAATATTGTCAAATATCGTGAGGAAAATGGTGAAATTACCTCGCGTGCAGAGATTAAAAAGGTTCCGCGATTGGGGGCAAAGGCTTTTGAACAGGCAGCTGGTTTCCTTCGTATTCCCAATGCTGAGAATATTTTAGACAATACCGGTGTCCATCCAGAATCTTACCCAGCGGTGAAAGCACTCTTCAAGTTATTAGCTATTAACGAGTTGAATGATGCTGCCAGAGCAAAATTGCAAACTGTTCAAGTAGCTGAAATGGCAGAAAATCTTGCTATTGGTCAGGCAACTCTTAAAGATATTATTGCAGATCTTCTCAAACCAGGTCGTGATCTTCGTGATGAATTTGAAGCACCAATCTTACGTCAAGATATTCTTGATTTAAAGGATTTGGAGATTGGGCAAAAATTAGAAGGAACTGTCAGAAATGTCGTTGATTTTGGCGCCTTTGTTGATATTGGCATTCACGAAGATGGTCTTATTCATATCTCTGAGATGAGTAAAACTTTTGTTAATCATCCAAGTCAAGTAGTGTCAGTTGGTGATTTGGTTACTGTTTGGGTATCAAAGATTGATTTAAACCGCCACAAAGTCAATCTGAGTCTTTTACCGCCTCGTGAAGCTTATTGATTATGTTCGGAAAGTCTCTCTAACTGATTTTGGAAAACCTTTTAAGCATAATGCCCATTGGAACAAGCGCTTAAAAACCACCGGCGGTCGTTTCTTTCCAAAAGACGGTCACTTAGACTTCAACCCTCAGTTGTTAGAAAAACATGGCGAAGCTGTTTTTAGAAAAATTGTTCGTCATGAACTTTGCCACTACCATTTGTATTATGCAGGTTTGGGTTATCAGCACAAAGACAAGGCATTTAAAGAACTTCTAGCTCAAGTGGATGGCTTACGCTATGCGCCAGTTAGTCAAACAAATCAGGCTAACTATCACTATTCTTGTCAAAAGTGTGGTCAAGACTATCAGCGTAAAAGGCGGATTAATCTGACTAAATACGTTTGTGGAAAGTGTCGTGGAAAACTCATTGAAAAAAATCGGTCGTAAGGCTGATTTTTTTTGCCAAAAAAAGGATAAACTAGTATTATAGAATAAGGAGTGAGGAAATATGGGATCTAAATTTTATAAACAGCGCAAAAATAAACTCATATCGGGTGTTGTGGCTGGGATAGCTGATAAATATGGTTGGGATTTACCATTAGCTCGTGTACTTACTGCTTTGCTAATTTTTTTCACACGTTTTGGTCTTATTCTCTATATTCTGTTGGCCATTTTTCTACCATACAAAGAGGATTTAATTGATGACTACTACGGACGTGGACCACGTCGCCGTAAAGAGGCTGATGTTTTAAATGACAAAGAAGATGGTTGGTTTTGGTAATAAGAATCAGTAGGTCAAAAAGCCATTAAGAGATAACAGGGTCTTGATTGGCAAATCACAATCATCTATTGATGAATGAGTTGGAGAGTCTCTATCACGTGATAGGGCTCTTTTACTGTTTTAAACCATTGCTCACCGCTAAGAAATCACTAGAAGAATATCTTTGAACAATTAACCATCTTGATAAACAACTTTTCTTGTTCTGGTTATCATAAAATTGGGTATTTGTAAGGGCTTAGCTGTTGTTTTGTGATATAATATTGAAAAGGAGAAATTATGACCGTTACTGTAAAGATGTTAGTTCAAAAAGTCAAGCTTAATGTGGTTTATGCGACAGAAAGCTTGTTGGGAAAAGAAATAACAACATCCGATATTTCACGTCCTGGTCTTGAAATGACTGGTTATTTTGATTATTATGCTCCAGAAAGGTTGCAGCTTTTTGGAATGAAAGAGTGGTCTTATCTTACTCAAATGACCTCTCACAATCGTTATTCAGTCTTAAAAGAGATGTTTAAAAAAGACACACCTGCTGTTATTGTCTCAAGAAATTTAACCATTCCAGAAGAAATGATTCAAGCTGCGAAAGAAGAAGGTATTGCTCTTTTGAGTAGTCGTGTTTCTACTAGCCGTTTGGCAGGGGAAATGTCCTATTTTCTTGATGCTTCACTTGCTGAACGTACCAGTGTTCATGGTGTTTTAATGGACATCTATGGTATGGGAGTTCTTATTCAAGGGGATTCTGGTATTGGTAAAAGTGAAACTGGTTTGGAATTAGTTAAGCGAGGACACCGCTTGGTTGCTGATGATCGTGTCGATGTCTATGCTAAAGATGAAGAAACCCTTTGGGGTGAACCAGCAGAAATTTTGCGTCACTTATTGGAAATCCGTGGGGTAGGGATTATTGATGTGATGTCACTTTATGGTGCCAGTGCTGTTAAGGATTCATCACAAGTTCAGTTGGCGATTTATCTTGAAAACTTTGAAGCAGGTAAAGTATTTGATCGACTTGGAAACGGCAATGAGGAAATTACTTTCTCTGGTGTCAGTATCCCTCGGATCCGTATTCCGGTTAAAACTGGTCGTAATGTTTCAGTTGTGATTGAAGCAGCAGCAATGAACCACCGTGCCAAAGAAATGGGATTTGACGCTACTAAAACTTTTGAAGATCGCTTAACACAACTAATTACTAAAAATGAGGCAAATCAATGATTAATCCTATTGCTTTCAAACTCGGACCTTTGACTGTTCATTGGTATGCTTTGTGCATTCTGACAGGTTTAATTTTGGCAGTTTATTTAGCGTCAAAAGAAGCACCAAGAAAACGTCTGTCCTCCGATGATATTCTTGATTTCATTCTTATTGCCTTTCCGCTTGCCATTATTGGGGCGAGGCTTTACTATGTCATCTTTGAATGGTCTTATTACGCTCACCATTTAGATGAAATTATCGCCGTTTGGAATGGAGGAATTGCTATCTACGGTGGTCTTATTACAGGTGTGATTATCCTTTTGATTTATTGTTACTACAAGGTACTTAATCCCATCCACTTGTTAGATGTTGCTGCCCCTGGGGTTATGCTTGCTCAAGCCATTGGTCGCTGGGGAAATTTTATCAACCAAGAGGCCTATGGTAAAGCTGTCAGCAACTTGGACTACCTTCCTAGCTTTATTCGTCAGCAAATGTTTATTGACGGTAGTTACCGCATTCCAACTTTTCTTTATGAGTCACTTTGGAATTTTTTAGGGTTTATACTTATCATGATTTGGCGCCGCAAACCAAAACGTCTTTTAGATGGCGAGATCTTCACCTTTTACCTCATTTGGTATGGTTTTGGACGGCTAGTTATTGAAGGCATGCGAACAGATAGTCTTATGTTTTTGGGAATTCGTGTCTCCCAATATGTGTCAGTTTTATTCATTATAATTGGTATTATCTTTGTCTGGAAAAGACGTCATCAAAAGGGAATTCCTTATTATCAAGAATAGAAAAAGGAGAAGTTTATGGATTTAGTTGGAATCTCACTTATTATTATTGCACTAGCCTTTGTTGCCTTGGTTATTTTCTTAATCGTTGTCTTGAAAAAGGCATCTGAAATGATTGATGAAGCTCAAAAAAGCCTCACGGTCTTAACGAGTGATGTCAATGTGATCCTCCATCAAACCAATGGCATTTTGGCAAAAGCCAATGTTTTTGCAGAAGATGTTAATGGAAAGCTAGCAACAATTGCCCCTTTATTTGTTGCGATTGCTGATTTATCAGAAAGTGTTTCTGATTTAAATCTTCAGGCAAGACAATTTGGGCAAAAAGCAACAAGTGCAACAAGCAACATGACAAAGGTGGGCAAGGTTGCTCTTATTAGCAAAATCGTTTCAACACTATTTGGGAGAAAAGGAGAAAAATCATGAGTAAGTGTTTCAAAACTTTAATGATCGGTGCTGTTTCAGGAGCGGCTGTGGGCTATTTTTTATCAACTGAAAAAGGTAAGGCTTTTAAGGCAAGGGTTGAAAAGGCTTGTCAAGCCTACAAGGAAAATCCAAACGAGTATCATCAATTAGTAAAGGAAAAAGGAAGTGAGTATCTTAGCTTGGCATGCGATACTTTTAATGACCTTAGAGAAAAAGTAGAGTCTGGTGATTTAACAGGAGACCAATTATTAGATCTTTTTAAAGATAAAGCAACTGACTTTATGCAAAAAACGAAAACTCCCGTTGTTGATGTAGAAATAAATGATCATTTTAGCGTTGATTTAAGTGAAAATGATATTATTATTGATTACGAAGATATTGAAGCAAAGGTTAGCACAAATCAAGGGGCAAAAGATAATTAATAAAAAGCTTTCTCGGGGAGAGAAAGCTTTTTAAATAGTGCAGAAATAAAAAGAGTTAAGCTTAGCTTAACTCCGTCATCTATTTTAATAATGTTTTGATGCCTTTGGACAACAAGGAAGTAATGCCAAGACCCATGATACTAGCGAATAAGAAAGCCCAAACAGGGGCTAAATTCATGACGAGTAGGACAAATGCAAATAGAACCGTAATTAAACTAAAGCTAGCAACACGGACAAAAAATACTAATTCGCTTAATTTAGCACTTTGACCACTGAAATCTTGAAAATCTCGGAATTTATCTTGTGATTCTTGAGACAAGTCGTAATCTTCAAGCTCATGATGCTTTTTTAATGGTGCAGGCATAGTCCTCTCCTTTCCTTGAGATGCTAAACCATTTTATCACAAAAGTCGTTTTTTGTCATCTTTTTTTAAAATTGTTATAGGGTCGCTAAGATATTTCCAAAAGGATTAGTCATTGGAAACTGTAAGATTTTGTAAGAAATATGCTTGACCTATTCAAATTTTTGGTATAATAGAAATTATATGGAAAAAATAATTATTACAGCCACAGCAGAAAGCATTGACCAAGTCAAGGCGCTATTAGCTGCTGGTGTTGATCGTATTTATGTTGGTGAAGCAAATTATGGGTTACGTCTTCCTCATAATTTTTCTTATGAGGAACTGAGACAAATTGCCAAGCTAGTTCATGATGCGGGCAAAGAACTTACTGTAGCCTGTAATGCCTTAATGCATCAAGATATGATGGATCAGATCCCTCCTTTTTTGGACTTGATGAAAGAAATTGCGGTTGATTATCTTGTGGTTGGTGATGCAGGTGTTTTTTATGTTAACAAAAGAGATGGTTACCATTTTAATTTAATTTATGACACATCAGTCTTTGTGACGTCAAGTCGGCAAGTGAATTTTTGGGGACAACATGGTGCAGTTGAAAGTGTCTTGGCTAGGGAAATTCCGTCTGCCGAATTATTCACTTTAGCCAAAAATCTTGAATTTCCCGCAGAAGTACTGGTTTATGGCGCTTCAGTCATCCATCATTCCAAACGACCACTTTTAGAAAATTATTACCATTTTAGCAAAATTGATGATGAGGTTAGTCGTAATCGAGGTTTATTCTTGGCAGAGCCAGGGGATGCAAGTAGTCATTATTCGATTTATGAGGATAATCATGGTACGCACATTTTCATTAATAATGATATTGATATGATGTCTAAATTGGGTGAGCTCTATGAGCATGGCTTGACTCATTGGAAATTAGATGGGATTTATTGTCCAGGTGACAATTTTGTGACCATCGCCAAATTATTTATCCAAGCGAAGGCATTGTTGGAGACAGGGCAATTTACTCAAGAAAAGGCTGAAAAACTTGATCAACAAGTGCAAGCACATCATCCAGTCGGTCGTGGTTTAGATACTGGTTTTTATAATTTTGATCCTAAAACCGTTAAATAAAATCAAACACTTGTCTTGAGTGAGTTTGCTATTTCAAGTCAAGACAAGGGGATAAAAATGGGAAACAGGTAATCTACCTATCTTGAAAATAGAAAGAATATCAGATGTCAAATATAAAGAAACGTCCCGAGGTCTTATCGCCTGCGGGGACATTGGAAAAATTAAAGGTTGCTATTGATTACGGTGCGGATGCTGTTTTTGTAGGGGGACAAGCCTACGGTTTAAGAAGTCGTGCAGGAAATTTCTCTATGGAAGAATTGCAAGAAGGGATTGACTATGCCCATGCGCGTGGAGCTAAGGTTTATGTCGCTGCTAATATGGTCACACATGAGGGAAATGAAATTGGGGCGGGCGAGTGGTTCTGCCAGTTACGTGATATGGGACTTGATGCAGTTATTGTTTCGGATCCAGCTTTGATTGTGATTTGTTCAACAGAAGCACCGGGGTTGGAAATTCACTTATCAACCCAGGCATCATCGACTAATTACGAAACCTTTGAATTTTGGAAAGCAATGGGCTTGACCCGTGTCGTTTTAGCGCGTGAAGTTAACATGGCAGAATTAGCGGAAATCCGAAAGCGCACAGATGTGGAAATTGAGGCTTTTGTCCACGGAGCCATGTGTATTTCTTACTCAGGACGTTGCGTTTTGTCAAATCACATGAGTCATCGTGATGCCAATCGTGGGGGATGTTCTCAGTCTTGCCGTTGGAAATATGACTTGTATGATATGCCATTTGGTTCAGAACGACGTTCCTTAAAAGGGGAAATTCCAGAAGAATATTCTATGTCTTCCGTTGACATGTGTATGATTGAACATATTCCTGACCTCATTGAAAATGGTGTGGATAGTCTTAAAATTGAAGGGCGCATGAAATCCATTCATTATGTCTCAACTGTTACCAACTGTTATAAGGCAGCTGTAGACGCTTATATGGAAAGTTCGGAAGCCTTTTATGCCATCAAAGATGAATTGATTGATGAGTTATGGAAGGTTGCACAACGAGAATTGGCAACAGGGTTTTACTACGGAATACCGACTGAAAATGAGCAGCTCTTTGGTGCTCGCCGTAAAATTCCACAATACAAATTTGTAGGAGAAGTGGTTTCCTTTGATACAGACAGTATGACAGCAACCATTCGTCAACGTAATGTTATCATGGAAGGTGACCCAATTGAGTGTTATGGTCCAGGTTTTCGACACTTTGAAGCAGTTATTAAAGACTTACATGATGCTAATGGTCAAAAGATTGATCGTGCCCCAAATCCAATGGAGTTATTAACCATTTCCTTGCCAAGAGAAGTTAAGCCAGGTGATATGATTAGGGCTTGTAAAGAAGGTTTGGTTAATCTTTACCAAAAAGATGGGACAAGTAAAACCATAAGGGCTTAATACAAAAGTTATAAAAATAAAATAGAGAATACCTTTTCTCCTAAGAGATTCTAAACCTAAGTAAGGCAAACAAGGTGACGGTTGCTTGCCTTAGCTAATAGGAATGACAAGTGAGTTGATAGGCTGCCGTCTCAAAAATGGATAATACAATTTTAGCGTAAGTCATAGAAAAGTTTGAAAAAATGTTAATGTTTGCGATTATTTTTCGAATAGATAGATAGGGAGGAAAAAGATGTCAGAATTTACATTTAAAATCGAGGAACATTTATTAACCTTATCAGAAAGTGATAAAGGTTGGACTAAAGAATTGAACCGTGTCAGCTTTAATGGTGCAGAGGCCAAGTGGGATATTCGTACTTGGAGTCCTGACCATAGCAAGATGGGAAAAGGTATTACTTTAACTAATGAAGAATTTAAAGCGATTGTGGATGCTTTTCGACGTTAGTTACATGTAAAAGACTATTTATACTAAGCAAAAATCAAAAATAGCGTTATAATAGTGTTATGATAAATGAACTCACTCCAACTCATGTTAAAGAATTAAAACAAGCACTAAAAGACAAAAATAACGCTCCGCATCATAGAAAAATTCAGGGACTTATTCTTTATTCTGAATGCCGTAATTTAACAAAAGCAGCCAACTCAGTAGGATTTGTCCATCAGACAGTACGAAACCTATTGAATCGCTATCTAAGTGGAGGATTAGAGGCTCTATTAAAAGAAAAGCGTGGCGGACGTTGTCGGTCTTATATGACGCATGAAGAGGAGGAAAATTTCCTGAAAGAACAGCTCTCTTCTGCTTTGAATGGAGACTTCGTGACTGTCAACTCACTCTTTGAAGCTTATCAAGAAACAGTTGGTCGCCAAACAACTTTAGAAGGTTTCTATGCTCTTCTTAAACGCCATGGTTGGCGTAAGGTTAGCCCACGTCCCCAACATCCTAAAAAAGCAGACGCTGAAAC
>NZ_KE384296.1:1063-27631 GCF_000425025.1 Streptococcus castoreus DSM 17536 | reverse complement strand
TCTAATTGCATTTCGAGTTCTTTATTTCGTTTTCTGAGTTCTATCAACTCACGTTGTTCATCTGTCAGATTATCGACAGTTTTAAAGGAACCAGTTGTTCTTGCTTGTTTAACCCACTTATCGAAGGTTGAGGGCCTTAAATCATATTCTTTGATCAGTTCACTGCGTTTTCTACCTGCATTGTGCAAGTCAACGATTTGTTGTTTGAAGTCATCTGTGAAGTAACGGCGAATTTTTCTAGACATAGTTTTTCTCCTATTTTCTTTAGTGTAGAACACTTTATAAATTCTGTCTAGTTTAGTGTAACCTGTTCATCCCATTTCCCAGCAATAACTATAATCTTATCTCTATTATTATATATTTCAGAGCGAATCTTTTTATAATTATCTTCATCTGAAAACGATAATATAAATGCATATTTTTTACTGTTAATAGGTGATGCTAAATAAACTTCCTTCTTCTCATCGTTATACAATCTCCTATCTACAGTCGCTTCAATTATCCTATTTCCAAAACATCCTTTGAGATATCTATATTCGCTTCTATCATCTAATATCATTGAACCTATTTCTTTACCAGCGTATGTATCTCTAACGGATAGACTTTTACACAGGGAATATATTTGTCTTAATGTTCTTGGTGGATGAGCACTAGGTTCACCAGTCCCATGTGCAGAAGAAACACTTGTTGGTAACGATGATTTGGTTTTACATAAAAGATTATTTATTGCATCTTCATAAACAAATTTTGATTCATCATATTTGTTTGAATCAAATTCTGTACTACTATTACCAAACGGACAGTTCGGAATATGCTTAAACTCCAATTTAGTTGCCCTAAAATAGGCACTTTTACTTCCATCTACTGAACAAATATATAATTTTGCATTACACATATGATTCGGACAAAAAAACGCAGTGTCTCTATCTTCTTCTATGGCTTCATCCGAATATATTATATCTTTTCTATCTTTATCTCTATATGCATATTTTGCCACATCCTTACCTCCCAGTTTATAAAAACATATTTTATGACAATAGTTCTATTGTCTCTATACACTAAAAAGCCTCATTGACAATAGTCCTATAGTCTCGACAGGAACAAAAAGTAGTTCTATAGCCACAACCACCTATTTCTAGTGGTCAGAATTATTTTCAAATGCTATAAAACACAATGTAAACCAGCTGTCCAAACCCATTCATTTTTCTCTAAATCCTTTGATTTCAAGGCTTTTCTATGTTTTTTCTTCTTACTTTCTTGACAGAAGAACTATAGTCTCCACATGATGCGTTTGTGGGAAGAGGTCCACTGGCTGAACTTTCTTCAACTGATATCCTAATTCTTGATAGCGTTTGACATCACGTGCCATGGTTGCTGGATTGCAGGAAATATAAATGATTTTTTGGGGTGCCATAGCGACACTGGCTTGAATGAAACTTTCTGTTAGTCCCTTGCGTGGTGGATCTACCAGAATCACACTTGGTTTAATTCCTTCTTCACCCCATTTTGCCAAGGCATTTTCAGCGGTATCAGCAACAAAATGCGCATTGGTAATGCCATTACGTATAGCATTTTTCTCTGCATCACGAACAGCTGCCTCAACCACTTCTACCCCATAAACCACTTTAACATTTTTGGCAAAAGATAAACCAATGGTTCCAATACCACAATAAGCATCAATAACCACATCATCAGCGGTCAATGCTGAAAAATCAATAGCCATTTGATAGAGTTTTTCAGCCATGACAGTGTTGACCTGATAAAATGATTGAGCAGAAATGGCATACTGGTTTCCTAGCATGCTATCTGTAATCGTATCTTTACCATAAAGAATTCTAAATTCTTTTCCAAAAATGATATTAGTGTTTTGATCATTGATATTTTGAATAATAGAAACCACTTTAGGAAAAGCTGCCATAATCTGTTCAATGACCTGATTGATGCGAAATACTTTTGACCTTGTAGTAACAAAAATGAGCATCATTTCTCCAGAATAATGGCTTCGACGCACCACAATATTACGGATTAAGCCCGTTTGTTCTTTTTCATCATAAGGCTTAACCTCAAAACGTCGAAGTAAATCTCTAACAAAATTAATGAGACGATCCATCTCCTTATGTTGAATGTAATAATCGGAAATCGGTATCAAATCATGCGAATGCTTGCGGAAAAAACCTGTTTCCAACTGTCCATTGACACGTCTGACAGGTACCTGAGCCTTATTACGATAGGCAACCGGTTCTTCCATTCCTAATGTTTTATTGACAATAACGTCACTGATTCCAGCAATTTTGTAAAGGTTATCTTGTATCTGTTTTCGTTTAAAAATTAATTGCTCCTCATAAGCTAAATGTCCAAAGTCAGCAATTCCAGTTCGCAAATAAGTCAAGTCCAAATCAGTATTTCTGATAGGTGAAACCTTTAAATAAGCATCTACTTTGCCAAAACCGCTCTGTTTATTGACCTTTAAGACACGCATCTGAATAACTTCGCCTGGAAGAGCATTTTCAACAAAGAAAACAAAGCCTTCATGTTTAGCAATCCCTGCACCTTCATAACTTAAATCTGAAATTTCCACTTCAACAATATCATTTTTCTGCAACATATTTTTTTCCTTTTCTAACACTAAGCATTGCTCAAAAAAGAAGAGCAACCTCAGTTACTCCTCATTATACCACACTTTAACGCAACCCTAACTTAGATAGTCTTTTTTTGTACTTGGCAAAATCAATGTACAGGGCCTGACCACCATACATATCATATTCATCAACCCAGTCACCATTTTCTGGGATAGTCACATGCTCAACACCATTTTTTCCATTTCCTAAAATAGAGACACCATTTTGAATGAGAAAGGGGAAAGAAACATTAGTGGACGTTAGAGCATAAATTTTACCAATAGCAGCAGAACCCGTAAAAAGCTTGGTTGGATCTTTGATTTGTGACATAACTGCAGACATGACTTGCTGTTGTCTGACCGTACGACCAAAATCACCTTCATCATCCTTACGAAAACGAGCATAATTAAGCAAAGTTCTACCATCCATCCGTTGTTCACCAACTTCAATCGTTTGGTTTGGCACAACACCATCTTTCATTCTTAAATCGTCAGGAACAGCAACCGAATCAACAGCAACACCACCAACGGTGGCAAATTTGGCATCAATTTTCACACCATTAGGAAATAAAGTATCAATGGCTTCTGCAAAGGTTTCAAAATCTACCATGACATAATATTTAATGTCAATGTCAAAATTATGTTTTAAGGTTTGACGAACAAATTCTGCCCCCTGATGATTTTTTTGTTCTCCTAAATTGAAAGAAGCATTTAGCTTTAAATCATAAGAATCTTTGTCATTATAACTATAACCAGGAATATTCACCAAAGTATCACGCATAAAAGAAACCATTTTAATTTTCTTGTCTTTGTTGCCAACATTAACAACCATGATGGTATCTGTACGTGCCTCTGTCGATCCTTGTGTTACTCGCTGATCAGATCCTAAAACAAGAATATTAGTCCCATCTTTAGTAGCTTTACCGTTAAAGACTTGAGAAACAGCTGGCTTATAGTTAGCTTTATTGGTCGAAACATCAAAAACTCCCTTAACAAACATAAATCCTAAACCTGAAATTAATAAGAGGAGTAGCACTCCAAAGGATACCAAGAATCGCTTTAAACGACTTTTTTGCTTTCGATGTCTTTTTGGGGATTTTAAAGTAGGTTGCGGCACATCAATTTCTTCTTGATGAACATCATTTTCATAAAATTGATCTGAATATCGCTGATCATAAAACGGCTGCTGAGGGACCGAAGCCCTGCGTGTCACCAGATCATGTCTTTTTGAACGTCTTTCCTCTTTAGGATAAAGTGGCAAACCACTAGGACCTACTTGAGGTTCAGATAGATAACACTCCTCTTTCACATCTTTTACAGGCAATGTCTGATAATGATCCTTGTTTTGATAAAAGTTAGGCTGCCTATTCTCAGTTTGTCTTGAAAAAGAATAAGTGCCTGCTGTCTCCATTTTTGATTTTAAAAATGCAAATTCTCTTTTTTCGTTTTCACTAAGGTAGGACAAATTCCTTAGAAGGTAAAAATAACGTAATTCTTCGTGATGGCTCAAACCACCGTTTGGGTATCTTGTCATATTATATCATCTCTTAGTATTACAATACAATTTATTCTTTTTAAGTAATGCTTCTATTATAACCTATAATGTTCAGATTGTCCCCCAAAAATTTTTAGAATGTCCCCCTTTAGCAGACTAAACTAACAATAGTCAATAGCTTATTTCCCAGAAAACCATTGAATACAAATGTTTTAACTCGTTTTCTTTTTATTAACATTTTGAATGATTCTAGCAACTTCTTCCGGGGATTGATGATCCACATTAATTATTAAATCGGCTAAATCCTCGTATAGACACATGCGTTTTTTGTAAAGTTGGTAAAATGCTTCTTTTGATTGTTTTAGAAAAAGCGGTCTCCTAGAATGATTATCATTTTGAATACGATGATATAAAATATCAAAAGAGGCTACTAAAAGAATATTATGCTGACGATTTCTTTTAAGAAGAGTTCGATTTTCTTCCGAGATAACAACACCCCCGCCTGTAGCAATAACCGTATCACCTTCTATCGCTAACAATTCACGCAAGGTTTGGCTTTCGATTTCACGAAAGTAAGCTTCGCCATATTGTGCAAAAAAATGAGCAATGGACATACCAATCTTTTCTTCAATAATTGTGTCCATATCCTTGTATTGACTATCTAAATATTTTGAAACAGTCGTTTTCCCGACTCCCATAAATCCTAATAAGAATTTAGCCACGACACAACCTTTCTAAATCTGTGAAAAATTCTGGATAAGAGGTCATAATAGTCTCCTCCCTCTCTAAATAAACTTGCCCTTTTGAAACTAATAAAGCTGCAACTGCAGTCATCATTCCAATCCGGTGATCACCAAATGTACTGACCTTTGTTCCGTGAAGCTTGGTTTTCCCTTGAATAATCATACCATCTTCTGTTGCCACAATATCAGCTCCCATACTTTTGAGAGTATCTGTCACAACCTGGATTCTATCTGTCTCTTTCACGCGCAATTCTTGCGCATCCCTAATACAAGTCACACCATCTGCCTGCGTTGCCAAAAGGGCAATAATAGGTATTTCATCAATCAAACGAGGAATGAGAGCACCCGATAACGTGATTCCCTTTAATGATGAATAGCGAACACGAAGATTAGCAACTTGTTCCTTTTCATCAACATGGTCATAATACACCTGACCTCCCATTTTCTTGATGACCTCTAAAATACCTGTCCTAGTTGGATTAATCCCGACATTTTCTAACAGAATATCTGAATTAGGGACAATAAGCCCTGCCACTAACCAAAAAGCTGCACTAGAAATATCACCAGGAACATAAATCTTTTGCCCCTTTAACCTTTGCGGTCCAGTTAAGGAAATCTCTTTGCCTTTAATAGCAATTTGCCCACCAAATTGTCTAATCATCGCTTCCGTATGATTGCGAGTAATATCCTTTTCAATAACGGTTGTGGTGCCTTTTGCCTGTAAAGCTGCTAACAAAATGGCTGACTTTACTTGAGCAGAAGCCACAGGTAAGCGATAAGTGATTGCCTGCAAATGTCGATGCCCTTTTATTGTAAGAGGTGGCAAATGTTTTTGCTTCTGCCCCCAAATCCTAGCACCCATCCTGTTTAGAGGAAGAGCAACCCGATCCATGGGACGTTTAGACAAGCTATCATCCCCGCACATGGTCACTTCAAAAGATTGCCCAGCCAACAAGCCTGCTATGAGGCGCATGGAAGTCCCAGAATTTCCCATATTAAGAACCTGACTAGGGGCTGTTAACCCTTGAAAACCTCGACCATGAATCACAAGCTGGTCACCTTTTTCTTCAATAAGAACACCAAGATCTCTGAACACTTGAATGGTAGAAAGGACATCTTCACCTTTTAACAAGCCATCAATAGTTGTTTTTCCTTCTGCCACAGCACCAAAAATAACCGCCCGATGACTAATGGATTTATCACCGGGAACTTTAATAGTCCCTCGTAAGGAATCTGCATTTGTCTTTAGTTCCATCTTTTTCCTTCTTCATCTTTTCTTAATCCTATTTTAGCACAGATGCATTGACTGCCATTTTTGAACAAAAAATGAAGCAAGAAAATCTTTCCCACTTCATCCCTGTTTGTTACAGCTAGAGCAAATTTAACGAATTTACAAGGGTGAGTCATTGTCGTGATCATTGCCCAATGTTTTTTTAATAATAGAAACCACATCCCCACTGCGACCTTCCAATTTTCCCATAGACATTTCTTGATAAGTCGCATTAAAGACTGCTCCTAAAATCAATATTCGGGCTAAGAAAATAAACCATAACATCATAATGAAAACCATAACTGAACCAAATGTTTTAATGTCAACCATTCGTTCAACATTGTGCATGACATAGGTGCCAACCATATTGCTCAAAAAAGTCATAACAAATGAAGTGAATAAGGTCCCCGGTAAAATATAACGAATTTTTTCAATCTTAACATTTGGAAGCAAGAAATAAAGCAACATCAAGCCGACAAAAATAATGAATACTGTAATCGGTTGAATCAATAACAAGAAAGCAGTCGTGATATTATCACTCAAATGGTAATAATTATCTAAAAGCTGAATAGCTGCTTTTGAAAAGGTTGAGAAAATCAAAACAAAGGTTAGAAGAAAAAGAATAATCAAACTGGTCAAAAGTCCAACCAAATGCCCAATAAAGAAATCACGGTGTTGCGAAGCACCATAAGCCTTATTAATTGCTTTTTGCAAGGAGGTTAAACTCCGAGACATGGTCCAAAACCCTGTCAAAGTCGCCACTCCCAAAACACTTCCAGAAGGTTTTGAAAAAATATTAATAACGATAGCCGAAGCAGGTCGAAAAATATCTTTCGGCAAATTTTGTTTCATCAAGCGCAAAAGATCTGCAATATCAATATTTAAATAAGGAAAGATATTAGCTGCAATAATGATAAGAGGAAAGGCCGTTAAAATAAGGTAGTAGGCAACCGCAATTGAGGATAAGTCCATTTCGGCACTTTGAAAATGTCGCATAAAAACCTGAATTGGCTCATATTGCCATTTCGATATGAGCTTATCAAAGAATTTTTTTTCTGCCATTTTAGTAAGTTCTTTCTTCTCCCTGACTCGTTAAAATAACCGGTCCGTCTTTAGTAATCACAAATTGATGTTCGTATTGGCATGATAAACCACCATCTAGGGTTTTATGTGCCCAACCTGTGTTCATGTCTGTATCAATTTCCCAAGTTCCCGTATTAATCATCGGCTCAACAGTCAATACCATTCCTTCTTTCAAGCGAAGCCCACGACCTGCTGTTCCATAATTAGGTACCATTGGCTCTTCATGCATGGTAGGGCCAACACCGTGACCAACAAGATCACGGACAACGCCATAGCCAAAACTTTCAGCATATTCTTGGATAGCTGCGCCAATATCACCAATGCGATTTCCGATAACAGCTTTTTCAATCCCACGATACATGGCTTCTTTTGTCACATCCATTAGTTGTTTCACATCATTTGACGGAGTGCCAACAGCATAAGCCCAACAAGAATCTGCTAAACCACCCGTGTAAGGTTCTGTCCATTTTTTCATGTCAGCAACGTTATCAAAGTTTAAAGCTGACACATCGACAATTGATTTGTCCAAAGGCTCGCTCAACACCATATCAACTTTAAGCAAATCCCCTTCTTTCAAAATGTAATGACGTGGAAAAGCATGTGCTACTTCATCATTTAAGCCACAGCAAGTCGCATAAGGATAGTCCATTAACTGCCCATCAACACCGATTTGCAAGGGAAGAACATTTGCTTCTTTACAGCGACAGCGAACATATTCTTCAACTCCCCACATGTCCACACCCGGTTTAATAATGTCTCTCAAACCAATATGAATACTTGCTAGGAAGTCTCCTGCTCTATCCATAGCTTCTATTTCACGGGTAGATTTTAATGTTATCATTTGTCTTTTTCTCCTCTAATTAATCTTAGTTGTTATAATAGCCTTAGCAATCACTTGATCATCTGCAAAAATTTCAACGTCAATCGTACTGCTTCTTCTATTTTCTGTGATGATTTTAGGATATATTTTTAATTGATCATCAATTTGAACAGCACGTAAAAAGTATATCATCATTTGTTCAATAATGATATTCTTTTGATGCTTTTTCATCATCGTTCGAATACTGATTTCTTTTAGAAATTCTGCGATCACTCCATTTGACATACTACCAGTGCTATCAATCATCGTTGGCTCAATCAGTACCTGATAATAATCAAGTGTTTCTTCAAGATTTGACAAGATTTGTTCACTATAGGTATAAAGATTACTTTGTTGGCTGTTAGGCAGATTTTCCATGGCTTGTCTTCGAGTAATAATCCCAAGTAGAGAATGTGTTTCATCAACAACAGGAAGCATATTCAAATCCTCAAAAATCATTTTTTGACTGATATTTGCAAGACTGGCATTTGGCTTTGCCGTAATTGGGTTCTCAGACATCACTTCTGTTAATTTTGTTATTGGAGATTGGTCCACTACATCTCGCATACTGACAACACCGATAACTTTACCCTTATGATCCACAACAGGAAATCTCACTTGACGTGTTTTTTTTATGAGGGCATTAAATTCCTCAATGGTATTGTCTTCGTAAAGACAACCATAATCGTCAACGGGAATAAGGACTTGCTCAACTGTTTTTAAATCAGTTTTAATCCGAATATTAGACAGGGCATGATTAATCATTGTCGCAACTGTGAAGGTATCATAATTGGTTACCATAACTGGAATACCTTGACTGTCTGCCGTTTCAATCACTCGTTTAGAGACTGGAAATCCCCCCGTTACCAGAATAGCATTATGATTTTCAAGTGCCAATAATTGAATGTTTTCTCGATCACCAACAATTAAGAGTCCGCCTTTCACTAGGTAACGATGAATATTTTGCTGAGTCATAGCACCAATTGAAAATTTGCTGAACTCGTGTCCTAACCCAACATGTCCTGCAAGAACTTCTGAGTCACTAATTCGAGCTATTTCAGCATAGGTTAATCGATCAATCCTAACCCGACCTTTTTTCTCAATTCGAACTGTTCCACTACGTGGCTTGGTTTCAACAATTCCTCGGTTTTCCGCTTCTTTAATAGCACGATATGCAGTGCCATCACTGACCTTTAAATGATTTGAGATACTTCTGACACTCACACGTTTACCAATGGCCAATTTTTCTAAGTAATCTAAAATTTCTTGATGTTTACTCATAATAGTCATTACCTATCTTTAGATGATATGCTAAGTAGTCACGCATTTGATGGCTATGCCGATCACTACCTTTAAAACGTTTGGCTAATTGAAATCCTGCTTTTTCAGCAACTCTCTGACTAGCTCTATTTTCCAAATGGATGACAAGTACAAGCTTTTTTAAACCAAATTCTTGAAAGCACAGAAAACACAACGTTTTAAGGACTTCTGTCATTATCCCTTGTCCCCAATAAGCTTTGTTTAAAAAATACCCAATTTCAGTACTGGCTTTTTTAGGATTATATTTTTCCAACTTGATTGCTCCAATCATCTGACCAGTCATCTTATCTTGAATCGCCCAAATGCCTAAAGAATTTTTTATGAAACCATGCACCAAAAGATAATCACTTTCTTGTTTAGTCATCTTTTTTGAAAAAACATAGGTAAAATTTTGACTATCACTGACAATATTGTAAAAAGCCTGATGGTCTGCATATTGAAAGGGGCGCAATTCTAGCGCTTGAGTGTCAAAAAAAGCAAATTTTGCTAATTGTGTCCAAATGTCCATATATCACCTTCCAAAATACCTGTACTCGTTTCATTATAACAAATATCCCCTAGATATTCTATAACAGTTCTATTTTCAGTATTTTTTAATAAACCTATGATATTATTTCAAGAAGTAACCCATTTGCCACAAAGGCTTATTTCTAACTATGACAATTCAAAATGAATACAAAAAGAGAGAATCATTTGATTCCCCCTTGGTAGATTGTTGTTTTTAAACAGACAACTATTCGTTTTCTTTACGTTTTGAAGACACTGCAACCATACCTGCACTTGCCATAACTGCAAAGGCTGCCGCTGTAAAGAATGGATTTGTTGCATCCCCAGTTGATGGAAGTTTCTTACCATCTTTCTTAGTTTCTGCTTTCTTCTCTTCTTTCTTAGCTTCTGATTTCTTAGTCACATCTTTCTTAGCATTTGAATCCTTAGCAATTGGAGTTGCTGGAGTCAATGGTGTAAGAGGAGTTGTTGTTCCTGGTTTTTCTGGTTTAATTGGCACATCTTTAGACATTTCAGTCACTGTAAATGTCTTCGTTGCGTCATCATAAGCCCATTCACCGCTGATGCCATTTTTGTTAGCATATAATCTGAAAGCTTTTTCAGCAGCTTCTGCAGTAGCTGCTTTCACTGTTGTTTCACCTTTCAAGGTTTGACCTTTGATGACAAGCTTATAGGTTGTTAAAGCCGGCGTTAACTTAGTAGCATCAATCACTTTTGATTTTGGTAAAGCAGCTAGAATTTCAGCCTTAAGCGCATTAATACCTTCAATCGTCTTAGCATTGTTGATTAATTTCTTATAATAATCGCTGACACCTCGTTTATCAAGTTCTCCGATAGCTAATGCTTTAGCTTCTGACAAACGTGCTTCCTTAACTGATTCAACAACTTGTGCTTGAAGTTGTTGAACCCCTTCAACTGTGCTAGCTTTCTCAATTAATTTTTTGTAGTAATCACTGACACCATATTGATTAAATTCTTTAAGCGCTGCTTCTTTAGCTTTTGCTAATGCATCCGCTTTAGCTGCTTCTTTAGCTGCTGCTTCCCAAGCATCACTTAATTCCTTTTCAGCTTTAGCATCGGCTTCTTTTTCAGCTTGGGCAGCAATAACTTGAGATGCAGTTCCTTTCAATTCTGCAATCTTATCTCTATCAACACTCTCGCCAATAGAAGACTTAATTCCATCTAGAACTGTCTTATCTGAAATACTAGATTCTGATTTCGAAATTTCTGATAAAGCTTCTTTTCTCAATTTATCCGCTTGAGCTCTTGTTGTTACTTGTGCCGATACAGAAGATCCTACCACAAACGCTGCCGAAACTGAAGCTAAGCCAAAAGCTGACTTACGTAAAAAGTACTTCACTCTTTTCTTTTTTTCCATTTTTTCTCCTTTTTTTATTTTAATATGCTACAACATATTAAAAAACATAAAAATTTGAAACTATGATTTAATAATTTCACCTCTTATTATACAACTTAACAGGTTAAAATCAAGGATTACATTTAATTTTCTATCATTTTTTTGCCAATTAATAAAATCAAGGAGTTGTTATGATTAAAAATCACATTATTTACCGATAAATTTGTTTTTTTGTACAATTGTTTGTTTAATGAAATCAAATAATATTATTATTTGGGTTAAAACGATCGATTTTGGTTAAATAATTTTTTTGATTATTCTTAAAAAGATCTAATATGACATAGCGATTTGAAATCATGACTACCTGTTAAATGGATGGTTTCTTTGTCACGCACCTAACGGAACGCGATACCCTAAAAGTCACATAATGATCAAGAATTTCCTAACTTTTCTACTGTCTAATCGTTTATAATTTTGCTTGCCATTTATTGGTCCATACTAAATCATTTGCTTGCCCCTTAAAGTCTGCTTTACCTTCTAGGCAATCTAAGAGAGCTTCTATGGTATTGGAATTATGATGATATGCATTGATAGCAGTTTTTACCATGGTGGCATCGTGTAGATGGGTGGTGTAATTGAGCGAAACAAAAACAGTAGGAACTTCATGAACATACCAAGGTACTTCATTAGACATGGCAGTTTTCCACTGAATACGGTAGTTATTTTGTGCGCCATAACCAATAACATTAGCAACGGTCAATGCTAAATCTACTGATTCTCTGTATGCCAAAGTTTTCCCTTTCACACGGGTAGTACCATCATTAATCTCAACCTCATACCCACGCGCTTCTAAGGCCAGTTTCAGATTTTCCACCACCTCATCATTAGCTGCCATAATACCACCTTTTTCCCCTTCTAAATAGTAAAGGCGAATACGTCTGTGAGTATTAGGGCTAATCGGGAGATTGCCTTGTGTATCTTTTAAGAGGGTTATGGCTTTTTGCGCTGCTTCTTTTTGCCACTTCAGATGCTCATCACAACCAATGACAGCAAGATCTTTAGGAGATTTTAAAAGGCTTCCATTGGTTTGTTTTTCATGAAGATTTAATTTAGCTTTTAATCCTAAAATACGACGCACAGCATCATCTAGTCTCTCTTTAGAGATTACACCTTCACGGTAACCCTTGAGCATAAAATTGAAGTCTTCTTCCATGTTGTTAAAGAATAAAAACATGTCACAACCTGCCGCAATGGCTTTTGGCACGTAATCTTCCCTACGCATAGCTGCTGTCATACCAAGCATATGTGAGGCATCTGTAATGACTAGACCATTAAATCCAAGTCGCGTTTTTAAGAGATCAGTAATCAATTCTGGTGCCAGAGTTGCTGGTAAAATATCGTCATCTTTTAACTCAGGATTAAGCTCTTTTTGGTAGTAAGGCAAGGCAATATGACCAGCCATGATCATTTCGACACCACGGTCAATGTGATGACGGTAAACTTGACCAAAGGTTTCTTCCCAACGTTCTGGTGTCATTTCATTAACCCCTAAAACAAGATGCTGATCACGTTCCTCAGTACCATCACCTGGAAAATGCTTGATACATTGAATGATGTCCCCCTCCTCATTAAGACCGTCTAAGTAAGCAGAGGTATAAGCAATGACATCTTGTGCATTGGTTCCATAAGCACGTGTGTTTACAATCGTATTTCGCCAGTTTTCTAGAATATCCACACAGGGATCAAAATTAACATTGACACCCAAGGCTTTTTCTTCTCTAGCTGATACAAGTCCTGCATGATAAGGAACCCACGGATCTCGACTAGCTTCAGATTGAGCTCCCGACGAAATATAGGTCCCCCCTTTAACCGCACCATCTCCCCCTGAATCACAATTTGCTGCTACCAATAAGGGGATTTTACTGTGGCTCTGCAATTCATTCAAAAGCTCTTGTACCTGTTCTGGGGTTCCATTCATATAGCGGGCACCGCCAATATGATACTTCTCCAAAATTTCTTTATTGCTTAATTGATTGCCGCTAAAAGCGTCCTCTCCAAAGAAGAACAGATTAACAAAAAGTTGTCCTATTTTTTCTTCATCACTTAATTGGGCGAGTGTTTCTTCTACCCAATTAAGTTGTTGGTCATTAAGCTGATAAGGCTTTTTTCGTAAATCAACCATTTTTGACATAACTAGTCCTTTCATTTATTACAACCTATTTTGCAGCCACTTATTTTTAATAATTTCGCCATAACTGGGTGTCAATAAGTCCACAAAAAGCATCTACAGGAGAAACACCTGTAAATTCTGATTCTCCAACCAATTTAGCAACCAATGCTTTCATAGTATTGTCTTGACCATCATAAGCATTGATATAGGTTCCCACTTGCGGCATATCTGCCAAGGCAAAGGCGTGTTGAACTGACACCACAATCGTTGGGATTTCATGAACATAGAACGGTTGGTCTGGTGTCCCTTTGGCCGCTGGCCAAACAATCCGTTGAACTGTTCCACCAGAATTAACATCGACAAGGTTAAGAATGAGATCATAATGATCTGTTAAATTAGAGATTGGTTGTTTTTGAGCATAAACATTAGCAATAGCTGCTGCACGTTCACTTTCTGGTAATTGCATGATACGTTCTTCAGTTGATTCCCAAACAGTAACTTCATGACCACGCGCTTCTAGTAGCTCCTTAACCACGTCAGAAGCACGTTTTTTCTGACCAGCAATCATGGCACCAAAACCGCCTTTGTGTCCTTCGACATTGACAATCAAAATGCGTTTGTAACGATCAGGCGTGACAGGGAAAATATCCTTTTGCTTATCTTTAATGAGAGTGATCGCTTTGTCAGCCACCTCGTCAGAAATAGCTTGTGCTTCTTTAGTATTGATAAGAGCCATAGCTTCTTCTTTTGGCATCATGATTTCCTCACGACGTCCTTCAAAGAGGTGAAGCCCCAATCTTGCTTTCAAACCAAGTGTGCGACGAAGGGCATCATGCAAGCGTTCGTCTGTCAGAATGCCTGCTTTGTAGCCTTCTTTCATCCATTGCAAATCTTCATCTGGGTCATTAAAGAATAAAAAGAGGTCACAGCCAGCTTCTACTGCTGTTGGTAACATGAGGCGCCGTGGCATTGAAGCTGTCATAGCAACCATATGAGAAGCATCCGTTACAATTGCTCCATTATAACCAAGTTCACCACGCAACAATTCATCCAACAAGGTCTTATTGAGTGACGCTGGCAACATGTCATCCAAGTCACGCTCTGGGTGCATTTCTTTTTCAACAGTTGGTAAATGGATATGACCAGCCATGATACCTGGAAGACCCGCTTCTGATAACTCTCTATAAATGCGACCAAAAGTGGACAACCATTCAGCCTTAGTCATTGGATTTGAGGCAAAAGACAGATGGTGGTCACGTTCATCGATACCATCTCCTGGAAAATGTTTGGCAAAAGGCATAATGCCATGCTCCATAATCCCTCTCATGTATTCTTTAGACAAGTTAATGATTTGGTCCACGTTTGAGCCCCAGTTACGATTGGCAATAATCGGGTTACGCCAATTACGTGTCAGGTCAACAATCGGTGCAAAGGAAGCATTACAACCTACGGCTGCTGCTTCAATCCCTGCAATGCGTCCCATTTCGTAGGCATATTTTGGATCATTGGTTGCAGCTACCTTAATTTCATCACCAACTTTTGTGCCATCATTCACTGCACCATCACCACCAGCTTCTGTATTAGCCGCAATTAATAAAGGAATTTTTGATTTGGTTTGCAAAATATAATTCTGCTCCCAAATCTCATCTGCCATCCCCTTATTATAGCGAACAGCGGCAATTTTATAATCATTTAACACTTGTGTCAAGTAGTCTTCTGTACGACTAGACCCCATATTAACAAAGAGTTGACCAATTTTTTCATCCAAGGTCATTGAAGCAATGGTTGACTCCACCCAATCAATAGCCTGATCATCTAGGTTATATGGTTTTTTCCGTAAATCAACTAAATTTGTCATTTTTTTCCTTTCAAGACATTCTATGTCTTTCTTCATTTTTTAACAACGAAGCCAAGCTTTCACATCGCAGTTACAAATACTAAGCATTTCTATTTATTTAGTTGGCTTTTTATCACTTCCTAATCTAGATTATCCCAAAAAGCTTCTTTCAAACTGTTTAAATCAAGATCAGATAAATCACCAGAAACAAAGGCATGAGCAACATCGTTTTTCAAGTCAGCCCATGAACCAGCTTCTTTACCAACCAAAATCGGAAAGAAAGCTACTTGATTTTGCTCAGCTGCTGCCAAATCCCCCGGCGAATCACCAATCATCATGAGATGATCCTTTTGATACCCCTCTTGAATCAACCGAGCAATGACATCTTCTTTTTTGCCACGATCTTGACAATACAAATCATCAATATGAACCATTAGACCTTGATCTTGCCATTCTTCTTGAACAGCCTCTTTATTGGCTGAACTGACCACAAAGACTCTGCCAAGTTGATGCAATTTTTCAAGACCGCTTAAGACACCGGGAAATGCCAAGGCATTCCCTTGGTACGCTTTAATCTGTTGGTTTACTTCATTTGACCAAGCCAAGGCCTTTTCCAAATCGGTACTGGCTTCTTTTGCAATTTCAGCTTCAAGAGAAGCGTTTGATAAAGAACTTGTAGTGTCAACCCATCGTTTCAAGCGGTCAATACCCGTTAATCCTGCATATTCCAAGCCCATGACAAGGCCCACAAAGCGATTGACCCCACGTGTGCGTGAGTAAAGATTGACCCGATCCCACTCTTTCAAAAAAGCATCTCTATCAGTAATTTCAAAGATATCTGCCGCAATCGGTCCAAAAAAAAGCTGGTGTTTGTAGGTCATGGTATTCATGGCACAGCCATCTGAGTCTACACAAAAGGCAAAGGCTTCTGTTTTATGAGTCATGTTTTCCTCCATTTATATCATAATTCATCTGACGATTTATTGTAGCACAGCTAGAAAACGCTGTCAATTATTAAAAACAGTATCATGATAATTTATTCAAATGCCCTTTTCTTTCATTTACAAGGCTAACTCTTATTGCTAAGTTTATTTTACAGCCCAACAAATCATCATATCATTTTGAGCATAATTCTCATCTTAAATCATAAAAAACCACTTGAAAGCATCACATTTTCTCAAGTGGTCGATAGACATAAGCATTAAACCCCTGAATAAGCCGAAAAGCCACCGTCAATCGGTAGAACAACACCGTTAACAAATGACGCGGATTGCTCATCTGCTAGGAAGAAGAGACCACCAACCAATTCTTCTGCCTCACCAAAACGTCCCATTGGAGTATTATTAAGAATTTTTTCAGCACGCGCTGTTGGCTGACCATCTTCTGTAAATAAGAGACCACGGTTTTGGTTTGTCACCAAAAAACCTGGGGCAATCGCATTGCAACGGATACCAACTTTTGAGAAGTGAACAGCTAACCACTGAGTGAAATTGGAAATGGCTGCTTTAGCGCCTGAATAGGCTGGAATTTTAGTCAAGGGAGTAAAAGCATTCATTGATGAAATATTGATAATGTTAGCCCCTGGGCGACCAATCATATCTTGAGCAAAGACTTGAGTCGGCAGCAAAGTCCCAAGGTAGTTCAAATTGAAGACAAAACTAATGCCTGCTTCATCTAAATCAAAGAAAGTCTTGGTTTCTTCAGGTAAGCTTACTTCATGGAATTCGTTATCAGTAGTTGCTTTAGGGTTATTGCCACCTGCACCATTGACAAGAATATCCGTTGGACCAAAATCAGCAAGAATAGCCTGACGGACTTCCTCTAAATTCTCTTTAGACAAAACATTGGCTTTATAAGCCTTGGCGATGCCACCTTGTGCTTCAATATCGTTAACAAAAGCTTGTGCTGCTTCTTGATTTAGGTCTAAAAGTGCCACTTTTGCACCTGCTTTAGCAAACTCTTTAGCCATATAGCCACAAAGAACACCGCCAGCACCCGTTACAATAACAACCTTATCTTTAAAATCAATTACTCTAGTCATTAAAAACCTCTTTCTTATTTGTCCCCAACTGTCTTAACAGTAATGCCAAAATCTGGTGTTTTCCCAGCTGCACGCATGTTTGCTTCGTAAAGACCATTAAAATAGGTTGCACCAAGTGCACGGTCATATAAGCCATAACCCGGTGTCTTGGTTTGATCCCCCCAGATTCGACGACCATGGTCTGGACGAAGAGAACCCTTCCAATCATAGTCAACCAATAATTTCACAATAGCATTCATGTCAATGTCACCAGCTTGAGATAAGTGAGCCGTTTCTTGGAAGCCCCAAGCGCCAGCAGTCACGTTACGGGTATGCATGAAGTTGATACGGTCACGCTTAAGGGCGTACTCGGTCATGGCAACCACGTCATTTTTCGGATCAGAAGCGTAAGATCCTACACACATAGTAATCCCGTTATTTGGTGAATCATAGAGATCCAAGAAACGTTCAACAGCTGCTTGACCAGTAATAATACGTGGCAAACCAAAAATACCATACGGAGGATCATCTGGGTGAATCGCCATTTTAACACCGGCTGCTTCTGCGGTTGGCATAATCGCTTTGATGAAGTAGTCTAGGTTTGCCCACAAATCTTCCTCAGAGATATTGTTGCGGTAATTCTCGATGATGGCTTTCATTTCTTCCTTAGAATAGGAGGAATCCCAACCTGGCAAATTCAAATCATCAGCAACAGGATCTACCCCTTCTAAATCTACTTTTAAGAAAGCCAGCGAGGTTGACCCATCTGGTAGCGGGTGGTTAAGGTCTGAACGTGTCCAGTCAAAAACCGGCATAAAATTGTAACAGACAACTGGGATACCTGCCTTCCCGACATTAGTAATTGAGGTCTTGTAGTTTTCGATCAATACATCACGATTTGACTTGCCTTGTTTGATGTCTTCGTGAACTGGAATGGATTCAATAACTGAAATCTCCAAACCAACATCTTCTACCATTTTTTTCAAGGCAAGAATATTTTCAAGGGGCCAGGCCTGACCAACTGGAACATCGTAAATAGCAGTGACAATTCCCTGCATTCCTGGAATTGCCTTTATTTCTTCTAAGCTGACTGGGTCATGTTTCCCATACCAGCGAAATGACATTTTCATATAAAAACACCTAGAGCCTAATAAACTCCATTTTCCTTTCGTTTCTACGAGATTTTTATGTTGTGAGAAAGCTGTGCTTCCTTGTATTTCAAATTTAATTAAAGTAATTAACAGCATTAGTGTAGGCGATTCCCTTAGCCATCTGACCAAGTGCCTGATAATCTTCAGGAACCTCCCCCTCTTCAATCCATTCGCCAAGATAAGTTGCTAGAATACGTCTGAAATAATCATGACGTTGGTAAGATAAGAAAGAACGAGAATCGGTCAGCATGCCAACAAAATTAGCTAGCATTCCTTGTTCAGATAAAGCATTCATTTGACTAATCATACCAAGCTTGGTATCTGCAAACCACCAACCTGCACCAAATTGAAGATAGCCTGCCACACCAGCTTCATTGGCTTGGAAATTGGCAAGGGTATTCGCCACTGCAATATTATAGCTTGGGTTCAAGTTATACCAAATCATTTTTGGCATACTATCTGTCTGCACAAGATTATCCAACAAATGGTTCATATTAACCGTTAAAGCGGTTTGATCACCAAGAGAATCAACACCTACATCAGCACCTAGACGGTTAAAAATTCCCGAATGATTATTACGAAGTGCTCCAAAATGAACTTGTGTCACAAAGCCATATCGTTTATACAAACGGCAAAGGTCCGCAAAAACAGCCGTCTGCCACTGATTGATTTCAAGTTGGCTCGGTGTGTCTCCTGCTAAAACCTTAGCCATAATCTCATTTAAAGATTCAGGAGTTGCCTTTTCAAAAACAATTTCTGTAAAGCTAATATCACTTGCTTTGCAGCCTTTTTCAGCAAAGTAAGCCACACGTTTTTCCATAGCAGTCATAAAACCATTAAAATCCGTAATCTGGTTTTCTGTGACTTTTTCTAAACGTTCTACAAAACTCGTAAAATTGCGGTGCTCAATAAAAGCCTCATCTGGTCTAAAAGTTGGTGCTATAACAGTCTCAAAAGTTTTGTCGTCAGCCAACTTTTGATGCCATTCTAGGTCATCAAGAGGATGGTCAGTGGTTCCAATAAAAGTCACCTTACTGTCGGCAATCAACTTGCGAGGGCTAATCTTATGATCAACGAGATAAGCATTTAAACGATGGTAAATATCTTCAGCGTTGTCCTGTGTCAACAGTTCTTCCACACCAAAAACATTTTTCAACTCCATGGCTGACCAGTGGTAAACAGGGTTGCCATAGGAACGTTCTAAGGTTCTTGCAAAGGCTTTAAACTTATCAAGCTTAGACGCTGATCCTGTGATTTCCTCTTCCGAAATCCCATTAGCCCGCATCAAACGCCATTTGTAGTGATCACCGCCCAACCATAGGTCAACAATATTGTCATAGACCTTATCTTCAAAAATTTCTTTTGGATCTAAATGGCAATGGTAATCAAAAATGGGTTGATCTTGTATTTGCTGATACAGTTTTTTAGCAGCTTCGTTTTTTAACATAAAGTTTGCATCGTTAAATGTCATTGTTGTCTCCTCTTTAGTGATTCCTTGTATTAATCAAGGGCCGATACAAATGATTGCGCAATACGGGTAACACTGTCATAGCCTTCTGTTGCCACTTTGCTAGCAAGTGCTGAGCCAACTCCTACTGCCACTGCACCAGCATTTTTCCACGCTTTCACATTATCGACAGAAACGCCTCCAGAAGGCATCAAATCTACCTCAGGGATTGGACCGTGAATATCTTTGATAAATCCTGGACCAACCACTCCACCAGGGAAAACTTTGATAATTGGACATCCTGCGTTCATAGCTGTTACGATTTCCGTTGCTGTCGCACACCCTGGGAAATAAAGATTCCCTTTTTGATTGGCAATATCTGCAATGGCTTTAGAGAAATGAGGACTGACTAAAAATTTGGCACCTGCTGCAATCGCTTCTTCAGCTAATTCCGTTGTCATTACAGTACCCGCTCCAATAACAACGTTGGTACTATCCTTAAAATCATCTGATAATCGTTTAATCACCTGCGAAGCGTTTGGTGTTGAATAGGTAATTTCAATATTACAAATACCCCCTAAAACCGCATGTTTAGCGATTTCAATAGCATCTTCTGCTGTTTTTCCACGGATGACAGCAAAAAAGTAATTCTCTTTTAATTGGTTTAACATAAGTTCCTCCTTTTTTATGAAACCGTTATCTTGTTATCATTATACAAATCATCAGATGAATTGTCAAGTAAAAAGTCTAAAAAAACAGCAATTTCACAATCACTGTTTTTCTTTTTTCTTTAAATTCTAAGGCAAAAAGGCGGTTCGCTTAACAGTCATAATGTGCAATAGCATAGCATCATGAGCTGCAATAGGATTTCTTTCTTTGATAGCATTCAAAATATCTCTATGAGCTTGCAAGGAATCTTCTTTCATCTGACGATTTGTATAATTAGCATTTATTAAATGAATTGACTTATTGATGACTGGTAACAAACTATCCATAGCAATATTACCACTGAATTTCGCCATCATGGAGTGGAAGGTGACATCCAATTGCAAGTGTTTGGGTTCACCCACTGCCACTGCCTCCTCAATTTCTACCACAATTTTTTCTAAGTCCTTAATTTCTTTTGGAGTTGCATTTTGGGCTGCCAAAGCTGCAATGCGTGGTTCTAGCAAAAGCCGCAATTCAAATAAATCAGCGGTCAATTTAGCTGTATCCTTGACCAATGAAAATCCTAGAGGGTCTTCAGAAACCCCTTTTTTGGAACTGACATAAGTCCCTGACCCCTGTCTTACTTCCAAAACATTTCGAGTTGCCAAACTCCTGACGGCTTCTCTGATGGTGCTACGACCAACAGCTAAATCCTGAGCCAATTCATATTCATTTGGAAGCTTGGCACCAACCTCATAACCCCGTTCTAAAATAAGATTCAATAAGCGCTCAGCTGTTTTTTCAACTAATGGTCTAGCCATAGATATTCCTCTTCCTATTTCTGTTACCTACTATTTTACACTATTTTTTCTTGTAATTGTAGTTAGGAATAGCTGTCCAACGTTTTTTGAAGTCTCTTACTACTTGTTTGGGTTGACGATTACGTGAAAAGAGACCCTTATGATTCCCTTGCACTCGGAAAATCATCAGATTGGTTTCAAAATCAGCAAAATTCCACACCTGTTCCCCAACAAGGTTAGGAATCTCGTCAAACACACCATGGGTCATCTCATAAAAATCACATTGAAATTCTTCTGTGTAAGGAATATCCCACATGGAATGCAAACCAGGCAGGGTGTCTGCCCCATACTCAGTCATGAGGATTGGTTTATCTGGGAATTTGCTCTGCCATTCTAACAATTCCTTGCGAAGCCCTGCTTCTCCCCTAACGAGATCACCATGATCCACATACCAAGCGTAGTAACGATTTAAACAGATAACATCAACCAAATCCATAACCTCATCTCGATCTGGTGTTGCCATCAGAATATTCACCAAGGTAACTGGACGTTTTTGTGGGTCCAAGGTCTTATAAAGCGCAACTAATGGTTCAAAATAAGCATGGGCACCTGCTTCATGACTAGCAGGTTCATTAGCAACCACCCACATCACAACCGACGGATGATTTTTATCGCGTTTCACCAATTCACGAATAACTTGCTCATGGGCCTCTTTCGTTTTCATGATAGACCAAGTACCAAGGTCTTTTGGTGACAAATCTAGAGTCGCAGTAAAGTTTTGGAAAAGACCAACCGCCGGAATTTCATCAATAACCAAAATTCCCATTCTGTCTGCAAGGCGCATCATTTCTTCAGAATAAGGATAGTGTGATGTTCGGAAAGAATTAGCACCAATCTCTTTCAAAAGGTTCATATCCATCAAGTTGGCAGCTTCATTCAAACCCCGCCCATTAATAAAGGTGTCTTCATGCTTGCCAAATCCCTTAAAATAAACAGGTTTATGATTAATAAAAAACTGACCATCTGCCACATCCACACAACGCACACCAAATGGTTCATCATAAGTATCAACCACTTTACCATCCACAAACAACTCGATATGAGCAGTATAAAGGTATGCATCTAAAACTTCCCATAAACGAACATTATCAAGGATTGCATGCCCATCCCTTGTTTGAGCAACAAGTTGACGATCCTCATCAAAAATACTGACACTAATAGCATCAACTGCCGCTGATGTTTCAACCGCAATAGACAGTTCTGCCGATGCTAAATCATCTGATAACTCACTAGTGATGGTCACATCTGAAATATGTGTTTTAGGACGAACCATTAATTTAACTGGTCGATGAATTCCTGCATAATTAAAGAAATCAAAATTCTCTCTAACGACCTTTTTAACACTGCCGTCTTTTTGAAATTCTTCACTGTAGTTGCCAACTGGAAGGGTTGTATAATCCAACACATTATTTGCACAAACTGAAACTTTTAATTGACTGTCTTGGTAAAGATCTTCTGGAACTACCACTTCAAAAGGCGTAAAACCTCCCTTATGACTTGCTAGTTGACGACCATTGACATAAATCGTTGCATTATGAGTAACAGAACCAAACCGCAAAACTAATTCAGCATTTTCAGCGATTTCAGGAATATCCACAAAACGTTCATACCAGAAATCGCCAATATAATTACGTTTATCCTTATCTACAATGACATCATTAAAAGAAGTCGGCACTACCATAAGCTCTTCTGATGACAACAACTCTTTTGGATCGTGGTCTCCTAATTTGAAATGCCATAACCCGCTAAGGTCATATAAACTTCTTGTTTTTGTTAAAATTGGATATAACATCTTTTTCTCCTTTTTAATTCGTTATCGTTTAATTTCATGCGATTCTTCATCTAGCAAATGATCAATATCAGCTTGGGTTATACAATTACTGTCCCCCTCAATCGTGTGCTTAAATTTGAAACTTGCCATAGCAATGGCTAAAATTTTTTCGGGCATTTCTTTTTGAAGCATGCCATGAATCAAACCAGCTGTAAAGGCATCACCTGTCCCCACCCTATCTAAAACCTGAATGCCCGATTTACCAGTCTGATATAATTGACCATTTTGGTACAGATAGCCTTTCAAGAGATATTCGTTGGTATGCCCCATTTCTCTCTGGGTAAAAGCAAAGCTTCGAACACCATAAACTGTTGCCAATTTAGCAAGAATGGTCCTTAATAAAGCTTGATCCTCGTAAGGTCGACTCAAACCTAACTGGTCTTTTAAATCTTCTTGTCCTTCTCCTACAAGTGTCAAAGGTTCAATACCAATACAAACATCAGCCAACATGACAAGAGGCGACAGAAGATCTCTAGCCTCTTGAAAAGATTCCCATAAACTAGCCCTAAAATTTAAATCAAAGGAAATGGTCAAACCTTCTTTTTTAGCCCTGGTCATCAAATAATACGTTAACCGATAAAGATCATCTGTTAAAGCCGGTGTAATACCAGAAACATGAAACCAGTCCACACCATCAAAAACATGCTCTAAATCATAATCCTCTAACTTCGACTCCCAAAAAGCAGAATAATCACGGTCATAAGTCACGCGACTAGCTCGTAATGAAAAGCCTTTTTGATAATAATAAATCCCAAGACGTTTCCCTTTTTCAAGAATATAAGTCTGACTGATTTGTCGAGAAAAAAGAAACGTTTTTGTCATCCGTCCCAAATCATTATCTGGAATCGCAGAAATAAGAGACACCTTATGCCCCAGTTGAGCTAGTGTCGAGAGAACATTTAACTCTGACCCACCAAATTGGCAATCTAAACTTGTTGCTTGTGTTAAGGTCTGATACTGTGGTGGCGATAATCGTAATAAGATTTCACCCAATGAAACTACTCTTTTCAAACAAAACCTCCTTTAATATGATAATGTATCACACTTTCAAAAGACAATAAGGGAAAACCCTCATTTATTAACAGTCAGTTAAAGCAACTTAAACAAAAGAGTTGAGTATTCTTGTACCCAACTCCTCCCAATGCCTAATCTTTATTAACTGGATATTTTGTAACGTCTACATAATCCATATCTGATAATGGCACATTGTGTGCAATATCTTTTACACGTTCTTTTGAACTGGCAGCCTTCATAACTTGGATTTTTTCCTGGATACGAACCATTTCTTCTTTATCCAATTTGTAGAATTTCATCAAGAACAAAGCAACCAATAGAGCCAGTGCCGGAATAACAACGATCAACATCAATAATGCCATCTTAATATCTGGTGTTAAAGGGGTCTCAATAGTTGGGTAGACTTTTGAAAAACCAATCATGGCAAGAACTGCTCCAACAACCATCGGTGCAAATGAAGATGCAATTGAGTCTGTTAATGAGAAAATGGTACCAATCATCCCCGAAACATAACGACCAGATTCAGATGTTTCATAGTCTGAAATATCTGCACCCATTGTCAAAACAAGACCAGCTGGCGCCTGAGAAGCATACCTAGCCACAATATTAGTAAGAATAAATAAGATTGTGTAGAAATTCAACTTAGTTAAGCTAAGATCCCCTGGATTCCCCATGTAAAGTACAATACCAAAAGCAACCAAGCCTATTAAACCAATTTGGAGAGCTCTTACGTATGAGAAACGCAAACCTTTTTTACGAGCAATTGTTGAGAAAAGAATGTTAATTAAAACACCTGGAATGATAAAGAGAAGTGAGAATTGTCCTGATAAGGCGTAATTTCCAAATAAAATTCCAAAGAGCATGACCATGACAACTGAGTCACCAAAGAATTGAACCGCAAATTTTACCAAAGCTGCCGCTATAGAAAGAACTTGAAGGGGTTTATTTCCTTTAATCACTTTCCAATAGTCTTTCAACTCTGTCTTTTGAGTCTTTTCACCAAGTCCAAAAAATTCTTTGTTGTCTTTAGCCCAGATCCCAATAACAGCTAGTATTCCTAAAACAGCTGAAATCACAATTGTTCCATAAATAAGGACTTTGAAGAATTCCAGTGTGAAGTTACCAAATTTTGGTACCAACATCGCAGATACAACAAACTGTCCACCAGTCATCAATGAAGTCGTCATTACCGCATCAACAATATTAAAAATTGGACGTTGCTTTGGATCATTAGTAAGGGCTGTCTGACCAGCTTTCGTAATGGTTTGTTGCATCGAATATCCAATTTTATGGATAATCAATACTAAAATAAAAAGCGGGAAACGCACACTCTCACCAACATTACTTAAACTAAGCAACAAAATTAGAGATAGTGCCGTAATGATATTACCAATAACTAAAATTGGACGGTATTTACCAAATTTAGTCTCAGTTTTATCAATCATAATACCAATGGCTGGATCAATAAAACCATCGAAGATACGAATATATCCCATAATTTGACTAACAAAAATTGCTGCCAACCCTAAAACACCCGTTGAAAAATAGGTAACAAACATGAAGGTAAATAGGTAAATATTTGTTGAAGCATTGTTAAATGCAAACAAAACAAGTTGCCAAACTTTAGCTCGGTTATAGGTAACTTCCTCAACCCTTTGATCAATCGTTTTCTCCATCAGAGAAATCCCCCTTATATCCTAACACTTCACTTGAAAGCGTTTTTATTTTTCTACATGTTTATCTTACTATTCATCAGATGATTTGTCAACACGATTTTCACGTTTTTTCCTTATTTTTTAAAAAATAGAGCTAATTTGAAGATTTTAGAAAAAAAATCAACCGATAATTAACTCCCTTCACTTTTTAATCATCAGACAATTAAACAAGACATGGGATAATAAAACAGAAGCAAGATTAAATGAAAACGAGGACATATTACATAAAGAAAAACTTTCAATAAGAGACAGTCAAACCAGCAATCATTAAACGTATTAGCAGCTTGTAAAAATGGTTAGTTCAACTTTAGGAATTCATCCCAATGGTCCCTGACACCAGATTCAAAATATGAAAACAGAAAAAGTGCGTTCCTAAATCGTGGGAGCGCACTTCGCCATATTTCATACAAGATTAAGAAAGAAACCAAGCAACCACAAGAGGAAATTTCGCTCCTACAACAGTTCCAGTTTTCCTTAAAGTCAAGCAAGAAGTAATCGTTCAATTTCTCAAAGAAAATAAATTAATACTTACCATTCAAAATAACACAACTCTAAAACCTATCGATTAGTTCGCTAACCATTTTGCGTGTTTTGGGACCATTCAAAATAACACAGCTCTAAAAC
>NZ_KE384296.1:0-288 GCF_000425025.1 Streptococcus castoreus DSM 17536 | reverse complement strand
CAATATTTTTGTCACAAAATTCCGTAATCGCGCCATTTGTCTCAGCAAACTTCAATATTGAATAATCCCTTTAAAGCATCTGTCTTTACTAGCATTATACATTAAAAAGCTTATGAAATCAATATCTCTGGATTTGCAATCAGAATGAACATATGAAGATCTCTCAGCAAAACTTTTTCAGTTAAGTCATAACCACCGGCTATAAGCCGCTTCTCTCCAGCGACGTCCAAAGACGTTCGCTGAACTTCGTTCAGGTTATGCTTTCGTTACTTGACTGATGCCCGTAAC
>NZ_AUKZ01000023.1 GCF_000425025.1 Streptococcus castoreus DSM 17536 | reverse complement strand
GGTATCATTTAATGGTAATCAGCTTTCGTAGGCAGATTAACTTTTTTATAACTAGGCCAACCTTCGGGTTGGTTTTTGTTGTATTTTCGCTAAAATAATGGTAATATTGGCTTAGCCATACCAATGGCTTTTCTCTATCGTCCTCTTGTTCCCATACAGGAGGGCTTTTTTGATATGTTTTATCAGACGAAGAGTTGCTGATGGAATTAGACAAATAAAAAAGACCTCGTCCAGAAGTCGGGGAATAGTCGGGGAACGGTGTGTAGATGTACTTATTTAAAGGCATTATGATATAGTGCTATTATGACAAATGAAACAGTAACAGAACTTATTCAGGCAGACAAGCACATGAGAGCTATTTTAACGGCTATTGAAGCGCTAAACTTAGCAGATGCTTGGCTAGCAGCAGGAACCGTTCGGAATTTTATTTGGAATCAGCTCGCCTATGGCACAGGATTTGATGTCGACACGGATATTGATGTGGTTTTTTATGACCTTGGTCTAGCTTATGAAGCAAGCCAAGCTATTGAAAAAAACTAAAAAAGGAACTCCCGGCCTATCGTTGGGAAGTTCGTAACCAAGTTTACATGCATCATCATAGCCCTAATACCCTTGCTTACCAATCAACTTGTGATGCTATTTCAAAATACCCCGAACGCTGTACTGCCATTGCCACAAGGCTAGTCGATGGACAGTTAGACCTTTTTGCTCCTTATGGCTTAGACGATATTTTGAGTTTTGAATGCCATCCAACGCCACATTTTTTAGCAGATGATGAGCGAATGGCGATTTATCGCCAACGCTTAGCTAAAAAAGATTGGCGGAAAAAGTGGCCTCAGATAACCTATTTCTTTGAGTAAATCAAATCGGGTTAGTGCTAATGCAAGTTGATGCCCTTATTTCTGTTTGCGCCTACTCCGTTAGTTTTTAAGGTTTTTGAGGAAAACTTAAAAGATTGAACACGGTGCCCTAATTTTGGAAGCTGAGTTTAAGTTGTCTAAGGTCTGTTATTTCTAGCAGAAATATTGCCTTCGCATATTCACCGTCTGAACATGTTTCAAGCATCACTCACTAAAAGATTTCTTAGAGCAAGAAGAAGCGATTCCTTGCTAAAGTGAAACGGTGATTCTCTATCAGCTAAAGGTCGAAAATTACCCTTAATTGTGATAAAATAGAGCCTAAGAAATTCAGGAGAAAATTATGTCAGATTTATTCGTTAAATTGATGGACCAGATTGAAATGCCGCTTGACATGAGACACACAAGTGCTTTTTTGGCTGCTGATATTATTGAAGTCAAGGTGCATTCGGTGTCACGCTTGTGGGAGTTTCATTTTTCCTTTGCGGAGATTTTACCCATTGCTAGTTACCGTGAACTGCATGAGCGTCTGACAAGAACTTTTGAAGCAGCCGACATTAAGGTGACATTTGAGATTAAAGCAGAGCAGGTTGATTACTCAGATGATCTGCTACAGGCTTACTATCAAGAGGCTTTTGAACATGCTCCTTGTAATGGCGCCAGTTTTAAATCATCTTTTTCAAATCTTAAGGTAACTTATGAGGATGGGACGTTGATGATTGCTGCACCACAGTTTGTCAACAATGATCACTTCAGAAAGAATCACCTACCCAATCTAGCTAAACAATTTGAAGCCTTTGGGTTCGGAGTCTTAACGATTGACATGGTTTCGGATCCGGAAATGACTGAGCATTTAACTAAGGATTTTGTGACGAGTCGTCAAGCTCTTGTGGAAAAAGCGGTTCAGGATAATTTAGAGGCGCAAAAATCACTAGAGGCGATGTTGCCACCAGCAGAAACGGCAGAACCTGCTCCAAAGTTCGATTACAAAGAACGTGTTGCCAAGCGCCAAGCGGGTTTTGAAAAAGCAACTATTACGCCGATGATTGAGATTGAAACAGAAGAAAATCGTATTGTCTTTGAAGGAATGGTCTTTGATGTGGAGCGAAAGACCACAAGGACTGGCCGTCACATTATTAACTTTAAAATGACAGATTACACCTCGTCTTTTGCCTTGCAAAAATGGGCAAAAGATAACGATGAATTGCGAAAATTTGACATGATTGCTAAAGGAGCTTGGCTGCGAGTACAAGGTAATATTGAAACCAATTCATTCACTAAAAGTTTGACGATGAATGTCCAGCAGGTCAAAGAAATTGTTCATCATGACAGAAAAGACCTCATGCCAGACGGGCAAAAACGTGTTGAGTTTCATGCTCATACTAATATGTCTACCATGGATGCCTTGCCAACCGTTGAAAGCTTGATTGACACCGCAGCAAAATGGGGTCATCAGGCAGTTGCAATAACAGATCATGCTAATGTGCAAAGCTTTCCACATGGTTATCATAGGGCCCGCAAGGCTGGGATAAAGGCGATTTTTGGATTAGAAGCCAATATAGTCGAGGATATGGTCCCCATCTCTTATCATCCGGTAGATAGAGATTTGCACGAAGCAACTTATGTGGTGTTTGACGTGGAAACCACAGGGCTTTCTGCCATGAACAACGATTTGATTCAGATTGCAGCTTCTAAGATGTTTAAGGGAAATATTGTGGAGCAGTTTGATGAATTTATTGATCCAGGTCACCCCTTGTCTGCTTTTACCACGGAATTGACGGGAATTACGGATAAACATTTGGTTGGTGCCAAGCCCTTAAGACAGGTTTTAGAAGAATTTCAAGCATTTTGCAAGGACAGTATCTTGGTGGCACACAATGCCAGTTTTGACGTTGGATTTATGAATGCCAATTATGAACGTTATCACTTACCAAAAATCACACAACCTGTCATTGATACCTTAGAATTTGCTAGAAATCTTTATCCAGAATACAGGCGCCATGGCTTAGGTCCCTTGACCAAGCGTTTCCAAGTTAGTTTAGAGCATCATCATATGGCAAATTATGACGCTGAAGCTACGGGTCGCTTGCTTTTCATTTTTTTAAAAGATGCCAGAGAAAAGCGAGGGATCACGAATTTATTGCAGCTAAACACTGATTTGGTTGCTGAAGATTCTTACAAAAAAGCCCGTATTAAACATGCCACCATCTATGTTCAGAATCAGATTGGTCTGAAAAATATTTTTAAACTGGTCACTCTTTCTAATGTTAAATACTTTGAAGGTGTTCCAAGAATTCCCCGAACGGTTTTGGATGCACATAGAGAAGGGTTGTTGCTAGGAACAGCTTGCTCTGAAGGAGAAGTTTTTGATGCTGTTTTGACTAAAGGAATTGATGCTGCGGCAAAGTTGGCAGGCTATTATGATTTTATCGAAATCATGCCACCGGCCATTTATGAGCCCCTGATTGCCCGTGAATTAATCAAAGATCAAGCAGGTGTTGAACAAGTCATCTGGGATCTGATAGAAGTGGGACAGCGTGCCAATAAGCCAGTTCTTGCCACAGGTAATGTTCACTACCTTGAACCTGAAGAAGAGATTTACCGCGAAATTATTGTCCGCAGTCTTGGTCAAGGTGCGATGATAAATAGGACGATTGGTCGTGGAGAGGATGCAAAACCAGCACCATTACCCAAGGCTCACTTTAGAACGACAAATGAAATGCTTGATGACTTTGCCTTTCTTGGGAAAGAATTGGCTTATCAAGTGGTTGTTCAAAATACCCAAGACATGGCAGATCGGATTGAAGAAGTAGAGGTGGTAAAGGGGGATCTTTATACACCCTATATTGACAAAGCTGAGGAGACCGTCGCTGAATTAACCTATCAAAAAGCCTTTGAAATTTATGGAAATCCTTTACCAGATATTATTGATTTACGAATTGAAAAAGAGTTGACCTCCATTTTGGGGAATGGCTTTGCGGTGATTTATTTGGCATCGCAAATGCTTGTTAATCGTTCAAATGAACGGGGATACCTTGTTGGTTCTCGGGGATCGGTAGGATCTAGTTTTGTGGCAACTATGATTGGGATTACCGAAGTTAACCCAATGCCACCACATTATATTTGTCCATCATGCCAACATTCTGAATTTATTACGGATGGTTCTGTAGGGTCTGGTTACGATTTGCCCAACAAGTCTTGTTCAAAATGTGGTACGCTTTATAAGAAAGATGGTCAAGATATTCCTTTTGAAACCTTCCTTGGTTTTGATGGAGACAAGGTACCCGATATTGACTTGAACTTCTCTGGAGATGATCAGCCAAGTGCTCATTTGGATGTCCGAGACATCTTTGGTGATGAATATGCCTTTCGAGCTGGAACCGTTGGTACCGTTGCCGAAAAAACAGCCTATGGGTTTGTCAAAGGGTATGAACGTGATTATGGTAAATTCTATCGTGATGCCGAGGTGGATCGTCTTGCAGCAGGGGCAGCAGGTGTCAAGCGAACAACTGGTCAACACCCTGGGGGGATTGTTGTTATTCCCAATTATATGGACGTTTACGATTTTACCCCCGTGCAATATCCAGCCGATGATGTAACGGCTTCTTGGCAGACAACCCACTTTAACTTCCATGATATTGATGAAAACGTCTTGAAACTTGATATTCTGGGGCATGATGACCCCACCATGATTCGTAAACTGCAAGACTTATCAGGCATAGATCCCATCAGTATTCCAGCCGATGATCCAGGGGTTATGGCCCTCTTTTCTGGAACAGAGGTCTTGGGAGTAACACCAGAACAAATCGGTACTCCAACTGGTATGCTAGGTATTCCAGAATTTGGGACCAACTTTGTTCGTGGCATGGTTAATGAAACTCACCCAACCACTTTTTCGGAACTTTTGCAGTTATCGGGATTATCCCATGGAACAGATGTTTGGCTTGGAAATGCACAAGATTTGATTAAAGAAGGAATTGCAACGTTGAAAACGGTCATTGGTTGTCGAGATGACATCATGGTTTATTTGATGCATGCGGGGTTGCAACCAAAGATGGCATTTACCATTATGGAGCGTGTGCGTAAAGGGTTATGGCTAAAAATTTCTGAAGAAGAGCGTAATCGTTACATTGATGCGATGCGGGAAAATAATGTGCCAGATTGGTACATTGAATCCTGTGGTAAAATCAAGTATATGTTTCCTAAAGCCCATGCGGCAGCTTATGTATTGATGGCCTTGCGAGTAGCTTACTTCAAGGTTCACCACCCTCTCATGTATTATTGTGCTTATTTTTCAATTCGTGCGAAAGCTTTTGAACTCAAAACGATGAGTGGAGGGTTGGCTGCTGTCAAAGCTCGGATGGAAGATATTGTCAATAAACGTAAAACTAATGAAGCGTCAAATGTTGAAAATGACCTTTTTACAACACTTGAGATTGTTAATGAAATGCTTGAGCGCGGTTTCAAGTTTGGGAAGCTTGACCTTTACAAGAGTGATGCGACAGAATTTCAAATGGAAGGAGATACTCTCATTCCACCATTTGTTGCTTTGGAAGGTTTGGGAGAAAACGTTGCTAAACAAATTGTCAAAGCACGTCAAGAAGGTGAATTCCTCTCTAAAATGGAATTACGCAGACGTGGCGGTGCTTCTGCAACACTGGTTGAAAAAATGGATGATATGGGAATTCTAGGCAATATGCCAGAGGATAATCAATTAAGCCTTTTTGACGATTTCTTCTAGAGTTTTTTACAATAAATCTTGCGATAAAATGAAAGGATGATGCCAATAAGGATTGAGCTGCCGAATCGAGAACGACTGATTCTTGGGTTGTTATCTCATTCCTTATTGTTATTAAAAAAAGGTCATATCCTAAGCGACTTATAACGGAGTAAGAAATGAGTAATTTAGATCAGAATAGTGCTTTAAAAGCTATGGTTGTTTTTCGTAAGGCACAACGTACTTTAGATGCTTTTGGATCGGAAGTTTTTAAAAGTGCTAACTTAACACCAACTCAGTTTAGTGTTTTGGAAGTTTTGTATTCAAAAGGCAGTATGAGAATTAATCATTTGATTGATTCTTTACTGGCAACATCAGGAAATATGACCGTTGTTTTACGTAATATGGAGCGAAATGGTTGGATTAACCGTCGTAAAGATGACAAGGACAAAAGGGCTTATGTTGTTGAATTGACAGATTGTGGAAAGGTTTTGATTGAAGATGTTCTCCCCAAGCACATCCAACGTGTTGAACAAGCTTTTTCGGTTTTTACTGAGGCAGAACAAAAGCAATTAATTATATTATTGAAACATTTTAAACGGTTATGAGCAAAATTCTTTACAGTTTGTTTAAAGCAAGATACAATAACTACATAGTAATATTATTTACTAATTAGTGATAAAAAGACAAATTGTCTATCATTGCTACATTAAATCTATCTTTAAGGGAGATTCTAAAATGAAAACCATTTTATTTATTGACGGCTCATTGCGCAAAGGGTCATTTAATCATCAGTTAGCAGAAGTTGCAAGACAAGCACTTGATGGAAAAGCTACTGTATCATATCTTGACTGGGCACAAGTGCCAATTTTTAATCAAGATATGGAGTCACATACACCAGAATCAGTTGTGAATGTTCGTGAAGCGATTCAAGCAGCAGATGCGGTATGGATTTTTTCACCGGTTTACAATTTTTCTATTCCAGGTTCTGTAAAAAATCTTCTTGACTGGTCTTCCCGTGCACTTGATTTGTCAGATCCATCCGGACCTTCTGCAATTGGTGGAAAAGTAGTCACCGTATCATCAGTTGCAAATGGTGGTCATGAACAAGTATTTGCTATCTACAAAGAGTTGTTGCCGTTCATTCGTACCACTGTGGTTGGAGAATTTACAAAAGCAACTGTTAATCCCGAAGCTTGGGCAACTGGAATTCTTGAGGTCTCTGAAGAAACCAAAGCACAATTACTTGCACAATCAGAAGCACTACTCGCTGCCATTCAGTAATTTATTAACGGGTTAAAGAAGTCATTCCCCAAAAAGATATGTTGTAGACAAATTACGCTCAGATTGGAGATGAAGTCCATTTTGGATAATTTTCCTTCAATCAAAAACTAAAAACTCCTAGAAATGCTGAATTAAAAACATTTCTGGGAGTTTTTTAATTATTTCATCGTAAGACAAACGGATACCATGTTTGCTATTGTCCTAAATGGGGGGCTGTTGCTCTTTATGAAACTATTTGAGAATCAACATGCCTTCATTAACATTGAACGGATCTGTGGCATTGATGCGGTCGTAAAACATGACTCCATTGATATGGTCAATTTCATGTTGCACCACAATAGCATTGAATCCTTTTAATTTAATATGATGCTTCTCGCCATTTTTATCAAAGTATTCAACCGTTACACGTGCATGACGAACCACATAGCCTTCAACCACACGATCAACGGATAGGCAGCCTTCTCCATTTGCGAGTGCAGCATCTTGAACAGAGTGTGACACAATTTTGGGATTGTAAAGGACTTCTTGCATGCTATAAGCCTCTTTTGGCGGATTGCCTTCTTGGTCAGGAAGATTTGGCACTAACACAGCGATGATGCGTTTTGACACATCAATTTGTGGAGCTGCCAATCCAACACCAGCTCGTAAGCCTAATTTTTCACTCATAGCAGGATCTTGGGAATGTTTTAAGAACTGCATCATTTTTTCACCGAGAAGAATATCTTCGTCACTTAGTGGCACGTCCACTTCTTCAGCAATAACTCTCAAGGTTGGGTTTCCCTCGCGAATAATATCATCCATAGTGATGAGATGACTTGGTTTAATTAATTTATCTTGTGTAGACATTTTTACTCCTTTATTTTAACTGGATTTAATATATCATAAAATGTTTCTTTTTGAAAGAAGTCATGACCAGTGTGCGACTTGATGATTTTAAATTACGTTTTTGGAACGAACTTTCTAAGATTAAACAGTGGTTGTTCTTGGGATTAATGCTATCTAAACATTGATACCAGCTACCGTAGATTTAGTTTTCTAAAACACTCTTGAAGCAGTATGTTTGGGATTGGTTCATCTTTTCTTCAAAAACGAAAAAAGTGTATTGTTAGATGCCTGGCTAATTAATGACACTTAAATGAAGCAATGCTTTTTGATTAAGGATACGATAGGTTTTGAAAGAAGTTCTTTCAATAAGCCCTTGTACGATAAGTTGATTGAGGACACGATGAAGATGTCGATAACTTGTGCCAAAACGATCAGCTAGTAGTGTTAAATTGAGGTGGCATTGATTATTGATTTGATTTTCTATGATATGAGATGCCAATCGTTCTTTAACCGTATAGGTAATGTTTGTGGTTGAAGTAATGTTTTGTTGGTAAAAATTTTGTGCCAATCCTCGACCAATATGATAAAGAAAAGAAGCATCAGAAAGTAAGCTTTTTTTATCTGTCAATGGGAGTTGGATGACATAAGCCTCATCGAGAACAATAACAGAAGTGACTGCCTTTTGCCTAGTCATGAATTCAATATCGCCAATAAGAATGGGTTTTGTATGTGTTTTTAAAATATGCTCTTTGCCGTTAAATAGGCGTCGAACAATCTTGATGCTACCTTGAACTAGATAATGGAGGGCTTTTAGGTCTTGATCCTGTAAACAGATAGCTTCCCCTTTCTTATAGTGGACTAGTTGTAATTGCTGATGATTAGCTTCTGGGAAAAAATCAGCCAAGCGACACTTGTTGAGATAGTATGTCAATAGGTTTGTATCTAAAATCGTATTCATAAGTATTTTATGACCTAGGTCCTATTTTTATTCTGTCCTTTTGAGTATACTGAAAGCAATGAAAATAATCAAGAAAAGAGAGCATTATCTAGATGAAATCGTTTGTCGAAAAAGTCAGCTTACTTAGTTTATCCTTGATGTTGGTATCACCGTTTGCTGTATCTCCAGCTTTACCGAAAATGATTACTTATTATCAAGCACGGGGTTATCAGGCACAGGCGGTAGAAAGTCTCTTTTCGTTATCGCCATTTGCTATTTTTACGGTAGTTTTAATGATGCCTTTACTGCATCGTTTTTTGTCGGAAAGGGTAATGATTATTTTAGGTCTCTTGCTTTTATCAGTGGGTGGCAGTTTTCCGGTTCTTAATCAAGCCTACCCTATTTTATGTTTCTCACGAATCCTACTGGGATTAGGAATTGGTTTGATTAACGCACATGCTATTAATATTATCAGTGAGCGATTTGTTGGCAAAGAACGTATTCGCATGCTAGGCTATAGGGCATCTTCAGAAGTGCTTGGCTCAGCCTTGTTAACTTTTTTAGCAGGCTATTTGGTATCTTTTGGTTGGGCTATGACCTATCTTATTTATGTGTTTGGTTTTCTTATCCTGGGGCTTTACATCTTGTTTGTACCGCCAGTAACAGCTAACCTAAAGAAAGAAGAGGTTAAGCAATCGTCAAAAAATCTATCTAGCAAATCATTGGGTTCTATCCTTGGCATGGCTCTCTATGCAGGTTTTGTGATTTTGGTTAGCACATCAAATACCTTGCGTATTCCCCAAGTGATTGATCAGATGAAAATAGGAAGTACTGGTCAGGCTAGTTTGATTTTGAGTCTGATGATGCTGATGGGGATCTTGGCAGGTATCAGTTTTGGTTCTCTTTTAATACTTTTTAAAGAACGATTGATGGTAGACGTTCTCCTAATCTTAGGATTAGGTATGCTGGTCCTTTGGCACGGAGATAATCTTTTTCTAGTGGCAATAGGTGCCCTATCGACAGGTTTTGTTTATAGCATTGGGGTTACTTATGCCTTTCATTCTATCTCAGAAAAGATACCGAGTCATCAACTGGCTCTGGCAACCACTCTTGTCTTATTAGGTTGTAACCTTGGCGGTGGTGGTGCTGCTTTGGTTTTGCAATTATTAGCACAATTTGATTCAGATTTAAGAACCCCTTACCTTATTTTTGCAGAAATAAGTCTTGCGGTGGCAGTCTTTCTTTATGGTCATTATTGGTTAACAAAAAGACACCAGTTACCAACTGATAATCACTAAAACAGTTATTAGAAATAGGCATCTTCTATTTCAACCCTTTATTAATGAGTAATGGTGTTATTGGTCATGACTTAGTGAAATTAATGAATAAAAGTTGACCTAGCTTTCTGAATTTGCTAGAATAGAATGGTCGAAAGACAGACCAACTTTTTCTTGGTTTTAGGAGTGCCAATCCTAGGACTCGGATTAAGCAAAAAAAGGAGACATTATTATGGCAATCTCAAAAGAGAAAAAAAATGAAATTATCGCTCAATATGCACGTCATGAAGGCGATACTGGTTCAGTAGAAGTTCAAGTTGCAGTTCTTACATGGGAAATCAACCACTTGAACAACCACATCAAAGAACATAAAAAAGACCATGCAACTTACCGCGGGTTGATGAAGAAAATCGGTCACCGTCGTAACTTGTTAGCTTACCTACGTCGTACAGATGTTAACCGTTACCGTGAGTTGATCCAATCTCTTGGACTTCGTCGTTAATTTTTTCACTAAAACCATTTGACATATCGTCAGCCGTCCTTTAGTAATCTCAAGGTTAATCAAAGGACGGTTTTTTATTTCAAGTGATTTGACCTAAAAATAGTGAGAGGCTGAGACAATAGTCTTTTCGACTCTTTGATTAAATGAAGAGGAGAAATTTTGAAGCCATGGCTTCTCGTTTTATGAGTTGTTTTTTGGGAGAAACTTTCTACGAAGGGTTCTCTTTTTTATTTTTTGTGTCCGACTGAGGAACTTGTTAAAATATATGAGTCCAATTGTGGTCAAAACTGACGAGAGACAATTGGACTCAATTTATCTTGAAAATGAAAACGCTTCATTTTATACTGAAAGCATAGGAGGAGATGACATGCTATCTCATGAGCTCATCAGAAAATATCAACTTTTTTCTAAATATAAGGGGCATTCGTTGGAGGAATTTGAATCTATTTTTAATAGTAATAAACGCCATATTTTGTCGGACATTGCTAAAATCAATGACAGTTTAGCGGTCTATCAACTTCCTCTTATTGTTCTGGACAGGCAGTTGGTCTATCCACCAGAACTTAATGAAAAGGACCTGTTAGATCGCATGTTGCCGACTTTGGAGGACTATCTTTTTCAAGATGAGCGTCCTAATATACTGATTATTTATCTCATGATGGCTCAAGAATTTATTTCCATCAACCATTTGGAGAGTTTGTTACGGCTAAGTCGAAATTCAGTCATTGCTGATTTGAAACTGGTGCGTGAGCGGGTACAACTGTTCAAGGTAACACTGTCTTACAATCGTCAGGATGGCTATTTTTTTGAAGGAGACCCTCTAGCCTTACGGCGTTTGTTAGAAACGACGGTTAGTTCTCTCTTGCAATTAGTATCAGGGCAATGGGTTTTTAGCTACTTGTTGCATGTGCTTGGTTTACCCGACCAGACAAGGGTAATGGCAGAAAGTCTGGAGGAGCTGAGCAGAGAGAATCGACTCAGTTTCATTTCAGAAAAGTTAAGGGATTTAATTTATTTTTTCTGCCTGTTAGCCTGTCAACCATTTTCCCATGAGTTAAGGAATGAAACAGTGGATGCTTTTCTGTTAAGTTCACCAGCTGTTGAAGCTATGGTTGATCAGTTATTAGCTACTTTTCCGAGCCTAACAAAGGAAAAATACTTGGTTATGTCTCGACTGCTAGGGTGTGTCCAAGGAGATTTAGAACTAGTCTTTCAGCAACCTATTTATGACATTATGGAGGAAATCGTTAATTCGGTGGCGGTTAATACAGGTTTGTCCATCACTGATACACCCGAACTTCGTCAGAATTTATACAGCCATCTCTTGCCCGCTTATTACCGTCTTTATTATGATATTGAGTTGATTAATCCCTTAAAGGAGCAAATCAAAAAAGATTACGAATCCCTCTTTTACTTGGTCAAGCGCAGTCTTTCTCCGCTAGAAAAACGATTGGGAAAGGTCATTAATGAGGATGAGATTGCTTATTTTACCATTCATTTTGGCAGGTGGTTACAGGCCCCTAAGAAAAGGCAGGGCAATCAGTTGGTGGCCTTGTCGGTTTGTCCGAATGGCATCAGTTCGTCCTTGATGTTGGAAGCAACATTGAAAGAGCTCTTTCCACAATTACAATTTATTACCGTTCACCAGTTGGACAAAATAAAGCTGCTGGATCCAGACTCATTTGATTTGATTTTTTCAACAGTAGCCTTTGACTGTGCCAAACCTGTCTATGTGACGCAGGCTCTGATGGGTTCGGCTGAGAAAATCATGTTAAAAAAGATGGTCTGTGATGATTTTAATCTTCCTCTGACAGAGCAGTTTGCCTTGGATGACTTATTGAGGATTGTTGATAAACACACTACCATCACTAATAAAGAAGGACTTGTTAGTGACTTGTCACGTTACCTGATTGGTAACCATTTAACGATTGAAAAAGGAGGTCTAGGACTATTGGACTTGTTAACCGCAGATTTTATTAGACAGGCTGATGCTGTTTCGGATTGGCAGGAAGCCATTCGTTTGGCTGCCCAGCCTTTACTAGAACACCAGATAATTGAGGGATCTTATATTGATGGTATGATTGACTCGGTCAATGAGCTTGGAGCTTATATTGTTTTGGCTCCCAAGGTAGCCGTTCCGCATGCGGCACCTGAAAAAGGAGCGCGACAGTTGGGGATGTCTCTCTTACAACTGAAAGAACCTGTCAGCTTTGACTTGAATCAAGAAGGTGATCCTGACAAGCAGGTGCAATTGATTTTTGTCTTGGCTGCCGTGGATTCTAGTTCACATTTGAAAGCTTTGCAGGAACTCTCGTTGGTTTTAGATGATGATGAGTATATTGAACAACTCATTCAGGCTAAAGATCCGGATAGCATGCTGGATTTTATCAGTCATATTATTGAAAAAGGAGATTAATCACATGATTAAAATTGTAACGGTTTGTGGAAACGGTATTGGTAGCAGCTTGTTGCTTCGCATGAAAGTGGAAACCATTGCTTCTAGTTTAGGCATTGAAGTGGATGCGGAATCCTGTGATTCCAATGCGGCTGTTGGAAAGGGTGCGGATTTATTTGTCACCGTCAAAGAGTTTAAGGATATTTTTCCGACGGATGCCAAGGTTTGTATCGTTAAAAGCTATACCAATCGTAAAAAAATTGAAGAAGATTTGGTTCCAGTTCTCAAAGAAATGAGTGGCAAAGAATAAGCCCTAAAAGGAGGTAGGTAGACATTATGGAAGCACTATTAACATTTATTCGTGACATTTTAAAAGAACCAGCATTTTTAATGGGTTTGATTGCTTTTGCAGGTTTGATTGCCCTTAAAACACCTGGTCACAAGGTCTTGACAGGAACTTTGGGTCCCATTTTAGGTTACCTGATGCTGTCAGCCGGTGCGGGTGTTATTGTTGCTAATTTGGACCCTCTTGCTAAATTGATTGAGCATGGCTTTAGCATCACTGGCGTAGTGCCAAATAACGAAGCAGTTACTTCTGTTGCTCAAAAAATTCTGGGTGTGGAAACCATGTCCATCTTGGTGGTTGGGTTATTACTCAATTTGGCTTTTGCGCGCTTTACCCGTTTCAAATATATTTTCTTAACAGGACATCATAGTTTCTTTATGGCTTGCCTGTTGTCAGCCGTGCTTGGAGCTGTTGGTTTCAAGGGAACTCTTTTGATTATGCTAGGTGGCTTCCTTTTGGGGGCTTGGTCAGCTATTTCACCAGCTATTGGTCAAAAATACACCTTGAAAGTGACTGATGGAGATGAAATCGCCATGGGACACTTTGGTAGTCTAGGTTATTACCTCTCTGCTTGGGTTGGTAGCAAGGTTGGCAAAGATAGTAAGGATACGGAAGACCTTCAGATTTCTGAAAAATGGAGTTTCTTGCGTAACACCACCATTTCAACGGGTCTTATTATGGTCATTTTCTATCTAGTGGCAACCGTTGCATCTGTTTTGAGAGATGCTTCAGTGGCTGAAAAATTAGCGGCAGGTCAAAATCCATTTATCTTTGCGATTAAGAGTGGTCTTACCTTTGCTGTTGGTGTTGCAGTTGTTTATGCCGGTGTTCGTATGATTTTGGCAGATTTGATTCCAGCTTTTCAAGGTATCGCTAATAAATTAATTCCAAATGCCATTCCAGCGGTGGACTGTGCGGTATTCTTCCCTTATGCCCCAACGGCTGTCATTATCGGTTTTGCTTCAAGTTTCGTTGGCGGCTTGCTTGGTATGTTGATTTTAGGAGTAGCGGGTGGTGTCCTTATTATCCCAGGGATGGTGCCTCATTTCTTCTGTGGTGCGACAGCAGGGATTTTTGGAAATTCAACGGGTGGCCGTCGTGGTGCCATGATTGGCGCTTTCACTAATGGTTTGTTGCTTGCCTTCTTGCCAGCTATGCTTTTACCGGTGCTTGGTAAACTTGGTTTTTCAAATACTACCTTTGGTGATGTTGATTTTGGAGTTTTAGGAATTTTACTAGGTCGTCTCGGGACATCTATTGGTGAAGTTGGTATTTACTTGGTGGTTGCAGTGCTTGCTGTTGTCCTTATCCTACCAAGTTCCCTTTCAAAATCCCAAGAAGCCATTAATAATGTCTCAGAAGAAGCCTAAAAGGAGGGAGTTATGACAAGAAAACTAAACGTTAAAGTCTTTTCAGACGGTGCGGTCTTAGAGACCATGCTAAAGGATTTACAAACGGGTTTGGTCACAGGGTTTACAACCAATCCAAGCTTGATGAAAAAAGCAGGCATCAGTTCTTATATTGGCTTTGCCAAAGAAGTGCTTGTCAAGATTACAGACTATCCAGTGTCCTTTGAAGTCTTTGCAGATGATTTAGCAAGTATGGAGAAGGAAGCTGAGAAAATTGCCAGTCTAGGTGATAATGTCTATGTGAAAATTCCAGTCACTACTTCAACAGGAGAATCAACCTGTCCCCTCATTCAAAAGTTGTCAGCCCAAGGCATTAAGTTAAATGTCACAGCTATTTTTACGATCGAACAAATCCAAGCTGTGGTTGAACATTTAACCGCAGGAGTGCCAGCTATTGTGTCCGTCTTTGCTGGTCGGATTGCAGATACTGGCGTTGACCCAATGCCAATCATGGAAGAAGCTCTGCGCATTTGCCGCCAAAAAGAAGGCATCGAATTGTTGTGGGCTAGTCCACGGGAAACTTATAATATTTATCAAGCTAATCAGCTGGGCGTTGACATCATTACCTGTACCAGTGATGTGATTGCCAAGTTACCCCTTCAAGGAAAAAATTTAGACGCTTATTCCCTTGAAACCGTGCAAATGTTCTTAAAAGATAGCACCAGTCTTGGCTTTAAAATTTTAGAAACGGATACTCCTTAATTCTTAGTGACAAAAGCAGGTAAAAAACTTGCTTTTTTGTCTGTCAAAGGGTGCGAGTTCCGTTTAGAATTTTTAAAGGACATTTTAAGAGATTGTGATCTGACAGTGAAATTTCCAGTATTTTATGGTAAAATGTAGCAGATACGTCGTTTGATACAAAGAGGAGCTTGTGACAACTGTGGCAGATTGCTTTTTGTAGCAAAACAACGTATAACAAATGATTCATAATAGTGGTCTAAATCTCTTAGACCCTCTTAAATTAAAGGAGAATATATGTCGAAACAAACCTTTACAACAACTTTTGCGGGGAAACCACTTGTTGTCGAAGTTGGTCAAGTCGCTAAACAAGCCAATGGTGCAACTGTTGTTCGTTATGGAGAATCAACCGTCCTTACAGCAGCAGTAATGTCTAAAAAAATGGCAGCAGGAGATTTCTTCCCACTTCAAGTGAATTACGAAGAAAAAATGTATGCCGCTGGAAAATTCCCAGGAGGCTTTATGAAGCGTGAAGGACGTCCTTCAACAGATGCGACCTTAACCGCTCGCTTGATTGACCGTCCAATTCGTCCAATGTTTGCAGAAGGCTTTCGTAACGAAGTACAAGTGATTAACACCGTTCTTTCTTATGACGAAAATGCTAGCGCTCCTATGGCAGCCATGTTTGGGTCATCGCTTGCCTTGTCAATCTCAGATATTCCATTTAATGGACCGATTGCAGGCGTACAAGTTGGCTATATTGATGGCGAGTTTGTCATTAACCCAGATAAAGAACAACTGGAAGTCTCTCTCTTAGAATTAACCGTTGCGGGTAGTAAAGAAGCCATTAACATGGTTGAATCTGGTGCGAAGGAATTATCAGAAGACATCATGCTTGAGGCTCTTTTGAAAGGTCACCAAGCTATTCAAGAATTAATTACCTTTCAAGAAGAAATCGTAGCAGCAGTTGGTAAAGAAAAAGCTGAGGTGGAGTTGTTGCAAGTTGATGCTGACTTACAAGCTGATATTGTAGCTAAGTATAATGCCCAGTTGCAAAAAGCCGTTCAAGTAGAAGAAAAGAAAGCGCGTGAAGCTGCTACTGAAACGGTTAAGGAAATGGTTAAGGCTGAATATGAAGAACGCTATGCAGAAGATGAGAATCTTGCTACTATTATGCGTGACGTGGCAGAAATCCTTGAGCAAATGGAACACGCTGAAGTACGTCGTTTAATCACAGAAGATAAGATTCGCCCTGATGGACGCAAGATTGATGAGATCCGTCCGCTTGATGCCGTGGTTGATTTCTTGCCAAAAGTACATGGTTCAGGTCTCTTTACACGTGGGCAAACGCAAGCTTTATCAGTTTTGACTTTGGCACCGATGGGGGAAACTCAAATCATTGACGGTCTTGCTCCAGAATACAAAAAACGTTTCTTGCACCACTACAATTTTCCACAATATTCTGTTGGTGAAACAGGTCGTTATGGAGCTGCTGGTCGTCGTGAAATTGGACATGGCGCCCTTGGTGAACGTGCCCTTGAACAGGTATTGCCAAGCTTAGAAGAGTTTCCATACGCTATCCGTTTAGTTGCAGAAGTCTTGGAATCAAACGGTTCTTCCTCTCAAGCTTCTATCTGTGCCGGAACACTTGCTCTTATGGCAGGTGGTGTGCCAATCAAGGCACCAGTTGCAGGTATTGCCATGGGTCTGATTTCCGATGGGATAAATTATACGGTCTTGACAGATATTCAAGGTCTTGAAGACCACTTTGGAGATATGGACTTTAAGGTAGCTGGAACTCGAGAAGGGATTACAGCCCTTCAAATGGACATTAAGATTGCAGGAATTACCCCTCAAATTCTTGAAGAAGCCCTTGCTCAAGCCAAAAAAGCTCGTTTTGAAATCCTTGAGGTGATTGAGGCAACCATTGCTGAGCCACGTCCAGAACTGGCGCCAACTGCACCAAAAATTGATACCATCAAGATTGACGTGGACAAAATCAAAGTGGTTATCGGTAAAGGTGGCGAAACCATAGACAAGATTATTGCGGAGACTGGCGTTAAAATTGATATTGACGAAGAAGGAAATGTCTCCATCTACTCAAGCGACCAAACTGCTATTAACCGCACTAAGGAAATCATTGCTGGGCTTGTCCGTGAAGCCAAAGTTGGTGACGTTTACCACGCTAAAGTTGTTCGGATTGAAAAATTTGGTGCCTTTGTTAACCTATTTGATAAAACCGATGCCCTTGTTCATATCTCTGAAATGGCTTGGACAAGAACAGTTAATGTCTCAGATATTCTTGAAATAGGTGAGGAAGTTGATGTCAAAGTCATTAAAATTGACGATAAAGGTCGTGTGGATGCTTCGATGAAAGCCTTGATACCGCGCCCGCCAAAATCAGAAAAAAAAGAAGTGGAAAAAGAAGAAAACCATGACTGAATTCAATGAATTAGATATGCGATTGAGGGCTTTTATTAATGCACCAGATAATTTTTTGGATAGCGTTGCTCTCGTTAATGCTTTCCATAATTTTCCTGTCTGGGCTGCCAAAGAACCTTATGTGATAGAAATCGAGGGTGTCAAAGTCACACCTGTCTTTACCGATAAGGATGATATGGCACTCTTTAAAGAAGAGCAAAAAAGTGCCCAAAGTCAATACTGGCTTGAACGCTCTGCCCTTGTTATTTTAGAAGAAGTAATTAAAACCGGTGCAGTAGGTCTTGCTTTTAACCTCAAGAAAAAAGGGGATTTTGGGAATTCTACCATTTTTAAAAGTAAAGACATGATCCAGTTTATGAATAATGTCACGACAATTTTAAATGCATTAATGAGTGAAGAAAATATGATCGCTGACACAATGACTAAAACGTATCTTGTTCCGGCTTTTGTTTACCCTAAAGATGACAATCATTATGATCGTTTTTTCCCAACCATGTCAACCCCAGAAGGTAAAAGCTATGTTCCGGCTTTTTCAAATCTTCAAAGTTTTGCAAAGTGGTATAACCAAGATGACTTTGGTGGTCTCTTTAGAAAGGCTGAAGGAGTGATTCTCACTTGGACAATTAATGACATTTATCAACCAAGAAATGGTGAGAATGAGTTAGATGAAACCTTTGGTGTTGCTATTAATCCTTTTGATGACCAGCAAATTCTTGTTGACTGGTCAGACTTGACTAAGTCATAGGAGTTTTTTATGAGTTGGTGGAAAGAAAGTATTGCTATTGTTAAAAGGTTAGATCCAGCCGCTCGGAATACCTTGGAGGTTATCTTGACTTACCCAGGTATCAAAGCTTTGGCTGCCCATCGTTTGTCTCATTTTTTGTGGAAACATCAGTTTAAACTATTAGCCCGTATGCATAGCCAATTTTGGCGATTTTGGACACAAATTGAAATTCACCCTGGAGCACAAATTGCTTCTGGTGTTTTCATTGATCATGGCGCTGGTCTCGTGATTGGTGAGACAGCTATTGTTGAAAAAGGGGTCATGCTTTATCATGGCGTTACATTGGGAGGAACAGGAAAAGATAAAGGCAAACGCCACCCAACTGTTCGAGCAGGAGCTTTGATTTCTGCACATGCTCAGGTAATTGGTCCCATTGAGATTGGAGCAAATGCCAAAGTAGGAGCAGCTGCCGTTGTATTATCGGATGTTCCTGAAGATGTCACCGTAGTAGGTATTCCAGCTAAGGTTGTTCGTGTTCATGGTGAGAAAGACAAGGTTCAAATACAAAGCATACAAGAACAAAGAGAAGCTGCTTACTATTTGTCAAAATGATAGTAAAGGAATTGAAATAGTAGCTTTTTCTTAGATTACAGGCTGGCAAAATGTTAGCACTACTTCGAGGATCAACGTAACGTAATTAAGTTGGCTTGATTAACTAATTTTACAGATTTTGAAAGTTTTTCTTATAATACTAAGGCGACATAAGGTTATCCCTTACAATTATTTTGGTTGAAATCGTTTTGTGCTCATATTTTCTATTCTTACTTATCAACTAACATTTTTCTGGTAAGTGCATAGAAAGATTCTAGGGAATGATAATTCTTTTTAGCCAATGATTCTAATAGTAAGGACTGGTGATGGTTTCCATCAAAGAAGTGTTTGAAATAGGAGTTTTTATGATAAAAATCTATGATACAATGACACGGTCTCTCCGCAAGTTTGTGCCTTTGACTGAAAATGTAGTCAACATGTATGTTTGCGGACCAACGGTTTACAACTATATTCATATTGGAAATGCTAGATCGGCGGTCGCCTTTGATACCATTCGGCGCTATTTTGAGTACACTGGTTATAAGGTTAACTACGTTTCCAATTTTACCGATGTCGATGATAAAATTATTAAGGCAGCAGCTAAAGTTGGTGTGACTCCAAAAGATCTGGCAGATCGTTTTATTACTGCTTTTATGGAAGATGCCAAGGCTCTTGGCATTAAACCTGCAACCCAAAATCCACGTGTCATGGACTATATGGCTGAAATCATTTCATTTGTTCATGATTTAATTGAAAAAGGCTTTGCTTACGAATCAGCTGGGGACGTCTACTTCCGGGTGGTAAAATCAGAGCATTATGCCAAACTCGCCAATAAAACCTTAGCTGATCTTGAAGCTGGAGCTAGTGGTCGAACAGATACTGAGATAGTGTTGAAAGAAAATCCTCTTGATTTTGCTCTCTGGAAATCAGCCAAACCAGGAGAGATTTATTGGGATAGCCCATGGGGACCAGGTCGCCCGGGCTGGCACATTGAGTGTTCTGTCATGGCAACGGAAATTCTTGGGGCTACCATTGACATCCATGGTGGGGGAGCAGATTTAGAATTTCCGCATCATACCAATGAAATTGCCCAATCTGAAGCTAAAACAGGACACACCTTTGCAAACTACTGGATGCATAATGGTTTTGTTAATGTGGAGAATGAAAAAATGTCTAAATCCCTTGGTAATTTTGTGACCGTTCATGATATGTTAAAAACTGTTAATGGTCAGGTTTTGCGTTTTTTCCTTGCCACCCAACAATACCGAAAGCCCATTAATTTTACTGAAAAGGCGATTCATGATGCTGAAGTGAATTTGAAGTATCTCAAAAACACATTGCAGCAACCTTTGACAGAAAGGGTAGATGAGCAGCAATTACAGACTTTTGTAGCAGCTTTCAAAGAGGCTATGAACGATGATTTTAATGCTGCCAATGGTATTACCGTTGTCTTTGACATGGCTAAATGGATTAATTCTGGTCATTACACTAATGGTGTGAAAGCAGCTTTTGAAAAAATATTATCGGTTTTTGGCATTGTTTTTGAGACAGATACTCTCGATTTAGAAATTGAAACTCTGATTGCCAAACGGCAAGAGGCGCGTGCGATACATGATTTTGCTACTGCTGATGCCATCCGCAATCAATTGGCAGATCAAGGCATTAAGTTACTAGACACCAAAGAAGGGGTAAGGTGGATACGTGACTAAACCTCTTGATGTGAATTTAATTAATGGGATTGCCCTTGCTTTTGAAGGAGATGCAGTCTATTCTTACTATATTCGGAAACATTTAATTTTTAAAGGTCAGACAAAGCCAAGCCAATTACATCATTTAGCAACGAAATATGTGTCAGCGAAGGCACAGGCCAGTTTAGCTCAAGCTATGCTAGATGCTCGGCTATTAACTGAAAAAGAAGAAGATATCTATAAGCGTGGTCGCAATACTAAAAGTCATACCAAGGCTAAAAATGCGGATGTCATAACTTATCGAATGTCTACAGGATTTGAAGCTGTGATGGGGTATTTGGACATGACAAATCAACAAGAACGTCTAGAAGAATTAATCATTTGGTGTATCAATCATGTTGAACAAAATGCATAATAATGAGTAAGAGTTCTCCAAAGAGAGACTCTTTTTATTATCTTTTGATTACTCGTTTGAATAGCTTTTTTTGAAATCTTCTCCAAATAATAACTAGTTAGAAGAACAAGATTAAAGCATTTTAGTTGCATCCAAAAAAAAGAAATAGATATCACTAAAATGAAATATTTTTAATAAAAACCTGAAATTATTGCAAAAATTTCCGAATAGATATAATGAAAAGGAAAAAACAAATACAAGAGGAGACATTTGTCATGAAAAAAAGAGTTACGTTGCTTTCGGTAGCCTTCCTATTCTGCTCAATGGCAGCAGTGCCAATTTGCAGTGTTTTGGCTGAAGAAACCCAAGCAGAGATGAAAATGCCGGAAACGCAAGAAAGTCAAATAAGCGTGGCTGCTCAAATGCGTGGTAATGAACCTTATATTGATGCCACAATCACGATGGTTCAGCCGGTTAATCATTCTACTCAAGCAACAGTTATGCTTCAAGATGTCAGTGGCAATATAATTAATACTTGTGTGTACACGATGAGTTCTGGTCAACGTCGATTTACAGCTTGGTTTGACCTTAGCGGACAAAAGACTAATGATTACAAAATATCTGTGAAAGTACATGATAAAGATGTTGTTTTTAATGGTAATTCAGCGCTTGTTCATTTTGATAGCAAAGTGAAAAAGGCACCGATGACTAGTCAAAATAATCAAGTTAAGACGAAAAAATCAACTGAAACAAGTACTGTTGATCGCCAACCATCTTTGTCAAATACAGTAACTGCTAGCGAGACTCAGTCAAGACCAACAAAACAAGCTAGTCATCAAACTGTCCCTAAAACAGTATCTTCTAAGGTAATGACTACTACAAAAACGGATGATACTAAAATGTTAACTGATCGTGATGGCGAAAACAACGTATCTAAAAAAGGTTTTCCTTGGTTATTATCAGGTTCAGTGGCTCTATTAGTCCTTGGATTGTTTTTTATCATTCAAAAAGTTGCCCATCGAAAATAAAAAAACTAACCATTTATTTTAAAGCTTTCATGGTATAATGAGAGTTATGAAAGATAAAGAAATATGTGATACAAATGACATTGTTTACGGTGTTCACGCAGTAACAGAGAGTTTACAAGCTAATACAGGAAATAAATTATACATTCAAGAAGATTTACGAGGAAAAAATGTTGATAGCCTTAAACAGTTAGCTGCCGAAAAAAAAGTTTCCATTTCATGGACACCAAAGAAAAACTTGTCGGAAATGACAGGGGGGGCTGTTCACCAAGGGTTTGTTCTTCGAGTGTCAGCTTTTGCCTATACAGAATTTGATGAGATTTTGGCTAAAGCCAATCAAGAAAAAAATCCTCTTATTTTGATTTTGGACGGTTTGACAGATCCTCATAATTTTGGTTCCATTTTGAGAACAGCTGATGCGACTAATGTATGTGGGGTGATTATTCCAAAACATCGAGCGGTTGGTGTTACACCGGTTGTTTCTAAGACATCAACAGGAGCCGTAGAACACGTTCCGATTGCTCGAGTGACCAATCTTAGTCAGACACTAGACAAATTGAAAGCAAATGGTTTTTGGACCTTTGGGACAGATATGAATGGGACTTCGTTTGATCGTTGGAATACTAGTGGCAAATTAGCCTTGATTATTGGTAATGAAGGAAAAGGCATTTCTGCTAATATTAAAAAACAGGTTGATGAGATGATTACAGTTCCTATGAATGGTCATGTCCAGAGCTTGAATGCTAGTGTTGCAGCGGCCATTTTGATGTACGAAGTTTTCCGAAATAGACCTTAAGCGATGAAAAAACGAATTCTCTTAGTTGACGGGTACAATATGATTGCTTTTTGGCAGTCAACTCGTCAATTATTTAAGACCAGTCAGCTTGATCAAGCCCGTAATATACTTTTAACGAAACTTAATCATTATGCCCATTTTGAGAATATTAACATTATTTGTGTCTTTGATGCGCAATATGTGCCAGGATTAAGGCAGCGTTATGACCAGTACAAAATTTCAGTAGTGTTTACGGAAGAGGAAGAGACAGCAGACAGTTATATTGAGCGCACAGCGGCGGAACTAAACACTGCTATTTACATGGTAGAAGTGGCGACTAGTGATTTAAATGAGCAGTGGACCGTTTTTTCTCAAGGGGCTTTACGGGTTACCGCAAGAGAGTTGGAGCAAAGGGTTAATGCTACAAAGGCTGATTTGGATAAAATGTCTCAAGATATTGAATTAAAAACACCCAAAATACGACCTTTTGATCAAAAGCAGATGAATCAATTGAAAGATTTGATGACGCATCTAGATAATTAACCAGTTTATACTCACCAAGTGTCAGTTTTTTGTTAGAGTAAAGCGATAATAGTTTCGTTATCAAATTAAATTCAAGCAGCTAATGAGGAGAGAGACGCCAATGACCTTTACATTAATGACAGATTCCACCGCGGCTTTGAATCTAACCTGTGCAGATGACCATAACATTAACATTACGCTCATGAGTTTACCATTATGTGTGATGTAAGGTTTATGAGATGGTAGGACTTGATTGTTTCAGCAGTGATGAATGTGGTTGTGTTAGTAGCGACACTGTTGGCTAAAACCAGTTTTCAACGTTACTTATTTGGAGGTGCAGCCCTTGTATTGACTAGCTTTCTTAGATTATTGGTTTGGGGGCTAAAGACGGCGAAAAAGCTACAAACGAAACAAGATAGTAAAGAAGTACTAGGTTCTAGGGTAAGGAACGATCAGAAACTGCCCAAATATGACGAACGCCAAAAACAGATTCTTCTCAAAGGATACACTATTGGGTTTTGGTTTATGATTGTGGTCGTTTGGCTGTCAATCTTTTTTCATCGCTTCTCAGAGGGATTGGTATCTGCAAGCTTCCTCTTTACGCTGACTCTCTGGGGAGGATTAGCTGTTCAAACCACTTATTGTAACCTTAACGGCGCATCACCATTTGTGGATAGGCGCTTTGGAAAACAAGGAATATTGATGGGGATTATAGCAGCAGGAATGAGCTTAGCCGTTATAGGCTTGGCGGTGACAGAGATGATGGCAGAGCCATTTAAAATGGGAAGCTTTTTCAAGGCTGGTGGCAGTGGGTCTCTGATAGTGTTAGGAATAACTCTTTTTAGTACGGGAGCTAGTATTCTCTATCGTCATTACCTGAATGCTAAAGAGGCAGATGAATGAAGAATCTCAAATTAAAAGCAGCGCGCGCAGGCAAGGATTTGTCTCAACAAGCTCTAGCAGATTTAGTAGGAGTATCCCGACAAACCATTGCGGCTGTTGAAAAAGGTGATTACAACCCCACGATTAATCTTTGCATTGCCATTTGTCGTGTATTAGACAAAACTTTGGACGACCTCTTTTGGTAGGCTGATAATTCTCATTAACATCAGCAGAGCAGCTCTGCCATTCTCCCAAATCGAAAGAAAAATAATCCAATAAAAACAGCTAAAGCACTTGACTAGAGCCTGTTAAGTTTGATATTATAGTAGACGGTATTGTTTACCCCATTTGAAAGGCCCCGGAACCTTCCAAATACCTTCGATGGGACGGAACACCCATCACACTGTAAACAAATATGACGAATTCGTATAGGAGAAATCATGAACAAAACAACTTTCATGGCTAAACCAGGCCAAGTTGAACGCAAATGGTACGTTGTTGACGCAACGGATGTGCCACTTGGACGTCTTTCTGCAGTAGTTGCTAGCGTACTTCGCGGAAAAAACAAACCAACTTTCACACCACACACTGATACAGGTGACTTCGTTATCGTTATCAACGCTGAAAAAGTTAAATTAACTGGTAAAAAAGCGACTGATAAAGTTTACTACACTCACTCAATGTACCCAGGTGGTTTGAAATCAATCACTGCTGGTGAACTTCGCTCTAAAAACGCAGTTCGCTTGATTGAAAAATCAGTTAAAGGCATGCTTCCACATAACACTCTTGGACGTGCACAAGGTATGAAATTGAAAGTCTTCGTTGGCGGTGAGCACACTCACGCAGCACAACAACCAGAAGTACTTGACATCTCAGGACTTATCTAAGAGGAAAGGAGCATTAAATAATGGCACAAGCACAATATGCAGGTACTGGTCGTCGTAAAAACGCTGTTGCACGCGTTCGTTTGGTTCCAGGTACTGGTAAAATCACTGTTAACAAAAAAGATGTAGAAGAATACATCCCACATGCTGACCTACGTTTGATCATCAACCAACCTTTTGCAGTTACATCAACGGAAGGTTCATACGATGTTTTCGTAAACGTTGTTGGTGGTGGTTACGGTGGACAATCAGGTGCGATTCGTCATGGTATCGCTCGTGCGCTTCTTCAAGTAGATCCAGACTTCCGCGATTCATTGAAACGCGCTGGCCTTCTTACACGTGACGCACGTATGGTTGAACGTAAAAAACCAGGTCTTAAGAAAGCTCGTAAAGCTAGTCAGTTCTCAAAACGTTAAGAACGGCTTTACATCAACGATTACAAGCATTTTGCAAGTCTCTTGCAAGGTGCTTTTTTTGTCGTTTTTTGCTTTTGATACCTTTTTTGATACCGTGTTGGAAAAAACTTCTATATCTTTTTTGACTGTTATTTAGCTTTGAGATAGTCCGCAAATTGTTTGATAGACCTATCTTCTCCGTTAGTTGTTGAATGGCTGTAGGTGTCTAAAGTCATTTGGCTACTTGCATGACCTAGCCTTTTTGCCGTGTTGACTGGGTCAACTCCAATTTCAATCATCAGTGTTGCATGAGTATGCCTAAAACCGTGAGGACTGATTTTCCTTAAGCTATGTTTCCTGATAATCCGTGATAGTACATTATTGATATAGTCTGCATGCAGTGGTTCTACTGACCCTGACCGTGTGCAGTAAGTGAAGATAAAATCTTGCTCGATAGAAAGAGGTGCAACTGCTAGTTGAGCCTTTTCTTTTTGGCAATTTACTTTCCATTCTTGCAAAATAGAAATAGTTTCGCTATCTAGCTTAATCTTTCTTACTGAGAAATCATTTTTAGTGCCTTTTTCGATTGCCTGTCCGTCTAATCGTCCTAGGCTCTTATTGACACTTAGTGTCTCCCTATGAAAGTCTATATCAGCCCATTTAAGAGCGTATAGCTCGCCTTTCCTTAAGCCGCTATAAGCTAGTAGTCTAAACAGTGCATAATGCTTATAAGGCTCTTCCTGAAGGACAATGGCTAGAAACTCTTTTAGTTCCTGAACCGTCCAATAGTTTTCTATCCGTGTCTTTTTCCGCTTCGGCATAATAATTTCTGCCATAGGGTTATGCTTAAGCAATTTCATCTTTATTGCAAAGTCAAATATTTTTCCAGTATAAGACTTGATTTGCTTGATATTCTTGAAAGTTTTAGCCTTTTCTGTGATGAAGTTTTGGCAGTCTAAAGGGGAGATTTTGCTGATGGGTAAGTCTCCCATGACTGGCAGAATGTGAAGCCTAAACATATCAAGAGTCCGTGAAGCCGTTGTTGGCTCTACCGTGTCTTGATAGGCTTGATACCATTTCTCGAATATCTCGTTATAAGTTTTATGAGTTGGTTTGATGAACTCTTCCAACTTTCCTGAAGCCTTAAGATAAATGAGTCTGGCTTCGTAGTCTTTGGCTTCCTTTCGAGTACGAAAGCCACGCTTGATATGGTCTGCACGCTGACCGTCTCTAGTCATATAGACCTTGACTAAATACAAATAGCCATTTTTGGCTTTTTTGCTTGGGTATTTGTGAATGGACATTGTAATTTCTCCTTTATTTTTCTAAGGTTTCGGAGCTTGTAAAATAAGGAAATTACGAGTTGTCACGATTATTTTTAATGTTTTTTAGCTATTCTTTGCTTGTATTCGTCGGTCTCTATCCATGCCTGCCATACGTAGTGATAATCTGATTTTTCATCTCCGCTATGGTTAATTGTATAAGGAAATTCTTCGGCAACTTCTCTTATCCTTTGCTTGAGTGCATGAATTATATTAGGTTCAATGCCTTCAAAAATTTCATCAATTTTTTTTTCAAGTGTTGGAGTGGATAGAAGCATTGTTTTTACAAAGCTAACATCATCTTTGAAAGGGGTCCACTCGGTTACTTTGTCTAAGTTAGTTTTCCCTTGAGCTACTCTTAAAAAACTCTGTAATAGAGGTTCATCACCTGGATTTATCAAGTTAGGCTCTTTTTCATCTCCTAATAGATATCCAACTGATACTCCAAAATATTTTGCAAGAATAACTGCATTGTTTTTCTTGGGGTTACGCACGCCTTGGTTATAGCTTGTTAATGTTGGATAAGCTATTCCAGTTTCTTCGCTAATTTTTTTAAGTGTTTTACCGCTTAAAGCGACTAGATATGGGATTCGTGTATTCATTTTCTCTCCTTTTGTATCTAAAATAACACAAATAACGCAAAAAAACAAATTATGATACAAAAATTGTTGACAAAAATGCAAAAGTGTTTTAAAATGTATTTTGTATTTAAATAATGCAAAAACAAATGCTTTCGGAGTTTGTAAAAAAAGGAAAGGGGTCAGTTATGGCTTACACACTAGAAGAACAAGAAACGTTTATCCGATTTGACGCACTGGATAAACAATGGACGATTGAAACAAATTATTCTCCACACATTCAAAAAGTGCTAAAACTTCCTGAAGCCTATGAAGTGTTAAACACTGAGGAAGAAGAAGGCAGAACGATTTGGCTCAATGCCATTATGAAGATTGGTGAGGATTTTTCAATCAACGTATTTCCTAAGAAAAAACGTAAGATGACAGAAGAACAACGTCAAGAACTTGCTGAACGTATGAAACGGACAAGAGCAACCCTTGAAAAATAGGAATGTCTCTCGGTTTGAAATACTAGACAGATATATTTCCCTATGAAACTATTTCAGATTGAATCATCCCCATAAAATAGGCAGTGAAAACAGCTTAAAATCGATTTTAACAAAAAGGAGAACACGCAGATGACAGAAGGATTCACTATACAACTTCCTAAAGTAACAGAAAAGAAGTTACTTGCTCGCTATGATAACATGCTCCAGAAGGCAATAGAAAAAGCCCTTGAGGACAAGGAACTCTATAAGCCAATAGTTCGTATGTCTGGTTTGTGTCGTTGGCTAGATGTCTCAACGACAACCGTTGTCAAATGGCAAAAACAGGGAGGTATGCCCCACATGGTTATTGATGGGGTGACCTTGTACGATAAACGCAAGGTCGCTCAATGGTTACAACAATTTGAGAGGTAAAAGTTATGGATAAAAATAATTTAGAAGACGTGACAGGAAAACAGATACTTGGAAATGTTCTTGGTTGTGTCCGTATGGAATATGGGACAATTTTTCTTGATGTTGGATTGTTCACTTATATTGTGCTGATACTATCAATATTTTTCTTTTTAGTTGAACGTTGGTTTTTGGGAGCTTTAACTTTTGTGTTGCATGTTCCCTTGCTTCTACTTGGGATATGGAGTGGAGAGAGGTAGGAGGTAAAAGTCTATGGATTACGATAACGATAACTATCTTATCCCGAAAGTCCTCTTTCGAGATGAATTATACAGTGATTTAACTGCGTTGGATATTCTGGTCTATGCTGTCTTAAGAGGCAAGCAAGAAGAAGCTTTTGAAAAGGGTTGGATAGATGATGAAGGCAATGTTTATCTAGGCTATAAGATTAGTGATTTGGCGAAAAAGTTCTCTTGTGCTAAATCTACTATGGTAGCCTCATTACAACGTTTAGAAGAAGCTGACTTGATTGAACGTGACCGAAAAATGATAGGTCATTTTTACAGCCATAACTTACCGTATAGAACCTATATCAACGAGGTGTGAAAATGATAAAGATTTATTTTGGAAAAGATACAGCACTTAATCAAGCTATTCAGTCACGATTGGATAGCTATCAGATTGACTATCAAGCATTTACAAGTAAGGATATAGATGCTAAAACACTGATGGAATGGCTGTTTAGGTCAACGGATATATTTGAATTACTAAGTACTAAAATGTTGAAGTATAAGTTAAATACACAAATTACCCTCAGTCAATTTGTTCGAAAGATTTTAAAAGATGTCAATAGCACCCTGAAGCTTCCCATTGTTGTAACAGATGAGATTATCTATTCGAACATGTCTCCCGAGTATGTAGGGACACTCTTGCCAAAAGAGTATCGTAAAGTAGAACGAGAGAACTTATTTAGGAAACTTGAGCAGCTTGATGAAGGTCGTTTATTCTGGAAAAACTTTGAATTGTTCCGTAAGCAATCAGAACTACGTTGGTTTGAATTGAATGAGTTGTTGTTTGCTGATGTGTCCGACGATTTAGGAGAAATCAAAAAAGCTAAAGACCGTTTCTTTAGCTACAAGAAAAATAAACAGGTACCTCCTGATGAGATTATCGAAAAAATCCTCAAAATATTTTTAGTTGACCGAGAAGACTTTTTCAAAAAATCTATTTCGGATTTATAAGGAATCTGCTAAAAAATAATTGTGAAAACAATCATGAAAATATTTTGAAAACGGAATTTTGGGGTCAGATTTTTAGGGGTTACGAAAAATTTATAACAGGGCGCCCTCTAACAGCCCGCTATGTGCACATTTAAAGTGCATTTACTACACCCATTTTTTGGCAAGTTTGGCTGGAGCAAAATGAAAATGGTCCGACGAAGTCGGCTCGGGGTTGCTCCCCCGAGAATGTCATTTTACGCAAGCCTTTACGCAGTCAAAAAAATTGGCGCCGATAGGCGACCAAGAAAAGAAAGGAGTCTTGTTTGGAATTAAAAGTCAGCTTAGACAATATCACAATTACAGCTTTTATCAAGTCGCACAAACTCCTGAGCCTAAAAAGATTGGTTGAAACTCAGACAGCTATTACAATTCAAACTGCGATGACTGATATGTTCAGAGCCTACACAAAGGATGGAGGTCAAGTTGTGCTCCATATGGATTATGACAAAATAAAAGGACAAGCCTTTAATGCTCGCCCTTTCCGTTTGGAGTTCAACCCTAATAAACTCCGTTCAGTAGATACTGAAATTATAGACACTATTATACCATATCTTGAAGATATTGCAATATCTCGTGCCGATTTAGCTTTTGATTTGTTTGAGGTTGATTGTAGTGAGTTTGTGTTGGAGAAAAAGGGCCGTCCCACTGCGACCAAAGAATTTCGTTCAGATA
>NZ_AUKZ01000022.1 GCF_000425025.1 Streptococcus castoreus DSM 17536 | reverse complement strand
TCATTTATCAAGTTAGGGGCAACACTAAGTTTGGTGATAATCCAGTATTCTTTGGTTAGGTGGTTTGACCTAGATAAAACTGGGGTGAGCAAGGTCAACTTTCAAGTCGTTTGGTTCACTGCGTCCTCGGGGATCATGTGATACTCAAATCACCATACTACCCCAGAAGGAGCATATCAATAAAATCTTCCATTTCTTTTCAATCTCGGCTAACTGGCAACAAAACACCAAGAATAAAATCGTGACCCGGAGATAGCGAATTTACCAAGGCTGACGGTGGTCTAATTTATCACAATGAATAGCAAGAAAAATAATAAAATCAATCAAAGTATTCACCTCATTTCTAGTTTGCTTCTTTAACTGATTTTGTTATTATGATTCCACTTTCTGAAAGCGTAACTTTTTTCATGTATTTGGTGTGTCACTATGGATCTACTCACTAAGTGCCATTTCTTGCGCTTTAGCTAAACGTTTAGCTTCTTTTTGACGTTCTCGCCCCTGCCGAAAGAAAGTTTGCATAATGTTAGCACAGTCATCCGCCAAAAGACCACAGTCAACTTGCACACGGTGATTTAGCCGCTCATCCGTTAAAATCTGATAGAGACTATTCGCCCCGCCAAATTTTTGGTTTCTAGCCCCATAAATAACATGAGGAATTCGTGCCAACCCAATTGCCCCACTACACATGACACAAGGTTCAATCGTGACAAATAAAGTCGTCTCCAATAATCGCCAATTTCTTTCATGGGCATTAGCTTTGTTAATCGCCATGATTTCAGCATGCATAATGGCTTGATTAAGTTCTTCACGCGCATTATGTCCACGACCAATGATCTCACCATCTTTGACAATAACGCAACCAATCGGGATTTCTCCTTTTTGTAAGGACTTTTCAGCTTCTTTCAATGCCTCTCGCATGAAATAAGTTTGCTCTTCTACACTATATTCCATCAAGAAAGGCTCCCCAAATCCCAAGATTTATGTGGTAAGGCAAGGTCAACAGGAATTTGTCTCGCATAGCTCTGTGCTTCCTGTCTCAGAACGTCTAAATGATGATCTGGGTCAATTCCTTTTGGTGGTACTGGTGGCATATGTGTTAAAACAAGCTGTTTGACAGCCGCTTGGCTCGCAATCAGCCCCGCTTCCTTACTGGTTAAGTGAGCCATATGATTTTCATTGCCTTCATAAAGGTAAACATCTGCCAAGAAAAGATTTGCTTCCTTAGCAAAATCAGTAAGTTCCTCAAAATAGCCGGTATCTCCTGTAAAAACTAAAACGTGACCGGTCTCCTTTTCCAAAATACGAAAGGCATAACAAACCACTGGATGAACAGTTTTGATAAAAGAAACATCAAAAGGACCAATGGTTTCAACACCCTCAATACGATAGGCTCTCCCTTCTGACACACCAGGAATGCTTAGCTTGGAAAATTCATAACAGTCTTCGTCATGCCCATAAATAGGTAACACTTTTGCTTTCCAAAGGTGTTTCGGATAGAGTTGGTAATAATGACGTAAAACTCCCAAATCAGCAATATGATCCGGATGATAATGACTGATAATAACAGCATCTAAATCCAGTGGGTTTATTTCTTTTTCAAGTTCGTTGAGTGCCCTGCTCCCGGCATCCATTAATAATTGAAAGCCATCGTGTCCAGTTACCAGATAAGATGTTGTTCCAGCATCCTGATAAGGATAACCTCCCCATGAGCCTAAGGTTGTTAATTTCATGTCAAGCCCTTCTTTCTTGCTTTACCTTTTATTATAGCAAAAAATAATGATAAAGAAACTTTGCTGTGTATGAAAAACAAGCCCTAGCAAAGAGCCTGTTTCATCAATAACTTAATTTTGGGTGTTTAAAAAACTGTCTTTATATTTAACCGAAATCATTGTCGCAATGAGCGCCTTGATGGTATCGCCTGGAATAAACACTACATTCGACAAAAGCGATGCCGTGAGTGGCATCCTTGTATAAGCTGCTAACCAAATGGCTCCTACCGCATCAACCAGTAAAACTCCCGATAGAAAAAGCGCCAAGAAAACAAGTAGCGTATTTTTGGCAAACCCATTATCGTATAAAAACGAGAAAGCAAGGGGGACAAAAAGATAAGCAATCACATAACCAGCTGATGGTCCCATTAAAACAGGAATGGTTGTTTTTGATCCTGAGAAAACTGGTAAGAAGATGCCGATCACTAAAAACAAGACAACGGACAATGTTCCTTTTTTGCCACCTAACATCAAACCTGTTAGCATAATCCCTAAGTTTTGTAAAATAATAGGGACTGGAATAAAACCTAAGGGAATAGCAGGAATAAAACCTAAAATAATAATTAAAGTGGTCATCATAGCCACTTTAACAAGTTCCTTGGTTGAAAACATCTGTTATAACTCCTTTAAAAAATAAATAGCCTTGTGCCTGTAACAAGCAGGATTAAAGGGACTTTGGCAAAATGGACAATGACCACAATTATATTCAACTCGACTTAGGAGTTTACGACAGTGCCCACAAATAACGGGGAACTTTATAGTATGTCCTGTCGGCTCAAAGGCATGATCAGTCAGTTGGTCATGACAATGGTAGCAAGCATAATAAACCTGACAAGAAGCACACATCAGCCCAGCAATATCAAGGGATGTATGATAATGTAAACAACGAAACTCTTGGTCAAGCTCAATCCCAAAACACTTCTCCATATCTCAGCCTCTTGTAAGAGTTTAATCAAAAACCCGCCCTTTGTCAACCTCTCAAAAACAAAATGGTAACTGTTCGCCTGAAAAGAACACTTTAAAAACACCTAACCCCTGCCCAGATCACCTATTCAAAGAAGCTAATGATACTTTCTAATAAGAAAAAACGTGAAACAAGAGACTAAAAATCTTAATTTATCAGTCCTTGTCCCAGCTTTTTAGGCATGATTAAAAATTACGGTTGGATTTATTGTAACCATAACGCTCAAGGAAGTCTTGGCGGAATTCTAACAGGTTATCATCTATAATGGCTTGGCGAACTTTTTTCATCAAGTTGACCAAGAAATAAAGGTTGTGGTAGCTTGTCAATCGAATACCAAAGGTCTCATCTGCCTTTAGCAAGTGGCGAATGTAAGCACGAGTGTAGTTTTGACAAGTATAGCAATCACAGTCGTGGTCAAGTGGGGTAAAATCCTCAGCAAATTTGGCATTTTTAACCACGAGACGCCCTTCACTGGTCATGCAAGTGCCATTACGTGCAATACGCGTTGGCAACACACAGTCAAACATATCGACACCACGGATAACACCATCAATCAAGCTATCTGGAGCACCTACTCCCATAAGGTAACGAGGCTTGTTTTCCGGTAAGAGTGGGGTTGTGAAATCAAGGACGGCATTCATTTCGTCATGCGTTTCACCAACAGCTAAGCCACCAATGGAGTAGCCAGGGAAATCCATGGCTACCAAATCCGCCGCTGACTGACGACGAAGGTCCTCAAAACCCGCTCCTTGCACAATTCCAAATAACCCTTGATCATGAGATCGACGATGGGCTTTTAAGCCACGCTCTGCCCAACGACTGGTGCGTTCGATTGACTTTTTAACATAATCGTAAGGTTGGTAAAATTGTGGGCATTCATCAAAACTCATCATGATGTCAGACCCCAGATTATTTTGAATGGAAATAGCCTTCTCCGGTGAAAGAAACATCTTTGAACCATTCAAATGATTCTTAAAGGTCACCCCTTCTTCGGTAATATGACGAGAATCTGCCAATGAATAGACTTGGAAACCACCCGAATCCGTTAAAATAGGCTGATCCCAGTTCATAAACGTGTGCAAACCGCCCGCACGGGCGATCAACTCATCTCCTGGACGTAACCAAAGATGATAGGTATTTGATAAAATAATCCCTGATCCAATAGCTTTTAACTCTTCTGGTGACTGGGTTTTAACGGTTGCCTGAGTTCCTACTGGCATAAACATAGGGGTTGGAAAGGTTCCATGAGGGGTAATAATCTCGCCCAAACGTGCACCCGTGTGCTTGTCTTTTTTTATCAGGCGATACATAATCGGATAATCTGTCATTTTCTTTTTTCCTTGCTATCAAGATAAACAGTCTTGAGCTTTTTTACCTATTTGAGTGCCATTCAAAATAACTATCTGTTTTTTCCTCAATGTTGCTTAATTGCATTACTAGCAGCCTAAGAACTTATCAACTGATAGCTTTACACAATCTATTTGATTTCTCTTGATAAAAAAATCAAATAAAGGATTCTATGGAGAGTTACATAATGAATAGTCATCCCAATGCCTATCATTTTATCAGAAAATCCCAGGCTTGTCATGCTTTCCCATGGAGAAATCATGGAAGAGTCTACCATAATCACTGCCACAACTTTGGACTTTGTGATATAATACGGCAAAGGAGTTCACTATGTCAATTAGAAAAATAAAAAGCCAGGCAAGAGATACGCTAAAAAATCTTTCCGGCAAATACTTATTGTTTTTGATCCCAACGCTTTTAACCATTTTCCACTTTGGAATTGAGATACACCAGTGCTCTGTATTGATTAGCGGTATCGAAATATCATTGGTAGCTAACTACTTTCCTTTGTTGATTGCCCTTATTATCAGTCTTTTTACCTTGTCAGCTGCTTTTACCATGATTGACGTTATTCGGCATTACCGTCGTGAGGTTTCTTTTGCGGAATCAACGACCGCCTTTTCTAGCGATTTTTTTGGAAAACTATTGATTTTATTTATTGTCAAATGGCTCTTATTTCTTGTCTTGTCTTTGATAAGTTTTTTAGGTCTCTTTTTATTCTTCATTGGACTATCAGCCTTTTTAATCAATGCAAAGGCTGGTACCGAAACAATGACTTCGATTGTCTTTTTAGTTTTAGGAACAATTATCGCACTTGTTGGCTTTTCGACTTATATTAACCGTTACTACGCATATCGGCTGGCAGAATATATTCTCTATGATAAGGTCAAAAGTGAAACTTATTTGGGTTCTATTGCCGCTATTGAGACTAGCAAGGCAATGATTAAGGGCTATAAATGGAAACTTTTCTTGTTGCAGCTAAGTTTTATTGGCTGGTTCTTTTTAAATCTTTTTACTCTTGGATTATTAACTATCTACCTTTTGTCTTACTTCACAACAGCCAATGTCATTTTTTACGACCACTTAAAACAGCGCTTTGAGGAAAATGATGAGCCACTTGAGAGGGAACATTTAAGAATCCCAAAACTCAATAAACAACCTAAACCTCTCATGTGTGAAGATCCGCACGAATAGAAATAAGGTAAGCCCCTCAGCGCAAAGTGTTTGAGGGGCTTACCTTATTTCTATGTCATTTTTATTTGTCAGTTTTAACAGAGCAATCTGTAAGACCTATCTCACCCTTTAGCAGACTCATCTTTGGCTTGGCATTCGGGGCAAATACCATAAGCAATTACAGGAATACGAGTTACTTTATAGCCTGTCTGTTGGTGTGCCTCTTTGGCAATATCCATGACATCAACATCCATGAAATCAGCAATTTTCCCACAGTTTTCACAAACCACATTAACGTGTTGGTGGCCCATAAAGTCATAATAGGTGGTCAAATCATTGCTAATTTTAAGTTCTGACACAAATCCTTCATCAACCAAAACTTTCAAATTATTATAAACCGTTGCAAGGCTCATATTAGGAAATTCGGGTTGTAGGTCACGATATATTTTATCGGCACTCGGATGCTCTGTCGATTGAATCATATAAGAAATAACAGCCTTACGTGTTTCAGTGATCCGAATATGCTTTTCTCGTAGATGCTCTAGGACATTTTCATAGGCATCTAGGGCTTGCTGATGTGAATGGATGTCCATAAGCGACTAACTCCTATTTTTTCTTTCATTATAACACAAGATCCAAATATTCCATCTTAAGGCAACGGTTCATAACAATGTCTTGTCTACCGCCTGTTCGCAACAAGTTCTCTGCTTCTTGATTTTCTAAACCCAGCTGTGCCCAAAAAACCTTGGCTTGACTCTCTAAAAAGTCTTTAGCAACATCAGGTAAGAACTCACTCCTACGAAAGACATCAACAATGTCAACTGCAAAAGGAATGTCCTTAACACTTGCGTAAACGCATTCCCCTAAAATGGTTTGACCTACTAACTTAGGATTGACAGGAATAATCTGGTAATCCATAGCTTGCATAAATTTGGCAACATCGTAAGCAGCTGTATCTTGACGATCCGACAAACCAACCACGGCAATGGTTTTAGCTGACGTTAAATAAGTTAAAAGACAGTCATCTGAGGGATTTTGAAAAGAATAAGTCATCTTGGGTTTCCTTACGTATCTAATTAATAGTTAAATAAGATAAAGGCTAGAGCAATCAGGACACTCAAAAATCACACCGACCTTCGAGAAGCATCCGTAGAAACCATTCAAACCCATTTAGCATTCCTCTCATTTTTCACTCTATTATAGCACAAGTTATTAAAATGAGAAATAACGAAACAAGATACTACTTCGCTTCATACCAACTTTGACCAGCATTTTCATCAACACATAAAGGAACTGCCAAGTCTACGGCTACTTCCATGGTTTTTTTGACCAGTTTTTTAATGGCTATCAACTCATTATTTGGCACTTCAAGAACAATTTCATCGTGTACCTGTAAAAGCATCTTGGCTTTGAAACCGCCCGCTAGCAAAGCCCTATCCAAATTTATCATAGCAATTTTTAAAATATCAGCTGCACTTCCTTGGATTGGCGAATTAATGGCGGTACGCTCTGCAAAAGAACGGACATTGAAATTGCGCGAGTTGATGTCTGGTAATTCACGACGGCGGTTAAAGAGGGTTTCCACATAGCCCTTATCTCTAGCCTCACGCACCACTCTCTCCATATAATTTTTAATGCCGGGGTAGCGTTCAAAATAGGTGTCAATATAAGTTTTGGCTTGTCTGCGTGTAATGCCTAGATTGTTAGACAAACCAAAATCAGAGATACCATAAACAATTCCAAAGTTAACGGCCTTGGCATTACGGCGATCATTAGCGGTAACCTCTTCAGCTTTGTCAATGCCAAACACGCGCATCGCAGTTGAGGTGTGAATATCAGCTCCTTCTTTAAAGGCAGCAATCAAATGCTCATCCCCAGAAATGTGTGCCAACACCCGCAATTCAATTTGTGAATAATCAGAACTTAGTAAGACGGAATCGTCATGTGATGGGGTAAAGGCTTTACGGATCAAACGCCCTTGCTCTAAGCGAACGGGAATATTTTGCAAATTCGGATCGACACTGGACAAGCGACCTGTCTGAGTTAAATCTTGCACATAGCGCGTATGGATCTTGCCATCTTCTAAAATGTAATCCTGTAAGCCAATCACATAAGTGGACTGCAATTTAGAGATTTGACGATAATCCAAAATTTTAGCCACAATCGGTGCTATGGGTGCCAAACGTTCCAAAACATCTACCGCTGTGGAGTAGCCTGTCTTTGTCTTTTTAGTCATTTCAATCGGCAGCTGCATTTTTTCAAAAAGAATGCTTCCTAGCTGTTTTGGGGAATTGATATTAAAGACTTCACCAGCCATCTCGTAGATGTCTTGGGTCAAAGCGTCAATAATCACCTTGTTTTGCTCTGCCATTTCTTGTAGTGTCGCTTGATTAACCTTGATTCCTTCGATTTCCATCTTGGCTAAAACATTGGCTAGGGGAAGTTCGACCTCTTGATACAGGCTTAGTTGATCGTGTTCAGCCAATTGATCAAGCATAAGGGTTTTGCTGTCTAGTAAAACCTTGACCTTGCGGGCTAAGTGACCTAAAAGAACATCTTTTTCAGGGATAGCACGCTTAACCCCTTTGCCATAAACGGTTTCATCTTCTTCCAAAGAAATGGTGGTAAACATGCGAGCAATCGTGCTTAGCTCATTATTCTCTACATTTGATAAGAGGTAATTTGCCAAGCGAGCATCATAACGAGGTTCTGCTAAATCAATTCCTAAATGGCTTAACAAGACTTTGCTACGCTTGAAATCGTAGGTTTCTATTGGCTTTTGAAAGACCTTTTTGAAGTATTCATCTGATAACAAGCTTAGATCCGTTGAGGCATAAATATTATCGTCATGTCCCCAAGCAAAGGCAATCACGTTCTCTCGGTGATAATTCTCACGAAGTACCTCAAAATAAAACATATCCTCATCACTAAACAAATCAGCAGACAAATTAGTAACTTCTTGGTAAGTAATAGCAACTGCTTCTTCTTGCGGTAGCTGGTTAGCCAGACCTTTCTTTAATTGGACAAAAGCCATGTCGTCGTAAAATTGAGACAAACGAGCCAAATTTGGACCTCTATAAGCAAGATCATCCAAGCCAATGGTAATTGGCGAATCGGTATTGATAGTTGCAAGTTTTTTAGAAAGAAAGGCTTGCTCACGGTCATTAATCAAATTCTCTTTCATTTTTGACGCTTTAAAGTCATCAACATGCTCGTAAATACCTTCCAAGCTGCCGTATTCATGAAGGAGTTTTAGCCCTGTTTTTTCACCAATTTTCGTAACTCCTGGGATATTATCCGACTTATCTCCCATAAGGGCTTTGAGGTCAATAAACTGACTTGGGGTCAAACCCATTTTTTCCATGAGATAGTCTGGGGTAAATTCTTCAAATTCAGCCACCCCTTTTTTCGAAATCTCAACCACGGTATTTGCGTCAGTTAATTGAATCAAATCCTTGTCTCCGCTAACAATAGTCACATCGAAAGGCACTTTTGTTCGCTCTGCCATTTTATCAAGCGTCCCGATAATATCGTCAGCTTCATAATGCTCCAAATCATAAAAGGGAATTCCAAGGGCAGTCAACATCTCACGAATGTAAGGGAACTGCTCTCTAAACTCATCTGGTGTTTTGGCACGACCTGCCTTGTAATCTGCATACATCTCGGTACGAAAAGTCGTTTTGCCCGCATCAAAAGCTACCAGAACATGGGTTGGCTGGACCCGCTTCATCATATGGTCTAACATCAAATGAAATCCGTAGATGGCATTGGTATGGAGACCGCTAGGATTTTTAAAGCGATCTATTTGATTGTAGAGGGCAAAAAAAGCACGAAAGGCAACAGACGAGCCGTCAATTAAAAGTAGTTTATTCTTGTTTTCCATAGCTTTATTATAGCATAGAGAGGCGTGCTTTGCGTTTTTAAGCTTTAGCTTTTGCATCACAGATTTTTTAACACTAAAAATCCTACAATATTTGGAAACTGATTTCCAAAAACAAGAAACTTTCTGGCTTATTTTTAGAATGTGGTCCTATTTTCTAGACTTTTAATGACGATCTAATCCATCTTATTTAACCCAAGTTGACACTATAGTATGGTTTGTGTCAAGTCGCTTTTGACGGCTGCAACTAACACCATTCTTCATGAGGACGAAGCAGGACGATTCCCTTATCTTTTTGGAACCCCTAGAAGTTATCAATAAGTTTGTGAACATTCGCGAGAACTTTTTAAGTTTTTGCACACAACGACCATGTTTCGGTAAAACTGACGTTTTCTTTTAGATTTCCAAAGTCTTTTAAATTCAATTTGGTAAGCACCCCATGCGATGATTCCGTGTTTGTTGATTATTTCGTTGTCATTTATTAATCTTGTACCACACTCACGCACTAACAGTTAAACGTGCAGATTGATAAACACACCAAACATCTCCTAACACTGGCTTTTATTTGACAACCTTTTTGAAATTTTTCGAGAGAAAAAGCACTAAAAAGCTCGAATGAATTTTTTAGTGCTTCAAAGTATTCCTAAAGTACAGGGAAATCTTTCTATCTTTACTGATTTTGCTGTGCAAAATACTCTTGCCATTGCTGAGTTCCTAATGATAAACTGGTTAATTCACGCACTGTTCCGCCAGTTGTTTCTGAACCCGATTCTTTGTAAGCAGACAATTTCACATTATGGCTATGATCATAAGAAACTTTGTAGCGTTTCATGCCAATTTGTTGCCCATCCACCCTTACCGTTCTATCGTCTGAATCAGTAATATAGATTGCTTTCACTTGATTATGTTCATCAAAGTCAGCTCCCCAAACAGACACAATGTGTCCCATACCAGCATACTTAATGGCACCATAAGATACTGCTAAGGCTTTATTAGAATCTAGGGCATCTTTGACTATGCGCGAAAAGTTGTCTTTATGCACATCCCAGGTCACTTCAGTTAAAGCCTTATCTTTAAAGACCTTGTGAAAAAAGTTAAACGGGGTTGGGTTTTTCATCGGTCTCAACCCCTCTTTCTGGGACTCTTTTGTGTAAATATAACCATTAATGTACATATTCAAAAGGTTATGTGTCCAGAGCGGATTGTTGGTAAAGGCTTCACGAATAATATCAAAAAACTCACTTTGGTCTTGATTAGTGATTCCATCTCGAGAATTCTTTTCTTGATAAAAAACATTTAAATCCTTAACATTAACATCATTAGATGTTTTTTTATTTGGTGTTCTGTTGATACGAGACTCAGTGTAATACTCTTTAATAACGCCATTTTGACCAGGTGCTTGAGCCTGATATTTAGCAATATGTTCTTGGTTTTGGGTCAACCACCAGTGCATCATGTTGGCAGCGACAACACCACTACAAAGCACACTATCTGTCGCATCCATTCGTTTATTGACATCAAAATAACCACTACCTGCACCAAAAGCCGCAGCAAAATAGTCCTCAGCGCTCAACTTAACGTTTTTAAAAGCTGAGTCATCTAAATTCACACCAACAAGCCACTGAGTTTTAACGACACCTTCTGCTTGTTTACGCAACTGAAGGGTGTTATTTTCTGTGACTTGTGTGCAATTGGTGCAAGGTGTGATCGTTTGATCCGCTTGAACATGGGGACAAACCCCCATTAGGGTAGTTGAAAAAAGGGTAAGAATCCATAACTTTTGACGGTTCATCACTCTAGACATTACATTTTCCTTTCTTTATATTTATATAATTTTATTATAACTAAATTAAAAAAATATACAATATCTTTTTATCATTATTGTTTTCTTTGAAAAGACTTTTTTACGGTAAAAATTTTAAAATCCAGACAAATGGTCTCAAGACAAAAGGAACTTATTGGTAAACAATAAATTCCTTGATAACACGATGATTAGTCTTATAATAAGGCTTTAAATTGAATATTTGATTCTTCTAGGAAACAATCATCAAAGCCACGAGGGTGATGGTATTCAATACGGTTTTGATCTTGCGGGTAAGTATATTTACCACCAACTTCCCAAATAAATGGATGGAAATCATATTGAAGTCGTTCTTTGCGCATTTTCCACAAGTCAAGAATTTCATCTGTGGATGCCATAAAGTTTGACCAGATGTCATAGTGAACTGGGATAATGACTTTGGCGCGGAGATTTTCTGCCATGCGAAGAAGATCAATAGAAGTCATCTTATCTTGGATACCGATTGGGTTTTCACCATAGTTGTTCAAGGCAACGTCGATTTTATAATCACGACCATGTTTGGCAAAGTAGTTTGAGAAATGAGAGTCAGCACCATGGTAAATGGTTCCGCCAGGGGTCTCAAAAATATAGTTAACAGCTTTACGAGCCATTTCATCATCAGTAATAGCTAAGCCAGCCAATTCCCCAGCTTGAGCATCAGCGCCTTCAACTGGAAGAGTTACCAAGCAAGTGCGGTCAAAGGACTCAACCGCTGTCACTTTCATGTCTTTAAATTCAAAGCTGTCGCCTGGTTTCAAAATCATGATACGATCTTCTGGCACACCCCATTTTTTCCAGATTTCACCACATTCGTAAGGACCTACAAATTTCACATGGTCAAGTTTTGGATTGTTGATAATGGCTGCCGCCGTATTAATGTCAATATGGTCACTGTGATAGTGAGAAACTAAATAATAGTCCAATTCGTTAATCATAAATGGATCAATGACCATTGGTTGTGCTCTAAGGTTTGGTTGCAATTTACGCACACCTGCCATATTTGCCATTTGGTGCCCACGAACCATGTCTTTGACTTTTTTCGTTGATTTGCCACGTGCAGACCACAAGTCCATGACAACATTTGCACCGCCAGGTGTTTTAATCCAAACACCGCAGTTGCCTAGCCACCACATGGCAAAATTGCCAGCCGGCACCACTTCTTCTTCGATTTCTTCGTTCAACCAAGTTCCCCATTCTGGGAATGTGCTAAGAATCCATGATTCACGTGTAATATCTTGTACTTTAGCCATTAGATTTCCTCCAAGATTTTTCTTCTTTTCTATAAGTTAAGTATAGACTTTCTTAGTAGCGATAAAAAGACCAAGTGTCACACAGTTCTGTGTTCAAAAATGGACTGAATTCCTGATAACTAATAGATTAAGCACTTGGTTTTGATAACTCTTCACATCAGTTGATAAGCGCAGCAATTTTCCAAAAACATACTAAAAACCTCAGTTATGTTTTTCTACGTCACAGAAAACCGAGGCACCTTTTTATGATAAGAACACACTCACAACAGTTCACGGTGAATGAGTTTTTCGATTTTAGAAGTGAGGGCATAGCGATCTGCTTCATCTTTGACAACCGTCTCAATCACCTTGGCAAGCTCTGTTGAAAAGCGTGAATGGTCAGTCAATCTCCCCTGTTTTGAAAATCGAATGAGCTTAATAATGTCATCATCGCTTAAAATAGGATTCACAACAAGCATCGGAACTTTCGTTTCCAGGGCATCTGTCGTTGAAACAATCATATCCACTGACAGAAGGTCATAGACCCCTCGGTATTGTTCTGTTGTAAAAACAGCCTCGATTTGACCATTAGCAAGATAACGTTGGCACTGTTTCAGCAAGAGTTTTTGAATACCAGTCCCATCATCTGACACAATAACGAGTTTTGTTTTGCCTTGATCCGCATGATGGTTGCGCAACTCACCGCCCAGATGAATGGTCAAGTAAGCCACATCATCATCTGTTAGGCTAATATCCCAATCCCGTTCCAAAATTGTAGCACAAGACTGCGCCATGGCAAATAATTCTTCATACTTTTCTTTGATATGATCAGTCAATGGATTGACGGAGAAAATCCCATAAGCTTTACGATAAACTAAGGCTTTGCAATGCATGGTTAGCTGTCTTAGTAGATCTTTTTTATGGGTAAAATGCAACTGGTAGCGCATTTCCAACTGGTCAATAAAGCGACTGATGGTCGCTCGCATATCTTTGTAATCCTGGCTTTCCACATGATGATCTTGATCTTTTCTAAATGAGAGCATCAGCATAGCTACCATACCAACCTCAATATCATCTAAGTGGAGTTTGAAATTCTGATACAGTTCACCGGCTAATTCTTGCGCAATTTGATATTCCTTACGTTTCCAAATCAGATTAAAATCTTTTTTCAGAGCATTTTTAGTATCTGAATTGAGTTGCATGTTGCGATAACTCAACAACATAAACGGAAGAATTTGCAACATAAACTGGCTGTCTTGGATATTAATGGTCTTGCCCAAACTAGCCTGTGATAAAAAGAGGTATTCATGGAAGTAAGTTAAGACGTCTTTTGAAAAATAAGCAGATAAGCCTTGGGTTTCTGACAACTTACGGTCAAATATCTCAATAAAACTACCATTTCCGCCTTGGTAAACAGCTGCTAACAATTTGTAGAGATATTGAATCAAAGCCATAGGATGGCAATCAAAATAGTAGCCTCTCGCCTTTGTCGCATGTAATTGAATGTTATATTGCTTATCTTCCAACTCTTCTCTTAGTTCGGTCAGATCATTTAAGATGGTATTTCGTGAAACATCATTAATTTGCATGAGTTTGTCCAAGGTTACACGCTCAGTCGCAACAGCAATATAAATAGCTGATAAACACCGGCGCTCATCGCTTTTCATCACATAATGATAATCTGTTACTTCATCAAGTAGTTTTTGACAAGCCTCTTTTTGCACTTGACTAAGCAAAATACCAACCCGTGGGTAAGAGATAATTTGACCCACATGAGATGGTAAAGCTTCATTAATTTTATCCAAATGATAATAAATTTTACGGCGTGATTGACCCAAAGCTGTTGAAATCGCCATGACGGTTTCAGCTTCTTGCAAATTGATTAGATAAGAAATGAGATCATAACTTTTTTTATCCAAAATAATCACACTAGTTTACCTCCAATGAGAAATTGACACGCATGCCATTCTATCACTTTTATGGCTAATTGAAAAATAAAACACTACCATACCCCTGCTTTTTGTTAATGTCGAAACACCTGAAACAACCATAGGAAACAAAATGGCTTTCTTATTTGAAGGAAATATTCGAGACACCACTTTTCTTGTCAGAAAAATAAACCACTTTTAATCATGCGCTGACGATCAAGGTAAGGTTTTCTAGCTGGTCAGTTTACCTATCTAAAAAGAGGCTTAGGGCATGTTTGTCCCAGCCTCTCATAATAGGTAATCACTTTACCATTTCCCAACTAACAACGGCTAGGTCTTTGTTAAGTAAGTGCAGTTATTAATGGACATCCCCTTTTTGCCCATAATAAGCGTTTGGACCATGTTTTCTGAGGTAATGCTTGTCCATAATGTATTTTGGTGCTGGCTCCACCCTTGGATTGATTTGTTCTGTCAAGCGGTTCATCTTGGCCACCTCTTCTAAGACAACAGAATGGTAGACGGCTTGTTCTGGCGTCTTACCCCAGGTAAACGGACCGTGATTACGGACCACAATGCCAGGAACTGCCATTGGATCCAGTCCACGTTTGCTGAATTCTTCCAAAATAACGCTGCCGGTCTCTTGTTCATAGGCCCCGTCAACTTCTTCTTTGGTTAAAGAACGCGCACAAGGTACTGGACCATAGAAATAATCCGCATGCGTTGTGCCATAAAATGGAATATCTCGTCCCGCCTGTGCCCAACCGACTGCTTCTGTTGAGTGAGTGTGAACAATGCCGCCAACTTCTTCCCAGGCTTTATAAAGTCTTACATGGGTTGGCAAATCTGATGATGGGTTTAAGTCTCCTTCAACCACATGACCATCAAGGTCTGTGACTACCATATTCTCTGGTGTCAAAAGGTCATAATCCACACCCGACGGTTTGATAACAATACGTCCTAATTCACGACAAACTTCTGAGACATTGCCCCACGTAAATTTGACAAGACCATGTTTGGGGAGAGACTTGTTAGCTGCACAGACGCGTTTACGCATTTCTTGTAAGTTTTTTACCATTTTACATCAACCCCGCTTTCTCAATAAGTGGGTAAAGGAAGGCTTGAGCTTCTTTGATAGCAGCTTTTGTTTCCTCCACCGTTTCACAGTTTTCTGACCACATTTCAATCAAGAAAGGACCATTGTAGTTGGTTTTTTTGATGACAGCAAACATTTCTTCCCAATCCACACAACCTTGACCAAATGGCACATCACGGAATTGTCCTTTAGACGTTTCTGTAACAGCATAGGTGTCTTTCAAATGAAGGGCAGCGATGGATTTGTGACCGTTGTAAAATTCACTCCACAAATCGTTGTGCCAGGCAGAAACATTTCCTGTGTCAGGGTAGACAAAGAGATAGGGAGAGTCAATTTCCTTTTCAACCGCCAAGTATTTTTCAATGGAGTTGATAAAAGGGTCATCCATGATTTCAATGGAAAGCATGACTTGTGCTTCTTCTGCCCAATCACAAGCTTTTCTCAGGTTTTTGATAAAGCGAGCGCGGGTTTCAGGTGATTTTTCTTCGTAGTAAACGTCGTAACCAGCTAATTGAATGGTACGAACGCCAAGATCCTGAGCCAATTCAATACATTTTTTCATCAAGTCAAGTGATTTGGCTTCAACAACGGGATCATTGGACCCTAGCGGGTAACGTCTGTGACCAGAAAAGCAAATCGTAGGGATACGAATCTCTGTTTCATAAATGGCTTTGACCAAATCAAGACGTTCTTCCTTAGTCCATTCCAAACGGGCTAAACGAGCATCTGATTCATCGACAGACATCTCCACAAAATCAAACCCTAAGTCCTTTGCAAATTGTAGCCGCTCCAGCCAAGAAAAGTGTTTTGGCGTTGCTTTTTCATAAATACCAATCGGACGTGCCATCGTGTTACCCCCAGATCCGTTTGATTTCGTCTTTGAAAGCACGTGCCGCTGCTGCCGGGTCTTCTGCCTCAGTTATGCCACGACCTGCGATAAAAGTAAAGACATCAACCCCTTCAAAGAGTTTCAAAGTATTCACATCAAGCCCACCTGTAACAGACACACGAAAGCCCATCTCAATCAATTTTTTGACTTTGTTAAGGTCTTTTTCACCCCAAGTTTCCCCAGCAAGGAGAGCGTCACGCGATTGGTGGTAAATCGCTTGGGAAATACCGGCATCAAGCCACGACTGAGCCTGTTCATAAGTCCAATCCCCATAGAGTTCAATTTGAATTTCGCCACGCCCACCACGTTCTTCTTTGATCGCTTTAAGAGCTGCTTTCATCGTTGGAATCGTTGCACAGCAAATGCAAGTCATCCAATCAGCTCCACGCTTCGCATTATTTTTAGCCACAGTGCCACCAGCATCAGCACATTTGGTATCTGCCACGATGATTTTTTCTGGGAATAGGCTACGCAATACCTCAACCAATTCGCTACCAACTTGGAGCAAGCAAACCGTACCGGCTTCGATAACGTCCACTTCATGCCCAACAGACACAGCTGCCTTAATAGCGCCTTGTAGGTCAGAATGGTCTAATGCAACTTGTAAATTTGGAATATGTGTCATATGTTTTTCCTAGAACTCTTCAGACCAGTCTCAAACATGGTTGTTGAGTTCCTAACCTTTCAATGATTTTCGTATGTATTTAGGAATTGATTGATTAAGCGTCTAAATCCAATCCTTCTAAGTAAGGACTATCTTTAGATTCTTCAACCATTGCCAAGACCTCTTCAGGAGTTTTACAGGCAACCAATCGATCAATGGCATTTTCTAATTCAAACAAGGCAACAATTTGTGGAATAGCCACTGTTGTATGAACAGACGGGTCCGTTGCTGCCAAGGTCAATAAAACGGAAACTTCCTTACCATCTGAGAAAGTGACAGGTTTTGTCAGTGTCACCAATGAGAAAGCTGTGCGATTAACCCCCACACCAGCCTCCGCATGAGGCATCGCCATTCCTGGCATCAATACATAATAAGGTCCATATTTTTCTGTCGACGCGATAATGGCATCATAATATTCAGAAGTAACTGCACCACTATCAATCAAGGGTTGAACCGCTAATTGAACCGCTTCTTGCCAAGTAGCCGCACTTAAACCTAAGCGAATAGCCTTGTTCTCAATAAATGCTTGTTTTAAATTCATAAAAAATCCTTTCTTAAATTAGGCTTGGCTAGCAAATCGTTAATTTATTCTTAATCAGTGATTATCTCACAAAGAGAAAGAGTTGGAACATGCCGTTACAACTCCCATCTCCCTATATCATTTTTTGAAATGGACCGACTAACCCTTAGGACAAGCTGTCCAATGAAGCATTAGAACAGTTTCTTGTCGCCTTGATGGTGTCCATTTCCAGTCAACTAGAGTGCTAGCAGTTTTTCTAACTTGTACTTTATCTCATTTAAAGCACCGCCTGTAACTTGGTTTTAATCTCATTGTCATCCATAAGGTTATCAAGACCAACCAAGTGTCCTTTTGTGCGACCTTCTAATTCATGGATCAAGTGATTTGATGCCACTACAATGTCATAACCAGAAGCCAGACCTTTAGCTTCTCCAACAGAACATGAAGCAGATTGAATATCTGTTACCCCAAGTTGACGAAGAGCGTTTTCAACTTTCATTTTGATCACCATAGATGATCCCATGCCATTACCACATGCTGTAAGAACTTTAACCATTTTAGTTTCCTCCAAATGCTATACTTAATCTAATGTTTCATTATTCTGCTTCTACTTCACCACGGTAATACATGTCCTTGTTTTTAGCTTTCGCAAATTGTAATTGCGGAATCACCAAGAAGAAGAGACAAACAACAATGTAGCCAACAATGCCAAGATATTTAAAAATATAACCGATTGGCAGCCATGGAAGAACAAGGTCAATGTTTCCATGATAGCCACCTGTCAATCCTAAAAGACCAACCGCTACCGCACCAAGTGCTACTTGAAGAATTCCTGAAATAAAGGACAGGGCTACCGCAGCTTTCCAACCGCCACGCTTATCGGCATAAACCGCAATGGCTGCATTATCAAAAAATACTGGAACGAATCCTGTGATAATCAAGATTGGATTTTTAAAAATAACAAGAAGAGCAATCGTGATTAATTGACCAATCAAACCAAAAGCAAATCCTGAAAGAACTGCATTTGAAGAACCAAAGCCATAAGAAGCCGCAACGTCAACTGCTGGGAATGACCCTGGCAGCAATTTGCTTGAAATCCCTTGAAAGGCATTGGTCAATTCAGAAACGAACATACGTACACCTTGCATCAAAATGAAGAGGTAAACTGAGAAGGTGAGTGATGTTTGAAGAATATACATGAAGAAGGCTTGCTTAGCTGGATTGAAAGCTCCCGGTCCGATTAATTCCGCATTAGACATAATGTTTGGACCAAGAACAGCTAAGATCGCTCCAAAAAATACTAGCATTAAGGTCGCTGAAGCAACAACAGTGTCGTGGAAAATGTTTAAGAAAGTTGGTAATTTTAAGTTATCAAGATTTTCCTCTTTTTTACCAAAGAATGGGGCAACTTTATCCACAAACCAAATGGCAAACTGTTGTTGGTGACCAATCGCAAAACCACCGCCACCAGTAAGGCGTTGTGTAGGCTCAACTGTCATATTTGAACTAACAGCCCAATAAAGACCACAGATGATACCAACTGCCCAAGCACCAAAAGCGTTCTGGAATTGAGGAATTAAAAACAGAACAAAGACGGAAATGGTTGCTGCCTGTTGCACCATAATATGACCCGTAATAAAAAGAGTACGTATCTTAGTGACTTTACGAAGAGCAACAAGAAGAATATTCACCCCAAAACCAATCAAAAGCGCTGTTGTGGCAACACTGATAAAGCCCATTTCTTCCAATTTGGCATTGGCAGCAGCAAGACCAAAATAAGGATCAATAACTGCTGCTTTCAATTCAAATTTCTTAGCAAGAGCAACCAATATTGGTCGGAAGGTCGTTACCAAACCACCGGCACCAACATTCAAAATCAAGTAACCAACTGTCGCTTTCACAAAACCGGCAAAGACTTCATAAATTGGTTTTTTAAGGAGTAAATACCCGATTAAAACCAAAAGACCCACAAAGAAAGCTGGATTTTGCAAAATGTTTTGCGAGAACCAGTTTAGGGGAGCTAGGAGCATTTCCATGAGAACTACCTCTTTTCAAAGTTTATAAAATAATATGTTTTATAAACTCATTATAGAAAATGAAAGCGTTTTAAAAAAGACCAACTATCACACAAAGAAGTGTTCAAAATTAGACTTAAGTTAGCTTATCTTGAAATTTAATTGTAATTAACTTTTTTTAAAGCGCACATACCCGCCTTCAACGACTGTCATTGAGAACAAAAAATCTCCCACCAGAAATCAAAAACTGATGGGAGATCCAAAATATCACCTATGAAAAGAGATTCCTCGAGCAGTGCATCGCTTGTTTTAAGCCTAATGTCTTTTATTGACACAACCTGCTTGGTCTGTTTTTCAGATACCTAGTTCATCAAGGCATTAAACACGGTATTAATCCATTTAATTTATCTGAGACAGCAATTACTGGTTGAGGATCCCACGGCTTTAACGCGTAAAACTCACCGCTAGGACTCACTTTATAACCCCTATTTGACAACGATATTGACAAGTTTATTCGGTACCACGATCACTTTGATAATCTTTTTCCCGTCAATCTCGGCTTTAACCTTGTCACTAGTCATTGCAGCTTCTTGCAACTCTTCACGAGAAAGACCCTTAGCGACTACTAGTCTCGCTTTGACTTTGCCCTTGATTTGCACAACAATCTCAACCTCATTTTCAACTAACTTCGCATCATCCCAAGTAGGCCATGCCACGTAGGAAATGGAGTCCCCAGATGCTGTCAGCACTTGCCATAATTCTTCTGCCAAATGAGGGGCAAACGGAGCAATTAATTGAACAAAACCTTTAGCATAATCGATAAAGAGGTCATTTTCTTTATTGGCAGCATTGATAAAGGTCATCATTTGAGCGATAGCTGTGTTGAATTTCATTTGCTCAATTTGTTCCGTGACTGCTTTGACAGTTTCATTATAAACCTTGTCCAAAGTTCCATTATTTTCAGATGTTAACTCTTTAGTTGTCATTAGGCGATAAACACGATCAAGGAACTTCCGTGCCCCCTCAAGACCTTCTTCAGACCAAGCAATGGAAGCGTCAAGCGGTCCCATGAACATTTCGTAAACACGAAGAGTATCGGCGCCATATTGATCCACCACATCATCAGGGTTGACAACATTTTTAAGCGACTTAGACATTTTAGCTGGTGCTTGTTCAAGCTCTTCACCGGTTTCAATGTTAACGAATGAACCATCACGTTTTTCCACTTTGTCAGTGGCAACAAGCGCCCCACGACTGTCTCGATAGCTTGTCCCTAAAATCATTCCTTGATTAAAAAGTTTTTGGAATGGCTCTTTTGTAGGCACCACACCAAGGTCATAGAGAACCTTATGCCAAAAACGAGCATAAAGCAAGTGAAGTACCGCATGTTCCGCACCACCGATATAGATGTCAACAGGTAGCCATTGTTTCAGAAGCTCCTCATCCGCCAATTTTTCAGTGTTATGTGGATCAATGTAGCGAAGATAGTACCAACTTGAACCAGCCCATTGTGGCATAGTATTGGTCTCACGACGACCTTTGACACCATCCGCACGTGTCACTTCTAGCCAGTCTGTTAAGTTGGCAAGAGGGGACTCACCTGTTCCTGATGGACGAATGTCCTTAGTTATTGGAAGAACAAGTGGCAATTCATTTTCTGGAACAGCGGTTGAGGTACCATCTTCCCAATGAATAATTGGAATTGGCTCACCCCAATAACGTTGGCGACTGAAGAGCCAGTCACGAAGACGATAATTGACTTGTTTTTTACCAAAGCCATGTTCTTCAAGAAATGCAACCATCTTATCAATAGCTTCTTCTTTGGCAAGACCATCAAGGAAATCAGAGTTAATGTGCATCCCATCTTCGATATAGGCTTCTTCTTCAACATTACCACCCTCAAGCACTGGAATGATGTCAAGACCGAATTGCTTTGCAAATTCCCAATCACGTGTATCGTGAGCAGGTACCGCCATAATAGCACCAGTACCGTAGCTAGCAAGCACATAATCAGAAATCCAGATAGGGATTTCACGACCATTGACAGGATTGATTGCGTAACTACCTGTCCAAACACCAGTCTTTTCTTTAGCAAGGTCCGTACGTGCAAGGTCAGATTTTAGACTGGCTTGACGTTTGTATTCCGCAATCGCTGCTGCTTGTTCTGGCGATGTGATGACATCCACCAAATCATGCTCCGGTGCCATCACTGCATATGTTGCGCCAAATAAGGTATCAGGGCGCGTTGTAAAGACGGTAAAATCTCGATCAGTCCCGGCTACTTTGAAGGTCACATGAGCACCTGTTGATTTTCCAATCCAGTTGCGTTGCATATCCTTAATGGATTCTGGCCAATCCACTTCTTCCAGATCTTCCAGCAGACGTTCAGCGTAGGCTGTGATTTTTAGCATCCATTGGCGCATTGGTTTACGGACAACGGGGTAACCCCCACGTTCAGAAGTTCCATCCGGAAGCACTTCTTCATTAGCAATGGCTGTCCCAAGCTCTTCTACCCAGTTAACAGGCACTTCAGCTTCATAAGCCAAACCTTTTTCATATAATTTAGTGAAAATCCACTGTGTCCATTTGTAGTAGTTAGGGTCTGTTGTGTTGATTTCACGGTCCCAATCATAAGAAAAACCAAGTGCATTGATTTGACGTTTAAAGTTAGCAATATTTTCCGCTGTAAATTCAGCTGGGTCATTACCAGTATCCATAGCATATTGCTCAGCAGGTAGACCAAAAGCATCCCAACCCATTGGATGAAGCACATGATAGCCTTGTGCGCGTTTGAAACGACTAAGAATATCGGTTGCCGTGTATCCTTCTGGGTGACCTACGTGAAGCCCAGCACCAGATGGGTAAGGAAACATATCTAAAGCATAAAACTTAGGCTTTAAGGCATCCGTCCCCGTTTTAAAGGTATGCTTGTCAGCCCAAAATGCCTGCCATTTTGGTTCAATGTCTTTATGATCATAAAATGTCATGTGAATTCTCCCCTGTAAAAAGTCTAGTCTTTTTATTATAACACGATATAAGCCTTTTAGGAATGGGAAAAGAACCAGATTCACGACAGACGCAGAAAACGTTTTTCTAGATGGTTAAATCCCTTGCACTCATTTTTGAAACTGATTAAAACGTGTGATGGGCATCAGCTAACCTCTACTTTCCAAATAACTGAGGCAAATAAACCTTCAAATGAACACGTTTCCGACGATAACTCATGGCTTTCTTTAAAAATGGAAACACTTTCAAAAAATAAAGGAGATATTTGCGAATAGCTTTGAGGTTAAAAGTCGCCCGGTTACCTAAGACCTGGTGTTGCTCCTCACGAGAAACAACATCGAGCAACCAATGACTTCGAATACTCTAGCTAAACGCGCTGACATCTAGATGAAAACTAAAGATAAAATAATGAACTTCTTCGATCATCCCATCTTTATCTATGGTATTCTTCGTCATTCCAATACCACGCAGTGTATGCCATTTCGGGTAACGTTAAGTCATCCACTTGACACTTGAAGAACGTCCCATACTCTCGGATTTCAATCTGTCCTCTAGCCTTTTCAAAATTTTGACAATACTAACCCGTTTATTCTAAATCCTGCAATACTAAAATAAAGGATAGTAGCCTTATAAAGGTCACTAAGACTAATTCCCCTAGCCCATCGCTGATACAAAAAGACCCTATTTGATAGGATCAAAACAGGGTCTTTAGCTGTAAACTATAAGGTATGTCTGGAATACTGGCGTTTGTAAACGAAAAAGTATGACCGGGATAACTTAGCTTAGTATTCTTTACGTTTTGAAGAAACAGCCACTACTCCAGCACTAATCATAACAGCAACAGCTGCTGCCGTGAAGAATGGATTAGTTGTCTCACCAGTTGATGGTAGGTGTGCTGCCTTGCTTGCCTTAGCCATCGGTGCCATTGCCGTTGCAGGTGCTGCTTGACTTGACATTGTCGGTTTGCTAGCTTGGCTACCATCATTGTTTTCCTTCGGTTTAGCTGGTGTTTGAGGAGCAGCCGGTTTATTGCCTTTTTCAGGTGCTTTAGGAACGTCAGGAGTAGGTATGCTTGGTGCTTTAGGAACGTCAGGAGTAGGAGTACTTGGTGCTTTACCATTTTTAAGCATTTCAAGCTTCGCCATCAAGTTCTTGAGTTCTTCTTGAAGTTTGGCTTTTTCTTCGGCGTTGAGGTTGTTTTGATCTTTGAGCTTAGCTTCAACAGCTGCTTTAGTCTCCTCAAGTTTTTTAATAGTCTTAGTTGTCTCGGTTAACTGCTCTTTCAGACTGTTAATATTAGTATCTTTTTCGGCAATTTTAGCTTGAACATCAGCCAATTCTTTTTCAAGTTTAGCTTTTTCTTCAGCGCTTAGTTGTGTTTGGTTTTGCAGTTTGGCTTCAATAGCTGCTTTGTCTTGAGCGAGTTTGTCTTTTTCGGCATTCAACGCTGTAACTTTAGCTTCAGCTTCATTTTTGGCTTTTTCAAGTTCCTTCACTTTGTTATCAGAAGCGGTTACTTGTTCTTGTAAGTTAGTGACTTCTGATTTCTTAGCGTCTAGTTCTGCTTGAAGTTTGGCTTTTTCTTCTTTGTTTGACTCTTCAACCTTATCAAAACGCTGTTGGAGATCAGTCAACTCGGCTTGACCTTTTTGAAGTTTCTCCGTCAAGGATGCATTGTTAACCGTGGCTTCTTCAACTTTTTCAGTAAGTGTTTTCACTTTAGCTTCACTATCTTTGAGGGCTTCTGAGGACGCTTTTTCTTTGGCTTCTAGGTCCTTCATCTTGGTTTGAAGCTCTTGGTTGTTTTGCTGTGAGTCATTAAGTTGAGTTGACAACTCATCACTCTTCGCTTTTAGGTCTTGGCTTTCTTTTTGGGCTTTAGTTAAATCAGCGGTAAGTTTTTGGACTTTTATTTCTTCTGCTTTCCACTGTTTTGCAAGACCAACTAGGTTATCATCCCTGTTTTGCAGTTCTGTTTTCAATTTTGTCTCAGTTGCCTTGGCTTCTTTTACGGTTTCATCCCAACCTTTGACAGTCTTTTCATACTCCCCGCTACGTCGGTACAATTCTTTGAGTAGCAATGTTTGAAGGAAATCACCATTATCTAAATCCCCTTCAAACATATCCTCTAATTCTTTGAAGTTAGCACCGGTAATTCCTTTCTGAATTCCTTTCACTAAGTTAACTAAAGATTGTGCGGCTTCTACAGAGTCCTTATCAAGATTAAGTAATTTATTAGAAGCATCGATCTCGCCATGCATTGCCCCAATAACTAAACTCATCAAATCACTGGTCTTAAAGCGTGATAACACATCATATAATTCTTCAAGAATTCTATCTTTATTTTCTTTTTTCAACTCACCAGAAAAACTTGCTATTTTGTCAGTTAAATCAAAAACCGTCTTATCAAAGTTCCCCGCAAGTGGCTGTTCCAACGCGTTAGAAGTGGTTGTTACTAGAAGGCTAGCGCCGAGCATTAAAGAAGCGATGACGGCTTTTTTGCTCCACTGTCCTTTTTTTATCATGTGAATGTATCTCCTTTTGTTGTTTTAGTTCTGTCATGGTGCTATCGTTTTTGGTAGGCACAAGCAGATCTATAGGAACTATTATACAGGATAGGTTTCTGCACAAAAATAGAAGAAATCTTTTTTTCGGGGGGGGGGGGGTAAAAACCTATCACGGAAATCTGTCTATATAAATAAAAAAAGTATTATATGATTATAACTTAACCAATTAACTAAAACCATTTCCCCTCTTGACTGATCCTGGAACTCCCTGAATGCTAGCAGATCCAGAGAAGTTATGCATCACAATCAACAAAAAAGACTAGCGCCAGTATCAACGAAGAGATAGCGCTAGCCCTTTTATTGTTAAATGCTTGTACCCTAAAGGGAGTTGGTAAGTGATTACAGTTCTGCAATCTGATAAAGTTCAACTTCAGCCACGGTTTCAGAACCAAACATGTTAAGCATAAGTTTTACCTTATTGTTTTCAATTTCAACAACACGCCCTTCTTGTCCCATAAAGGCTCCGTCAATGATTTGAACCATATCTCCTTCTTTGATATTGGTGTCAAAGACATCGATAGTTTGCCCCATAGACAACAAGATTGCTCGAATCTCTTCTTCTAGAAGAGGGGTTGGTTTTGAGCGGTTACCGTGAGATCCTACGAAACCTGTAACGTTTGGAGTATTACGCACCACAAACCAAGCTTCATCAGTCATGACCATTTCAACCAAAACGTAGCCCGGGAAACGATTTTCTTCGATCTCTTTGGTCTGACCATTTTTCTCCACATTAACCGTCTGTGTTGGAATTTCCACACGAAGAATGTTTTCCACCATATTGTAGGTTTGAGCACGCTGTAAAAGATTTTCTTTAACCTTGTTTTCATAGCCTGAATAAGTTTGGAGAACAAACCAACCCTTGTCAAAAGAATCTAGCATAATACTTCCTTTCATTAATAAAAAAGCCTCCCTTGGCTTTTGTGAGTTCTCATTACTTTCATTATAATGGAAGAAAGCTTCGCTGTCAATGGATGACCTATCGGTGTCACGTGCAAAATACCGTTGGTTCCGAATTATCGTACAGATGAAAACAACAGTTAATTTTAAAACATCTGAACGTTGAGATGCGAAAAACGTTACTTTCTTGTTAAAAACCTCTCATGTGTTTAGCTTGAACTAGCGTATGCTAGCAAAAACTAAAAAGACTGGGTTTCCCCAGTCTAGGCTCTTCCATGCTGTTTAATCAATTTTCCCCATTCTATGATTAGAATAAATTGATTAGTGACAAAACCCCTTTTGACAACAACTGGTCAAAAATAAAGATAATCACCGTAAAGAATGCTGTGTACTCAAGAACTGAGATAAAATCTTTCCAACGCTGTTTACGATCTGGCCATGTTGTATCTTTTAAGAGTTTAAAAATCCCACTAACGAATCCCATCAGACTCTGCTCTCCTCTTATCGTGTTTCTTTGTGTAAAGTATATTTTTTGCAATGTTTGCAAAACTTGTTAACTTCTAGACGTGTTGGTTTTGGCAAGCTGCTAACTCCAATTGAGTAATTGCGACTGCCACAGTCGACACACGCTAGGCTTGCTTTTTTCTGTGCCATAACGCCTCCGTGAACCTTATTCTAACATGATTTTTAGAATTTCGCAAGTTATCTAAAATAGTCGACAATGCTCTTCCAGAGAGACTGTGCTTTGTCTCGCAAGCCCGATTGCTCAACCGCATCAGACAACGATTTTGACGCTTCCTCAGCTGATTTTCTCAACCCGTCAATAATGGATTGCGAATTTATGCCTGTCTCGGTGTTTGTCTCATTAACCCCATATACAGCTGAAATGCCATTTTTGGCGTAAGCATTATCCACATGAAACTGGCTCCCTTTGGTATAAGGCAAGATATAGGATGCCTGAGTACTAAAAATGGTTGAGGCTGTACCAGCACTTGAATCTGTTAAGTAGTGGTTTTCATCGGTTTTATTAAAACCAACCCACTGGCTAATAACAACGTCAGGAGTATACCCAATGACCCACTGGTCTCCTGCAAGGTCTGGATTGAAGCTTGTCTCGGTCGTTCCTGTCTTACCGGCTAGGGTATAGCCATAAACATTGGCATTAACCGCCGTCCCATTTGAGAAAGTCCCTAACATCATACTAGTCATCTTATCAGCAACCGACTGGCTAATCACGCGCTTGGACTTATCTGTGAAAGCTTTCACGACCTCACCTTTAGCATTCTCGATACGACTAATTAAATGAGCAGAATGCATAATCCCATTGTTAGCAAAGGCTGCATAAGCTTGTGCCATCTCTAGTGGATTGGTTGTCACACTACCCCCTAAAGCAACGCCTAATTCCTTTTTAGCAGATGACATTTTCAATCCAAATTTCTCGCCGTAAGTAAAAGCCTTTTCAATGCCAAGTTCATTTAAAGTTGATACAGCAGGAATGTTATAGGAATTTGCTAATGCCTGATACATGGGAACCTTTTCTGACTCATAATTGCCATAATTACGAGGTTTATAGCCATCAAAATCTTGAGCAGTATTTGGCAGTTCTTTGTCAATTGACCAACCAGAAGCTACTGCTGGAGCATAAACGACTAAAGGTTTAATTGCCGAAGCAGGGCTACGTTTTGCTTGAGTGGCATAGTTAAAACTTCTAAAAGTTGGGTTTTCACTGCTATTAACCCGACCAATAAGTCCTCTAACAGCTCCCGTTTTAGGGTCCAAGGCAACGCTAGCAGCTTGTGCTGAAGTCCCATCAAAAGATGACACAGGAAATAAACTGTCATTGTTAAAGGTTGTCTGCATTCCGGTCTGGTAATTTTGGTCCAGTTCGGTGTAAATCTTGTAGCCATTGTTAACCATATCTTTCTCGGAAATACCATATTTGGCAATGGCTTCATTGATAACGGCATCAAAATAAGAGGGATACTTGTAGTCATCTGATTTCCCAACATAGGTATCTGCCAAACGGTTGCCCATTCCTACAGTCTTGGCTTTATTGGCTTGATCTTGGCTAATTTTGCCAGCCTCAACCATAGCACCTAAGACAGTGTCCCTACGATTGGTCGCATTTTTGATTGAATAGTAAGGGTTGTAAACCTCAGGGCCTTTTAGCATTCCAGCTAAAGTAGCGGCTTCATCCAAGGTCAAATTGGCTGCACTTGTTCCAAAATATTTTCGGCTAGCATCCTCAATTCCCCATACCCCATTCCCAAAATAGGAATTATTGAGATACATGGTAAGAATAGCTTTTTTGCTGTATTTCTTTGTCAATTCAAGGGCTAAGAAAAACTCACGGGCCTTTCGTTTAATGGTCTGATCCTGCGAAAGGTAGGCATTTTTGGCTAACTGTTGGGTAATGGTCGAACCACCTCCAAATCGACCGACAGTCACAATAGCTAACAAGAAACGTTTGAGGTTAATCCCATTATTGCTATAAAAAGTCCTGTCCTCTGTGGCGATAACGGCATTTTCAAGATCATCTGAAATGGCATCTAATTCCACATACGTTCCTTTTTGCCCAGATAAACTCCCTGCTTGTTCGCCTGTATGATCATAAATGACCGTTGTTGCTTTCAAAGCATCTTGTAAATCAGATACTTTAGCTGTTTTTGAGAGATAAAAAAGGTAGGATCCTAAAAGTAAAACACAGGTGCCTATCAAAATGATCAAAATTTTACCGACATGATAACGATTCCAAAAACGACGAATCGGATTTCGTGGCGACGGTAAAACGACCTCTAGTTTTTGCAACCAGACTGGCGGTTTCTTTTTACTCATTTCATGAGATTTACTACGCTGAAAAGCAGATGATTGAGCTTTGATTGAACTCGTTTCAGCAGAAGTAAGATCTTGTTGGCTGGCATCAGACATACTTTGCTGGACAGCCGTTTCATGAGAGTGTTGTTCTTGATTCTGTTTTAAGATTCTTTCCTGATACTGTTTCGGAAAAAATTTTTTTTGCAATAATTCTAGAAATGTCATAGAGATATTATACCATTAAGGATTAAAAGTTAATGTTTTAAGACACAGGGATATGTTTCGCATAAGCTACACCATCAACTTGGAACAGCAAGCCGTCTGGTCCACCATGATGTGCAAATTCCGTTTGGATCGATTTTCGAGCAGGGTATTTGCCACTGAAGCGCTCTTTGATAATTTTCTCCATTACAGGCACATTCCAAACATCTCTGAACAAACAGTCCATTTGAACAACGGCTTCTAGGGTCAAACCAACCAAGCCTAAACGGCGTTCCATCTCATCAAAAGCCCCGTTAATTTGGCTCTCGATGTCTTGACCAACATTGCCAACACAATAATTTAAAAAGTAAAAGTCACCGGCTTCTACAAGACCTGTATGGGCCCACTCTTCGTTAACATCGTAGCGTCTAATTGTATTCATTTATCTTCCTCTATTCGTGTTCAAGCTTTTGTCATATTATAACAAGTTTTCTTGAAATCTTATATTAAAAACCCTTAAAATAGACCACTACACCTGAAAATACCCATTTTGAACAGATCTTTTGAAACCTTGACCTTACTAAGAATACTTCCCTCAATTTATTGCCCCTTCTGTTTGACTTATTGTCTCTTTGACAGGTTTGTTCAAAAGAGCAACCTCTTAAAAATTTTTCTTCATCTTTCTTTGAAAAATCAAGATTTAAACAGAAACATGCTATAATAGCATTATATCATAATGCCTTTAAATAAGTACATCTACACACCGTTCCCCGACTATTCCCCGACTTCTGGACGAGGTCTTTTTTATTTGTCTAATTCCATCAGCAACTCTTCGTCTGATAAAACATATCAAAAAAGCCCTCCTGTATGGGAACAAGAGGACGATAGAGAAAAGCCATTGGTATGGCTAAGCCAATATTACCATTATTTTAGCGAAAATACAACAAAAACCAACCCGAAGGTTGGCCTAGTTATAAAAAAGTTAATCTGCCTACGAAAGCTGATTACCATTAAATGATACCACACAATAACACTTTAGGCAAACAAAAAAACCAGCCGCATGGACTGGGGAAAATTAGCTTTTATGAAAGCTTTAGGATTATGAATATATATTAGCACACAACAAATAAAAAGCAAGAGCAAGAATCAGTAACGTATTTTCCTATACAGTGTGTACAACCCGTGTTCATCTAACTCGTCACTTAGTTTCACATATCCTTTTTTCTCGTAGAACTTATTGAACATGTGCTCCCTACATTCCAACAAAAGAAGTCTTCCTCCTATAATGCGTTGAACCTTTCGTATCTCAGAATAGCACTCATTCAGAATGGTGTCTCCACCAATATCCTTAGATGTAAAATAATCTGAGCGTCCCAACTGACCAATCAGATATGCAGGATAAGACTTTATGAACAGGTTACACTAAACTAGACAGAATTTATAAAGTGTTCTACACTAAAGAAAATAGGAGAAAAACTATGTCTAGAAAAATTCGCCGTTACTTCACAGATGACTTCAAACAACAAATCGTTGACTTGCACAATGCAGGTAGAAAACGCAGTGAACTGATCAAAGAATATGATTTAAGGCCCTCAACCTTCGATAAGTGGGTTAAACAAGCAAGAACAACTGGTTCCTTTAAAACTGTCGATAATCTGACAGATGAACAACGTGAGTTGATAGAACTCAGAAAACGAAATAAAGAACTCGAAATGCAATTAGACATCCTAAAGCAAGCGGCAGTGATT
>NZ_AUKZ01000021.1 GCF_000425025.1 Streptococcus castoreus DSM 17536 | reverse complement strand
CTTGTCTCACCTGATGCACCTTCTAAACCTTGCGTTGTGCCACTTAAACTTGGGGTACGTGGAGGAGTCTCAGATGTACTACTTAGCCTTGAAACTTTTGGAGTATTCTCCCTTGATTCTCCTGAACGTTGTCCACCACCACTGAAGCTACTACTAGTTGTCTTGGAAGGCTCACTTGACATTCTTAAGTGTTGCATAGCCCCGTATATTACTCCAAGCCCTGTTAGCAATGTGGCAATTGTCACTCCCATGAACAGCCACTGTTTGCCTGATTTCCATGTGCGAAATCCTTTTTGGGTTATTTTCTTCATTTTAAGCTCCTTTTGTAAAATTAAAATTAAAAAACGTTAATTAAACGCAAGGAACATTATATATATATATATATATATATATATATTGTCAAGTGTTTCTAATATTTTTTGCAAAGTAAGAATTTCCCCAGCAGAATGGCTCATGAACTGCCTTACTCAAAAGTGTAACAATTTTTAAATAATAAAAAAGAGAGAATCTCTTAGTTCCCTCTAGAACGTCACTCTTCATTCTATAATTGAAGAAAAGCTAGTTAATTACCTTTTCTTAAATAATACAAACTTTCCTCAATCCAACGTGGTAAATTATCTTCAAGTGGTTTAAACCCAAAATGATAACGGCTGTTTGAAAAACGGTGCCTATGAGAAAAATGAGGCTTATCATCTTTTAATGCTCTTATGGATAAGCTAGCTTTTTGACTAAATTCATCAACATCAATAACCTGAACCATGACCTTATCACCAATAGCTAATAGCTGGTTAATATTATCAATAAAACCTGTCTTGATTTCTGAAATGTGAATGAGACCTGTTGTCCCATTTTCAAGGGCAACAAAAGCGCCGTATGGTTTAATCCCTGTGATGGTTCCATGCAGTTTGTCACCAATTCTCATTAATCAAATACCTCAATTGTTTCAATGACAACATCTTCTTTGGGTTTATCTTGAGCACCAGTTTCAACTGCCGCAATCTGATCCAAAACTTGGAAGGAATTATCATCAGCCACTTGACCAAAAACAGTATGACGGCGATCAAGGTGAGGTGTGCCGCCATTATCTGCATAAGCAGCTGCAATCGGTACCGGCCAACCACCACGTTCTAATTCTTTTTTCGCATAAGGAATCTTACTATTTTGAACGATGAAAAATTGACTGCCATTGGTATTTGGACCTGCATTAGCCATCGAAAAGGCACCACGAAGATTGTAAAGTTCGTCTGAAAACTCATCTTCAAAACTGTCGCCATAAATAGACTGTCCACCCATACCAGTACCAGTTGGGTCACCACCTTGAATCATAAATTCTGGAATAATTCGGTGGAAAATAATGCCATCATAGTATCCCTCTTTGGCTAACCCTAAGAAGTTAGCAACCGTCTTAGGGGCATGTTCTGGGAACAAGACTAAGGTCATATCCCCATAATTCGTTTTAATGGTCGCCTTTGGACCTTTTTGCTTCTCTAATTCCAACTGTGGAAACTGTAATTCTTTTTCAATCAACCCTAATTCCTCCAAGGCATATAAAATGCCATCTTCTTCAACTTTCTTTGTGACAAGATCCGCTTTTTCTTGCAAGAGTGGATGTGATACCCCCATCGCAATACTAATCCCAGCATAATCAAATAATTCTAAGTCATTTAGCTCATCACCAAAAACTAAGATATTTTCTGGTTTTAATCCCAAATGATCAACTACTTTAGAAACTCCCAAGGCTTTTGAAGTCCCTTTCAAAACAACATCCGATGAATTATCGTGCCACCTGACAAGGCGAAGATGTTCTGCTAATTCAACCGGTAATTGTAAACTATCTCCTTTGTCCTCAAAAGTCCACATCTGATAAACGTCATGCTTCTCGTTATAATCTGGACAGACTTCTAATTGCGCATAAACATTGTCAATAGCATTGTTAATCATGTCATTACGCGTTGATAAAACCGCTTCATGACGACCTGCCATGCCATAATAAATTCCCATGTCATCGGCCCATTTTTTGTAAGCCACGACAATATCAGCTGGAATAGGGGCTTGAAAGATAATATTTTTCTTATCATCTTTGACATAGGCGCCATTTAATTTAACACAATAGTCAGCATGTAACGCTCTTACTTCTTGCGGAACACCATATCGAGCACGACCTGAGGCGATTCCAACCAAAATACCTTTAGCTTTTAGCGCTTGAAATACTTTTTGAACAGAATCGGGCATGTAACCTGTATCTTTAACCCTTAAAGTATCATCAATGTCAAAAAAGACCATTTTAATTTTCTTAGCTTTATATTTTAGTTTTGCATCCATACTATCCTCCATTTAACTCTACCTATTATAGCATTAATTGTCATCTTGGGGGACTAAATGGTGTCTGAAAGCGTACACAACTGCCTGTGTTCGGTCATCAACTTGTAGCTTGGCTAGAATATTAGACACATGGGTTTTAACGGTTTTTAAAGAAATAAATAGTTCATCAGCTATCGTTTGATTATCATAGCCTTTAGCTAACAGATACAAAATATCATACTCACGGGTGGTTAAGTCTTCATGCAAATCAGGATGCTGATTATGAGCCTTAATTTTTTTGTCTACCTCTGTCTCAATTGCTAACTCTCCCTTAGCAACCTTTCGAATAGCATTTAAAATTTCAGCAGCACTGGAAGATTTTAACATATAGCCCTTGGCACCTGCATCAATCACAGGATAAATTTTTTCATTATCCAAATAAGACGTTAAAACCAATACCTTAGCCTCTTCCCATTTTTCGAGAATTTCTAGTGTTGCTTCAACACCATCTAATTCGGGCATGACCAGATCCATGACCAAAACATCTGGTTTTAATTTTAGCGCTAAATCAACCCCTTCACGACCATTAGAAGCTTCTCCAATGACGTCAATATCTGATTGAACAGCCAAAAAGCTTTTAAGTCCCATACGAACCATTTCGTGATCATCAACTAATATCACTCTTATTTTTCTCATCATCATCTCCCATCACTATCGGTAGTCTAATATCCATGGATACTCCCTTACCTTTTTGACTAATCAAATGTAAACTACCTGCTAAATCATCAACACGGTCTTCAATATTTTTCAAGCCATAACTAAGGTCTCTCACTTGATCCATATCAAAACCAATTCCATTATCAATCATCTTTAGTTGCAATTCTGTTGAGGTTTGATTAAGGTAAACTTCAATCCGACCTGCCTTGGCATGCTTCAACGTATTACTAATAAATTCTTGTGCTATCCTAAAGAGGTTATCCTCCATGGATTTGGGTAATTGACCAATATTCTCTTTATAAAGCACTTCAATGTCACTTTTGTCAACCAATTCCTTAAGAATCATATTAAGACCCTCAGATAAGGTGCGATTAGCTAATTCAGTTGGTCTTAGATGCAAGAGCAAGATACGTAAATCATTTTGAGCATTTTGCAACATCGCTTCAACAGTAACCAACTGCGTCTGTAGTTGCTCTTTATCTAGTTGCTCCAAACTCATCGAAATGCCTGATAAAATCATCGAAGAAGCAAACAATTCCTGACTAACCGTATCATGCAAATCCCTTGCAATACGTTTGCGCTCTTGTTGAACAATTTCCTGACTTTCGATAATATAGGCACTTTCTTTTTTCTGCATATTAGCCGTCATGTGAGCAATTTTTTCAGACAATTTACTTAAATTTGTATTGATTTCAGAGGTTTCATCTAGCTGTAGCCGCTGATTATTTAACATGCGCTTTAAATTTTGATTGATGCTACGCTTGCTATTATCATCTAAAATAATCCATAACAACAATAAGAGTAAGGTCACCGATATAATCAATAATAAAATAGAAAAAAATAGACGCTCAACCTGCCACAAATGACCACGCAGATAGTCAAAAGTAATTCCCAAATTGTCCATGACCACAAAAACAATGGATAAAATGGTAACCGTTGAGTATAGCCAAATAAGGGCATAATAACGTTTTTTCATCGCCTAGCCACCTCAACATTTCCTGCAATGGTCGTTATAATCACTTTAACTTTCTTTAACTGCTGACCATCTGCTTCTCTTAACTTAATAGACTCATTGCGAAGATCATATTGTTGATAATCAAAAAAATCAACACTGCCATAGATGGAACTAACATCCAAAGTTACCCCTACATCAATAGGAACTAAAACGTTTGTATTACCAAATATTTTGCGTACCACAATGACATTATCCATGCCTGTCACAATAACATTGGTTAAATCAATGGTATCATTCCCAGAAATCCGAATAATATTAATATCATCAAAAGAATAATAGTCACTTTCATAATTGGAAGCTCCAATCCACTGGTGCTTGGTTTGAGTGACATCAACTTTTTCTTGCTCAAAACGAATCAAAGCAAAGCGATTCTTTTTTTTGACCTGTGAAAAATGGTTAATAAAAACGTAAACAATCCCCAAAAGAGCTGCCATAATAATGTAGGGATTGAGCATAAAGATTAAAAAAAGAAGCAATAAACTGACTGTCAGAAGAAAGTTATTGCGGCTATCTTGATTATAAAAACGTAAAGCCAATAAAATAAGTACTAAGATTAAAATAAAACTCGATAAATCATTATCCAAGATAGTCATGATGCCCATAGCTAATAACAGACATTCAATCAGTAGAAAGAATTGAAATTTTCTCATTAGGTCCCCTTCGCTTCTTTGTCATTTTATCAAAAATAGTAAAAAAATGCATCTTTGAGTTACAAACACAAAAACACCTAGCTTAATGCTATTGTAGCATAAAACTAGGTATTCATCGCTCTTTTACGGTGTCTGACCATTCGATTCCGAGGGTGCTGTTTCTGTATTACTGCTGGAGCCTGTTCCGTTACCTGATGATGAACTGCTTGAACTTGACTCTGAGCTAGACGAACTATTAGATGATTTTGTCTCTTCAGCATAGAGGTACAGACTAATTTCGCTTTTCTCTGAAAGGCTTAATGATGTCCCATAATACGGGCTTTGCCCACTAACAATAGCTTTTGCTTTTGGTGAACTCACCTGAACAAAACCTGTCGCAGAAGTTGAACTCGGGACATAAGCTTTTATCCTAGACGCATTAATTCCTAAAGCAGTCAACGTATTGACAGCTTCTGCATAGGTATATTCTGTTACCATCGGCATGATAACAGTGTCACTAACCGCCACGCTAAGCGTAATTTTTGATTTTCCTTTTGGATTAAATTTGTCTCCTGCACTTGGTGATTGGCTAATAACAGTATTTTCAGGATACTCATTTGTAACAATACGTTCAATCTTGATTTTTGATTTTGGCACACCGTGAGTCTCCATCAAACTATTCATGACCTCCTGATAGTTTAACCCTTTATAATTTGCCATCTCAAATCCTTTATTTCCCATGGAGACATAAATCGTAACGCTAGCTCCTTGGCGCTTAATTGTTCCTGCCTGCGGATCTGTCCTAACAACATTTCCTTCTGCAACTGTATCGCTATCAACTTGTTTAACCTTGCCAACTTTCAAACCAACTTCTTGCAGTTCTTGTTTAGCAACTTTGAGACTGGTTCCGGTGACATCTGGAACTTTAACAGAGTTAGGTTTCGTTACAATTAAATAAGTAAAGAGGGCTACTCCAACAATAAAAAGAGAAAAGAGAATTTTTAACAAGGTTCCTAAAAAACGACCTTTTTTCTTCTTTTTTTGTGGTTTTTGGAGACTATCCATTTGATTGGTTTGCTCTAGACGACTTTCTGTTGTTGGTGCAACCGAACCAGGCATTGCTGTCTTAGGAGTTGTCATTGGAGCAGGAGTTACTTTTGGAAGTGGTTTTGTGCTTTCCACATCATCAAAAATAACTTTGCGTTCACGACTACGATTGTAGCTAAGTGCCGTCATCAAGTCTCGGCTCATTTCAAAAGTTGATCCGTAACGGTCACTCAACTTCTTGGCTGTTGCACGAATAACCACATTCTCTAGTGCCTGTGGAACATTACGATTTTCTTCAATAATTGAAGGAAGAGGTTTTTGAAAATGCTGCAAGGCAATCGTAACGGCACTATCCCCATCATAAGGAATATGCCCTGTCAGCATTTCAAAAAGCATAATTCCCATCGCATAAATGTCACTTTGGATGGTTGCTTTTGAGCCACGTGCTTGTTCTGGGGACAAATAATGCACGCTACCAAGCATGGAGTTGGTCTGTGTCAAGCTGGTTTCTGCAAAAGCAACGGCAATCCCAAAATCTGTTACCTTAACCACGCCATTTTTTGTTAAAAGAATATTTTGAGGTTTTAAATCCCTATGAACAATTCCTTTTTGGTGAGCTAATGTCATGGCAGAGAGAACTTCTTCCATGATCCTAACCACTTCATTATTAGATAGAGGTGCATGATCTTGGATATATTTCTTCAAATCAGCCCCATCTACATATTCCATTACTAAAAATTGCTGTCCGTCTTCTTCACCTATGTCCCGGATGGCAACAATATTAGGATGGTTCAACTCAGCCATGGCACGCGCTTCTCGTTGGAAACGTGCCACTGCCACCTGATCCGTTTGATAATTAGTCCGTAAAACTTTAATTGCCACATCTTCATTATCTAAGATCAAGTCATTTGCTAAGTAAACATCCGCCATACCACCGCGGCCAATAGATTTTAGAATGCGATAACGACCAGCAAATAGTTTGCCAATCTGAATCATTCTGTATCCTCACTTTCGTTGTAAACCAAAGCGACAGTGATATTATCCAAACCTCCTCTTAGGTTAGCCAAATTAATCATTTCTTGATTTTTGTCATCAAGGCTAAGGTCTCGACTTAAGATATCGACAATTTCATGATTAGAAATCATATTTGTCAAGCCATCACTATTAATGACAAGGTAATCCCCTTTTTCTAAGACCTTAATACCCAAATCAGGCTCTACTGGAGATGCTTGACCGATGGATTGTGTGATAATATTTTTTTGAGGGTGACTGGCAGCTTCTTCTTCAGTAATTTGCCCAGCCTTAAGCAATTCATTGACCAAAGAATGGTCACTAGTCAATAAGGTATAGCTACCATCATGAACAAAACCAATACGAGAATCACCAATATGAGCATAAATAGCATTTGATTCAACCAAGGCTACTGCTTCAACAGTCGTTCCCATTCCTTTAAAATCCTCAGATTGTCCTAAATCATAAATCCGTTGGTTTTCTGACTCAATAGTTGCTAACAACCAATCTCTAATCTGACTTAATTCTGTCAGGTCTGTTTTTACCCATTCTCTACCAATGTCTGTGACTGTCATTTCACTGGCAATATTCCCAGCTCTGTGTCCCCCCATGCCATCAGCTAAAATTACAAGGGTAACTCCTTTTTTATTATCAAACTTGTTGATAAAATCTTGGTTGTTTGAGCGTTTCTGCCCAATGTCTGTTTTTAATGAAATCTTCATATACTTTTTCTGACTAGGTCAGTTTCCTCCTAAAATACTACAAGACTCGTCTGACTTGTCCAATAAAGAAGCCATCAGTCTGGTATTGTTCTGGTGTGATAATAAGGTAACCATCCTTCACAATATCTGCTTGTGCATGGTTCAATTTTACTTGTTCAAAATTAGGATGACTTTTTAAAAATGATTCGATGACTTGACAGTTCTCCTCATCAAAAATAGTGCAAGTACTGTATGTTATTATACCACCTTTACGCAAGGTTTGACAAACACTAGACAATATCTCTAGTTGGATGGTCTGCAAAGCGCTCAAATCTCGACTGTCTTTATTGTATTTGATGTCTGGCTTACGACGAATCAAGCCAATTCCTGAACAAGGGGCATCTACTAAGATTTTATCAAAACTATCCTTTTCAAAATGGTGATGAACCTCTCTAGCATCTAGCTTTTTAGTCTCAATCCTATCAGCAACTCCTAAGCGGTTAGCATTTTCCTTAACCAGTTCTAGCTTATGGTCATATAAGTCTAACGCAACTATTTTACCAGTCGATAAATAGGATGCCATATGGGCTGTTTTCCCCCCTGGAGCACTACAGGCATCAAGAATAATTTCATCCCCCTCAATCATTAAAGTCGGTGCAACCAACTGACTGCTCTCATCCTGAATGGTAATATCACCATTAACAAAATAATCACTGGCAGCAAAATGCCCCGATGATTTGATCAACCCTGTTTCTGACAAGAGGGATGGTTCTGCATCTAAGGCTTGACCAATCTTATCCAATTTAGAAGGATCAATAACACGGATACTTGCCTTGTTACGTACAAATAAGCTTTCCATGATGGCTACTGCCCTGTCTTTCCCAAATTGATCGATTAGTTTTTTAACCAACCAAACAGGCAAAGAATACTTGACTGAGTAATATTTATTTTGACGCTTAATGCTTGTCATATCTGGTAAAGGTTTGCCGGTAAACTGACGTAAAATGGCATTGATAAATTTCTCTGCCCCTTTTTTATTACCACGATTTTTAGCAATGGTAACTGCGTCATTAACAATAGCATGTGCTGGCAATTTGTCCAAATAAATAAGTTGATAAAGGCTAATCATAAGCAGGTTGTAGACCCATTTATCCAATTTATCACGGTCTTGAATATAATGAGCCAAATACCATTCCAAGCTAATTTTACGAGAAATGGTCCCATAAACAATTTCAGTCAACAAAGCCTTATCCTTAGGCGATAAGGTTTTATTACTTAATTGTTGGCTGAGAGCTAGATTGGTATAAGCTCCTTGTTCTAAAATAGCTTCAATGACAAGGAGTGCCTTCCCTCGAGGGCTAGTTTTCCAATTATCTGCCAAAACCATCACCTACTTCAAGGGCTCTACCAACACCATTTAAAAAATCTGAAATTGGCATTTTGGGTTTTCCTGCTGGCTGCACGACTGTCAAAGAAAGTGCCCCCTGACCTGTTGCCACAAGCAATGATTTTTTAGTTTTAGCGATAATTTCGCCAGGCTGACCATTTCCCTCTGCCAAATCCGCTTCATAAATTTTAAAGCGTTGCCCATCTAAAAAAGTATGAACTACCGGCCAAGGATTCATGCCACGAATGTGATTAAAGACTTCTTGAGCTGATCTAGTCCAATCCAATTTTTCTTGTTCTGGTGAAATATTGGGTGAAAAGGTGGCTTGACTATGGTCTTGAGGAATTGGTTTTAATTCCCCAGAAAGATAGGCGGGAAGACTGTCCAAAAGCAAATCACGTCCAATAACGGCTAGCTTTTCAAATAGGGTACCCACATTGTCTGTTGCAAGAATAGGAGTGCTTGCTTTAGCTACCATATCACCAGCGTCCATTTCTTTTACCATTTCCATAATGGTAACACCTGCTTCTTTATCGCCATTCATAATCGCATAATGAATGGGCGCCCCCCCACGATATTTAGGCAATAATGAAGCGTGCACATTCACTGCAAACGAAACCGAATCCAATAATTTTGTTGGTAAAAACTGACCAAAGGCTGCCGTCACAATCCCATCTGCACCTAGACACATGAGCTCTTCTAATTCCTGTGATCCTGATAATTTTTCAGGCTGATAAACAGGTAAGTTGTGCTCAAGTGCCAGTTCCTTTACGGGGGTCATTTTGATTTCTTTTTTACGACCGACAGCTCGATCTGGCTGTGTCACAACCGCTAAAATTTCATAATTAGATTCTTCCAGCAGCCCTTTCAAAACAGTTGCCGAAAACTGGGGAGTTCCCATAAAAAGTAATGTCGTCATTGATCTCCTCTTTTTATCTTTCTTTACATTATAGCATAGTTTACTCTTGACTTACGTAAACTGTAGTGGTTCATGATCAATAATCACTTTTAAGTCACGATTGTCTATTTCTTGACTCCAATCAAGAATATGATTGAGGGTCTCTTCCAAATGATCCTCAAACCGGTATTTCAAGATAATTTGATAGTGATACAGATTGTGCGTTCTTGCAATTGGTTTGGGAGTTGGTCCTAATATCTTGATATGTTCAGATAACCCTTCTTTAAGGAGTCCCATGACCTGATAAGCTTTCTTGATGACCTCTTCCTCTAGGCGGTGTGATAACGTGATACCGACCGTAAAATAATAAGGGGGATAAGCCATTTGTCGACGTATCGCCATCTCATATCGGTAGAACGCTTCAAAATCTTGTTGTTTAGCCAACCGGATAGCATAGTGATCCGGATTGTACGTTTGAATCAAAACTTCCCCAGGCTTATGAGCACGACCCGCTCGACCAGAAACCTGAGTTAAAAGTTGGAAGGTTTTTTCTGAAGAACGAAAATCCGGCAAATTTAAAGACGTGTCAGCATTTAATACTCCAACTAAAGTCACATCCGGAAAATCAAGCCCTTTAGCGATCATTTGCGTTCCAAGCAATATATCTGCCTCATGACGACCAAAGGTCTCCAAAATTGCTTCATGGCTGCCTTTTTTACGGGTCGTATCCACATCCATCCTCACAACTCTAGCTTCCGGCAAAACTGCTTGTAACTCATCAAAAGCCTTTTGTGTTCCTGATCCATAATAACGAATGCTTCTGCTCTGACAGTTAGGACAGGTGTGGGGGATCTGTTTTTGAAAACCACAATAATGGCAATTCATGGTTTTGGTATCCATGTGAAGGGTCAAAGAGATGTCACAATTAGGACATTTGTCCACATAACCACAATCCCTACACATGATAAAACTGGAGTAGCCACGACGATTAAGCATTAATACTACTTGTTCTTTTTTAGCTAAACGATCCCTAATTTTATCAATCAGATAAGGGGTAAAATTACTAACCTCCTGCTGACCAATATAATCCCGAAAATCAACAATGGTCACTTCTGGTATTTTGGCTAACGGATTGGCCCTTTCTGTTAACTGAAGGAAATGATAAACTCCCTTACTCGCTCTAGCACGACTTTCAATGCTTGGTGTGGCAGACCCCATCACCAAAACGGCTTGGTGGTACCTAGCACGGAGCAATGCCACATCTCTAGCATGATATCTTGGATTGCTTTCTTGCTTATAAGTAGATTCATGTTCTTCATCAATAATAATGGCACCAATATTTTCCAAAGGTGCAAAAATAGCAGAACGAGCACCAACAACCACCTTTGCTTGCCCAGCTTTAATTTTTTGCCACTCATCAAATTTTTCACCATCTGACAATCCCGAATGCATAATAGCCACTTGCTTACCAAAACGAGAAATAAAGCGGGAAGTCATTTGCGGGGTTAAGGAAATCTCAGGCACTAAAACGATAGCCGTCTTAGCCTGCTGTAAAACCGCCTCAATGATATGAAGGTAAACTTCTGTTTTTCCTGAACCCGTGATTCCCTCTATTAAAAACGGTTTACTAGGTTTACCAATCTCTCCAACAATTTGCTTAACTGCTGATGCTTGTTCTGCATTCAAAGTAAAAAAGGAAGAAGTTTCAATTTTGTCAAAATATTGATCACTTCGATTAACGTGACGCTCCTTGATTGTGACAAGCCCATTTGCTGTAAAATAAGAGACCAATTCACGTGAAAATTCTCGATAAAGATCTGCTAGTTTTTGCCCTTCAGGATGTTCTAACAAATAATCCTTTAACAGTTGACGCTTCTTGGCTCTATTTGAGATAGGATGCTCTTTAAGTTCTTTACAATTAACTTGATAATACTTTTCTGTTTTAAACCTTTTTTTATCTCTTGCCAGATAAGTCACTTTTATCTGACCAGCTTGAATCCTTTTTAGGGCTATTTTTTCACTTTCAGTTTCTAAAGTAGAGAACAAAACCGACTCTTTTCCAGCAAAAATAAGGGCTCTAGTAGCATCATCTAATGCCTTGGTCGGCCATAATTCTTTGTCATAATTAGAATTTAAAAGGTTTGGCACCATCGTCTTCAATAAAGTGATTTTATAAGAAAAAACCGTTTCTCGTAACTTATCTGCCAAATCCAGTTGCTCTTGATTTAAAACAGGTTCAAGATCTAAAACAGATCGAATCATCTTAAGAGAATCCCGCTTTTCTCGCTCAAAACCAATCACAAAACCTTGAAGGAGGCGATTCCCATTTCCAAAAGGAACATGCACACGAGAGCCTATTTGAACAAGTGTGGTCAATTCTTTTGGAATTCTGTAAGAAAAGGGCTTATCCGTTTGCATCAAGGGAATATCAACAATCACACGTGCTATTTTTTCCATCTGCGTTTCCTTTCCAAAATGATTCCAAACCTAAATATGAAAAAATCTAAGATTTTAGGAACCTTAGATTTTTTCTCCTTCTTCTTTTTCTTTTGCGATTTGCTCTTTGATTTTACGCTCCTCCTCTTCTTTTGCCAAACGTTCTGCTTCCATTTTGGCACGAACGGCAGCACGTTTTGCAGAAGGGTCTGGGTGGATAACAATATTTCCCGATTCAATTTCTTCGAGGGCTTGAAGGGTTGATTTAACAGATTTAAAGTCTTGCGTCGGTTTTGCACCGGCTTCTAATTCATGGGCACGTTTTGCCTGTAAAATCACTAACGAATATTTTGATGGCACCTTATCTAACAAGGTGTCAATGGAAGGTTTTAACATCATATCATTTACTCTTTTCTATCTGTCATCGTAAGGGTGTCGTCGTCTTTATCATTTTGTCGTAGCGGCCAATAACACGGTCAACACGGAAATGTTCTGTTTCAATAATTCGTTTCACTCGCTCAGCCGCTAACGAAACTTGGTCATTCACAACAGCATAATCATACTCACGCATCAGCGCAATTTCCTCTTTTGCTCTCTCAATACGTTGAGCAATAACCTCTTGGCTATCTGTACCACGACCAACCAGGCGGTCTTGTAACTCTTCTAAATCTGGTGGTGTCAAAAAAATAAAAACACCATCTGGCACTTTTGATTTTACCTGAAGAGCTCCTTGGACTTCAATTTCTAAAAAGACATCAATGCCCTTATCAAGGGTCTCATTGACGTAGGTCAATGGTGTGCCATAGTAATTCCCAACATACTCAGCATATTCTAGCATTTGACCGTTTTTTATCAATTCTTCAAATTCTTTTCGTGTGCGGAAGAAATAATCAACCCCATCAACTTCACCTGGTCTTTGTGGACGAGTTGTCATTGAAACTGAATATTCAAACTTATGATCTGGCGTTGAAAAAATTTCTTGTCTCACCGTCCCTTTTCCGACACCTGAAGGACCAGAAAAGACGATTAACAATCCGCGTTCAGACATTCTATTCTCCTTATTAACTGCTTTCTAATAGTTTATCAAAAAGCCTATCTTTTTTCAAGAAAATTCTCAATGGAAAACTCATAAAGAAAAAGAGGAAAATGGCACCGTTTCCCAAAAGTTGGACACACATCTAACGATTGGGATGCCATTCAAAATTCCTCTTTTTCTATTTCGCATAATCAACTGCTCGCATTTCACGAATAACAGTTACTTTAATATTTCCTGGGTAATCCAAATTATTTTCAATCTGTTCTCTCACCTTATGAGATAGGATAACAACTTGATCATCAGATACTTTTTCAGGCTGAACCATGATCCGAATTTCGCGACCTGCTTGGAGGGCAAAACTATTTTGAACCCCATCAAAACTTGTTGCAATTTCTTCTAAATCACGGAGACGCTTAATGTAATTTTCCATTGACTCGTTACGTGCACCCGGGCGAGCTGAACTAAGGGCATCTGCTGCTGCAACAAGGACAGCAATAACCGATTCAGGCTCCACATCCCCATGATGACTAGCTATCGTATTGATAACGACTGGGTGTTCTTTGTATTTACGGGCAAATTCCATCCCAATTTCAACATGACTCCCCTCTACTTCGCGGTCAATAGCTTTTCCCATATCATGCAAAAAACCAGCACGACGAGCAAGAGCAACATTTTCACCCAATTCACCTGCCAGAATACCTGCCAATTTACCAACTTCAATCGAGTGGCGCAACACATTTTGACCAAATGAGGTACGAAATTGTAGTCGTCCCATAATTTTAATCAAATCAGGGTGAAGATTTGGGGCACCAATCTCATAAGCTGCTGCCTCCCCATATTCACGAATACGGTTATCCATTTCAAGACGATTTTTTTCAACCAATTCTTCAATGCGAGCAGGATGAATACGACCATCTGCAATAAGGGATTCCAAGGTCATACGTGCAATCTCACGACGAATCGGATCAAAACCTGACAAGACAACCACTTCTGGTGTGTCATCAACAATGACATCAATGCCAGTCAAACTTTCTAAAGTACGAATATTTCGTCCCTCACGACCAATAATACGCCCCTTCATGTTATCATCTGGAAGATGAACACTTGTAATCGTTTGTTCTGTTACATACTCACCAGCAACTCTTTGCATCGCCTGTGCTAGCAAGTCCTTAGCGATTTTATCTGTCCTATCTTTAATGTCACGTTCGGCATCGCGAATACGAGTAGCAATTTCATGGGTTAACTTGTTTTCTGTCTCCATCAAAATCACTTCACGTGCCTCAGCAATGGACATAGCAGCAACTCTTTCTAGCTCTGCTTTTTTTTCTTCTTCAAGTTTTTCAACTTGAGCTTGCCGCTCATCAATATGTTTAGATTTATCGGTCAGACTTTGTTCTTTGCTATCCAGTACTTTTTCTTTACTTGATAGGTTCTCATCCTTACGATCAAGAGTTAATGAACGCTCTGTTAAGCGAGTTTCTAGTTGTTTAAGCTCTTGCCTTTCGGATTTAAATTCCTGTTCAATCTCTTCACGATATTTTCTTGCCTCTTCTTTTGCTTCCAAAAGTAATTCTTTGCGATTTGCCTTACTTTCACGTTGGGCTGTTTTCTTAATGTATTCGGCATCCAATTCTGCTTTACCACGAATATCAACAGCATCTTGTTCAGCATTTAAAAGAGTCAATTCTGCAGCTTCCTTCGCAGACTTGAGTCTAATCGAAATAAGTGCATAACCTAATGTTAAACCAATGAGGGCAGAAACAATTAATAATACAATATTAACCATATTTTCACCTCAATATATTTTAGATTTCATTAAATAGAAAGCCATTTCTTAGTTTATCACAAATTAAGTGTTTGCACAATTACAATTCATCACTTAAAAAGGACTAATTCACTCGAAAATAGATTCACTTGGCTTGTGTCAGAAACGATTATTTGGCATCTCTATCGCTAAAGTAATTTTTTACGAAAAGTCCTTGACTCTGATACTATGCTTACTTGAGATATTTATAACTTTTCCTTTGTAAGAATCTATGATAAGCTTAAGACAATTAACGAAACCAGTCGTCTTTATTTGGGGTAAAATGAACAGTAACTTTCCTAAAAAGATTCCTGTTAAATTTGCTTAGCGATTTATCTTTCGGGGATATTGTTAGCTAATCTCACAAGAATTTGTTACAACTGCACCCTAACAATAAATCATTGATCAAGACAACAAATGGTTTAACCACGAGAGGATATTATATTATGAAAACGATTGTTATTGTGAAAGCCCTACGAACACCCATTGGAGCATTTGGTGGCGCTTTTAAAGATGTTTCTGCCGTTAGCCTAGCAAGCACCGTACTGAAAAAGATCTTTGAAACAACACCAGTCAAACCGAAAATGGTAGACGAAGTCATCTTAGGAAATGTTCTTCATGCAGGGCTAGGTCAAAACATTGCTAGGCAAGTTGCAATCCATTCTGGTATTCCAAATGATAAGACCGCCTTCACCCTTGATATGGTTTGTGGATCTGGTTTAAAAGCTATTCAACTAGCCTGTCAAAGCTTAATGCTAGGAGACGCTGAGATTATCATTGCAGGAGGTGTTGAAAACATGTCCCAAGCCGCCTATGTATCAACCCAACACCGCTTTGGTCAGCGTCTGGGAGATAGCCAATTCATTGACAGTTTGGTTCACGATGGCTTAACAGATGCCTTCAATCATTATCACATGGGAATTACTGCCGAAAATATTGCTAAAAAATATGGTATTACAAGGCAAGAACAAGATCAATTCGCCCTTGACAGTCAAATCAAAGCCAAAAAAGCAGGTAAAACCAACCGTTTTGCCGACGAAATTGTTCCTGTAATTATGTCTCAAAAACACAAAGACCCCGTTATCATTTCTACCGATGAATATCCAAAGTCAAATACCAGTATTGAAAAACTCCAAAAGCTTCGACCCGCTTTTATGCCTGAGGGAGGTACTGTAACAGCTGGAAATTCTTCAGGGATTAATGATGGTGCAGCTCTCCTTATGTTAATGACCCAAGACAAGGCAAAAAAACTTGGACTAACACCACTTGTCACCATTGAAAGTTATGCTAGTGCAGGAGTTGCCCCTGAATTAATGGGAACAGGTCCTATTCCTGCAACGCAAAAGGCATTGGCAAGGGTTGGATTAACGATCCAGGATTTGGACTTAATCGAATCTAATGAAGCTTTTGCGGCTCAATCTTTGGCGGTCTTGAAAGAACTCAAATTGAACCCTAACATTGTTAATGTCAACGGAGGCGCTATCGCTCTTGGGCATCCTATTGGTGCAAGCGGAGCTAGAATTCTCGTAACTCTAATCCACGAGATGAAAAAACGACAGGTTAAAAGAGGGCTTGCAACTCTTTGTATCGGCGGCGGACAAGGCACTGCCATAATCGTAAAAAATGATGCAGCTAAACCTTAAAAAATAGCTAAGCATAATCATACAGTCGTAGATAAGTAACCATTTCTTTGCTTTTTATGTTATGATATGAGAAAGGTAGTTGAGGAGGATAAAATGACAAAAGAAGTTACCGTTGAAAGTTTTGAATTGGATCATACTATCGTAAAGGCCCCCTATGTTCGTCTTATCTCTGAAGAATTTGGACCAAAAGGGGATGTCATTACCAATTTTGATGTCCGTTTGGTACAACCGAATCAAAATGCCATTGGGACAGCCGGATTACATACTATTGAGCATTTATTGGCAAAATTAATCCGTCAGCGTATTGATGGCATGATTGACTGCTCTCCCTTTGGTTGCCGCACAGGTTTCCATTTAATTATGTGGGGAAAACACTGTTCAGCGGATATTGCCAAAGTCATCAAGGCAAGTTTAGAAGAAATTATAACAGGCATCACTTGGGAAGATGTTCCTGGAACTACCATTGAATCTTGTGGAAATTATAAGGATCACAGCCTCTTTGCAGCAAAAGAATGGGCACAAGTTATTTTAAATCAAGGTATTTCAGACGATCCATTTAAGCGCCATATTATTTAACACGTTTTAGTCAAAAAGACCAGTTTCCACTTAAGGGGAAACTGGTCTTTTCAGTCTTTTTAACAAACTCAATTAACGCAACAATGTTTAACCAAACAAGGAACATCTTGTCCTAAACGCTTGCTTTTTGATGACACTTTTAATAATCTAAAGCATCTGCATACCCTTTTCCATTTCCTACAAAATAGCCTGTTTTACAGTTCAATGAAAAAAGATAGGTACCATCTGGTTTAAACATATTATAATAGCCATTGCCATTAATAATATTAACCGGTTCCAAAATATATTGATTCCCCGAAATGTAACCTCTCGCTTGTGAGGTCGCAACAATCTTCTCAAGGACACCTGGATTGAAAGTCCAAGATGGGTTGCCACTATCTGCAATGACTCCCTGATTGTAAGGAACACGTGATAGGTTTCTTTGTAACAGTGATGAATCGTAAGTCGTAATGCCATAAATAGATAACGGTGAAACTGTAGTGCTTGGTGTTTGAGTAGCTTGTGAAGCAGGTGCCTGTTGTACAGCCGCCTGCTCGCTAGCCACTCTGGTAGCTTCAGCTTTGGTCGCTAATTGCTGGCGCCCATCCGTAATACTTGATTGTATGAGAGAATCAAGATCAGCATTTCCTGTTGTTACGGTTGTACTTGCCAAGTCATCAAAATTAGCATTGGCCTTCACTTCAGCTGCAACCTTTTCTCCGTTGACAATGACATCAGAAACAAATTTACCATTAACAGCTGCAATGGCAGTAATCGCTTTCTTCAAAGCATCAACCTTTTCTTTTGCCTTATCATAATAAGCAGAGCCTTTTAATGCTTTTAGGGTCGCTTCCAACTCTGATAGTTTAGCAAACTCACTATTTTTTAGCTTGCTTTTTGCAGTATCTGCAAAAAAATCTGCATATTGTTTTTCAAAAGCTTTAGATTTGGCTTTCAATTGACTTGATTTATCCGAACTGGCTGTTTTAGATGACGTTGTTGTTTTTGTCGTTTTAGCTGACTCTGGTTTCAAATAAATCAAACCCAGAATCACGGTAGGAACCACTAGCAATAATGTCAGCAACCCCACAAGCAATCTTGTTTTCTTTTTAGGCTTAAGTTCCGCTAACCTTTGATCCGTCGAGAAATACTCTCTAGTTGGCTCTAGTTGAGCAGTTTCTGGTTCTGAAGTAACCTCCTCAATAGAAACTCCCACAGGAACCATCGTTTCAACTGGAACACTTGCTGTGACCGCAACAGCTTCCTCCATAGGAGACCATTCTTCCTGAACCGCCTCAACCAAAGGTTCATCAAGTTCACGCTCAAGTAAACTTGATTCAGCATCAACAAGACCAGATTTACTAAGCTCTTCCCTTTGTTTTTTAATAAAATTATCTAAACTAGCTGTGTCCAATTCTACATATTTAGCATCAAATTTTTGAGAAGAAACTTCATCACGATGTTGCTTAATATATTTATCTAAGATACTGTCATCTTCGGTGATACCTGCTTTTATTTCCGAATCTTTTCGGACCGCCTCACCAATTGTCATGTTCTTAGCTTCATTGAGACCTAGTGTTTGTGATTCTTTTGCTACTTCAACTTCTTTGCTTTCTTCTGACACACTTTTTACCTCTCTATATCAGATGTCGCTTTACCCTTTCCCCATAAAATTGGTACAAATCAACTTTTAGGGTACCATTATAAAGTTTACGTTTTTTGTCGGCTTTTTGCCCATATTTCTTTTCAAAATCTTCGTCACTTGTTAGGATAAATTTGCTCCATGTTCTCAATGGCGCAAAAGTTTGTCCCATTTCATTATACAAGATGTCAACCGCTTTGTCATCAAGCAACCGTTCCCCATAAGGAGGATTGGACACAATAACCCCATTAATCTTGTCTGTACGGAAATCTTGAAGACGCATTTGTTTGAAGGTAATCACATTAGCCAGCCCTGCTTCTTCAGCATTACGTTTAGCAATCTCAATCATACGACCATCAACATCAAAACCTGAAATATCTAGTTCAGCATCGTAGCGCGCCTCTTTTTCAGCATCATCACGCCCCTTTTGAACCAATTCTTTATCAACCCAACTCCATTGCTCAAAAGCAAAGGAACGATTAAAACCAGGAGCAATATTCATTCCAATAAGGGCTGCTTCTATACAAAAAGTACCTGATCCACAAGTCGGATCAACCAAAGGTTTGTCTGGAAACCAATTAGATAGGCTAAGAATAGCTGCTGCCATATTTTCCTTAATCGGTGCCCCACCTTTTTGCACACGATAGCCGCGCTTAAATAAGCTATCTCCTGTTGTATCAATCATAATCGTCGCTTGATCTTTTAAAATAGATACTTCAATGTTAAATTCTGATCCAATTTCTTGAAGAGGAACCCCTTCTGGTCTGTGAAAATGCTTTTGCAATTTCTTGACAACAGCTTTTTTGGTAATGGCTTGAACACTTGGTTCATTATGTAATTTTGATTTAACACATTTGGCTTTTGAGATTGGAAATTTAGCTCCTAGCGGCAAATAATTTTCCCAATCCAAGGCAAAAACACCTTGGAACAATTCTTCAAAGGTTCTTGCTGGAAATCGCCCTACGATAATTTTAATACGATCAGCTGCTCGTAACCAAAGATTAGTTTTAATAATCGCTTCGAGTGTTCCATCAAAATAAACTTTCCCATTTTCGACCTGACAATCAAACCCTAACGTTCTGATTTCCTTGCCAACAACAGCTTCTAATCCTGCGGCAACTGTTGCTACTAATTTAAAATTTTCTTTCATCATTACTCTTTCTCTTTAACAATCAACAAAAGCTAGCCAAATGCTAGCTTAACCTATTATGCAATTTTCTATAAGCCATGTTTTGTTCCGGAAATAACTAGGTATCATTTCCTTCGATAATCATCTGTCTACCGTCTACTGACAGTCAGGATAGCTTGTTCGTTTCCAACTATCCCATGCCCCTACCAAAGTTTGGGTTGCTAGCTTGAGGGGTTTACCGCGTTCCATTTTTTACGTTTCCATAAAAACTACGTCACTGTGGCACTTTCAGAAGGACTTTGGCATATCCAAAAGACTTAGCCATTTTCTCCGCCGTAATGTGTCAAACACATCCCCAGACTTATTTGTTCGTCTGGCACAAACACTACTGGCATCACAGCCAGTGCTAGCATGGACTTTCCTCATAGTATTGAAATACCATGCGATTATCCAAAAATTGCACCACTTTAACTACTCAATAATTTGTTTCCCAAAAACCTCTTTTTCCAACTTGCTAATTCGCTTCAAAATATCAAAATTCGTAGCCGATTGAGCAACGCGTGTCGGTTGAGACGTCACTTGCGAGGATACTGTCATTGTATTTTTTGCTTGAAACTTAGCTTTTTTTAAGGCCTCGTTTTCAGCTTTTAAAATTTCAATCTGTGCGTTGAAACTTTCATAATCTTTGATAACATTGTCAAGAAATTCATCTACCTCTTTCTTATCAAAGCCCCTCATGCTGGTCTTAAATTCTTGTTCAAAAATGTCTTTTGGACTATAAATAATACTTGTCATTCTATACTCTCCGAACGGTCAATCTTTTTTAACATCACATATCAATATCACTATTAATGATACAGAAAAATAATTTAAAAAGCAAGTATTTAAATACCAATGTTTATTAAGAATACATTACTATTCTTCTAAAGCCTCATTTAGACGGTCAAAAGTCAAAAAAGACAAATCGTAGTGAGGCAGTTCTTTCATTTTGTTTACCAAATAACTAAGATTAGTTTTATGCTCGCTATCGTATAAAAGATAAGCACCTTCTGTATTAGCCAATAAAAAACGATAATAGTGGTTAAATTGCTGAGGAGTTTCATAGTCTGAAAAACTGTATTTAACAAAGTCAACAGCTTTAAATTGACTTAACACCTCTTGGTTAGCTTCATTCCAATTGTGACCATGGGTTTCAAAAGGAAAAATAGTTGCTATTTTTAAAGAATAATCTGCTTTCAACTCATTCAAAACTTCTAATGCCCATTGTTCAAAACCTAGATTCCCCATAAAGACAAACCATTCTACACCATTTTCTATATAAGTGATTAAGTCTCTACGAATAGCCTTTTGAATGATAGGAATCTTCTGATCTTTTTGACTAAAAATTCCTAATTCAAACCCCCGATAACCCGTTATTAGAATCGCAGTCATGTCCTCTTATCCTTATCCTGTATTTCATGTGTGTAACTCTTATACTGCTATTTTTAAAATTTGTAAATCAATTATTTCTATAACCTATTTTATAAGGGCTATCTCCTACATGTCCACTTGTAAAGGTAAACTGTTTCAAACAATAATAGCAAAATGTTGGCATTTTCTAAATTTCCCCCTTAAACAGTTGACGGACTTACCGCTCCTTATTTCCTATAAAAGAAAGAAATCTGTCATTCCAGCGATTTGACCTTTCTTATAGTTTGTCTTTCAAAAAAATATGTTATAATAAAAATGCTTAAATTTTAGCATTAAGTAATGACGTTAGGAGAATAATGGTCAACTACCCTCATAATCTTATTCGGCAAAAAGCAAGTCCTATTCAAAAGCAAACAAATCAAAAAATGGTGGATTTTGCCAACCGTGGCATGTCCTTTGAAACAGCTATTAATGCCACAAATGATTATTATTTGTCTCGACAAATTGCTGTCATTCACAAAAAAACAACCCCTATTCAAATTGTAAAGGTAGATTATCCCAAACGAAGTCGTGCTAAGATTGTTGAAGCCTACTTTAGACAGGCTTCAACAACTGACTATTCTGGAGTCTACAAGGGGCACTATATTGATTTTGAAGCAAAAGAAACCAAACAAAAGACTGCTATGCCTATGAAGAACTTTCATCTACATCAGATTAAACATATGGCAGCCGTTTTGGAGCAAGAGGGAATTTGTTTTGTCCTACTTCACTTTTCGACACTTAAGGAAACCTATTACTTACCTGCCAAAGCACTCATTGATTTTTATCAGATTGATAAGGGAAATAAATCAATGCCCCTTGATTATATCAGAAAAAATGGCTTTGAGATAGTTATTGGCGCTTTTCCACAAGTCCCATATTTAGATATTATAGAACAAAATATTTTAGGCGGTGATTACAATTAAAAATCCAAAAATCCTTAAATGGTTAAAATATGCACTCAGTGCTATTATTAGTCTGATTATCTTTATTATTCTTATCGGCGGTCTTTTATTTGCCTTTTATATTAGCGGCGCTCCCAAACTTTCTGAGACACAACTAAAATCAACAAATTCAAGTTTAGTTTACGATGGGAACAATAAACTTATCGCTGACTTAGGATCTGAAAAACGTGAAAATGTAACTGCTGATAGTATTCCTATTAATCTGGTCAATGCAATCACCTCTATCGAGGATAAACGTTTCTTCAATCACCGCGGGGTAGACCTTTATCGTATTTTTGGTGCAGTCTTTCATAATTTAACCAATAAAACGACTCAGGGAGGCTCAACTCTTGATCAACAATTGATTAAATTAGCTTACTTTTCAACCAATGAATCCGACCAGACCTTAAAACGTAAAGCACAAGAAGTTTGGTTAGCACTTCAAATGGAACGTAAATACACCAAACAGGAAATCTTAACTTTTTACATTAACAAAGTTTACATGGGAAATGGTAACTATGGAATGCTCACAGCTGCTAAAGCATACTATGGCAAAGACCTCAAGGATCTATCCTACGCCCAGTTAGCCTTATTAGCTGGCATTCCACAAGCTCCAAGTCAATATGATCCTTATACACAGCCCGAAGCTGCTAAAAATCGACGTAATGTGGTTCTGCAACAAATGTATCTGGAAAAAAATATTACCAAAGCTGAATACAAAACTGCGCTTGCCACTCCTGTTACTGATGGATTACAACCTCTTCAGAAACGTTCCACTTATCCAAAATACATGGATAACTATTTGAAACAAGTTATTGAACAAGTTAAGAGAGAGACCAACAAAGACATTTTCACTTCTGGCTTAAAAGTATACACCAATATCATCCCAGAAGCCCAACAAACTCTCTATAATATTTACAATTCTGAAAATTATATCTCCTATCCTGATCCGAATTTCCAAGTGGCTTCGACCATCGTTAATGTTACTAATGGTCGTGTTATTGCCCAACTAGGTGGTCGTCACCAAGACGAGAATGTTTCCTTTGGTACCAATCAGGCTGTTTTAACTGACCGTGACTGGGGATCTACAATGAAACCTATCACGGCCTATGCACCGGCTATTGAATCTGGTGCTTATACTTCGACAGCTCAATCAACAAATGACTCTGTTTATTATTGGCCAGGAACAACAACGCAGTTATTCAACTGGGACCACAGATACAATGGCTGGATGACCATCCAATCAGCCATTATGCTCTCTCGTAACGTTCCTGCTGTTAGGGCTCTTGAAGCTGCTGGGCTTGACTATGCCCGTTCTTTCTTAAATAGTTTAGGAATTAGTTATCCCGAAATGAATTACTCAAATGCGATCTCGAGTAACAACAGTAGTTCAGAAACAAAATATGGTGCTAGTAGCGAAAAAATGGCTACCGCTTATGCTGCTTTTGCTAATGGTGGCATTTATTATAAACCTCAGTACATTAACAAAATTGAATTTAGTGATGGAACAAGTAAAGTATTTGAGGACAAGGGCAAACGTGCCATGAAAGAAACAACAGCATACATGATGACTGATATGCTCAAAACAGTTCTCACTTATGGTACAGGTACTGCTGCTGCTATTCCTGGTGTTGCTCAAGCTGGAAAAACCGGTACATCCAACTACACTGATGAAGAATTAGCTAAAATTGGTGAAAAATATGGTCTCTATCCAAACTATGTTGGTACCTTAGCACCGGATGAAAACTTCGTTGGTTTTACCAATAAATATGCAATGGCCGTCTGGACAGGTTACAAAGACCGAATGACACCAGTTTATGGCTATGGTTTGGAAATTGCAGCTGCTGTTTACCGTAACATGATGACTTACTTAACCAATGGTTACAGTGAGGACTGGACAATGCCAAGTGGTCTTTATCGCAGTGGAGGGTTTCTTTATCTAAGTGGTACTCACTCAAGTAACAGTAACGACTACACAAATTCTGTCTACAATAACCTATATGGAAATAATAGCACAACAACTTCTTCTAGTCAGACAACTACTGATGAGAGCAACACTGCCAATGTTCCCAATTCTTCAACCAATACCGAAAACGGTACTAGTCATTCTACCACAGAAGATAAAAAAACAAATCATTGACACATAAAGCCGTTTGAAAGTTCTCAAACGGCTTTTATTTTTTTAGAAAATGCTGTGTTGCACCATATACCAAGCAGTGGTGTCTACACAATAGCATAAGAAAAGTTAAAGATTAGTTCCTACTCAATTTGAATAATTAGCTAAGGCTCCCATTGGATCCCATGGTGCAAGCACTTGTGGTTTTGCCTCGTAAGCTGCTAATTCATCCACTGTTAAGAATTCTTTACGGACAACAATTTGATAAGTGTACTCATCCATCCAAGCATCTGAGGCAACAAAATAGCCCTTGTCACCAACCTTATCACCCCACGAGTTTTCAACTTTCCATTTTAGTGGTCTTCCAGTCTCATCTAAATCCACACCAGTTAAAACCATAGCATGGGTCATTAGACTCTCACCATAATCTAAACGACCTGATTTATCTTGACTCAACTTAATATCCATACTTGCTTCAAAATCGTAAGTATTTGTTGCAAGAATGCCCTTTTGACGATCTGAAGCTTGACCAACATCCGAACCAAACCAAACAGATTCACCTGCCTGCATTTGCTGAATAGCAAGTTCCTTAAAACGCTCCATATCAAGGTTTAAGTAACGCACATCACGACTACCAACCACATTACCTAGCATCTCAACAGTATAAGATTTACCATAAGGTTTATCAGCAGTTGGAGCATTAATCACTGAAACGTAATCGGATAATCTTAAATTAACAAATTTTTCATAAAAAGTTTGTGGTGTCAATTCTTTCTCGAGATGATATTGGGCATCCTTATCACGATAAGCAAAGTCAAATTGACGTGGCGGTAAACCAAGTGTCATAGCTAAAAAGTTAAAAATTTCTTGAAGAAGCTCTGTTTTTCTTGTCTTTATTTGCTGTTCATCGGCTCCTGAAGCAATTAAGTCACGAAGAATTTGGGCATCCTGGCGCAATAATTTATTCAAATATTGGTTTAACTCGCGACTATTACTTGATGAAATGGATTCTGGATAAACTGATTTTGGAACAACACCATATTTTTCAAACAAGGAAACAACCATATCCCATTGGCCGCCATCTTGCTGTGGAACATCTAAAAGAAATTTCACTTTACGACTGGTTAAGGCTTGGTCCGCAGTTGCAATAACCTGTTCCATAAACCAATTAGCCTTTTCATATTTATCCCAAAAGAAAGTGTGGGCTTGAGATAATTCAAAATTTTCCAGTTTAAACTCTGAAATCAACTTATGACGAAAAGTGTTTAAAGCAGCAAACATCCAACATCGACCTGATGCTTTCTGATTAGAAACCTTATCCTTAGTTAAATCAATTGAAAAAACAAAAGCGTTCTCAATCTCGCTTTGTCTAGTCTCTAATGACTTTAACAATCCATTATGTGTTATCGCATTCTCAATAGCTGAGAATTTAACATTGGCCTCATAGTTGGCATATAATTGTTCTGTGAATGTCTCTGTTAAACCTGACATTATTGTCCTCCTAAAATATTAAAATAAGCTTCACCTGAAATAATATTGGCAAGATGGTTAACATCCGTCCATTTTATTCTAAAGGATTACTTCTATTATAGACCTTATTTAATTTTCTTCAAGAAAAAAGTTAGGCTAACCTAACTTTTTGTTTCTATTTAATTTTTGACAATTTAACTCTTATTTCCAAAAATCATCAAAAATGGTAATTGGCAAGTGACGCTTGTGTTGCCCGCTACGCCACCAACTTTCAATGATTACTTGTGCTTCTTTTGAAACGGATTTACCTTCTAAATAATCATCAATATCTTGGTAACTGACCCCTAGAGCAGCTTCGTCAGCCAATCCTGGTTTTTGATCTTCTAAATCAGCAGTCGGAACTTTGTCATAAAGTGCTGGATCAGCCTCTAATGCCTTTAAAAGTGCTTTCCCTTGGCGTTTATTTAATCTGAAAAGAGGCAAAATATCCGCACCACCGTCACCAAATTTCGTAAAGAAGCCTGTAATATTTTCCGCTGCATGATCCGTTCCAATCACCACACCAGCCATTTGACCTGCAATGGCATACTGACTAATCATGCGTTGACGCGCCTTAATATTACCTTTATTGAAATCAGAAACATCAATACCGGCTAGGATCAAAGTTTCTACTTGGCTATCTACAGCTGACTTGATATTCACCGTTACGGATTGATCTGGTTTAATAAAGGCTAAAGCCTTTTGAGCATCAACTTCATCTGCTTGAACTCCGTAAGGGAGACGCACTGCTACAAACTGATAAGCCTGGTCACCTGTTTCATCCCTTAATTCTGCAATAGCTAATTGTGCCAATTTACCTGCAAGACTAGAATCCTGCCCTCCTGAAATTCCTAAAACATAAGTTTTCAAAAAAGGATGTTTGTACAAATAAGCCTTTAGAAAATCAATGGTTCTGCGAATTTCTTCTTGCGGATCAATGATAGCTTTTACACCTAACTGGCGAATAATTTCCTCTTGTAGGGTCATTTCATTCTCCCCTCCCATGAGATTCTTTACGAATTTTATCAATTAGAGTCATCTTATTTTGCCAAACATCAAGGGCTAAATCAACGGGATAATCTTGCGGATTTAAAACACGTTTGTATTCATCCCACAGCTTGTTGAATTCTTTTTGAGCGTAGGCTTTAATCTCAGTTAAACTTGGCAATTGGTAAACCAAAGTTCCTTTATCAAAAATATCAACCAATAAAGGGACAGCCTCAAAATCTTTAACCGTTTTCTTAATATAGGTATAAATTGGGTGGAACATCTCAATCTCAGTCAATTTAGTCACGTCAGTATCTGCAAAAGTGATATAATCCCCTTCTGACTTACCTTTCTCATGACTAGTAATACGCCAAACTTGCTTTTTACCTGGTGTCGATACTTTTTCAGCATTGTTTGATAACTTAATCGTATCACGCATGGTACCATCTTCTTGCTCAATGGATACAATTTTATAAACTGCCCCTAAAGCAGGCTGATCATAGGCTGTAATCAGTTTCGTACCAACTCCCCAAACATCAATTTTTGCTTTTTGCATTTTCAAATTAAGGATTGTATTTTCATCTAAGTCATTAGATGCATAAATTTTGGCTTGGGTAAAACCAGCATCATCAAGCTGTTGGCGAACTTTTTTAGATAGGTAAGCTAGGTCTCCAGAATCCAAACGAACACCTAAGAAATGAATCTTGTCACCCATTTCTTTAGCCACTTGAATAGCTGTTGGCACACCAACTCTAAGCGTGTCATAAGTATCCACAAGAAAGACACAGTCTTTATGAGTTTTAGCGTAAGCCATGAAAGCATCATAATCATTCCCATAGGTTTGAACAAGAGCATGAGCATGCGTTCCTGAAACTGGAATGTCAAACAGTTTTCCTGCTCTAACATTGCTAGTTGCATCCGCTCCCCCAATTATAGCAGCCCGGGTCCCCCAAATAGCTGCGTCTAACTCTTGAGCACGGCGAGTCCCAAATTCCAAAAGTGGCTCATCTTCAATGACTGAACGAATACGTGCTGCTTTTGTTGCAATAAGGGTTTGGAAGTTAATAATGTTAAGAAGTGCTGTTTCAATTAGTTGACATTGCCCAAGAGGTCCCTCAACTTGAACAATTGGTTCATTAGCAAAAACCAGATCCCCTTCTCTCGCAGAACGAATGGTTAACTCCAAACATAACCCTTTTAAGTAAGTCAAAAAATCCTCACTATAGCCAGAATCTCTTAAATAAGCCAAATCTGTTTCAGAAAATTGTAATTGATTGAGATACTCTACCAGTCGTTGCAAACCAGCAAAGACAGCATACCCATTATTAAAAGGCTCCTTACGGAAATAAACCTCAAAAACGGCCTTACGATTGTGAATACCTTGTTCAAAATAAACCTGCATCATATTAATCTGATATAAATCAGTATGGAGTGATAAACTATCATCTTTATACATAAAGGAAACTCCTTTGAATTAATGGTACTATTATAACATATTTTATTAAGACCACTATAGCTGGGATTCGGAAATCTCCAAGTAGTCCGTTAGTCACAAAAGACACCAAATAGACACTCCTGATAAAAATCAAGGCAGATAACACAACTTTGTCAGTAGAATAAGACTCTTACCACGACAAACACATGAAGAAAAAATTATCATGGTTTTTCTAAAAAGGGAAACGATGTTCTGAAATACAGAAAAACTCTTTGACTTTTCAGAAAGCATCATTTTCTAGTTAACATTTTAGGAAGAAAACTATTTTGACAACTTTATATGTTCACAATTAAATGGAAATTTAAACTTGCAATAGCTTTTTGCTGTTTTCATTATTTTTTCAATAAAAGATTTTCTTCGTGCGTTTGTCATAACTCTTATTAATCTGTATAACAATAAAAAGGATAAAATAAGTTGAATATGCTGATAATTGTGAAAATAAAATAACTAATTATTTCTTGTTCAATCATTCAACAGGGAACTTAAAGAAGTCAAAATTGGAACCTATTATAGCCACTAAAAATTGGTCATTTATTGTATGTTAGAGGAGCCACTTGACAAACCAATAAGATACCTGTTTTATTTAGTGGAAATTTTGTCAAAGCATGTAGGACGAGCAACCTCATATATTGAAAATGGAATCACTAAAACAAGAAAATATCCAAAACAAAGAGGTAATATCGGACAGTTTTTGGAATTGATGTCAGTAAAACAAATTCAAAAGTAACTATCCTAATCAACAATGAAAAAATTCACGGCTACACAATGCCATGGACTTCACAAAATTACTTGACGATTTGAAAATGTTCTCAATCCTGAAATCATCTTTAAGCTTTTCTGGTGAAAAACAATGTTTATTCACGCCTTAACCGTCTGGAGAACAATAAGTAATTGGATAAGTTACATATGCGTAAAACAAATAAGATTGACATTGAAAAACTAGCAGCATCACAATTTGTACTCAATCGTAAATCTGCATTTATTCAGAAATAAAACTATCAAAACCTACATGATTTGAACCACTTCTATCAGAATCTGACAAAAGATATTATCCATATCATGAATCATTCTGCACAAGATTTTACAAGTAACCTTAGCTGGAGAAGATCTTGTCAACCCCAACCAGAGGATTCACCGCAACCTTTCCAAGTAAGAAACTTGTGTTGTGTTTAAAAACAAGTGAATTGAAGAAAATCATGCACTATTTCACCTCAAAACGTATCTCTGATAATTGAGTAGCTTATTCGGTTGAAAAACCTGTGAAACTAGCTAAACAATCCTATTTCGCAATTAAGAAAATCTCTCCAATTATTGAAAAAGGTAGATACTATGTTAAGGAATTACAAAGACTAGCAACACGTAGACAAGCTGTCCTAGACCAAATAGTGCAACACACTCAGCCTTTTCCAGAATACCAGATACTTCTTTTCTATCCCTAATATCGCTGAAACAACGGTCACAAATATTATTAGTGAACCCGATAATATCCACCATTTTCAGTCTACCAGACAAATCAATGCTTTTCTCAAACACTATGAATCTGCTACCATTCAAATATATACCGAACAATACTAACATCAAAAACCAAAAAGGACTGTTCACAATTTCCTCTATCACCCCTCCAGAAAATCCTTAAAGTACGGACGAATCTTCCTAAGCAAAGACCGACGCCCCTTAAACCGTTCTCCCCTCACCAACGCTTGAAACTGGGTCCGCTCCCCATCATCCAACTCCATTTCTATACCTTCTATCATCTCTCGATAAGCCACATAATCATCCAACCACAAACCAGCTGAAGGAATCGCATGGGCCACATCACCAATCTCTTCATATGCCAACTTATGAAACTGCCGTTTCTGACTTTCCTGCTGACGCAAAACATCTTTCAAGTAAGAGGAAAATTTGGTTTTGAAATAGCGATACAAACGTTCCTCATCCTCTAACAATTCCGGGTACTGCGCCAACAACTTGACCAAGATCAGATGCCCTTCTTGCAGCCAATCGTCTCTATCCCATAACTGTATAAAATAATGACGTTTCAATTTCAAAATAATTGGTTTTACCTTTTCAAATGCCTTTCCTCTCTCTAGTGTCATTTCTGTTCTCCTTTTCTTCATGGTAGTCTTATTATAAAGAGAACTTCAAAAAAGCAACAGGACATTTCTGTCCTATTGCTACTCCTATTATTATGCACCCTAGAGGAGTCGAACCTCTAACCGCCTGATTCGTAGTCAGGTACTCTATCCAGTTGAGCTAAGGGTGCTCTATTACTATACCCATCCTACCATAATTTGCTCAAAAATGCAAAAAAGATAGGAAAAACTCCTACCTTTAACAACTCCGCCAGTAGGACTCGAACCTACGACATCATGATTAACAGTCATGCGCTACTACCAACTGAGCTATGGCGGATTAAAGCTAAGCGACTACCGTATCTCACAAGGGGCAACCCCCAACTACTTCAGGCGTTCTAGGGCTTAACTACTGTGTTCGGCATGGGTACAGGTGTATCTCCTAGGCTATCGTCACTTAACTATCATTCCCCCCTACTCTCACATAAGGGCTCTCCACTCAAAATTGAATACCTATATTCTAACAAGAATCCTCTTCTATTGTCAATAACTTTTTTCGGATAAGTCCTCGAGCTATTAGTATTAGTCCGCTTCATGTATCGCTACACTTCCACTCCTAACCTATCTACCTGTTCTTCTCTCAGGGCTCTTACTGA
>NZ_AUKZ01000020.1 GCF_000425025.1 Streptococcus castoreus DSM 17536 | reverse complement strand
TTCTTTTAGGCGTTTGACTGACCATTCGGTGAGACAATCTGGTAGACGACTTGTGGTGGTGGCATCGTAGCCTGTTTTTTCATAAGCCAAAAGCAGACCTGCTGTTTCGTCACGAGCCTTCGTTGCGGGTAGACCGTATTGCGGATCTAGCAAAATAGAAGAGGCATAGGGGGTTAATTCCTCTGACACCAAGACTTTGAGGGCTTCCATTTGCGCAACGGTTGGTGGTGTCGATTGATGAGCTGCCATCATCCGTTTTAGGGCTCCACGTTGGTCAAATGCTAGAGATGATATAAGCCCTTCCTGGCTGACTTTTTCTAAAAATTTGTATTTTGCTTGAGATAAGTGACGCATTGATCCCTCCTAATTGCTAGTGTATTCGTGAATGGTAACCCCTTTAACCACACGATTAACGGTCCCTGTGGCAGATGGTGTATCAGGAAGATTACCAACTTTAATAGATGACAAGAGTGCTAACAGTTGAGCCACCAAAATCATAGGGAAAGCTAAATAAGCTTCCGGTAATAACTGTGACAAGTCTAAACATAATTGATGCCCACCAAAGTTTTCTTGCCCAGTCTGCAAAACAGCTACCGTATCAAGAGCAATGGCATCTGCTTTTACTTCTTCTAAAATATCCAAGTCGTATTGTCTAACATAAGGATCATTTGCTACAAAACCAATTACCAAGGTTTTATTGTCAACAAAAGATTTGGGACCATGCCTAAATCCCATAGAAGAGTCATAAAGCGTTGCAATCTTGCCAGCTGTCAGTTCTAAAATCTTGAGCTGAGCCTCTTGTGTTAACTTCGCTAATGGACCTGACCCCAAATAAACCAAACGGTTAAAATCTAAATCAACAAGTCTTTGCAATTCCTTTTCATTGCCAATAATAGCTTGTCCAGCTAAAACCATTTCATCAACATAAGTTTGTTTTTGTTCAAGGCTTGTTTGGGAATCAAAAATGAGTAGGGCAGCCAACATCATACAGGTGAAACTTCCAGTCATGGCAAAACCTGCATCATTGGAGTCATCTGGCATTAAATAAACATAAGAACGATCATCTCTCTGGCCTTTTCTCGCCAATTCCCCATCTTTAGCACATGTAATGATCAAATGATAAGCATTAGGAACTAACTGGTTCACCAAATCAACAGCTGCTACACTTTCAGGACTATTACCACTTCTTGCAAAAGAAACCAAGAGGACGGTCTCTTCCTCAAATAAATAATAATGCGGGGCAGCAACAAGGTCTGTTGAAGCTAAACTACTAAAACAATAGCGATGTCGATCTCCAGCCATGGTCACATAAGGACAAATCGTATTTCCCACATATTCAGAAGTCCCTGCTCCTGTGAAGATCACTTTCACCTTATCTTTGTTAGCGCTTTCGCAAACCTTATTTAAAAAAGAAACAACTTGATCCTGTTTTTGCCAAAAAGAACCAATGGTTTCTTGCCACAAACGGGGCTCTTGCTGAATTTCCTTGGCAGTAATCACTGCACCAAGCGCTTCCAGTTCTGCTTGTGTTTTTGAAAACATTTAATAACCTCCAATTATTTTTAGCCATTTGGGCGATGTTGGATACGGTACCTAAATTGATCCGCCCTTGCAATACTAAAGGTAAATTCAATTAAAATATTTTTATCATTATACGTTTTACGAATAATATGTAAGACGGGATCTCCCTTTTTTATCCCTAAAAGATTTGCCTCATAATCTAGGGCAATACTGGCATAAAACTCCTCCTCCGCTAGGCGGATTGTCTCTTGAAAATCTTCAGCAAATAACTCATACAAAGGTTTTTGTTCCAAGTTTTCAACCGTCAACCCAGAAAATACTGCTGCTGGAATATAAGACCGCTCAAACATTAAAGGCATCTCATCAGCAATCCTAAGACGCTCTAATTCAAAAACATCTATATCAGTATCTAACTCTAAAAGCCTTGATAAATAAGGGGTTATTGGGTGCTGTTCAAAGGAAAGAATCTTCGTTTTGGGAATCTTTCCCATTTTTTTCATCTGTTCTGTGAAGCTATACGTGCTGGACAAATCAGTTGCAGGTTCCTTAATTCCTGAAACATAGGTTCCTTTCCCCTGCTTTTTATAGATTAAACCTCGTAATTCTAATTCTTTAAGGGCTAGTCTAACAGTAATGCGACTAACACCGTAACACTCACTCAGTTCTCGTTCAGACAATAATTTATCATTGGCTGCCATGCTCTTTCTGATTTTAACTTCCAAGGCATCGACAAGCTGTAAATAGAGCGGTTGTTCCTTTTCCATCCAATCACCTCTAACTTGTTATAACCACTTAAAGTATATTATAATATTAAGTTATCGTCAAGGTATTCTTGAGAAATATTAAACTTTTTTTATCAAAAATAAAAGAAATGAAACAAAAAATCAACCTAAAGAGATCTTTAGGTTGATTTTTTAATGATAATTAGTGGGCATTGATTTCTTGAGCGATTTGGCGACCAGATAAACTTGAACGGTAATAGGTTGGCCAATTTTCTAACTCTTTGTGAAGCTTTTCTTGGCTTTCACCTCCCCAGTACAAATGGAAATGCTCTGCTTTTTCTGGTGCAATGGCATGGTCACTAAACTGAACATATTTGAATTCACCAGCATCTGTTTCCTTGGCTTCAAACATGAAACGCACACCACGATTTCCTTTAGGATAAGTCAAGATTTCTTTTCCAACATACTTATAAGTGAAAGTTTTCTTTTCCCCGTTGCGAACAAAAGTCATGGTGTTTTTCTTACCATTAATCTTGATTTGTTTCACATCTGTTTTATATCCAGTAGTGTAATAGTCTTTATATTCAGCGGCCGTCATCTTACCTTTAGACTTTTTAGACTTGTAATCCCAAACTTGATCCAAGGTGCCATCTTGGAGATAGGGATAAACCGATTGCCAATTCCCAGACCAATCAGATAATTTACGGTCTTTAACTTCTTTATCTTTAAAGTAACCATTGTAAATTGTCTTAGTGGTATCTTTTTCAGGAAGAATTTCTTTACCAGCAACATCTGTTGTTAAACGTAAGGCATCAAGGTTTTTACGCATCACAGTGATATAATCATCACCAGCTTTCAGTTGCTTTTCGGTTAAGCTTTCAAGTGGACTAAGGACAGCTGTTTTAACCCCTGCTTCTTTAGCTAAAGTTTTAGCGACCTTATTTGAGGCATTTTCTTCAAAATAAATATATTTAATACCATATTTTTTTACGTATTTTGAAAGGGCTGCAATACGTTTGGCAGATGGTTCTGTATCAGGTGTTACACCATTAATTGGAATTTGGTTTAAGCCATAATCAAGAGCCATATAGGTAAAGGCAGCATGTTGGGTCACAAAACTCTTTTGCTTTGCTTCTGAAAGAGCGTTTGTGTAGTCTTTATCAAGTTCTTTCAACTTTTCAATATAGGTAGCCGCATTTGCTTTAAAAGTGGCAGCTTTTTCTGGGTAAGCTTTTGACAGGCTATCACGAATGTTTTCCACAACGGTAATGCTCCGATATGGCGATAGCCAAACATGCGGATCATAGGCATGGTGGTGTTCTTTCTTTTTATCCTGTTTTTTGTCAGCCGTTTCATGATCGTGGTCATGAGCAGCCCCTCCTAACAGCAGCATGTTACCTGTTCCTTTGACGATGGTCACTTTTTTAGATTTTAACGATTTTTTCACATCAGAAACCCAAGTTTCCATATTATCGTCCATGTAAACAAATGCATTCGCATCTTGAATTTTTTTGATGTCTTTTGTAGAGGGTTCAAAATCATGAGGCTCTGCCCCTGCTTTCATCAGCATAGATACCTCACCGGCACTGCCGACAACACTTTTAGTAAATTCATAGACAGGATAGAAAGTTGTCACTACTTTTACTTTCCCCTCTGCTAATACTTGTTTTGCTTGAACTAGCTGCCAAGCAAATGAAAAACCAATAAAACTAATCATTAAAAGAATTTTCTTTTTCATGATTCCTCCTTTGTATATACTTAACTGGTTAAAAGTCTACCTGTTAAGTATAGCACACTCTTTTTCTTTTTCCAAATTTTTGCTTTTTTATCAAACACGTAAGGAAAACAACACTTCTGGTATCCTTTCTCTTCATGTAAGGACTGCTCACAACCAGCTGAAATGGTTCCTAAACTGATAATAGACTGACCTACTATTTCAGCTAGTAAGACATGACGCAAAAAGACAGACCTTGCTTGATCTGTCTTTCTAAAACTGTATTTTGGTTTTATTTTTGAAAAGAGATTAGTATTCTCTACGTTTAGCAGATAGAGTAAGTAGCCCCGCACTAGTCATCACTGCAACCGCTGCCGCTGTGAAGAATGGGTTAGTGGTTTCGCCAGTAGCTGGCAAGTGTTTTACTGATGTAGAGTTAACAACTGGTTTAGCCAGTTTTTGTTCCTGATGTGGGGTTTGAACCTGTGAAGTGCCAGCCCCTTTTTGGCTTTCAGAAGGGGTCACCTGTGGGGTTGGTTTTACTTCTGGATTTTGAGGTTGACTTGGAACTTCAGGTTTTTTGGGCTGTTCCTCTGGTTGGCTTGGAACCTCAGGGTTCTTTGGCTGTTCTTCTGGTTGGTTTGGAACCTCAGGTTTCTTTGGTTGTCCTTCTGGTTGATTTGGAGCTTCAGGTTTTTGGGGAACTTCTGGCACAGCTGGAGCACCAGTATCGCCCTTGTCGCCTTGGATACCTTGGTCCCCCTTGTCACCTTTCTCCCCGCGCTCACCTTGGGCACCATCTTTGCCGTCTTTACCATCTAGTCCATCTCGACCTGCTGCTCCGGCTTCTCCTTTATCTCCTTTTTCGCCTTTAGCACCATCTTTGCCAGCTTGACCAGTATCACCTTTTGGTCCTTGCTCTCCTTGAGGTCCCATTGGACCAGTTTCTCCTTGGATTCCTTGGTCACCTTTCTCTCCTTTCTCACCTTGGGCACCGGGCTGTCCTTGAGGTCCCATTGGTCCTTGTTCGCCTTTTTCACCTTGAGGTCCAACCGGACCTTGGGCACCATCTTTACCAGGATCTCCCTTCTCACCTTTCTCACCTTTTTCTCCCTTAGGTCCAGCTATCCCGGTATCTCCTTTAAATCCTCGTGGACCGGTTGAACCAATTGGACCTTTTTCACCACGATCCCCTTTAGGTCCTTGCGGACCGGCTGGACCGCGCTCACCATTTTTACCAGCTTCTCCCTTAGGTCCAGCGGGTCCTGGAACCCCTGGTTTGTTATCTAGCATCTCTACCATACGATAAACATTTGTATCAAACGGATTACGTGCAGCAAAGTATGCTTTCAAGAATTCCTCTAATTTTTCTAAATAATCCTTAACTCCGTCCTTATCAGCTGTGGTTGACTTCAAGTAACTACTTAAAGTTGGAAATTTACCTTGTGCCTCTGTCAAAGATGTTAACGATGATTTAACTGAACTGATACTTGCTTGTGTACTACTAGCTGCCTGTACTGTTGTCCCCATAGCCATTAACAAAACGGCAGCTGAGGTTAAGCCGTAACGGCAGGCTAATTTGTTAATATGTCTTTTTTTCAAAACAATCTCTCCTCTAGTTCACTTTAATTAAAAGATACTCACATTTAACTGCAAGTAATCTCTCATAATTTTTACTAAATGATTATATAAAATAAATAATCGGGACGAAATAGAAGAATCCTTTTTTTCGGGGGGGGGGGGGTAAAAATGTGTTTCGAAAAACAGTCTATTTCGATAAAATTTTCTTATCTGGTACTCCATTGAATAAAACCATTTCAACGAGCCACAGCGATAAAGTCTTTAAAAAATTCTCTGCTTTTTTCTGTAGTGGATAACAGCATCGTCATATCAGAGAAGTTTTCTCAATCAATCTAGAAATAGGAGGAACCCCCCTTATGAAATCATGAAAATCCTATTAAAGACCCTCTGCTTCGCCTTTCTATTTACGAACAGATTTCATTTGATTTTCTTCGCTTTAAAAACGTTAAAACCAAAAGTGTAACTGCATTTTGAACATCAAAAAAGAGAGAAACACTTGTTCTCTCGGACTTAGCTTTGTCGCCATCTACTCCTATTGACAAATACACCAAAACGAATCGTGAGGAAATCTCTGATGGGAGAAGCCTTTGCTACTTTTTCTTTATGTTAAAGTAGCGGTATCTTATTAAGTGGTAGAAACAAGCCTAGTTTAAATTTTAGAAAGTTTGTTTTTTTGCCTTACGTTCTGCTCTACCTTTCGCACGGGTTTTTGCACGACGTTCCTTACGTCGTTTTTCATCAACTGCCCACTGGATTTTTTTCTTATAACCTGGTTTTACTTTTTTCTTTTTCTTTTTTACCAAGCCAATCATTTCAGTGTCTAATTTTTGGTAGGACTTTTCACGATTTTGGCGGCGATCACGGTCATAAGTCTCTTGAAATTCGCCATTTTTTAATAATTTGGGTGTGAAAGCAATTCCCATTTTTTCCAACTCTTTAATGTCTGAATCATCACTTGGTTGGTAAAAGGTAATGGCTGTGCCTGACATGCCATTTCGACCTGTACGTCCTACTCGGTGAACAAAGAAAGATAAATCTTGTGGGATGGCATCATTAATAACATGACTAACCCCCTCAATATCAATTCCCCTTGCTGCCAAATCGGTTGCCACAATGTACTCAAAATCAAGTTTTTTGACTTGGTTCATGATACGCTTACGCTCTCTTGGTGGAATACCGCCATGAATTTTGGCAACTTTTAAACCATTGGCAACAAGAAAGCCGTGCAGATCATCTGCTCGTTCTTTGGTATTCACAAAAATCATCGCTAGATAAGGCTGCATGGTTTTTAAGCATTCCAAAATTTGACCATTCTTATCTCGACCTTTTGTAGAGACCAACCAGTTATCAATGGTGTCAGCAATGACCGTTTCTGTCTTGATTTGCTCAATGACAGGATTGGTCAAATATTTTTTCAAAAAAGGTTGTAATTTTTGTGGAATGGTTGCTGAAAAAACTAAGATTTGCACAACTTTTGGAAGAGACGAGGCAATCTTATCAACAGTCTCTAAAAAGCCCATATCCATAGTCATATCTGCCTCATCCACCACAAAGGTCGTTGCCTGATGGATCGTTAAATCACCAGATGCTACTAAGTCATAAATACGTCCCGGAGTTCCAATAACAATGTGGGGTTGACTACCTTTTAACTTTTCGATCTGACGCTGTTTGTCTGTTCCACCCACGTAGTTAGCCAAACGAATAGTCTTGTCCGAATGCTTGGCAATTTGTTTGCTGGCTTCAAATATCTGCGTGGCTAATTCACGACTAGGAGCGGTAATAACGACTTGAACATTTTCTTTGTTTTCATCAAGTTTTTCAAAAATAGGTAATAAAAAAGTATGGGTTTTCCCAGATCCGGTTTTAGATTCTCCAACCAAATCACGACCCGAGTTAATAATAGGAATTAAACGCTGCTGAACCTCTGTTGGCTCCACAAACCCAATTTCATCCAGCGCTTTTTGAATGTAGTGTTTAAAATGATAATCTTTAAATGACATGTTCTACCTCGTTTTCTTCCCTATTATATCATTAATATCATTGACAAGCAAAAAGAGGAAAAGGACACTTAAAAACAAGGATTTCAAGGTCGTCTCCACTCCATTTAAAGTATTATCTTGTCCAACCAGTTGAGCAAAAGCAGTCACTCTGTTAATGCAATCACTACCTACTAGTTTACAGGTATAAAATCATAAGGGTAATCAAGCTAGCAACTATTCCAAGAAGCCATAAGAAAGCATCCACCTGCCACTCAGACCACTTATTTGCTTTACCAGATAAGCCACCTAATTCCAAATGGTGATGAAAAGGAGTCATTCTAAAAATACGTCTACCTTCTCCATATTTTTTCTTAGTATATTTGAAATATGACACTTGCAACATGACCGAACTGGTTTCAAGAACATAAACAATTCCGATAATCAGTAGGGTCCATTCTTGACGAAGAGCAATTGAAATGGCTGCCAACATGGCACCGAGCGCCAAACTCCCCACATCTCCCATAAAAATCTTAGCAGGTTTATGATTAAAGAGGAAAAAGCCAATCAAAGCCCCCACCATGATACCAATCAACAGCAAAACATCGAATTGTCTCTGAGTATAGGCAATCACTCCGTAAGCCAAAAGACTGATGACAACAGAAATAGAAGCCAAGCCATCAATACCATCTGTCAGATTTACTGCATTTGAAAACCCAACAACCCAAAACAAAACAAAGAAAAGATAAAAAATTCCTAAAGACAGGTGATAACCAAAGACATTAATTGATGCGATACCACTTGGACTCACATGTAAAAAATAGAAAATCAAACCACCAACCAACTGCAAGATTAACTTTTGTTTGGCAGTCAACCCCTCATTAATTTGTTTAAAGATTTTCAAAAAATCATCTAAAAAACCAATAACACCATAGAGGGTAACAACAGATAAGATGCCTGAAATCAAGCCAAAACTCTTACCATCTTGGAAATAAAAGAGTCCAAATAAAACAGACAAGCTTGTCGCCACAAGAAGAAAAACCGTTCCTCCCATCGTAGGTGTCCCAGCCTTAGCCAAGTGCTGCTTGACATCTTCGTGCATCTGTTGCCCACCAATTTTTTTTAACTGATAGAACTTAATAAAATGAGGCATTGCAAAAGCAGTCAAAACAAGGGCTACGAGGCTTGCTATAAGCGTTAAAAACATGTTAGTCTCCTAAGGTAATGGTAATTTTTTTGATTTTTTTCAAAGATTTTCCGACATCAATACTTTGTTTGACAACACGACCAGTGTCTGCGCCTTTAAAGGTAACATCGATTCCTGTCCACTTGGCAAAGGTTTTGACATTAGACTTGGTCCAACCGTACATATCTGGTAAATCGGTAAAATGATCTGAAAGTATGAGAATTTGCTGATTTTCTGCTAAATTTTGACCTGTCTTATGTGACATTTCTTTGATTTTGCTGCCGGTTCCAAGCACAACCGGCTGGATAAGATTACGACGCAACTCACTAGAGGTCTCACCAGGTCCTTTTCCGATAAAATTAGGCAACTGATAGGCGGCTTTATGACTTGCATCCGTAACAACCGGTCTACTTAGAGTATCTTTCATCAAATACGCCTCTTCCAAAACAGGATTGACCACCTCCTGCCAAAAGAGAATGCTCCAATGCTCTGGTTTTTTCATGGTCACATACATTAAAAAGTCAGGTTTATCTGCTGGTACCATGGCAACTACTGAATACACATAGTTGGTCAAACCACCATCTTGGTAACCACTACCATCTTCTGCACCAATTTGGGCAGTCCCCGATTTAACCGCAACAGGCAGGTTTCCAACCTTGATAACAGGACCATACGTTTTGGAATAGAGGGTTCCAAATACAGGGTCTGTTCCTACATTAATCATATATTGCCTTGTGTCACTAGCTGCTTTTTTAGAAACAGGTTTCCCCACAACCTCTTTATCAGCCGTCCTAAAACTTGCTGTGTTTGGATCATAAATTTGGCTGATAAATTGAGGTTCCAACATGGCACCATCATTGGAAATAGCGGTGAAAGCCCTGAGCATTTGGACTTCCGTAACTGAAATCCCTTGACCAAAGGCAGTCATCGCTTGGGTAACAATATTATCAGAAGGAAATATTCCAGCTTCCTCATTTCTCAAACCAAAACGGGTTGGAAAACCAAAACGGAATCGGGTGAGATAATTCATCCACTTAGCATTTCCCATTTTTTGTTCTAACTTGGTCATTCCAACGTTACTAGAAAAGGCAAAAGCTTGAGCATAATTCATATATTGTCCCGTTGAAATACCTTCATTGATTGACCAGTCTTGAATAGTAGCATCTGCAATGGTTAAACCATTAGCATTACTGAAAGTCTCATTAGGATCAAAGACCTTTTCATTAATAGCTGCTGCTAAAGTCATGACCTTCATAGTAGAACCAGGTTCAAAGTTTCCTTGATGTAAGGTGCTGTACCACTTATATTTTTTATCCTCAAGACCTTTAAGGGTGTCCGCATTATAGGTTGGTCGTTGAGTGGTTGCTAAAATTTCACCTGTTTTAGCATTTACCAAGGTGGCACTTGCAAGTTCGCCCTTGGCTTTTGCCTGAAAAGCGTCCATTTGAGTTTCCAAAAAGGTTTGGATAGGTTCAGACAGGGTAGTATAAACATCCTTACCATCAACAGCCTTCTTGACTGCCTTACCCGTTCCTAAAAGTGTATTCCCATTTCTATCTTTTTGGTAGGTAATCACTCCATCTTGACCGGACAACGTCTTATTAAGAGCTGCCTCAATGCCTGAATTTCCGACAAGACTCTTAACACCTGTTTTTTTGTCCTCGACCAGCGAAGCCAAGCCAATAAATTCGGAAGCAAAGGTTCCATTTGGATACATACGACCAGGGCTAGCTGTAAACGCAATTCCTTTAATTTTAGCAGCTTCCATTGCCTTTTGAATAGCTGACATGGTGCTGTAAGAAATTCCTGATCCTGATGTTCCAAAAGAAACTTGGAAAAGACCTTTGCGTTGGAGCTGCTTGATGACCTCTTTTTTCTTCATGCCTAGATGCTCTTTTAAAATATCAGCCACCTTGTCATACTGAGACGGTTGAACATACAATTTTTCATTAGAGGCAGATACGAAAGATTTATCAAGAATCGCATAAATGCTATAAGTTGTCGAATCTACTGCAATAGCTGTCCCATTACGATCATAAATAGTACCACGCTTCGCTTGGACGGTAACCGTTTCTTGGTAAACTTTTTTTGCCCCTTCTGATAAATTAACTCCAAACTTTTGGTCTGTCCCTATAATAATCATAAAATTAATGATGAAAATAAAGAAGATAAAGATCGTCAAGAGCATCATGTTTTGCCCAACCCGCACACGATTTTGTACTGGTGTTCGACGGTCGTGCACAACATAATCTAAAAAATATTTTTGCCATTTTCTCATAGATTACTCAACTTTCTTGATATTATCATTACGGTTGCTCAGACCAGCTTTTCCAGCAATGTCAACAATACGATCACGCCGTGACAATTCATTGACCTCTTGCTTGGCATTATTCAGCTCTGTTTTTTTATCTGAAATTTGGCTGTTCAAGCGTGTTATATCTTGTTGTAATTGCAATTTACGACTTTGCAAATAAATGATACTAACCGCCATTGTAATAGCCGTAACAATAATGGCAGCATAAAAAGCCTTCTCAATTCTAGAGAAAGTTCTTATTCTTTTTTGCAAGGCTTTTGAAACTGCCTGAGTTCTTTTTTCATTTATCATAGTCTTATTTCCGAATTTTTCTGATGACACGCAATTTAGCAGAATGCGCTCTGTTGTTAACCGCTAATTCTTCCTGACTTGGTAAAATTGGCTTTCGTGACACAAGTTCAAACTTGGGTTTCATTTCCTCAGGAATAAAAGGAATCCCCTTTGGCACATCAACCGTACTTGCTTCTTTAAATAATTGCTTCGCTAGACGATCTTCTAAAGAATGGAAAGTAATGACCGACAGACGACCATCAAGTGCTAAAAGCGCCATTGCATCCTGAATGGATTCATCAGCTGCACCAAGCTCATCATTGACTTCAATACGTATCGCTTGAAAGATTTGTTTAGCAGGATGCCCCTTTTTTTTCAATTCTTTAGCAGGCTTAGCAGACTTAATTAATTCTGCCAACTCTGTTGTTGTCTCAATTGGCTTTGCTACCCTTGCTTGCTCAATTTTTCTTGCAATCTGTTTCGAGAATTTATCCTCACCGTACTTAAAGAAAATACGAACCAAATCGTTAAAAGCATAATGATTAACCACTTGATAGGCAGTTAAAGTAGCCTGACGATCCATACGCATGTCAAGAGGAGCGTTTTGCTTGTACGAAAAGCCTCGTTCTCTTTCATCTAACTGTGGGCTAGATACTCCAAGATCATATAAAATGCCATCAATTTCTGTCACACCAAAATCAGCTAGACGTGCCTTCAGATTTCTGAAATTGTCCTTAATAAATGTTACCTGTCCCTTATCAATATAGGATTTGAGAGTCAGCTGTGCATTATCAATGGCTTTTTGATCTTGATCAAAGCAATACAGATGACCATGGCAACTAAGTTTGGACAACAAATAAGCCGAGTGACCTGAACCTCCTAGCGTCGCATCAACATAGATACCGTTAGGTTTAATGGCAAGCATATCGACAGTTTCGTGAAGAAGTACCGTTACATGATGAAATTCTTTTGTCATAATTTTAATTGTACCATACTTCAAAAAGTTTAGAAATGAAAAAGTAAGAGAAAAGGGTTTCATTCCACTTTAGAAAGAATCCCCCTATCTACTCTATTTCATAACATTCTAGCTTCTTTTTGAATTAACTCAAAATTACCTGAATAACATGCTTGAAATCTTCAAGCTATTCTTGCTACCTCAATATTATAACGCAAAAAACAGCCCTTAAGGACTGTTTTACCAAGAAAGGATTTCTCCTACCCAAAAGAAGGTTAAAGTTTATCTAAATTTTTCCAAAAAGTTTTCAACAACCAGAGGTGACAAAGCCCCATTCCGATAAAAAGAATGACCGCTAATAAACTATTGATTAAAAGAACTTGTCCTGTGATATTAGATAGGATGATTACCACAACACCTAGAAGACCACCTAAAATCAAATGGCCAAACACAAATGCCATCATTAGCCACTGTCCATTTCCTCTGGTGAAGAGTTGGGTCAAATCTTGCCACTTCAAATCAAGCAACTGATAATCACGCCTATACACAAATTCCCCTTGAACAATCATAGCAACAACAAACCCTAAACAAAAAGCTACTACCAGTAACAAATGAACTTTTAAAATAAAAATTCCAAGTCCTAAATAAACCACTAGAGGAACAATCAGTTGAAGTAAGAGAAGTAAGCGAAATTTTTTCAACAGGAACGTTTTGAGTTTAATTGGCAAGCTTTTAATAAAAATAAAGTTTTCTTTTTCAAGCGATATACCAACCCCAACAAAACTAGTTGGAGCGGCACACATACCACCCAAAACAATTCCTATCAACAAGGCAATGCCAAAAAATTCTGGTGAGAGGTGTTCAAACACTTCTGTACCATGTGATAAACTAGGAGTTACAAAAATGATCACATACAACAATGGCATCAGGTAAGTTTGAGTCAACAAAGTGGCATTTTGCAAGGTTGATAAGTGATGTTTTCGCATCAACTGATCCAGATTTTGCGCTCTATCAACACGACTCACTGGCTTCCTAGCTTGTTTTTCTTTGTTTTGATTACTAATATAAAGAGCTTCCTGATAATAGGCTGGCATGATTTTTTTAACAATACCATATAACATGATCAAAACAATAAGCAATGGTAACCCAAAATTGAGAAGAGTGTTGCCAGAAAATGGTGCTTGGACAACATCATAGAATCCTCTAAAGTAGAAAATTGTTGGATAATCAACTATTTTTCCATCGGTCATCATACGTTGATTGTTGCTGATATTGAGAATGAAAATCAAGGCAAAGGCACCAAAGGTAGAAACAAACATCAGTAGAGTTGACATAAGCTTTCGTCGATGACTCCTGACAATTAACCTTCCCACCCAAGCATTCAGACAAACCGCAAAAACCATGGAACTCACTAACAAGACTATAAATAGCAAAAGAGCTACTAAAATGGCAAAAGGGTTTCCTAAAATCTGCCAGTAGGCAATAAGAAAGAGAGACACTAAAGGCATTAAAAAGATAGCTCCCATTCCTAGCGAAGAAATGAGTTTAGCAACATATAGTTCCTCAGCTTTTACTGGTAAGTGAACATATAGCTTAACATCGTTACTTTCATAAAAAATGGTATACATGGAAGAAAATGCCACTAGAGTTGACATGATAAAGAAAATGGCAATATCAAATGAAAATATTCCTGGGTACTGGTTAAAGTTAACATCAAGAAACATGAAGATATAAATGACCAAATACATAACAATCATCGATGCTTGCTGTCTCATCATGCTTTTATAAGCCTTGAAGTTCTCTTTAGGGTGTTTTTCTTGACGTTTCTTTAAATTTGTCAAACTTTGTGGGTTAGAGTAGAGAATATTTATTTTAATGAGTTCCCAAATCGTAGACCAATTCATGTCATCACCCCTCTTCTTGTGCCTTACGACCCGCAAGTTCGAGATAAATACTTTCCAAGTCTTTCTCAGGATAATGCTCTTTTAATTCGTCAATCGTTCCTACAAAAATAAGTTTCCCCTTTTTTAAAATCCCAATACGGTCACATAATTGCTCCGCAACTGAAAGAACGTGTGTTGAGAAAAGGACAGTCTGACCTGACGCTGCATGTGCTTTCATCATTTCTTTTAGGTCAAAAGAAGCTTGTGGATCTAAACCTGTTAAAGGTTCATCCAAAATCCAAATATTAGGATTTGATACCAAAGCCCCAATAACAATTACTTTTTGGCGCATTCCATGTGAAAAATCATCAATGGTTCGATTAATATCATCGGTTAATTCAAAAAGATGAGTCAAATAGTCAAGGCGTTCTTTCCTGTCCTCATCTGAAACACCATAAATCTTAGCCAGAAACTGCCAATACTCATTTGCAGTTAAGTTTAAAAAAATATCAGGTGAGTCAGGAACATAACCAATTTGTTTTTTGATGGCTTCTCTATTCTTTTCAAGTAATTGACCATCAACCAAAACCTCGCCATAGCTAGCTTGGATAACGGATGTTAGGATACTGATTGTGGTTGTCTTTCCGGCACCATTGTGCCCAATTAACCCAAAAATTTCCCCATCTTTAATGGTAAGATTTAAATCACTTAGAGCTTCTTTATCACCATATAATTTTGAAACATGTTTAAACTCGATCATAGACCCCTTTTTCCTTTTCTACTGTTTGACTGTCCTAAACTGAGGACAAGACACTTCCTCTAAAATAAGCTTCTCCAATGACACTTTAAAATGGTAAAACGATTTTGATAGCAACAGATCACTAACAAGCAAATAGTTGTTCAAAGCTTAATTCAATGGGGCAGCAGCAACTAGAGGATTGCTATTTTTGTTAACTTATTGGAAACTGATAAAATAATGAATTTTCTAGATCATCATAGCTTGTTTCATCACATCCTACAGACGCCGTCGCTTCTTTTCTATCCTGTCTCCTTCTATTTTTGTTCTTATACATTAGTACAACTGAAATAATATCTAAATGATACTCCCTCTTGACATTTTTGTCAATAACTTATCGCTAACCGTCACGACAGACACAGCAAACCATGATTTCCGAATTATCGTGCCGATGAAAACAAGTTAGTTTAGATTTTTCTCTGTAGTCAAAAATCTGAAAACAATCCTTCATCTTGAAACATCTGAATATTGACATGCAAAAACTGTTATTTTCTTGTTAAAAATCTTTTATGCATTTGGCATGACAAACAGTCGTCCATTACTCATACCAAAGATAAAGAGAAAAAATAGACTAAGACTATTAAAAACCAGAGTAAGCGAGGCTAGCTTACTCTGGTTTTAGAGATATGATTACATTGATTGATATAAGTCAGTTGCATGTGCAACTGTGAAACCGTATTCTTCAAAAATGCGATTTCCCGGTGCTGAGGCACCCCATGTGTCAATAGTCAATGTTTTACCTGAAAGACCGACATATTTTGCCCAACCAAAGCTTGAACCAGCTTCAATAGCAAGGCGTTTTGTCACTGCTTCTGGTAGGATACTTTCTTTATACTCTGCTGATTGTTCATCAAAAATATTTTGAGCAGGCATTGATACCACACGCACATGAATACCTTCTGCTTCAAGGGCTGCTTGGGTATCTATAGCAAGTTTTACTTCTGAACCGGTTGCAATGATAATACCATCAAGGTCCCCTTTGGCTTCTGATAAAATATAGGCACCTTTATTAAGTCCTTCTTCTGCCAATTCAGCTGTACCTTCAAGAACAGGCAAGTTTTGACGTGTCAAGACAAGCATAGTTGGACGATCCGTCTCAGCAATGGCACGTTTCCAAGCTGCATTTGTCTCATTACCATCAGCCGGACGGATAACGTTCAAGTTAGGCATTGAACGCACACTTGCTAATTGCTCAATAGGTTCGTGGGTCGGTCCATCTTCACCAACAGCGATTGAGTCATGTGTCATCACGTAAACGGTTGGTAAGTTCTGCAATGCTGCCATACGAACAGCTGGAAGCAAATAGTTAGAGAACACAAAGAATGTTCCACCATACACTCGTGTTCCACCATGAAGAGCAATCCCATTCATAGCTGCTGCCATGGCAAACTCACGCACACCAAACCAGATGTTACGACCAGCATAATTATCTGCTTGAAAGTCTGTTTCAGCCTTAACCATGGTGTTGTTAGAAGCAGAAAGGTCTGCTGACCCACCCCAGAATGATGGGACTTGTTCTGAAATTTGTTGGATGGCTTGTTGACTTGACACACGGCTAGCCACTGAGCTACCAAGTTCATGAGTGTCAAGGTCTACTTGGGCGGCTTCGTTGGCAAAAGCTTTTTTGTACTCTGCTGCCAATTCAGGATATTCTGCTTCATAAGCTGCAAATAGGTCATTCCATGCTTGCTCAGCCTTTTCACCACGCGCTTGAAGTCCTTGGGCAAATCGCTCAGTCACTTCAGCAGGTACTTCAAAGTCTTGATGAGTCCATTGGTAAGCTTTCTTGGCAAAAGCAATGCCTTCTGCTCCAAGAGGAGCACCGTGAACTGCTGAAGTTCCTTGTTTTTCAGCACCATAACCAATAATTGTTTTAACTTCAATAATGGTTGGTTTTTCTATTTCTGCTTTAGCAACTTCAATCGCTTTTGCAATTTCGTCCAAATCATTGCCGTCTTTCACAAGGAGATGTTGCCAACCGTAAGCTTCAAAACGTCCTTTAACATCTTCAGTAAACGCCATTGAAGTAGGACCATCAAGTGAAATATCATTTGAATCATAAAGTAAGACCAATTTGCCAAGTTTTAAATGCCCTGCCATACTAGCTGCTTCTTGGCTGACACCTTCCATAAGGTCACCATCTCCATTTAAAGCAAAAGTATAATGGTTAACAATGTCAAATCCTGGTTTGTTAAATTTAGCTGCCAAATGAGCTTCTGCCATTGCCATACCCACAGCATTAGCGATCCCTTGACCAAGAGGTCCTGTGGTTGCTTCGACACCATCTGTATGATTCACTTCAGGATGTCCTGGCGTTTTAGAACCCCATTGACGGAAATTTCTCAAATCCTCAACAGACAAGTCATAACCAGCTAGGTGCAATAAACTATAAAGCATTGCACTTCCGTGACCTGCTGATAAGATAAAACGGTCTCTGTTTGACCAATTACGGCTTGTTTTTGGATTAATATTCATGAAATGATTCCATAAAACATAAGCCATTGGTGCTGCCCCCATCGGAAGACCTGGGTGCCCAGAATTCGCTGCTTGGATAGCATCCATTGATAGGGTACGAACAGTATTTACTGCCAACTGGTCAATTGCATCAAATGTCATAAATTAAACCTCTCTGTTTATTACAACTAAAATTAAACGTTTTCTATCCTCTATTGTATCACAAAAATAGACTGTTTTTTCAGAAATTCCTATAAAGTTCATAAATTCTTTTCTTAAAACCTAAGAAAATACCGTAGGCTCACTACAAGTTTCTAACTGTCAGAATAACTTGCTAGACGAACTGAACTAAAGAGAGTCTACAGCCTTAACCATAGACTCTTTAACCTTATTTTTTAAAGGAAGCCCAGTCTTCCATAAATGTTTTCAAACCGTTAGTCGTCAATGGGTGTTGTGTCATTTTAGCAAATAATGAATCCGGAATCGTAGCAATGTGTGCTCCTAATTTGGCAACAGCTTCCACATGTGCTGTGGTACGGATACTTGCTGCAATAATTTCAGCTTGGAAATCATACAAGTCGATAATTTCCCTAAGATCACTGATTAATTGATATGGGTCTGCTCCAATATCTTCCAAGCGACCTATAAATGGACTGATATAAGTTGCCCCTGCTTTCATAGCCATTAGACCTTGGCTAACAGTGAAAATCAAAGTGACGTTTGTTTTAATGCCTTCTTTTGAAAGAATATTAGTCGCTTTCAAGCCTTCTGTCGTCATTGGAATTTTCACCACAACATTTTTATGCCATTTTGCAATACTGCGTGCTTCTTCGACCATTTCATCCGCTATTAATCCAGTCACTTCTGCGCTAATTGGTCCATCCACAATCTCACAAATTTCTTTGATAACTGTTTCAAAGTCGCGCCCTTCTCGTGAAATAATCGTTGGGTTAGTGGTTACTCCATCTACAACACCAAGTTCATTGATTGTTTTAATAGCGGCTACGTTAGCTGTATCTAAGAAAAATTTCATTTTTTACCTCCAAAGAGTTTTCATGTTATTTGTAGGCTAAAGGCACACTCTAAAATAAGAACCTCTACACCACCTTACTTTATTATAAAAGTCAGACAAGCCTTAGAAAAGACCAAGTATCACACAGTTTTGTGTTCAAAACTAGACTAGATTTTATGAGGAGTAGCTGTTTGTTTGGATTTCTGAGAATGATAGCAAAGTGATTTTCACCTTTAACAATCCCAAAGTTTAACTTACTTTATCCCTTAGAGATCTTACCAACAACAATCTACGATTCTAGGCGATCGGCTAAAGAAACTCCGAGCCTTGTGCAAAAACTTGTGTCGCTTTGACTGCTCGTTTCCAACCGTTATATAATTTTTCCTTATGTGAGTCATCCATCTTTGCCTTAAACAATCGTCCCGTGGCATTTAATGCCTTGAGAGCATCGGTATTTTCCCAGTAATCAATAGCAAGCCCTGCTAAAAAAGCTGCTCCCAAAGCTGTTGTTTCAAGATTTTTAGCACGAGCAATATCAATGCCTAAAATATCCGCTTGGAATTGCATGAGCATATTATTCATAGCTGCGCCGCCATCTACACGTAATTGCTGGATGTTAATGCCCGAATCCACTTGCATGGTATCCACAACCTCTCGAACCTGATAAGCAATTGATTGTAACGTTGCTTTAACAAAGTCCTCTTTAGTGGTTCCACGTGTCAATCCAAATACTGATCCTCGTGCACTGGAATCCCAGTAAGGTGCCCCCAAGCCCGTAAAGGCTGGTACGACATAAACCTCATCAGCACTCGTTGATGCTAGTGCAAGTTGTTCTGACTGAACAGATGTTTCAATCATTTTTAAGCCATCTCTCAACCATTGAATAGCCGAACCTGCAATAAAAATCGATCCTTCCAAAGCATAATGAACTTTCCCATCAATGCCGTAGCCAATCGTTGTCAACAGATTGTTTCGAGATAATTGCATTTCTTCTCCAGTATTCATAATAATGAATGAACCTGTTCCATAGGTATTTTTCACCATTCCTGGTTCAAAAGCCAATTGTCCAAATAAGGCTGCTTGTTGATCGCCAGCCATCCCAGAAATAGGAACTTGTCCCCCATAAAAATGAAAGGGAACTGTTCTACCATAAATCTCAGAATTGGATTTCACCTCTGGAAGCATGGCTTTAGGGATGTTAAGAAGTTCAAGGATGTCATCATCCCACTTGAGTTCTTTGATATTATAAATCATGGTTCTAGCAGCATTAGAATAGTCTGTCACATGGACAGCACCGTCTGTTAGCTTCCAAACCAACCACGTATCGATAGTGCCAAACAACAACTCACCGTTTTCCGCTCGTTCTTGTGCACCTGGAACATGATCTAAAAGCCATCTGATTTTTGTGGCAGAAAAATAAGCATCAATAACCAAACCCGTTTTTTCATGAATCATGGCAGTGTAGCCAGCTTGTTTTAATCGCTCAGCGATTGGAGCCGTTTGACGAGATTGCCAGACGATAGCATTGTAAATAGGAATCCCTGTTTTTTTATCCCAAACCACTGTTGTCTCACGTTGATTAGTGATGCCAATCGCTTCAATTTGTTCTGGTTTAATGCTCGATTCAATGAAAGCACCCGCAATAACCGATTGTACAGAATTCCAAATTTGGTTAGCATTGTGTTCCACCCATCCAGCCTGTGGGAAAATCTGCGGAAATTCCTTTTGACTACTACTAACCTGTTCACCCTTTTTGTTGAAAATGATTGCCCGTGAACTAGTTGTTCCTTGATCAATGGCCATGATATACGTTTCATGAGACATGTGTCATCCTCCTTTGGTAAGCGTTTTCTTTTTTCGTTTAACCCTATTATAACTAAGTCTGATTAAGAAGTAACCCCTTAACCTAAAAAAGATTGAAGAAATTGTCCCAAATGACTTTTTCTCCAATCTCATCTGAAAAGAACAGCTTGCTTATGATTCCGGATCGTCCAAACTACGACCATGAAGACCTTTTTCACGTTGGACTTGCCGAAGTTTTTCAGGTGTCACATCATTACCTTCCTCATCCACTAATTTAATTCCCTCAACATGGTGACGAACTGAACGACGAAAACCTTCAATGTATTCTTCGCGTAATTTGGCTTGTTCAATCTTTTCTTCCCCGGTTAAACCAACTGTTTTTTTCTTTTTAGCAAGCTCATTGATCCGAGCGATTTTTTTAGGGTTCATTTTCTTCCTTCTTTCCTTTGAAAATATTACAAAATAATCTAGCCCACAGCTTTTCTATCTCGCTCAATGCTCTCTTGGTATAACTAAGGGGATTGAGACAAAAAAGTTCTAACCTGCTCTTTCTACTTAGTATTCAACAGGTTAAAAGCTGCCACTGTTTTGGCTTTTGCAACAAGGGCTGAAAGAACTGCCAAACGATTATTCTTAACCACTTGGTCTTCTACCATAACCATGGTATTATCAAAGAAGGCATCAATCACAGGGCTTAGAGCAAATAGCTGAGCTACTTTGTCTTTAGCTGTTCCAGACAAGACCAATTCTTCCACTGCAAGGGCAAGGGCTTTTTCTTGATCATTTTCAAAGAGTTCCACTGAAATGGCAACACCAGCATCAGCTTTGGCTGCCAAATTAAAGACACGTGATAAACTCTCAACCGCTGATTTATAACTAGCTTTTTGGCTAGCTGCACTAAGAGTCTCTGCAACTGCAAGCATTTCCGAGACAATGAAGGTTGAACTTGCTAACACTGCCTCACGGATGTCTTTTGGTACGGCTTTGCCCATCATTTTCTCAACACGCGCACAGATAAAATCCATGACTTCTGACTTATGATTGTAAGTTAAACTTGCAAATGAGAGGTGATAAAGATTATCAACCAATTCATCCATTGAAATATTCCAACCAAAAGTGTCAAGGATCCGAACAATACCTTGAGTTGCACGACGAAGCGCATACGGATCATTGGAACCACTTGGAATCAAGCCAACTGAAAAGAAAGACAAAAGAGTATCCAATTTATCAGCAAGGGCAAGGACCGCACCAACTTTGGTTTCTGGAAGATCTCCCTCTGCAGCATTTGGCAGATAGTGCTCACGAATAGCTGTAGCAACTGTGACATCTTCACCAGCAAGAAGGGCATATTTTTCCCCCATAATCCCTTGAAGTTCATCAAATTCTCCCACCATGCCGGTCAACAAATCAAACTTATAAATAGCTGCTGCACGTGCCACTGCTGCTGTTTCTTCAACTGTCAAGCCAGCTTTTTCGGATAAGTAGTCTGCAATAACACCTACACGCTCCATATGTTCCGAAAGTGATCCAATTTTTTCATGGAAAGTAACATGGGCTAACTTAGCCACAAGATCTGCAATTTGTAATTTTTGGTCTTCACGCCAGAAGAATTCACCATCTTCCAAACGGGCAACCAGAACTTTTTCATTTCCTTTCACCACATTTTCGATGTGTTCTTCATTACCATTACGAACTGAGATGAAATTTGGCATTAAGCGACCAGTTTGGTCACGGACCACAAAATAACGTTGGTGGTTTTTCATTGAAGTCACCAAGACTTCTTCTGGGATCTCAAGGTATTTGTCTTCAAAGCTTCCCATAAAGGCTGTTGGGTATTCAACCAAGTTCAAGACTTCATTCAACAGATCTGCATCAATGTCAACTTGAACATTTTTCTCAGATTCAATAGCTTTAATTTGATGAATGATCATAGCTTTGCGTTCTTTAGGATCAGCAATAACAAATTGCTGGCGCAAAGCATCCTCATAAGATTCTGCTGAGACAATCTTAGTTTCTTGACCTAAGAAGCGATGACCACGACTTACACGCCCTGAATGAATATCAAGAAAATCAAGGTCTAAAGCATCATCATCTAACAAGACAATCAAAGTATGAACCGGGCGAATGTACTCAAATGAATGTCCAGCCCAGTGCATACTGACTGGGAAAGTCAAGGCTGACAACACTTCTGAGACGCCTACCAATACCTCTTTAGCTGGTTTCCCTACTTCATGTTTTGTCACGTAAACGTATTCTTCACCTTTGATTTCACGGAATTCGATGTCGTCCACAGTCAATCCTTTCCCACGAACGAATCCTTGAGCTGCTTTTGAGAAATTCCCTTCAGCATCCAAAGCAATCTTTTTAGAAGGTCCTTTGAAATCTTCTGTTAAATCTGTTTGTTGATCTGCTAAACCTACTACACGAACTGCCAAACGACGCGGTGTTGAGAAGGTTTGAATCGACTCAAAAGACAAACGGTTATCTTTTAAGAATGCTGCCATTTTCTGACCTAATTGTTGCTCACTTGGTGTGACAACGTAAGCTGGTAGTTCTTCTAAACCAAGTTCTACTAATAAATTTTTTGCCATCTTATGCCTCCTTATCTTTCAACAATTCTGCTCGCGTTGCTTCATCCAAAAGTGGGAAACCTAATTTTTGACGTTCTGCAACAAAAGTTTTGGCAACAACACGCGCCAAGTGACGGATACGGGCAATGTAACCTGCACGTTCTGTTACAGATACGGCACCACGGGCATCAAGTAAGTTGAAGGTGTGTGAACATTTCAACACATAATCATAGGCTGGGTGAACAAGACCTTCTTCCAACGCCCGACCAGCTTCTTTTTCAAATTTTTCAAAGTTTTCAAGAAGCATCTCTTGATCTGATATTTCAAATGAGTATTTTGAATGCTCATATTCTGGTTGTGTAAATATTTCACCATATTTAACACCGGGCGCCCATTCAATATCATAAACAGAATCTACCTCTTGGATATAAGATGCCAAACGTTCTAATCCATAGGTAACCTCAGCCGTTACAGGACCTGTTTGCAAACCACCAACTTGTTGGAAATAAGTAAATTGAGTAATTTCCATCCCATCTAACCAAACTTCCCAGCCAAGACCAGCTGAACCAGTTGATGGATTTTCCCAGTTATCTTCAACAAAACGAATATCATGTTCAAGGGGATTGATTCCCAATTTTTCTAAGGATTCAAGATAGAGCTCTTGAATGTTTGAAGGTGATGGCTTCATAACCACTTGGAATTGGTGGTGCTGGTAAAGACGGTTGGGATTTTCCCCGTAACGCCCATCTGCTGGACGGCGTGAGGGCTCCACATAAGCCGCATTCCACGGCTCAGGACCAATAGCACGAAGAAAAGTGTAGGGCGACATCGTTCCCGCACCTTTTTCGTTATCATAAGCTTGCATAAGCATACACCCTTGGTCATTCCAGTATTGTTGTAGCGTTAAAATAATCTCTTGGAAAGTCAGTTTTTTAGACATAATGTTCCTCTCTTTTTCGTATGGCAATTTTCTGATAAAACGATTTTTTTGACAGAAAACGAGTGTATTATCTAAGCAAATCGCTCTAAACCTAGCAATTATCATGAGTTGCTCAACTCTTTAAGTTTGTGAGCAACTTTGGCAAAGGGGAAAGTCAGTTTTTAGACATGTTTTTCTCCTTATTCAGCCGATTTTAGGATGGCACTTTTTAAGTGGCAGGCACAAATCTTTCGCACTTGATTTACAGATCCCACTTCCCACTGTCAGCAATCGACTGGGGATATTTTTGAAATCTCATCGCTAAAAATATGCCTCATTACTTTTTTCTTTTCAAACTTAAACGGCTTTCTCTGACCAATAATAACCTTGGATCACTAGCCTACTCATCACATCGAAAAATACACAGTTGTGTTCATGATGTTCACAATTCGCTAGAGATGGAGTAACGTGGGAAAAGACAAAAAACCACGTTCTTCACTCCTATGCCAAAGCTGACATAGGGGCGTTAAGACGCGGTTCCACCCTAATTTATTACTTCATTATCATTCAGTTATTTTTAGATCATAAGGCTAACAAAGCCCAACAATGCTACCACTACCTCTAAAAGAAAGCGCCAACCAACACCTCTATCATTCGGCTTCCACCACTCCGAACTCGCTTGGGATAAGAAACTTGCGATTTTCTCTCTTAAGAACCAGTTTATCACAAAGTTGTTTCCTTGTCTAATCCCCCTTAAGATTTTTGTGAGTACCGTTTGGAATAATAACTTCTGCCAAAAGCTTATTTTCCTCGCGAATACGGAGATAAATCACGATGATGTAACATGGAAAAAGCAACATGGCTGTAATTTGCGCATGACAAAGTAAAACAATCCCTATAAGTTCTGGAGCAATATTCAGGAAATAGTTGGGGTGTTTCACTGTCTTAAATAACCAGTGTTCAACATATTTGTGATCTTTTGCCAACATCAACTTAACAGTCCAAATATCACCCAAAATACGTGTCACTTCATACAAAACGGCCACCGAAAACAGCATGAGCAAAAGTCCTAATAAGCTTATGCCATCAAACTTAATTTGCTTGAGTAAGGCTTCTATCACTGCAAACACATAAATCATAATGTGGAGCAACGTCAAAAATTTTGTATTTTGAACACCGAACTCTTGCCCTCCCTTAGCCAAGATCGCTTTTTCATTATTAATAGATTTTTTTAAGAATATTAAACGAACAGTAAACATCGCTAGCATCAACAAAAAGATGGTCACAATAAGACTCCTTATTTTTCTTTTATGGTTTTCTTTCACAAAACACTCGTAAAGATTATAACTAAGTTACAAAGTCTTGTCAAACCCCTAGCACTACTGAGCAATATAAATCTCATTTCTAAGCCAAGCTTTTAAAAAGTCAGCAAGGGTCTTTTAGTTCCCTTTACAACTGTATGCCATTCCAACAACCGCTTTACTACTATATGACAACAAAAAAGAATTGAAGGGCTAAAACTGGACCATTCAATTCTTTTTTAGTATTAACTAGACTTCAAAGACTTTTTCACCGTCCAAGTAAGTCGCCACTAATTCCAAATCTTTATCAAGGACAATAAAATCAGCTGCATGCCCCTCTTTTATCTGACCACAAACATCACTAATCCCGACCGAAACTGCTGGCACATAAGTTGACATATGAATGGCTTCTTCCGGGCTAGCAATCCCCCAAGCCACAACATTTTTAATCCCATCTTTTAACTTCAAAATAGAACCAGCGAGGTTACCAGTAGTTTTGAGACGTGCAGTACCATTTTCTACAATAACTGGAAATTCTCCAAGCATATAATCGCCATCTGGGGAGCCGCCAGCACGCATACAATCTGTAATCATTGCCACATGGTCGTGCCCTTTTTGTCGCATCAAAATATCACATGCAACAGGAGACACATGGTAACCATCACAAATGAGTTCTGCGTAGGTACTTGGGATATTATAAACCGCACCAACCATCCCAGGTTCACGGTGAGTCAGACCACGCATACCATTATAAGCATGAACCCAAACACTGGCACCTGATTTAACAGCCTTTTTGGCTTCTTCGTAAGTACCATTAGAATGCCCTAAAGCCACGGTCACTCCCTGCTTGGTCACTGTAGATACAAATTCTGCGACTCCATCACGTTCTGGAGCAAGGGCAATTTTCTTGATGAGACCTTTAGCAGCTTTTTGCCAAGCTTCAAATTCATCCAAGCGTGGATTTTTCATGTAACTTGGGTTTTGGGCACCTTTATATTCTTCTGTGAAATAAGGCCCTTCAAAGTAAATGCCTTGAATTTTCGCACCTTTAACCTGATCCGCCACGGAAGCAATCGTTGCAGAAACTTTTTCCAATTGTTCAAACGTAGAAGTCAAGGTGGTCGGCAAAAAAGAGGTAACCCCTGTCGAAAGCAATCCCTCGCTTATTTTATGAATACCTTCTGCCGAATTATCCATCACGTCGGCACCTGCATAACCATGAATATGCGTATCTACAAGACCAGGTGCAATTTGATAACCTGTGTAATCAATAATTTGGGCATCTGCTGGAACCGTATCTGCCCACTCACCAAAAATCCCCTCATGAAGGCTTAGATAGCCTTTTGGTTTAACCTCGGTTGGGTAATAAAAACAATCTGCTTTGATATAGCTTGTCATCTTTTTTCCTCCCTTTTTCCTTATTATACGCCTTATTCCTCACTTTGTAAATGGTATATACCACTTTTGAATTCAAAAAAGAAAACCTGAATGATGATTCACGTTTTCTCTTCTTTTTAAAGCTGGTGTGAAAGTACTTTCTCTGCCAAATTTAGGGCATGATCGGTTATACGGGTATAGTGAGAAATAATATCAATAAAATTAATACCTGCTTGGGCGGTACACTCCCCTCGATTGAGCCGTTTAATATGTGTTTTCCGTAAACGACGCTCTTTCTCTTCAATTTCCTTATGACGCAACACAATGCTTTGCGCCAAGTCCATATCGCTGTCCACAATAGCTCGGATAGCATCTAAGGTTAAACGATGCGTTAGCTGATACATGTCCGTTAATTCATCACGGGCGGCAGCTGAAAACCCAATCTGTTTAGCTGTAATGCCTTCAATTAATTCCGCCAAAGATTCGGAATGATCCCCAATTCTCTCCAAGTCACGAGAAGAATCCAAAATACCTGCCAAAACTTCATTTTCACTTGGGCTAAGAGCTTCATTTGAAATATCAACAAGATAAGTCGTTAATTCTTCATCAATGGTGTTAACGGCTTTTTCATAACGTTTCACTTTCTCACCAAACCTACCATCTGCCGTCATGATATAGCTATAAGAAGCTTCAAAAGCTTGGATAGCGTAAGAAGCTAAGTGAACCAATTCCTTGTGAGCATTCCCAAGTGCAATAGACGGAGCTTGTGTAATCAGCAAGCGATCAAGGTAAAGGGCTTCGTATTTGACCACTTCATCTTCACCTGGAATGAGCTTTGTCACAAGCATTGCCAAAAAACCAATAAAAGGAATCAGTAAGATAGTATTTGTGATATTGAAAGAACCGTGTGAAAATGCAAGGGTCATTTCAGGGGTTAGCCTCAATTCTGATTGTAACCACAGCATTAATGACGTAAATGGCAGCAAAAAAATCATAAAAATAATAGTGCCAATGACATTAAACAAAACATGGGCAGCAGCTACACGTTTAGCCGCAATATTAGAACCAATTGCCGCTAAAACAGCTGTAATACAAGTGCCAATATTTGAGCCAAGCAAGATAGGAATAGCTCCCTGCAAGGTTAAAAGACCTCCCGAAAACAAACCTTGTAAAATTCCAATAATGGCTGCCGACGATTGAATCAACATGGTTAAGACTGTTCCGATAAAAACACCTTGGAACGGCTTGTCCCCTAAGGTTGCTAAGTAACTCTGAAAGACAGAAACTGATTTTAACGGATCCATGGCATCCCCCATAAGATTTAGGGAAAAGAAAATACCACCCACACCAAAAATGATGCGACCAAAGTTATTAAGTTTTTTATTAGAAGTAAAGAAAAGGCAGGCTGCACCAACAAAGATCATTGGCAGGGCATAATCACCTAATTTAAAACCAATCAAAAAAGAGGTAACAGTAGTTCCGATATTTGCCCCCATAACAATACCAATAGCTTGACGCAAATTAAGTAAGCCAGCTGACACCAAGCCAACTGTAATTACCGTAACACCTGAACTTGACTGAATTAATGCAGACATAGCAATTCCAACTAATATACCAAAGAAAGGATTACTCGTGTATTTATCGATATAATACCTTAATTTATCTCCTGCCGCTTGTTGCAGACCATCTCCCATATACTTAATACTGAAAAGAAAGAGACCTAACCCGCCAAAAAAATGAAATACAATGTCTTGCCAATTTACTGACACAATGTTGTCCTCGCTAAATTTTAGTCTTCTTTATTTTAATGCATTCCTTTATTTATCACAAGGCTTTTTAAGCATTATTAGCGATTAAAGAAACACGACTTCTTATTTCCTAATCAGTGAAATATCCTAATAAGCCTTTCATCAAAAGCAAAGGAAGGCACTTCAATCTTTTGTGATTTTAAGCTAATCCTTTTCTTAAAACAGTACCGCTAAAAACAAATTTCCTTGAAACTCCCCACGCTAAATTCCAAGCGGAGTCGCTAAACAATGGGCAATTTTAGTACAGCAAAACGTGTTGATTTACTAAAAAGACTCCCTTTGATTGCAAATAATGGTATTTGATCTAATTTTCTAGGAAAAGTAGCGATGAAACACACTTGATGGTTTGTCTACAGTTTGGCATTAACGTTTGATCCTTTCATTTCCTATTTCACATAGATTGTAAATCCCATTAAGTTAACGAAAACAGTTAGCTGTCAAAACTTTTCATTTTTCCTTATTAAGGGTATAATATGGCTATGATGAATGATGCCCCAAAAGGAGACCCCATGCAGAAATCCCAAAAAGAAGCCCTCTATCTGATTTTGAGTATTCTAATCATCACCATAGCAAGTGGAAGCTACCTAATTTTTGGTAATTTACCGCAAAAACAAATGACTGGGCAATATCAAAAAACAAATTTACTAAGAGATGCCGTCAAAGCTGTACGGTCTGCTGAAAATTTAACTACCGTGTCTGCTACCAATAAAGCACAGCATGCCATTAATCAGCTAAAAGGCTCTCAGAAAAAACAAAAACTACAAAAACGACTCGATGTTGTCAAAGCCCAATTAGAGCAAGAAGAAGCCGCCACTCAAGCTGTTAAATCCGCAGAAGAAACACCCGATCAATCCCTCAAAGATTTAGCGCAAAAAGCTGTCAATGAGTTAAGCAACAAAGGAAAGAAGGCAGCTTTGCAAGCCCGTTTAGATGCTATTTTTATTGCTAAAGAAATGCCTCAACAAGTCGTTGAAGCAGGGGACATAAACACTTGGCATGCAATCCCAGCTGAAAACGATGCTGATAAAGATAGTTCATCCTCATCTGTTCCTGAATCAAATTCTAGTTCAGAGCCAACCACACCAAGTTCATCCCAAGAACCAAGTAAACCCGAAGCAAGTCAATCTCCTCCTAATACATCATCATCTTTACCAACACTACCAACAGAGCCTAAGAATTCACAATAGGTATAAAAAGAAGGCACAAACCAAATTTTGGGGTTCGTACCTTCCTCTACATGAGGTTACTTAAAAAACTAAATTTCGTAGCCCATAAGGATACCTCCATCCTCAGCATAAAAGCTACATAAGCCTGATGTTGTTCCTGTTTGAATATCCGCATCCGGATAAATGGCTGTTATTTTATCAATGATTTGTTCACAGATTTTTGGGTTTTTCGCATGAGCAATATAGACTTTGCCTCCTTTGTAGCCCGCTTTTTGAATTTCTTCTACCAAAGCAGAAACCGCTTTTTTCTGACCACGTGCCTTTTGAAGAAGATTAAGATCTCCCTCTTGGCTTGCTTGACCCACCATTCTAATGTTAAGAAGTCCTACAACCTTACCAATCAACTTGTTTAAACGACCATTCTTGACCAAGTTATCAACTTTTGCAAGGACAAAAATCAAACGTGTTCTCTCTTGATAAGCTGTTATCTTATCCACTACTTCATCAAAAGACAAACCAAGATTAATCAAACGTTCTAATTCAAGAACAAGCAAATCCATCTCGCCACCAGCCGATAAGGAATCAATAATATGGATATTGGCATTTGGATTTTCTTCTAGGAGATAATTTTTAGCCAGACGAGCGCTATTGTGACTGCCTGATAAGGTACCTGTAATGGTAATTGCAATCACATTATCAGCCCCCTTGTATGCCTGCAAGAAAGCATCTGGACTTGGACAACTTGATGTCGCTGCTCTAGATGATTGGTACATGGTTGCCATCATGTTGTCAATGTCCAACCCTTCATCATCTCTAAAAATATCTGTACCAATTTGTATGGTCAATGGTACACGCTCAAAACGTAAATCATCGGATTGGTTTTTTAATACCTTGAGGTCACACCCCGAATCCGATACAATTTTCCAAGCCATTTTTAATCCCTCTTTTCTTTTTACACATTATTTTCCCATCTAACAATAATTAACTGTTATCCGTTAGATCATGTCCTTTAAAACGCTTTCTTTGTCTAAAACTTAACTGATAATCATGAACTTACCAGTTTAAAAAATATTTTCAAAAAGACAAGAACGTTTAGAACACTCCATGTTTCAATAGCTAGCTTTAGTTGACAAACTAAGCTTATTCCCATAAAATTATATCATTATTAAGTATGATTTTGCTACTGATAACCTATCAGACGTAACACTTGAAAGGTATTTGTGATGACTGACAAAGCAATCTCAAAACGATCACTTCAAAACTTAACACAATTCAATCAAGAGACACGAAAACTAGTGCGAGAATCAATGGAAATCGCTTTAATTAATCTTTTAGAACACAAACCTCTAGGTGACATCACTATTTCTGAGTTGGTTGCTAAGGCAGGGGTTTCACGCAATGCTTTTTATCGCAATTACCATTCAAAAGAAGCTATCCTAGAACACTTATTGACAACATTTATTAGACGTATTTTCCGTGGCTTAAAACATTTTGACATAAAAACTCAGGCCTATCAAGCCTGGCTTTATCTCTTTACCGAAGCTAAAAAAGAGGCACAACTTCTCAAAATTATTTTTAGCCACCATCTGCATCATTTATTAACACATCTAGTGACCAAGCGTCTAAAAGCTTATCAAAAATGGAAAGACAAAAAAGAATCTCATTATAAGCGACTTTTTTGGAGCAATGCTATTATCTCTGTTTTATCCAACTGGATTTCAGATGATATGATTGTCCCTGCTGAAGAAATGGCAGCTATGGGACTTCCCTTATTAACTTAAAAAGATTTCCTCATCGGGAAACCTTTTTTATTTTGAGAAATAATTGTTTAAATAGAACAAGGCATTTTTCAGCTTACTTTGATTTCAAAGCAAACTGGCGAATAGCGTAAGCAACCCCTGCCAAATCGTTTGAAAGACTGATGCTATCAGCAACTTGTCGGATGGCTTTTTGAGCATTCCCCATAGCGACACCTAATCCAGCATAAGTTAACATTTCAAGATCATTGGGAGCATCACCAATAGCCATCACTTGATCTGGCTGTAACTTTAATTCTGAAACGAGTTCTTTCAAGGCAGAAGCCTTGGTAACCCCTTTGGGCATAATTTCTAAAATATTATCTTGGCTACGAACCACACTATATGATTGGCTCAACTGATCTCTAACAGCTGTCTCAAAAGGATCAAGTACCGATTTCTCTCCTAGATACATCGCTTGAAAAATCACCTGTTTGCTGTTAGCAATTTCTTGTGACGTTACCGCTTTTACTTTGGTAAAAACGAGATCTCCGTCAGCCTGAACAATGGCTGGCACCGTTTCTTCCAAAACAAAGTAATCACGTTCACCGGTTAGCGCCAAATAAACTTTCGGAAATGCACAGCTTAAATTTTCTAGGTGTTGAATATCCTTATCAGTCAGAGATTTAGCATGTAATAATTCCCAATCCGGACTGCTATAAATACTGCAACCATTGTTAAGGATGAGAAATTCTTCTGCCTTTAATTCCAACTGATCAAAATACGGTTTTGTTCCTGACCAAGGTCGTCCTGTACACAGTACAATCTTAATCCCTGCTGCAATAGCTTCTTTAATGGCTGCAATATTTTCTTTTGGAATTTGTTTTTGACTGTTAAGCAATGTTCCATCCAAATCAATAGCAATTAACTGAATCATTTATATTTCCTCTTTCCACTTGATTTTAGGAAGGTTCCATTTTCGACGATTTCCAATCATACGTAAAACAGTTAACAAAACAACCAAGACGTAACACTCGAGAGTGGACTCTGCAATTTTAAAATGCAATAAAATAGCCGCTACAATAGACCATCCCGCATAAATTTCACTCCGCAAAACACTCGGTTTTCGACCTGCCAAAATATCTCGAACAACCCCGCCACCAGCACCAGTTAAGACTGCTGCAACAATGACCGCACTCAACGGTTGATTCAATCTTACGGCGTGCAAGGCGCCTTGAATGCTAAACGCTGCTAGACCAATAGCATCTGTCAAGACTGCTGCTCTAACCCAACCTTTAGCTACCCATTTGGGAAATAACATAAGCAATGCCATGGCAACAAGGGCACAAGTAAACTCTGGTTTTTGTCCCCATAAAGCCTCAATAGGTAACCCAATTAAGGTATTTCGAATTGCTCCACCACCAAAAGCAGTTACAAAACCCAGGATAAAAACCCCTAAAATATCGAATTCTTCTTCCATAGCAACAATAGCGCCTGAAAGGGCAAAAGCAATGGTTCCGATAATGTTTAAAATTTCCCACATGTCTATTGTCATAAGTCACCTAATGTCTTTTAATCACTTATTAGTTTACCATGTTTTAGTCTAGAAAATAAATAGAAAAAATGAATAAGTACGACAGTCGCACGAAAAATTTTTAGGATAAAAGAATTCCTTTCATTATGTTAAAGTTCATTTTTCAAAAATAGTTCATCTTTGTAACCTATTTTCTAAAGCGAAAACAGGCTTTGAAAAAGATTCTAAAGGTGAGATCTTCCCCAGTAGTCGTGGTAAATACTAGAACAAAAAGCCAAATAACGATTAATCCCTGATAAACTTGCAAGGGTCTCCGAACGCTAACGTTTGATTCCGCTAGCTATTTTTTGAGTAATGCCTCTAGTTCTTTTAATTAACATAACGTTTATCATAACCATTTGACTCAAAAAAGAAAAATTAAGACCTCATTTGATGATTGAACACAGGCAGCGGTCGTAAAAGGAGAATCACAATTTGATTTTTTCTGTTATGTGACATGTTTAAAAATGTAACACCTTGTATCATTACCACGTTTTGCCTATAAAATGTATCTTGTCAGCAGATCTAAAAATAGGGGAATTTGTTTTGAATCAGACTTATTTGTTACTGTTGAAAGACTGCACCAAAACTCTAACGTAATAAATGCTTTATTGACTACCAACCAAAACGCAAAAAAGGAAAATCAAGAGGATTCATTGAAATTCCTTTTTTCTGGTTTGACTAATCATAAGGTTCTTGTAGGCTAGGCGATCTCCTAAGAGCATATCTTCTTTAGATTTTATCAGTCCAAGGACTAGCAGTTTTTTCAAGAACCTTGTTCAGCTCATCAATGTTTTGGAAACCTTCTGTTCGTAACCAATTCCTAGCTGCTGCCTCCCCTTCTGTAATGTAAACAGGCACTACCCCTGACCAAGTCGCACGACCACAAAGCACTCCATTAAATTTGGCTCCTGCTTCTGACGCAAAACACAAGGTCTCTTGGAATTGTTGAGCAGATACACCTGCACTCAAATAAATATAAGGCAAATGACTAGCCGCTTCCTGATCACAAAAGGCTTGTGCCGCTTCTTGACGACTATAAACCACTTCTCCTCTGGAAAAACCTTCTACATAGGTCATATTGACTGGCACTTCCACCTTCAAAACATCAACCCCATAGCGATCATCTGAAAAGACCGCCATTGCCCCATTAACCTTATGTGGTTTAACCTTGGCATAGGCTATACTGCTAGTGTCTTTTATCCCCTCATCGTAGCTTAAAATTTCAAGGAAAAAGGGAATATCCTCTGCTAGGCATTCTGATCCGATCCGCTCTATGTAGACCTGTTTTTGCAGATTTGTCTGCTTGTCACCATCCACATCATAATAAAGCAAGAATTTAACAGCATCAGCACCCGCTTCTTTTAGGCGTTTGACTGACCATTCGGTGAGACA
>NZ_AUKZ01000019.1 GCF_000425025.1 Streptococcus castoreus DSM 17536 | reverse complement strand
ATGCTTAGAAGCGTTATAACCAATGTCCGCCAGTCCTTCAAAAATACGGGCTCTATGATTGCGGACAGGTTGACAAAGTAGCAGAGGAAAACTGTCGATGATGACTACTGTATCAGGAGATATGTGAGCATTCATTGCTTGTCTGATGGCTTGGACTAGCCAAATTAATTGTCTTGCTCGTCGATTAAAGCGACTTCTTTCAAGAAGATGACCGCAAGGAAAGAGTTGACAGATACGATAAAAATGCCGTTGAGACTTAATTCCTAATTCAGCTTGCAAGAGCAGTAAGACTAGTAGAGATTCGTCTGAGACCTTGGACAAGCTAACGTTACGACGGTGTTTTAAGCCTTCTGGACAATACTCACGATACAGCTGATGGCAAATTTTTGATAATTGCTTCAAATTCCATTGTAAGTGATGGGATTTAGCGGTATACTGTAAGTGGCTCATTTGGACTACCTCCTGTTTGTTTGGTCACTTACAGTATAGTCCTTTTGGGCTTTTTATTGTATTTTGAGATTAACTAGCACCACGAGTATCAACCATTTTTTCTTTTTTACACTTCAAAACAAATCAAAATGTTGCATTTTTCACAATCTTTTTGTTACAATAGATGAAGATCAACTAACGAAAAATATAAGGAGTTAACAAGTGGTTATTGATAAATCTATTCCAAAAGCGACTGCAAAGCGCTTATCGCTCTATTACCGTATTTTTAAACGTTTTCATGCTGACCAAGTTGAAAAAGCCAGTTCCAAGCAAATTGCAGATGCCATGGGTATTGATTCCGCAACTGTGCGCCGTGATTTTTCGTATTTCGGAGAATTAGGTCGTCGCGGATTTGGCTATAATGTCACTAAATTAGTGAACTTTTTCGCAGACTTACTTAATGACCACTCCACAACAAACGTTATTCTGGTAGGTTGTGGAAATATTGGTCGTGCTTTATTGCACTACCGCTTCCATGATCGTAATAAAATGCAAATCGCAATGGGCTTTGATATTGATGATAATCCTCTTGTTGGTACAAAAACAACTGACAATATTCCCATCTATGGTATTTCGACCATCAAAGAACGCTTGGCAAACACAGATATTGAGACAGCTATTTTAACCGTCCCAAGTATTCATGCTCAAGAGGTTTCAGAGCAATTGATTGATGCAGGAATTAAAGGCATTTTAAGTTTCGCTCCTGTCCATCTGCAAGTTCCCAAGGGAGTTATTGTACAATCCGTTGATTTGACTAGTGAATTACAAACCTTACTTTATTTTATGACCCAAAATCACCTAAATCACCTCGACTAAAAAGCCATGCTACAGTTTAAGAGTTATCTTAAACTGTAATGATAGCCAAACTTTCTTTGAAGAACATCAAAAAAGTTTAAAACTGTTCACTTTAATTAACCTATTTCTAGCTTAGAAAAGATCGGATTTTTCTCGAAAGCTAAAATAATTTTTCTTACCAACGATGATGTGATCTAGGCAGATAATGCCTAAGTCTTCGCATGATCGTTTTATTTTTTCTGTAAAACAATAGTCATTGGGGCTTGGATCTGTAGTTCCAGAAGGATGATTATGAACAACAATTAAACTGGTTGCCATGTTTTTACAAGCATAATATAAAATTTCTCTAGGCTCTGCTATCGACCGTCTAACTGTGCCGATAAAGATCGTTTTTTCCTCAATAACATGATTTTGACTATCTAAATAAATGACAACTAAATGCTCTTGCTTTTTATCACCTAGAGTTGCTATCATTTTTTCAGCAACTTGAACACTAGATAAGATTCTATCTGTTAGAGTTTGCTCTATTGCTTGAATACGGGCTGCTAGCTCAATCATAGCCTTTATTTCGATTGCTTTAACCTTTCCAATACCTGTCAACGTTTGCAATTCTTGTAATGACATTTTCTTGAGATCAGCCAGGCTATCCATATGGGATAAGAGATAAGATGATAGTTCTAAAACGTGTTTGTCCCTATTTCCTGTTCGTAATAAAATCGCCAGTAATTCCTGATTACTCAAAGACTCTGCTCCCATTCGCATAAGTCGTTCTCTGGGCATTAATTTAACATCGTCACATTTGATGGAATACATCTGACTACCTCCACCTATTTATTCGATAAAAAAATAAGTTTCCAGTAAAGAAACCTATTTTTTTTTGAAGTTTTGTTTTTTGTGAATATTATCCTTAATCATCTGATAAAAAGTTGCCGCTAAGGGAACCGAAATAATCATCCCCACAATTCCTCTCAAGGAGGCACCAATTGTAATTGCCATCAATACCCACATAGCTGGCAATCCAATGGAGCCCCCAACAACTCTTGGATAAATAAAATTTCCTTCAATTTGCTGTAAAATCATTAAAAAGATCAGAAAGACAATCGCTTGAGACATGGATTGGGTCATAATCAGGATAAAACCGATGACCATACCAATTGAAGCACCAATAACTGGAATAAGGGCTGTAAAGGCAACTAAGATGCCAATCGTTCCTGCAAATGGTAACTGCAAAAGAAACATTCCAGTAGCCGTGAGCGAGCCTAAAATGACTGCTTCTAAGGTTTGGCTAACAAAGAAACCATGAAAACGGTGGTGTAACAACGCAACAACATAATGGATATGTTGAGCATATTTACCAGTATAAGTATCGACTAGTGTATTGCCTTGATGACAAAGACTTTCCTTATTAGCAAGAACATACAAAGAGAAAACAAAGCTAATGAACAAATTGATAATAGCTGATGCAACTGCTGTTACTGATGTCAAAATATTCGTCAAGACCCCAATAAATTGTTTTAATAATTGCTGACTATAACTGGTAATTGTAGCTGTTAGTTTCGCATCCCCGCCAATATATTTAACAGTACGCGCTAATAATTTATTATGTTCAAGACTATTAATCATTTCTTTGATAGTTGTCGTATCAAACTTAGTAAGAGTGCTGATACTAGCAATTAGATCTGGAATCACAATAGAAATAATCCAAATAATCAAAATAAAAAAGGTAAAATAAGCCAATAGCAAACAGATGCCTCTTTTAGCCTTCAACATAATCGGCAAGTCCTTAAAAACATAGAGATAAACTTTTTCATAAGAACTCATCACAATATTAACAATATAAGCTCCTGCAGCTCCGTAAAGAAAGGGAAGGCTTGTTTTATAAACAGTTTCGACAATAGCTGTACCATTTTCCCAATTTGCTAAAATAGCATAACAAAGAACAAAAGCAAGGACTAGGTAGAAGACTTGTTTTTTTTCAAATTTCATGGTTACTCCTTTTTTTTATTATACACTAAAAATAGGAACAATGGTACATCTCTATAGCTGATTTATCAACTTCTGATCAAGAACATTTTTTGAATGACAGTTAAAAAGAAACTGCACAAATGACAGTCCCTTTTGATTCATTTTTTCTTCCTTAACCAAGGTCCGTTCCTTGACTAGCAATAACCTTTTTATACCAGTCAAAGGATTTTTTCTTGGAACGTTTCAGTGTTCCGTGACCATCATTGTCACGATCAACATAGATAAAACCATAACGTTTTTTCATTTCACCAGTGCCGGCTGATACTAAATCAATACAACCCCAAGTAGTGTAACCCCACAAGTCCACACCATCAATTATTATAGCATCATTCATCGCTTTGATGTGTTCACGTAAATAATCAATTCGATAATCATCTTCAACATAACCTTCTGCATCCGGTATATCGATAGCCCCCAGACCATTTTCAACAATAAAGAGGGGTTTTTGGTAACGATCCCAAATGGTATTTAACGTAATACGAAGCCCTAATGGGTCAATTTGCCAACCCCATTCAGAAGAATCAAGGTAGGGATTTTTAATGGAGGCAAAAATATTTCCCTGAGTTGTTTCATTAACTTTTGGATCACCTGATGCCACACGACTTGAATAGTAAGAGAAAGAAATAAAATCAACAGTATGTTCTTTCAACAATGCTAAATCCTCTTGTGTCATAACGATGTTAAGGTTTTCATGCTCAAATTTTTTAAGGGCATAGTTAGGATAATAACCTCTTGCTTGGACATCAATAAAGAAATAATTATCACGATCGCTTTGCATAGCCGCCCAATAATCTACTGGGTGGGCTGTGTTGGGATAATATTGACCAGCTGCCAACATACAACCAACCTTGTTGTTTGGGTCTACCTCATGGGCAATCTTTGTCGCAAGTGCTGAAGCTACTAATTCATGATGGGCTGCTTGATATTTAACTTGTTCTTGATTTTCCCCATCTTCAAAGTAAAGACCTGCTCCCATAAAAGGAGCATGTAAAATCATGTTAATTTCATTAAAAGTTAGCCAATAAGTAACCAAACCTTTATAACGGTTAAAAATAACGCGACAGAGATTTTCATAGAACGTAATTAATTGTCGATTACGCCAGCCTCCGTATTCCTTGATAAGGTGCATTGGACAGTCAAAATGGGTAATGGTAACTAAGGGCTCTATACCGTACTTCCGACATTCTTTGAAAACATCTTCATAAAAGGCAAGACCTGCTTCATTTGGCTGACTTTCATCTCCCTTTGGAAAAATTCGTGTCCAAGCAATGGACATACGATAAGTTTTAAATCCCATTTCAGCAAATAATGCGATATCTTCCTTATAATGGTGGTAAAAATCAATTGATTCTTTCGCAGGGTAAAAATAACCGTCTTTAAAGTCAAACATCTTTTTTTGACCAGCAATAATCGGAAAACGATCTTCTCCAATTGGTACCACATCAACATTGGCTAGACCGCGCCCATCTACATCATAAGCCCCTTCACATTGGTTAGCTGCTGTAGCACCACCCCAGAGGAAATCTTTTGGAAACTTAGCCTGTTTTGTCATTGTAACACTCCTTTATAAGCTATCTATTTGTAGTTTTTTCTCTACCACATGAGACTAAATCATTTTTTTGAAATCTCATTGTTGAAATCATCTCTAACTAATCATAATGCACTAACTTTTGTAAAAATGATTTGTTAAAGCATACTAAATTAAATTCGGATAAAAATATATTCTTTTGCCACTGGATTGTAAACTGACTCAACCTGCATTTTATGGCTGTCGTAAGACAATTTTAAAATAGCACAATTTGCCATCCCGTTTTCTAAAATTGGTGGATTTACAGTAGCATGACGATAAAATTGAGTAATGGCAGACCATGATTAACAAATAAGGACGCCTCATTTTCTGTTTCTTGGTCAAAAACTGTTTTAATGGTTTCTGCCATCCGAGTATAAACTTGACGATTTGATTCACCACCATACGCAACAAAATAATCACGATAACCTGAGCCATCTTCTTTAAATTTTCGGATTTAAGTATTCCTGATGTGCTTCAATAACACCAAAATTCCACTCTTTAAGACCTTTTAAACGACTATAATCAGTTCTTTCAGATACAATTTCTGCCATGTCACACGCTCTTTCCTGAGTAGAAGAATAGACTTGCTTGAAAGTGATGCCTTTTTCTTTAAAATAGGCTGCCGCTGCTTTAGCTTACATCATTCCAAGTTCAGTCAATGGAGAATCACAAGCCCCTTGTACTCTTCCTTGAGCATTAAAAAGGGTTTGTCCATGACGTATTAGGTAAAATATTTCATGATACTTCTTTTAAACTCCTAAAATGTATAAGTTTTAAAATCATCGGTTGGTTGAATGAGTTTTTTTAATATTAAAGATCCCTCTTCATAGTTAAACTCGCAAATAGCACAATTGGTAAAGAATATTCCTTGCGAAAATGAAATACCTAATTCCAAACACAATCCCCACATTGCAGCACCATGGCTAACCATTAACACTGTATCATCAGCAGCCTTGTCCAATTGAGATATCATTTCAGCTTTTACTCGTTTACCAACTGATTTAATATCCTCGCCACCATAAGGTACTAACAAATCTTCAAAAGAATTTGCCCCTTGCCTAAATTTAGGTAAAAGGTATTCTGGTTGCGCTTCAAAGGAACCAAAATCCATTTCCTTAAGTCCTTTTAACTGTTGAACTTCTTGATTATTTGTAACTAGCTTTGCTGTATCGGTAGCTCTTTCTTGTGTTGAAGAATAAACCCTGTCAAAAACAATCATTTCCTGTTCAAAATAAGATTTCGCGAGCAAGGCTTGTTCTACACCCAGTTTTGTTAACGGTGAATCACATGCTCCTTGAACCCTGCCCTGAGTATTAAAAAGGGTTTGTCCGTGACGCATTAGATAAAGTTTTACCATATCAAGTCCATTTCTATGATTATTTCAAAATATTAGCTGCCTGACTTGCAATCACTTCTTTATACCAATAGAAAGAATCTTTCCGAATACGGTCAAAACTTCCACGTCCTTGGTCGTCAGCGTCAACATAGACAAAACCGTAACGTTTTGACATTTCAGAAGTTGAAGCAGAAATCAAGTCGATACATCCCCACATAGTGTAACCCATTAAGACAACACCATCTTCGATAGCCTCATACATTTCTTGGATATGTTTTTCTAGGTAATCAATTCTATATTGATCATGTACACTACCATCTTCTTCAAGTTTATCAAGTGCACCTAACCCATTTTCAACGATAAATAGTGGGATCTGGTAACGGTCATACAGCTTATTTAACGTTACGCGTAAGCCAACAGGATCAATTTGCCAGCCCCAGTCTGATGCTTCCAAATAAGGATTTGCTTCCCCTAAAATGAGATTGCCAGCTAATTTTTGCTCATCCGTCTGATTTTTGGGACTGCGAATTACAGATGTCATATAATATGAAAAACTCATAAAATCAACAGTGTGCTTTTCAAGAATGTCTAAATCACCCTCAGCCACTTCCAGTGTGATATTATTTTCCTTAAAGAATCGGTTCATATAAGATGGGTATTTCCCACGAACTTGCACATCCGAAAAGAAAAGATTCTCGTGATCTTTATGAATTGCCTGCATCATATCATCAGGGTGACATGTTGCAGGATAGGTTTCCATACGTGCAAGCATCATCCCCACCTTATTTTCTGGATCAAGCTCATGTGCTAATTTTGTGACTAAGCTAGACGCTACAAATTGGTGATGTGCTGCTTGATACATTTCTTGAAGATTAAGTTTGCCATCTTCAAAAAGTAAACCACCTGATAAGTAGCCAGTGATTCCAAGAATATTAATTTCATTGAAAGTTAGCCAATACTTGACTTTGCCTTTGTAACGGTTAAAGACCGTTTTAGCATAGTGAACAAAAAAATCAATAACTTTCCGGTTTTTCCAACCGCCATATTCTGTCACCAAATAGATCGGAAATTCATAATGCGATAAGGTTACCAATGGCTCAATACCGTACTTATTAAGTTCATCAAAAACAGCATCATAAAATGCTAGACCTGCTTCATTTGGCTCTGTCTCATCCCCATTAGGGAAAATACGAGACCACGAAATGGACAGGCGGTAAGTTTTGAACCCCATTTCTGCCATGAGTGCAATGTCTTCTTTGTAACGGTGGTAAAAATCCGAACCCCAGCGTTTGGGATATAAGCCCTCTTTGTCATCTAAAGCTGCTTTTAGGCGTTCCAAAGTCATGGGTTTGATAAATTCTTCCCCCATTGTTTTCCGATCCTCAGGATTAACTGCACGTGCTGTGTCAGAAGTTGCCGGTCCACGACCATCAATATTCCATGCTCCTTCAACCTGATTAGCTGCTGTAGCGCCACCCCATAAAAAATTATTTGGAAATTTTTTTGTCATTTCATCTCCCCCCGTTTTTCATTACTATGATAATATTATCATTTATTAGAAGTGATTTCCTATGCCATCCTATTGTATTCTGATAGTATCCTATGATGACAGGTATTATCAAAAAAGCATAAGACTTCCTCACACCCTCTTATCTTCTGGTTTTGTTAGAAAGTTGACGTCAAAAATTGCTCCAAGACCTGCAAAACACCACCTTGACTGTGGTGAGGGGCTATAAAATGGGCAACTGATTTGACAGAGGCAGGAGCATTAGCCATTGCATAGGAAAAATGAGCCAATTCAAGCATTTCTATATCATTTTCACCGTCACCAAAAGCCATCAACTGGTCAGCTGTTACTTGATAAGCTTCCATTAATTTTTTCAAGCCCCATGCTTTGTGAATTCCTGTTTGAATAATGTCAACAGCCCCAAAACCACTGGTTACAGCTGTTAAATTACCAGAAAAATTCTGATTAAAAGTCGTAATAACTTCTTGACAGTCGTCAATTGGGAGCATCATCGAAATTTTTAGAATATTTTCTTCTTCAATACCTGTAAAATCATCAATCTCTTTCATTTTTAAAAAGAATTGCTCAAACTGCTCGGGATCAATGGCTGTAAATTTAGGTAAGCATGCATTTTTATGCAGATATGAAACTTCCTCAGTAGAAAGAATAACAGCGTAATCTACCAATTTATCCTTGAAATAATCTAAGAATAAAGCGACATCCTTTTTAGCCAGTTGGTGCCTTTGAAGTGTTTTTCCTGCCTCAACGATATGCGCTCCGTTTTCCGCAACGAATGACATCCTACCTGTTAAACCTTTAAAAATTAGATTAAGGCGATCCATATTATTGCCACTAGCTACTACAAAACGGATGTCCCTCTGATCAAGTTGATCTAAAAGCTTAAGGAACTTATCCCGATCATAAGTTCCCTTATCATTCAAAAAAGTACCATCCATATCCGTTGCGATTAGTTTAATGCTCATACCTCAACCTCACTTTCCTTAATTGATATTTATTATAAGGCATTTTATTTCAAAATACTTATAGGATGTTAGTAGAAAATGGTACTATGCTAGGTAAAATAGATTGGGTATCCGAAATCTTAAAATAATCATCCATGTTGACAACTACCATCTTTGGAGATATAATACTTTAAAAATGACTATCAGTCATTTTAGAGAGGAAAATGATGGTAAATATAAAATCTGATCAGGAAAAATCCATAATCGCCCATAAAATTGCTATTGCAGGAGAAACATTTTTCATCGAAAAAGGGTATATAGGAGTGAGTATGGATGCTGTTGCTAAGGCGGCAGGTGTTTCAAAAGGAACGCTTTTTAACTATTATGCCAACAAAGAAACTCTTTTCATGATGATTTTACTCAATGGCTATCAGAACTATTTTCAAGCCTTAAAAAGGCGCTTAAAAAGTTACAATGCTCTCACCCGCAAAGAAGTGATTGATTTACTTATCGCAGAGACGCAGTATTTATTAGAAGAGGAAACAACACTTATCAGACTAAATGCTCTTCGTTCACCTATATTAGAAGTCAAGGCAGATAAGGAAGAAACCTTACAAGGACGGCTGCTACTTGATCAAACGATTGAAGAAGTTGGAAGAGAAATGAACCGTCTTTATCCTCAATTGTCAGTCAGAGATGCCGCCCACTTCTTACTCATGCAAAATGCCATTCTTAGCGGGCTTTATAATATGTCTGGCTTATCCCACTTTAATCAAGAAATGCTTGATTTACCACTCACCACCTTTCAACTACACTTACAGACAGATAGCTTAATACTCGTAAAAACTTATTTAGAAAAATTGCTATAGAAAGAGAAGTAGATGATAGATACTATACGTAATTTCGCTATTATTGCTCATATTGACCACGGAAAATCCACCCTTGCTGACCGTATCATGGAAATGACAGAAACCGTCAGCCAGCGTGAAGCTAAAGATCAACTGCTAGACGACTTATCTGTGGAACAAGCCCATGGTGTTACCGTAAAATCAAGGACTGTTCGCAATTTTTACAAGGCTGATGATGGCAAAAGTTACTGTTACCACTTGATTGATACCCCAGGACATGTTGATTTTTCCTATGAAGTATCTAAAAGTTTAGCCGCTTGTGAAGGAGTTCTCTTGCTGGTTGACGCGACACAGGGCATCCAAGCTCAAACTTTAGCCAATTACCGTCTAGCCAAAGCAGCCAACTTGATCATTTTACCGGTTATTAATAAAATTGATAGCCCACAAGCGGATGTCAATAAGGTTACCCAACAACTCTTTGACCTAGATAAGACCTTTTCCAAGCCGCTTCTAATTTCAGCGAAAACAGGACAAGGCGTCCATGAAGTCTTGGAAGCTATTCATAAGATTATTCCTGCACCAATCGGAAATCCCAAGCAACCCTTGCAAGCTTTGGTGTTTGATTCATTTTACGACACTTACAAGGGAGTTATTGCTGAAATTCGTATCGTTTCAGGACAGTTAAGTAAAGGAGATAAGCTCTTTCTCATGCAAACTAAAGCTAATGCACTCTCAACTGAACTGGGCACCTTTTCTCCCAAAATGACTCCTGTATCAAAACTTTCTGCGGGTGAAGTCGGCTATGTCATCACCGGACTTAAAAATCCACAAGCTGTCAAGATTGGAGACACACTGACTTTAGCAAATCAGCCCACTCCCGAACCGTTATCTGGTTATCAGGAACCTCAGTCTATGGTCTTTGCTAGCTTTTACCCCAAAGATAAGGAAGATGCCAAGTTAAAGGCAGCCATTGAAAAACTCTCTCTTAATGACCCTTCCTTCCAATACCAAATAACCCAATCTGAAGCTATGGGAGTTGGTTTTCACTGTGGTTTCTTGGGAATGTTCCACTTGCAAATTATTCGTGAACGCTTATTAGAAGAATTTCATCTTGAAGTCTTAGCTACAGCACCCACAGTCATCTACCACATCACCCTTAAAAATGGCGAAAAAGTGGCTATTGATAATCCAACACATTTTCCTGATTTCTCGATCATTGATCGTGTGGAAGAACCCTATATGGCAGTTACTATCGCTACACCAAGTGAGAGTTTAGGGGCTCTCATGCAGTTGGCTGAGTACCATAAGGGCAACCTCATCACTATGGACAATCAGGCAGATATGCTTTTATTAAATTATGAGATGCCTTTGTCCAAGATTTCTTACGATTTCTTTGACAAACTGAAATCCTTATCACATGGTTACGCCAATCTAGAAACCAGCTTTTTGAATTACCAAGCAGCTGACGTGGTACGTATTGATGTCGCCATCAATTATGCTAAAGTTGATGCGTTGACTTTTATCCTCCACCGTGATGAGGCACCCAAAATGACCCAAGGACTGGTTCATAAGCTTAAAAACACCGTTCCTCGCAAACTCTATCCAATGCCAGCTCAAGCCATTGTTGAGGGGAAAGTACTTGCACGTGTGGATATTCCGCCTTTGCGTAAAAACGCAGCGGTCAACGGTGAAAAGCACAGTATTTCCAAAAAACAAGCCTTACTACGCAGACAAAATCTCAATAAGCGTCAAGCTGCGCTCAGTGATATTATCATTACCCAAGAAGTCTTGAATAGCGTACTTGAATTGAACTTATAAAGATGTTTTTAAATTTCCTCATTTAAGATCATTATTTATGACTCTGCCTACAACGAATGATTTGAACAAGTGTTTTTAAATTTATTCAAGATAGTCATCATGCTTAAACTGTATTAAGTGTTCTGTTTTTTCGCACTTTGGCAGTTCTCTCGCTCCTTTTTCTCACAATAAAGACAGTTAGCTAATAACCTTCGTACACTTCACCCTTCGATATTCAACACGAGGAGAGATTTCAAAAAAAGCTTCTCCGAGTATGGTTCCATCTTCCTCAGATTCTCCTAATTGTCGTGTTAAAACTTTTTGTAAATATCGAAAATAGCACGCGGCAGTTGACCATTTCATATAGGTATTTTGCCTATATGGTATAAAAACACCGATTCCCATTTTCCACCAATTGTCTCTAGCGTCATATTAACTATTTGCTAAATTTTATCTTTCACAAGTTAAGCCCCTATAAAATCTTTCCTTACTTATAAGTAACTACCTTACTTTAAAGTGCGTACTGCCAATATGTCACAAAATTGGTTACAATACTGTTAGAAATATCATTTAAGGAGTCATACCTATAACAAAACATTACCAATTTCTTGAACCTTATACCTTTACAAATGGTGTAACTGTAAAAAACCGCATTGTTATTCCACCAATGACAGAAGCTTCTAGCCTAGAAGATGGTTCCATCTCAAAAGATGAATTGGACTATTTTGCAACACACACAGGTGGAGCTGGAATTTTTGTCGCGCCAGTAGCAAATGTCTCTGTTGATGGTAAAGGCTTTGAAGGTCAACTTTCTATTACTGACGATCGATTTTTACCTGGTTTAACCAAAATGGCTTCAACAATGAAGAATAATGGTACTAAGGCTATTCTTCAAATCTTCCATGCGGGTCGTATGTCATCAACAGCAATTTTGAGAGGAACCCAACCCGTTAGCGCAAGTGCTATCCCTGCTCCTCGTCCAAATGCTGAAACACCTCGTGAACTAACTTCAGAAGAAGTTCAAAAAATTGTTGATGATTTTGGTCAGGCGACACGTCGTGCCATTCAGGCAGGTTTTGATGGTATCGAATTGCACGGAGCAAATACCTATCTTATGCAACAGTTTTTCTCCCCACATTCTAACCGTCGGACAGACAAGTGGGGCGGTGATGTGAACGGACGTATGACATTTGCTTTAGAAATTATTAAAAGTGTCCGTGCGGCTATTAACGAATATGCAACAAAACCGTTCATCGTTGGGTACAGAATTTCACCAGAAGAGGTTGAAGAACCTGGTATCCGATTGGAAGACACCCTTCAATTCATTGATGTTTTAGCAGACCAACCTATTGACTATCTTCATATCTCAATGGGGTATGCTTGGAGAACTTCGCTTAATAACAAAGAGGACAAGGAGCCTATTATTTTCAAAATCAAAGAAAAGGTAGCTGGACGTAAACCTTTGATTTCTGTTGGTTCTATCCAGACACCAGCTGAAGCTGAGAAAGTCATTACCTCAGGTATCGACTTTGTAGCTTTAGGCAGACAATTCCTTCGTGAACCTCGTTGGGTACAAAAAGTGGAACTGGGGCAAGAAGAAAGTATTCGATATACTATCTCTGATGCTGAATTAGAAGAATTGGGAATAAACAATGCTTTTTATAACTTCCTTAAAATGCTGGGTGCTGACATGAACTTTGTTGGAGAAGTACACAAAGATAATTTCTCCAAGGAGTTAGGATCTATTGAAGGAAATTATTAATCAGTTTCTTAAATGCTACAATAGTTGAGTTATACCTCTTTTAACCACTGAAATTCATAATTGAATACATATTATTCTTGCTCACATACGATAAAGCCCATGAATTACTTGGTTTCATGGGCTTTAAAATGTTTAATGGTATCAATTAACTTCTGCTATTTTTAATTGACATGGTTATATTGTCACCATACCTTATACCTTTCAAAACTCACTTCAGGTAAGGCCTCAACAACTCCGATAATCTTTCATAACCTGCCATATTGAGATGAAGACCATCTTTTGTGTAGGCTTGGTCCAAAGCATTTTGATTATTTTTCAGAAAATTTGCAACGGAAAGAAAAAAGATGTCTGGAATTGTTGCTAACTCAAGATTGAGTTGATCAATAGTCTCATTGCTTCTTACTTTAACAGTGCTTGCATACTTTTCTAAATTGGAAACAGGAAGAACCGAGATAAGATATATCTGACAAGAGCTATTAGCTGCCTTAAAATCAGCGATAATGTCAACCACTTTTCCTCTAATTTCTGAAATTGAATGTCCCAATCCAAGGTCATTAGTTCCGATTAATAAAAAGAGTTGCTTTGCATTCATGGGGCAAAGGTAGGTAGCCATATGCTTTTCTAAAAAATAGGTATCAATCCCAGCAATTCCACGATTATATAAAGGTAAATTACGACCCAAATATTTCTTTAATGGGAAAAACTCAATGATGGAGTCGCCTGCAAAGACGATTCCATCACTTTTTATTGATTGGTTAATTTTTTGATAGGATTTTAAACGATCCTCCTGATAAGCCAAGAGATGATCTGAAATAACTTCGAGCATCTACTACTCCTCATATTTTCTTTATCACTAGCACCTCAAAAAGACAAGAATGATAAAGGCTTAATTTTTGTAAAAACTCAGTCAATATCCTTACCATTTGAAGAAATGACTTTTTGATACCAATAGAAAGAATCTTTTGGAGTCCTGTCAAAACTACCATTACCTTCATCATCTTTATCCACATAGATAAAGCCATATCGCTTGCGCATTTCACCAGTACTTGCTGAAACAATATCAATGCAACCCCAGGTTGTGTAGGCAATAAGGTCAACGCCATTAGCAATTGCATCCGACATCGCTTTAATGTGGGAACGGTGATAATCAATACGATAATCATCATGGATAGAGCCATCCTCTTCAACTGTATCAAAGGCACCTAAGCCGTTTTCAACAACCATTAGTGGGATTTCATAACGATCATAGATTTTTTCAAGATAATATTGTAAACCAGTTGGATCCTGTGCCCAACCCCAATCAGAGTACTCAAGGTATTCATTACGAGCCCCAGCAGAAAAGTTTCCAGCTACTTTATCTGTTACTTCGTGTGTTGTAACATTATTAGACATGTAGTATGAGAATGTGTAAAAATCAACCTTACCTCTGGCAAGGATTTCCAAATCCTCCTCCGTCATATCCAAATGAACATTATGCTCTTGCCATAATCGTTTAGCATAAGTTCCATATTTACCTTTTGCTTGAACATCTCCACAATAGTAAATGCCTTGTTCCCATTTATGTTCAGCCGCTAAAATATCAGCTGGGTCACATGTTGCAGGATAAAAAGTAATGCCACAAATCATATTACCAATCATATAGTCGGGGTTGATTTGGTGACCAATCTCAACAGCTTTAGCTGATGCCAAAAACTGATGGTGCAGATGCTGATAAGCATCTTGATACTCTTGATCATTGGCTTGCCCATCAAACATATCCAAAAACATAACAGTATTGTTGATTTCATTAAACGTCAACCAATATTTGACCAGTCCATTGTATTCTTTGAAAATAGTTTCAGCGAATTTCACGTATAAATCGACCAGTTTCCGATTTGTCCAACCACCATATGCTTCTTCTAAATAAAGTGGTGTGTCAAAATGCCAAATAGAAACCAATGGCTCAATACCATACTTGTGGCATTCTTCAAAAACAGAACGGTAAAAATCTAGCCCTTCTTGATTAGGCTCTGTTTCATCACCTTTTGGAAAAATACGTGCCCAAGAAATAGATAATCTAAAAATATTATATCCCATTTCGGCAAATAATTTGATATCCTCTTTATAACGATGGTAAAAATCAACCGCTTCATGATTTGGATAGTAATGATCTTCTAGAATTGCAAATTTGGCACCCTCAGGAAGGTGGGCAGTGTGCCCCAAAGAAGGCATTTTAGCTGGTTTACCGTCTTTATCAATGTAAGTTGCATAACGAGGACTATTAACAGAGCCACCTGTTGTGACATCTGTTTGAACAAGTCCACGACCTCCCTCATTGTATGCACCTTCTGCTTGGTTGGCAGCAATTGCTCCGCCCCACATGAATCCTTTTGGAAATTGTGTTTTTGTCATTTGATGACCTTCTTTCATTTCTTATTAATAATAGTATAGTTGTTTTTCATATCATAATCTCCCTTTATCATACGAAAAACTGATACTATCATAAGCTAAAAAAGGATGGCTAATAAAAAACACCAAGGTGGAGATTTTACCTTGATGAATTTTTCAAATAAAAGAATACAAAATGTTATCTTAAATCTTGTATAGAAATAAGTATAGTTTAATTTCCACATACTCTCTAACACTATTATTGGATAAACCAATACTATCCTCTTAAATCCCAGTGAAATAAATAAGATTATAGAAAATCCCTAAAAAATAACTCAATAATTGATACTATCTATCAAAAGATATTGATAGCCCATTTATCTGAATTTAATGGCTTACCTTATCGTTAAAAATGTGAAAACTGATCATTAACATGATATAATACTATCATATGAATCGAAAGACGAGGAGCATTAACATGGGACAACTCTTACCTTATCGCTATTTTCATACAGAAGTAAGAAATGGGCGACCGGATATTCTCTTTCATTGGCATCCTGAACTGGAAATCAATTATATCTACGAAGGAACTGCTAGATATCATATTGACTATGATTTTTTTAACAGCCAGACTGGTGATATTATTCTTATCAGACCAAATGGTATGCATTCTATTCATCCTATCGATCAGCAACAGCATATCATGGACACGTTTCAGTTTCACTTAGATATGATTGGATCATCAGTGGTTGATCAGGTTAGTTTACACTATCTACAGCCCTTACAAAACAGTGTTTATAAATTCGTCTATCGCATCAAACCGGATATGTCAGGCTACTCAGAGATAAAAGAATGCCTTTTTAATATTTTTAAGTTAGCCAAGGAGGAAGGGCGACATTTTGAAATTCTTTTGAAATCAAAATTGCTCGAATTTATTTACCTTCTTTTCTACTATCGCTATGTGGTTCGCAAAACAACCGATGATACCTACCGAAAAAATGAAAAAATTCGTCAATTGATTGATTACATTAATAATCACTATTATCAAGAGCTTTCCATTGCCTTTTTAGCCGATTATATTGGCTATAGCAAAACGCATTTTATGACGGTATTCAAACAACATACCGGAACATCTTGTACCGAATTTGTCATTCAAGTTCGACTGAGTAAGGCTTGTGAATTATTGATAAATTCAACAAGACCTGTCCTTGAAATTGCCAATGACATCGGTTTTAATAACTTATCTAATTTCAATCGGCAATTTAAACGTTATTACTTATTAACACCGAGCCAGTACCGTAAGAAATACACTGTCAAAAGAAAGAGGTAACCTTGTCATTCCTCGTAAAATAAAACAATTCCCATGTACTGATCCTCAAAAGTTAGAGAAAAATTATGACAAAAATCTAGTTCCTGCTATGAGATGTCACTTGATAAATCTAATTCTACTGCACGAAGCTTGAATTCGAAAAATAAGTTTTTTTTATTTCCCTTAGAACATCATCATTACCAAATTTCTCATAATAAGGAATCCAATTTAACACTTGGCATCTGTCCTTAACATTGCACTTCTCGGTTAAACGTGTCTAATCACCTTCATCTCTAAAATAAGCTTCTACAATTTTTATTGTATTCAAAACTACATTTCGGCATAAATAAACCGATCTCCAATCGTTAGAGTTTTGGGCTAACTTTTGGGGATCGGTTTATTTGTTAGATTTTGTGTCTAACTTTTGGAGTGTAACTCACAATAGGAGTTATTTTACAGTTGTTAATAGGTAATCACCGGTTTTTAACTCTGTTTCTTGACTAACAAGAATATCGTCAAAAGCATCTGTATTGGTAATAATAATTGGTGTGATAACTGGTAAGCCTGCGGCTTTAATCACATTCATATCAAATTCTAGTAATTTTTGACCAGCTTGAACAGTATCTCCAACCGCTACTAGCGCATGAAAACCTTTTCCTTCAAGTGATACTGTGTCCATACCAACGTGGATTAAGAGTTCTGCACCATTTTCTGTTTTAAGTCCAATAGCATGTTTGGTTGCAAAAACTAAAGTAACTTCAGCATTTGTTGGTGCGTAAACTGCTCCTTCGCTAGGATTAATAGCGACACCTTTCCCCATCGCTCCTGAAGCGAACACTTCATCAGGAACATCAACTAATGGAATAAGTTGACCTGAAAGAGGACTGGCAATGATTTCTTGTTTAATATCTTTAAGTGGAGTAACCTCTGCTACTTCTTCTTCGGGAGTTACTGATTCTCCTGTAGGATCACCATAAAGATAAGGAACTGGTACAAGCATTTGGATAACAAATGAACCAGCAATTGCAGCTACTGTGAGAGCAATCCCGATCCACATTGGTGTCAACCCCTCACTCGGACTAACCCATCCTGGGAATTGGAAGATTCCCAGCGCACCAAAAGCATACATTTTAATTTTAAATAAGGCTAAGCAAGCACCGATAATAGCTGAAACACCACATGAAATATAGAATGGAATTTTCATTGGAAGTGTAACCCCATAAATAGCTGGTTCGGTAACCCCAAAAATAGATGAGATACAGGCTGGCATTGCCACTGATTTAACTTTTTGCTCCCTTGTTTTCAAGATAATGGCAAGAAGGACACCTGTTTGTGTAAAGTTTGGAAGAGCTGCTGCTAATAGAATATCTGTCCATTGGTTTTGACTAAACTGGAGAATTGCAAGTGGAACTATAGCCCAATGAAGACCAAACATAACAAGAACTTGCCACAAACCACCAAGTAAGAAACCATAAAGAACTGGACTGAAATTCATAAGGCTAGTAAAACCATTCGAAAGAAGATCAGACGCCACGTTAGCAATTGGTCCCACAATAAGGAAAGTCAACGGAACTGTCAATAGAATAACAACAAATGGCACCACAAAGACTTTGACAACATCCGGAGTGATTTTCTTCATGTAGCGCTCAATCATTGAACCTACCCAGATAGCAAGTATAACTGGCATAACCGTTGATAAATAGCTTCCAGATGCTGGTAATACAAAAGGAATACCAAGTACTGAAGCTAATTTAAGTTTTGCAAGTGCTGCTACTGTTGTCGGTAGTGTTGGGTAAACCAATGCCGTACCAATAGCTGCCGCTGTAAACTCATTCATTTTGAATTTTCTTGCTGATGTGAATGCAATTATAATTGGCAAGAATTGGAAAAATCCATCACCAGCTGCTTCAAGAATCGCATACATTGCACTGTTTTGCGTACTCCAGCCAAGAGTTGCTGCTAAGATTGCAACGACACCTTTGACAATACCTGCCGCTGCTAAAGGTCCTAAAAAGGGCTGGAAAATTCCTGATATTAAATCAATGAAACGATCAAATAAATTCCCTTTAGCATCATCTCCTTCATTGATGTCAAGGCTTCCGCTACCAGTAATACCGGCAACTTTTTGAACATCTTCATAAACATCTGGAACGTGATTTCCAATAACTACCTGATATTGTCCACCAGCTTTAATAACTGTAACAATACCATCTCTGTTTTTTAAATAGTTGTCGTCAGCTTTTGCTTCGTCTTTCAAGTTGAAACGAAGACGCGTTACACAGTGTTTAAGACTAACAATGTTGTCTTTCCCACCTACATGAGCAACAATATCTTTTGCTAACTCTGTATAATCTTTTTTAGCCATTTATTTGGCTCCTTTCTTAATGTTACCTATCGCTGAGCATTAATTGGGTATCGTATCACCAACAATAAGTAATAGATAAGTTAGATTTCTTACCAGACAACAGAAAAAACCTAAATAGATCCCAAATAAATCCACAGCTACCGCTACAGCTTTATCTCGTATCTATCTAGGTTTTGCCTGCTTACCAGTAACAATCCTCTTACTATATTGTTATCATACCAAAAGACTCTCATAAATGCAAGCGCTTTTTTTAAAATAAACTAAATTTTTCAGCTCAATTTTCTAAACGTTGAATATGAATGGTTAAATAGACCTGTTCATCTTTACTCATTATAAAATCATAAGTGGATTCAATGTAAGCTTTTATCTTCTCTGTACAAGCAAACGCTTCTGGATAATTCAGCTTGACTTGTTCAAATAAAAAGCTGTCGTTTGCTCCTTGAACTAAGCCATTAACTACTCTTTGCGCAAAATATTGAGTATGGGTCACAAAACGATTATAAGTTAAACTATCTTCATCCGTAATAGAGCCGTATTGAAACCGTACAATATCTAATATTCCGGTTACAATCTTTGAAATTTGTTGGCTTTTCTCTGTAGCACCGGAATCTTTTTGGGCATTAATAAAATGCAAAGCGATCGAAGCCACCTCATCTTCTGGCAACAGAATACCAAGTTTGTTATCAATCAATTCAATAGCATCACGCCCAACTTGAAATTCCTTAGGGAAAAACTTACGGATTTCCCAAGATAAAGGATTGGAAATGACAAGCCCTTTCTTAACCCGATCAAAAGTATAATGCAAATGATCCGCCAAAGAAATGTACAAGGCAACATCATAAACTGTTCCTAAAATTTCTTGGCCACGCTCAATAATTGCTAAAACCGTTTCAATTTCAGTTTCGCTTAATTCTTGGTAAACAGAAGATAATTCATAGGCCCTTGCCGCATCTTCAAGAACAAAACGTTTTTCCACTTTTGCTTCATCAAATGAGTCACCAACTTTCTTTTGAAAACCCAGTCCTCTCCCCATTAGAATTTCTTCCTTGTCGCTGGCATTAATGACTTGAATTACATTATTATTATAGACTTTATCAATTCGCATTTGGGAATCCTCTTCTTATTTTCCAAACTTAACGATACCCTAAGGCATATCATATCATATCAAATCTAACAGGAGAATTCAATGGTTACCTGTTATTTTCATAGGACTTAGTCCAGACGAAAGAAAAAGTTTTACTGTTGTACCTTTTACTAGTGATTGCGCTTATGGATGTGACATCAATAGTTCTCTTATAAAACCAGTATCTGCTTCATTGACAACAAGGAAAATGGTCGCACCGGATAAGAGAATGGTGTTACCTGAGACGACTTCTGATTGTTGATGATAAATCTGTGTGGTAATAAGAACATTTTTAGGAAGTTTTAAATCCCGCACATGTTTTCCTGCAATTTTATCACTGACAGCTAGTTCTATCAAGGTTGGTTCTACCAAGTTTATTGGATGTTTTATGTTCATTTTTTCAAGCATGGCTTCGTAAATCGGCTGACCATTCCATAAATCCATCACTAAATAAGAAACGAAAGTAACGACCGCAATAGCCATTAACGGTTTTAAATCACCAACCATTTCTGTCACTAAAATCATACCTGTTAAAGGTGCTTTTGAAATCGCTGCAAAATAACCTGCCATTCCTAAAACCAAGAAAAGGACTAAAAACTTACTATCTAAAACACCTAATTGATGTGCGGCTTGTCCAAATAGTAGACCTGCTAAGGCACCTAAAGTTAAAATTGGTAAGAAAATACCGCCTGGTAAACCACTTCCGTAACTAAACATGCTGATAATAAAGCGAATACCAAAATACAAGAGAAGAGTTAGTAAAGGGAATTGCTGATGAGATAAAGTAAGAATTAAGCCATGCCCACCCCCTAATAGTTGAGGAAAATAATAACCAATTGGTAAAATAATGATAACCATTATGATGCCATAAAAATAAGTTGGCAAGTGTAGCCATTTCCCCAAAAAGACATAAACCTTATTGAAATCAAGAATTATCACTTCATAAAGATATCCTAAACATCCAAGAAAAATGCCCAATAAAAGCAATAACCAATATTGATTCAAACCCAAAAATGGTATAGCTTTTGGCATGGCAAGAACTGGTCGCAAACCAAAGATATTTAGAGAGATAAAATTCGCTACTAGACTAGCGACTAATGCTGTAATCCAGATCAAACGGGAAAAATGATGGTAAATTTCCTCAACAACAAATAAAAGACCTGCAATTGGCGCATTAAAGGCTGCTGATAATCCTGCTGCTGCCCCGCTGGCAATTAAGACTCGCTTTTCTAAGCGACTTGACTTGATAAACTTAGCGAAACCTTTGGCAGACATAGCACCAAGCTGAATAGATGGACCTTCACGACCTAGCATAAATCCCATGGAAATAGCTAAAGTTCCTCCAAGAAATTTTTTCCATAAGACACTCCACCAATTGGGAGAAACGAGTCCTTTTAGTTCGCCTTCAACATGAGGAATACCAGATCCTTTAATGTCCGGATCAGATTTAACCAAATAGCCAACAAAAATAACGGCTAAACTGCTAAGACCAAATAGAGGAATCAATACTAATGGATTCGTATGTATTTCATAATAGCGTTCAATAATATATTCTGACAATATTTCAATCAGTAAGCGAAACAGACTTACTACAATTCCAGCAATGATTCCAACGATGATTCCACGCCAAACATAGGCTATAATCGAATGATTTGAAAAGGTAAATTCATTTTTATGATTCTCCATCTTTCTCTCTTTCTAAGAGACTACTAGTATTTTAGCAAAGGCAAGCACAAGTTTCTAGTTCTTTTAATCCGATGATAACACTTCTAGAATCAAAACCAGAATACAACTATAAAAACGAACAAATCTATTTTTCTGTTAATCAGAAATAGCAAGACTGTTCGTTTGTTTGCATTCTAAGAGATTTTTTACAAAAAATTTGTGGCTAGCTAGTCTCTTTTGTAACTTACTTGCGATACATTTTAAATTGTAAATAAAGATCATTATAGATACCAAGCCATTTTGGACCTAAGTTATCATAAACTTCCAATTTTTTGACGGTCTCATCTGTTGGGTAAAAAGCAGGATTTCTTTTAATTTCGTCTGGAAGTAAGGCTTTGGCTTTTTTATTTGGTGTTGCATAACCAATATATTCAGCATTTTGTGCAGCATTTTCAGGACGATTAATAAAATTAAGGAAAGCATACGCTTCTTTTTCATGTTTCATGGTTTTTGGTAGCACTAAGTTATCAAACCATAAATTAGACCCTTCAGAAGGAACCACATAATGCAAATGCTTGTTGCTATCAAGCATTTCGCTAGCTTCTCCCGAGAAAGTGATGCCAATAGCAGCATCTCCTTGAATCATGTATCCTTTCATTTCATCAGCAACAATGGCTTTGACATTTGGAGTCAATTCTTGTAATTTTTTCTCGGCAGCTTGTAAGTGTTCTAAATTTTTGGAGTTAACGCTGTGCCCTAGGGTTGTTAGTCCGACACCTAGCATTTCACGCGCACCATCAACAAGCATGATACTATTTTTGTATTCTGGACGCCAGAGATCTTTCCAATGTATAGGCGCCTTATCCACAAGTTGATCGTTATAAACAATTCCAACTGTTCCCCAGAAATAAGGGATGGAATAGTCATTATGCGGATCGAAACTCTTGCCCAAAAATTCCTTACCAATTTGATCCAAACCAACAAGTTTTGACTTATCTAACTTGACCAGAAGATTTTCCTTAATCATCTTGTCAATGGTGTAATCACTAGGAACAGCAATGTCATAAGTGGTGCCGCCTTGTTTAATTTTAGTGTACATGGCCTCATTGGAATCAAAGGTTTCATACTGCACCTCAATCCCAGTTTCTTTGGTGAATTTTTTTAGCAAGGCTGGATCAATGTAGTCTCCCCAATTGTAGATAACCAATTTATCTGACTGATTCCCAGCCTTTGATTTTTTCTGCAAAATGACGGAAACACTAACCAAAATCACGATAATACTAATGATTCCTACCAAAAAAGAATAGAGTTTACGCATGGTTTTCCCCCTTATCTTGCGAAATGTAATAATAACCAATCACTAAAAGAATGGAGAAAAAGAACACAATAGTCGAAAGGGCATTAATCTCAAGAGAAATTCCTTGACGAGCTCGTGAATAAATCTCAACTGATAAAGTGGTAAAACCATTCCCAGTTAAAAAGAAGGTCACTGCAAAGTCATCCAAGGAATAGGTAAAAGCCATAAAATACCCCGCAATAATTCCCGGCGTTAAATAAGGCAGCATAACTTCTTTTAACATTTGGAAGTAATTAGCTCCCAAATCATAAGCGGCATTGACCATATCTTGGTTCATCTCTTTCAATCGTGGCAAAACCATTAAGACGACAATCGGGATCGAAAAAGCAATATGACTTAGTAAGACTGAGGACATGCCAAGCTGAAACTTCAACGAAGTGAAAAGGATTAAAAATGAGGCACCAATCATAACATCTGGTGATACCATTAAGACATTATTGGTTGATAAAATAGCATTTTGGTATTTTTGCTTTACTTGATAGATAAAAATAGCCCCAAAAGTTCCAATAACTGTCGCAATCAAGGCACTACTAAAAGCAAGCACAAAGGTTTGGAGCAAAATAGTCATTAAACGGCTATCTTCAAACATGGTTTTGTAATGATCAAATGTAACCCCTGTAAAACCGTTCATATCCCCACCTTTATTGAATGAATAGAAAATCAGGTAAAAAATGGGAATATAGAGCAAGACAAAAACACCTGCTAAATAAAGGTTGGCAAATTTTTTCATTTACTTCTCTCCTTTGTTAGCCACATAATAGCAACCATTGTTAAAATTAAGATAACACCAATGGTTGATCCCATTCCCCAATTTTGAGTGGTCAAAAAATGTTGCTCAATAGCGGTTCCCAGGGTAATTACTCGATTTCCCCCAATCAAACGGGTCAACATAAAGAGACTCAAACTTGGAATAAAAACAGATTGCACACCTGCTCTAACCCCATTTAAGGAGAGTGGGAAAATAACTTTTGAAAAAGCTTGAAATTCATTAGCTCCTAAATCACGGCTAGCATTAATCACATTATGATCAATGTCATCCAAGGCGTTAAAAATCGGTAAAATCATAAAAGGGAGTTCGATATAAGAAGCCACAAAAATAAATGAAAAATCAGTAAAAAGAATTTGTTGTGGTCCTATTCCCATAAAGGTTAAAAAACTATTAATACCACCTTGTTGACCAAAAATCCCCATAAAAGCGTAAGCTTTCAATAACAAATTGACCCATGTTGGTAGGATTATGAGCATTAACCACAATTGTTTGTGTTTCAATCGGGTTAAAAATAGGGCTGTTGGATAGGAAATCAATAATGTCACCAAGGTAATGATTCCTGCATATAAAATGGAATTGACACTCATTCGTAGATAAGTCCAAGAACTAAAAAAGATCTCATAATTAGCCAATGTGAGATGACCTTCAATATCAAAGAAGGACTTGTAAAACAAGAGAGTTACCGGTGCCACAACAAAAAAGAAAATCCAAAGAAAATAAGGGATTGAAAAAAGGTTAGAGGTTTTCTTCATTACGCTCCTCCTCAATGGCATTAATCAAGCCATCTTCTGGCTCATCAATCTCCACATACTCTTCAATCCGAGCATCAAATTCTTCTTCTGTCTCATTAAGGCGCATAATATGAATGTCCTCGGGTGTAAAGTCTAATCCGATGACTTCTCCTTCGATAGCCTTGCGGGTAGAATGGATCATCCACTCATTGCCAAGCTCATCGTAGGCGATAATTTCATAGTGAACACCACGGAAAAGTTGAGTATCAACCTTAACCTGTAATTTCCCTTCTTCTGGAAGTGTAATCTGAAGGTCCTCTGGGCGAATAACAACCTCTACAGGCTCGTTAGGGCGCATCCCACCATCTACAGACTCAAATAGCTTACCATTAAACGAAACAAGATAATCTTCAATCATAGTACCGTTAATAATATTGGATTCTCCAATAAAATTAGCAACAAAATGATTGATAGGCTCATCATAAATATCAACTGGTGTTCCAGACTGAACGATTTCCCCTTCATTCATGACAAAAATCCAATCACTCATAGCTAATGCTTCTTCTTGATCATGGGTGACAAAAACAAAAGTAATGCCTAAACGTTGCTGCAATTCACGTAATTCATACTGCATTTCCGTTCTTAATTTTAAGTCAAGGGCTGATAGTGGTTCGTCAAGCAAAACCACACGTGGTTGATTGATAATGGCACGTGCAATAGCAACTCGTTGGCGTTGTCCTCCAGATAACTTCTGGATTGAGCGATTTTCATAGCCTTCAAGTTGAACCATCTTTAAGGTTTCTTTAACCCGCTTGGCAATCTCTTTTTTGTCCACTTTTTTCAATTTCAAAGCAAAAGCAACATTTTCAAAAACAGTCATGTGAGGAAAGAGGGCATAGTTTTGAAAAACGGTGTGGATGTCACGCTTATTGATTGGTAACTCGTTAATGCGTTCCCCATCCAAGTAAATATCGCCACTTGTGGCATCTAATAAACCAGCCATAATATTAAGGATAGTTGATTTTCCTGAACCGGAGGCACCAAGTAAGGTATAAAATTTTCCTTCTTCAAGCTCAAAGTTGATGTTCTTTAGGACCTGTGTTCCACTGTCCTCAAATGTTTTTGAAACATTGTTAAATGTGATAATTGGTTTAGTCAATTGTCATAAATCCTCCACGATATTTTCTTTGATCATTATTTTTATAGGCTTTCTCCAATAATACGAACTTCTGGTTCAAGCCTAACGCCAGAATGCTCTTCAACGGTCTTAATAACGTGACCAATCAGATTTTCGTAATCTTTTGCAGTTCCCTCAGCGACATTAATCATAAAACCAGCATGCTTTTCAGATACTTCAACACCCCCAATACGATAACCTTTTAGATTAGCATCCATGATAAGTTGACCAGCAAAATATCCTGGTGGACGTTTAAAAACGGAACCACATGATGGGTATTCTAACGGTTGCTTTAATTGGCGCAGATGGTTGAGACGATTCATTTCTTGATTAATTATTTCATAATTGCCAGGTTTAAGAGCAAACTTAGCTGAAATCACAATATCACCTGTTTCTTGAATGGTCGAATGACGATAACCAAATGCCATTTCCCTAGCTGAAATCGTTTTGACATCACCATTTGGTGTCAAGACTTTTGCCGACAAGAAAATATGAGAAATCTCGCCACCATAAGCACCCGCATTCATAAAAACAGCACCCCCAATACTTCCAGGAATGCCACAGGCAAATTCAAACCCTGTTAAACTATGGAATTTTGCAATCTTAGTCGTTTCAATAAGATTGGCACCTGCTTCTGCCTCTAAGGTATAACCATTTAAACGCACAGTATTTAACTTATTGAACATAATCACAAAACCACGAATACCACCATCTCGTACAATAAGATTGCTTGCATTTCCTAACACCAGCCAAGAAATCTTGTGTTTATTTGCATAGGCAATAATACGTGATAGTTCATAATGATTTCTAGGAAAAGCTAAGAAATCAGCCGGACCACCGACTTTGGTATAGGTATAATGTTTTAGGGGTTCATTTTCTCGAATATCAATCCCATGAAGTTCAGTAATCATAGTTACCTTCTTTCTTCTATCACTTCTCATACGAGTTAAAATCGGCACAAAACCGACTCTATTATATCAAATTTCAGGGAAAATAACGATTGTTTTGACAAATCTTTACGGAATATAAAAAAGCCAAATTAAGCGTTATTGTCAAAAGGTTTGATGTCCGACTGGTCTAAAGCAGCTAAATAATCTGCTAACGGTTTTTGGTTAGTTGGTAAACATAAATTTTCTTGTAATTCTAATAAAGGAATCAGCACAAATGAACGCTCGGTCATATAAGGATGAGGAATCGTCAGATCTGCTGTCTGATAGACGTCATCTCCAAATAGCAAAATATCAATGTCAATCGTTCTTGGTCCCCATTTTTCATGACGCACCCGACCTAAAGCCTGTTCAATTTTTTGAATCTTTTTCAAGAAATCGGTTGGGGCTAATGAGGTTTCTAACTGACAAGCCATATTGAGAAAATCAGATTGATCTGTCTTGCCCCAAGCTACTGTTTCATAAATCAAAGACTGAGACAATAATTGTGTCTGAGGTAACTTAGCAAGAGACGCAACAGCTTTTTTTAAATAAGCCTTTCGGTCTCCCATGTTAGTGCCTAAACTTAAATAAACAATGGTCATCGTTGTCTCTCCAATTCAATACCAACGGCTTTGTAATGCCCCGCAATAGGCGGATTTTCTTTTTTAATGGCTATTTTAATTGCTTCAATCGGTGGAAATTTTTTAAAAAGTTGTTCACAAATAGCCCCCGCTAAGCGCTCAATCAAAATAAATTTTTCCCCTTCCACCAGTTGGCGAACACTATCAAAAATTAAGCCATAATGAACCGTATCCACTAATTGATCTGATAATGAGGCAGTTCTTAAATCTACTGATAATTCCAAATCAACCAAAAAAATCTGACCAAGGGTTTGTTCTTCTTGAAAGGCACCATGATAGCCATAAAAACGGCAGCCTTCTAATCTTATTTTATCCATACTTCCTCACATTAATTGGCTAAGCACAGTAACAATATCTTGATTTGCTTTAACATTATGAACACGGACAATTTGACAGCCTTTTGCAAGGGCGTAGGCTGATAAAGCAGCTGTTGCACCATCACGATCTTTAGCTTTAGTATCGCCACCCAAAAGAGCGTCTACCACACGTTTTCTTGAAATGCCAAACAAAACAGGATAGCCTAGCTGACAAACCTGCTCTAACCCTTTTAACAAATCTATATTGTTTTGGACAGACTTAGCAAAACCAAATCCTGGATCAAGCCAAATATTGTCTTTTGGCACACCAGCATCAAGGGCCGCTTGCGCTCTGACACTTAGAAAATCACAGACGTCTTGAGTTACATTGTGATAAACTTCCTCGTCTTGGTTGTGCATCAAAATGATAGGTGCATCGTATTCGGCTGCTAGGGCAAACATTTCCCCGTCATACAAGCCTGCCCACACATCGTTGATAATAACTGCACCCGCCTCTAAAGCCGCTCGAGCTGTTTCGGTTTTATAAGTATCAATGCTAATCAGAATATCATATTTTTCTTTGATGGCTTTAATCACAGGAACCACACGATCAATTTCATCGGCAGCGCTAACAAATTGGCAACCTGGACGTGTTGATTCTCCACCAACGTCGATGATTTTAGCCCCGTCAGCAATCATTTGTTCTACTTGATGTAAAGCCTTTTCAATCGTGGTATAAGAACCACCATCTGAAAAAGAATCCGGGGTCACATTTAAAATGCCCATAATGGCAGCATTGCCATCAATGACAAATGGTCCAATATTCATAAGTCCTCCTAATTTTTAGCTATTAAAGCCATAATTTCTTGCCTTTCAGCGCGATTTTCCCGATATAAGCCTCTAGTAGTGGTCGTAAGGGTTTTACTACCTGGTTTTTTAATGCCACGCATGGTCATGCACAGGTGTTCTGCTTCTATCATAACCAAGACTCCCTTAGGATGAAGGGCATCTACCAAAGCATCGGCAATTTGAGAAGTCAGCCGTTCTTGTAATTGTGGTCTCTTACTAGCCACTTCGACTGCACGAGCCAACTTACTTAAACCAGTGACGCGACCATCACTTGGTAAATAGGCAATGTGTGCCTTGCCATAAAACGGTACTAGATGATGTTCACACATAGAATAAAAACTGATGTCTTTGACAATAATCACATCCTCATGATGTTCTGTAAAGACAGCTGTAAATTCTTCTTTGGGATCTTTTTCTAGTCCTGCAAACATCTCAGTATACATTTTAATCACACGCTTAGGTGTTTCGAGTAACCCTTCACGATCTGGATTTTCTCCAATGGCCTTTAGCAACTGATAGATAGCTGCCTCAGCTTTCTCTTTATTAATAGACAATAGTCTTCCCCTTTTTTAGTCTTATTTAACCATATTTGTTGGATCAACACATAAGTCCTTTTTAAAAGTATCTTTCCAGTATTGCCTTACTTCTGAAATGAAATATAAAGAACCTGTAACAAGGAAAAAATCATCTTTTCCTGCTTGCTCTTGTTGTTTAAGAAAGGTTCGAAAATCTGCTACCCTCTTATACTGTTTGGGATAGTTTTCTAGTGGATAAGCATTCGGGTAGTGAAAAGTGGTAACTTGCAAATCGCCAAACTCCTCTAACGCAGATAGCATAACTGTGATTGGCTTGGTGTCAATAGCCCCAAAAAGAATATGAATCACTTTATCTTGGTACTTGGTTTTTAGAACATCAACCAAAGCAGCCACACTTTCATTATTATGAGCACCGTCAATCATAAGATTTGGTGTCAATAGTTCGGTTCGACCCAACCAAAAACTCTTTGCCAAACCTTCTCTTATGTGGTCGACCGTTAATTGTGGGTAACGATCTTGTAAAATAAGGCTAGTCGTAATGGCTAAGGCTGCATTAGCCACTTGATGTTGCCCTGGCATAGCTAGTTGAATATCAGTGATGGTGGTTATCGGACTATTAAATGTGTAACTCGTCTTAGTTTTTTTCATTTCAAACTGCTTTTGCCATTCCCAGATAGACGCACCTACCTGCTTTGCTTTCTCCCAAAACACCTGCCTAGCCGATGACTCCTCAACAGCAAAAACAAGTGCTTCACCACCCTCAAGGACACCAGCCTTTTGTGCCGCAATCTCCGCATGTGTTTGCCCTAAAATATTTTGATGATCCAGCCCAATAGATGGACAAACTACGACCATAGCCTGAAAAACATTGGTTGAATCGTACATACCCCCTAGACCAGCCTCAATAATAGCAATATCTACAGGATGCATGTTGCCAAAATAGAAGAACATGATTAGTGTGATTATTTCAAACACCGTTATTTGTCCAAAATTCGTTTCTTCACTCAAACGTTCTGTCAAAGGACGAATAAGATTGGCTACCGTAACCAAATCCTCTTTTGATATCATATGTCCATTTAAACTGATCCGTTCTCTGAAGTCCATAATATAAGGTGAAGTAAAGGTACCAACCTCATAACCAGCCGAGGTAAAAATATGTTGCAAATTATTAACTGTGGAGCCTTTGCCATTTGTCCCAACCACATGGACTCCTTTGATATTCTCCTGGGGATTTCCTAACTGATTAAGAACCCAGAGCACACGTTCCAAACCAGGCTTGATACCAAAACCGATCTGCCCATGAATCCATTCTAGTGTCTCTTGATAATTCATCCTGCACCTCACAAAATCTAGTTCTAGTATATCATATAACAAGAAAAGTGAAAGAGCGGACAAATAAGACCGATTTCACTTTTTCACTATCTCTTTTGACTGAATATAGCCCAATCCCATTTTAGACAAGGCACAACCCTTGTCGGTCGATCTCTAAATTTTCAAGCTGCCCAGATAAGCCAAGATTTTTAACTGCCTGATAAACAGCCATTTGCTTATTAGGCGCACACAAGACCATAATAGTTGGTCCTGCACCCGATAGATACGTGGTATAGGCGCCACTTGCCGCTGCAGTTTGCTTAATCGGCTGAAATTCCTTGACTAATTTTTGACGGTAAATCTCATGGAATTGATCATTTTCAATAGCCTTTCCCGCCTTTTGCAAATCCCCTGTCAATAAGGCGGCAATAGCTAGATTAGCAACAGACGAGGCACCCACCGCTTGCTTATAAGACATTTGCTTAGGCAATACATTTCTTGAATCTGCTGTTTTTAACTCATAATTTGGGATAAAACAAACCAAGGCAAGGTTAGGAAAAGAAGTAACAATATAATCAACTTCTTTTCCTAGCTGCGAAGCAATAACCAACTGTCCCAAAATAGCTGGAGCAACATTGTCCGGATGACCTTCAATTTCTGTTGCGATAGCTAGTTTCCGATCAACGGATAGGTTCAAATGACCTAGCTGATTTGCTAATTCAATTCCAGCAACAATTACTGAAGATGAAGCCCCAAAGCCACGAGCTAAAGGAATATCAGAGGTCATTTTCAACCGATGTGGTAGCATGTTTGGGGCAAGCTTTAAAGCCGTTTTTAGCAATAAATTCGTTTCATCACAAGGAATATCTCCTAAATCATGTGTTCGATAAACCAACTATCTATGGGCTCTAAGATATCAATTTCTAAATATTTTGATACAGCTACTCCAACAGAATCAAATCCTGGACCCAAATTCGCGGAAGTTGCAGGCACTCTTATTTTCATACTAATCTCCTAAAACATTAAAACGATTTAAGATAATCACATCCGTTCTTGCACTAAGTTGGCGACTAAAAGCTTCAAATGCTACTTTTGACATTTGCTTTGTTACGATAACAAGACATTGACGATGGTTTTCTAAAGGAAATTCATGCATTTTTTGAATAGCCTTACCAGTATCAAATAAGTTCTGTAATTCTGCTTGCACCCCGCTATCATTAGAGCATTTCAAGGCAAGGTAGTAAGAACCATAAATATCTTCTGGCTTTGCCAAGCGTGTCTTAACTGTAAAGCTATTAAAGGGAGCCATCGGCAATTTGGCAGTCAGTCGACTTCCTATTTCAATCAAATTTGCTAAAACTGACGTAGCTGTCGGCATTTGACCAGCCCCCGGACCATAAAACATTGTCTCACCAATTCCAAGTGATTCAACATAAACGGCATTCATGACATTCGTAACACCAGCTAGTTGATGGGTTTTGGGTAAGAGGGTTGGTATTACCTCGGCATAAATTCCAGACTGCCACTCTCGAATTGATCCGACCAGTTTGATCACATAACCCAAATGATCTGCTGTTGCAACATCTTCTGGGCTGATTGATGAGATGCCTTTATGTGTTATTGTTTCAAAATCAAGAGACATTCCAAAAGCGAACTGACTTAAAATAGCAAGTTTATAGGCAGCGTCAATCCCTTCCACATCGTTAGTCGGATCGTTTTCAGCATAACCCAATTCCTGAGCTTTAGCCAAGGCAGCTTCGTAAGTCCAACCGTCATCACCCATTTTGGTCAACATAAAATTAGATGTTCCATTAAGAATCCCATAAAGACTTGTGATTTTATCGGCTGAAAAAGAATGGGCTAAACTTCTTAGTATTGGAATACCACCTGCGACTGCTGCTTCATAGTAAAAAGCGAGACCTTGTTTGGCAGCTAAAGTAAGCAAATCTTTTCCATGCAAAGCTACTAGATCTTTATTTGCTGTCACGACATGTTTACCTGCTACTAAGGCACGAGAAAGGTAAGTTTTAGCAGGTTCAATACGTCCCATTAATTCCACCACGATTGCAATAGAATCATCCTCTATAATATCATCTATAGAAGTCACAAAATTATAAGCATAACCTTGGTGATGTAAATGTTCTTTGGTAGCCCCATCCTTAACTAAAATCTTTGCAATTTCTATATCATCACCCACAGCTGACCTTATCTTAGCAGTGTTATTAGTTAATAGAAAAGGGAGTCCTGTCGCCACGGTTCCAAATCCTAATAAAGCTATTCTAACTACCACATTTTCTCCTTAATACTCCTACCATTAGTCAACAACTATATTATCAATTTCTTGCCTATTATAACAAATTTTAAGTTTATTTTACGGAATATAACAATTTTATAACTAAATAAAAATTTGGATTCTCATAAACTTAATGACTCTAAAAATGTTACAATAGTATTAGTATAATACAACGAAGGAGCAACTGATGACCAACAGACATAGACGACGCCAAAGAAAAAAATGTTTCACTATTATTAACCTGATACTGTTATTAACCTGTACCTTAGGGATAGCACTCATTTTCTATCTACATCAAAACCACTCCCAAATAAACCTATCAAAAGCATCACGGATCATTCCAAAAATCAGTCTCTTCGCCCAAAAAGACACCACTTCCATATCAAAAAGCAGTACTAACAAGTCAACAATTAAGACATCACAACAAAAATCCGCAAAACTTAATACCCCCAAAATTACTTGGAGCAAACAAAAAGAACCTGTTAAAATCCCTATTTTGATGTACCATGCTGTCCATGTTATGGCACCTGAAGAAGCTGCCAATGCTAATTTAATTGTCTCACCCGAACTTTTTGAAAGTCAAATTAAAGCCATGAAAGATGCGGGCTATTACTTTTTAAGCCCTGAAGAAGCTTACCGCGCACTATCCAATAATGAACTCCCTGCTAAAAAAGTTGTCTGGTTAACTTTTGATGATAGTATGATTGATTTTTACAATGTTGCCTTCCCAATCCTTAAAAAGTATGGTGTCAAAGCAACTAACAACGTCATTACAGGTCTAACCGAAAAAGGTAGTGCTGCTAATCTCACTATCAACCAAATGAAAGAAATGAAAAATTCAGGCATGTCTTTCCAAGATCATACTGTTAATCATCCTGATTTAAAACAATCTAGTCCAGATACTCAAACTGCTGAAATGAAAGAGTCTAAAGACTATCTTGATAAAAAATTAAATCAAAAAACCATTGCTATTGCTTATCCAGCTGGTCAATACAGCGATACTACCTTACAAATTGCCGCTAGTCTTAACTATAAACTTGGAGTTACCACAAATGAAGGAGTGGCAAGCGCTGCTGATGGTCTCCTCTCTCTCAAACGTATCAGAATTCTTCCAACAACTAATCCAAAAACACTTTTGGCAACAATGAACCAACCTTAAACATCTCATAAAAGCTGTCAATAAAAATCAACAGATCCTAAAACATCGCTTTTAAACATAAAAAGGCTAGGCAATAAGAACGTTTTTCTTATCACCTAGCTTTTTAGCTTACAAATATCATTCTGAATAAGAAATAACTATTTGAATTTCTCTACCAACTGTTGCCACCAAATCTGCAGAGTAAAGTTTTTTCCAACCGACCATTTCCCTTTGATAGCTATGCGTTCAGGTGACTTCAGATACCTAATTAACTTACTTTTTACCCTTGGAGAAATCAGATAAGCAACTGTCTGATGTTTCACAATAGGCGCTAAAAGAGAATCTTCTGAAATCGCAAAATATTTAGATGATGGAAGCTTTTCACCATGACGTAATACCAAAGTAAGGTCCTTATCGGGGTAAATAGCTACCGTTTTTTCCCGCCCATTTTTGACAAGAAGATTTCTTCGAGGGATTACTTGCCCTTTTTTCAAAATGGTATATCGTTGATAAGTTTGATTAATATAGTCCAACAAACAATTGGTTTGCTCAAAGCGAGTATTTTGTTCTTGCTCTGAACCGTCAGCATTCATTATAACCGTAATAACACGCATACCATTTTCAGTAGATGTGGTTATCAAACAATGTCCAGCCATTTCTGTAGTTCCTGTTTTTAGACCATCAACTGTTTTTCTTCCATAATCTCTACCAGGTAATAAGCGATTAAAACTTTTAATCCTTGTACCTGCAAAATCTGCCTCTGCTTGCTTGGTAATGTTTAAAACCTCAGGAAAATCGTCCAATAGGTGCATGACCACAATCGCAAGATCTTGAGCACTCATTTCATTTTCTTCCTCTAAAGAAGAGCCCGGATAACGATTATCCCCCAAGATTTCGTTTGGCAATCCAGAAGCATTAACTATCTTAACATTCCGAATTCCCCACCGAGCAAGTTGTTCTCTCATTTGATCCACAAACTTTGGCTCGGAGCCCGCCACATGTTCAGCTAACGCAATAGCTGCGCTGTTAGAACTTGCAACTAGACAGGCTGTTAGGAGATCTTTGATCGAATAAGGTTTCTTTTCCAAAGACACATTGCTTAATGACCTATCAGCAGTCAATCCAAAAGCATAATCTGAAAGACTAACCTGATCAGACAAATTAACTTGTCCTACTTTAACCCTATTAAGAACAAGATAGACGGTCACTAGTTTTGTCAGTGAAGCAATAGCATCTGGGGTTTGAGCATCTTTTTCATACAAGACCCTGCCGGATGCTGCCTCTACTGCAATAGCATGCTCAGCCCCTACTTGAAAATCTTTAGCAAGGACAGGCGAACTTACCCATAACCACGTCAGAAAGACTAAAAGATTGCACCCTTTCTTTATCATTCTATTCACAATATCTTTCATAAATCATATTATATCAGAATGATAAGAAAAATTGACAACAATTAACCACCCAACTTCAACAAAACACCCTTTAAAAAGGTAAGCGTCCTCAATTACTGATTTATACTCAATTAAAATGAAAAATAGCCGATGTCCAATCTCTATGTACAATTGATTTGAGTTGAGCAGAAGATAAGTTTTGAATAACTTCCTGAAGTTTATCCATTACCGCACTTAGAGTTCTAAATACCTTATTTTTGAAACCACGTTTGCGAATCTCTGACCATACTTGTTCAATAGGGTTCATTTCAGGTGTATAGGGTGGAATGAAGGTGAATTCTATATTCTCAGGAATAGTTACTGTCTTAGAT
>NZ_AUKZ01000018.1 GCF_000425025.1 Streptococcus castoreus DSM 17536 | reverse complement strand
AAAGGAGGTACAGCTGATGAAGTCGAGGCTAAACAAAAAGCCTAAACACAAAGAACTAGAAGTCGAAATCAAGATCCTTTGGTTTAAGCTTAGGGTTCACTACTCAATAGAGTGGTGACAATACCAAGAGGGCTAAGTAGCCCTCTCCCCTAACGGGGTAAGTTTAGTTTAGCACATTGGCTGTATCTCCGCAAGAATGAAAGGAGAGGTTATGAGTGAACGAAATGAAAAATTTATCGGAGTGCTAAAAGATATGCACATGCAAATTTTGCGAGATTTCGTAAACGCAGAAGACCCCTTAACAAGGTGCGAACTTGCTAAAGGGTTCCTCGAAATTGGCGACTACTTATCGAAACAATGATTCGCCACGGTCATAAGCTTCGGCTATAACTTTACCATTATTGATTTGTTCTTGCTTTTCGGCTTCAACGAAAGGTAAATTATGTTGCTTAATAGCTTCTACAGAATCTTCATAAAGTTTGATTTTATCTTCGATAGACAAAGTAGGACTAGAAGAAGCGACAATAGCGAGAGCTAAGTCTTTTGAGTTAGAAATTTTCATTAGCTTATCCTCCTTTCCGTTAGGATAAGTTGATTATAACATTTTTAGGAGGCACAAAATGAATTGGAAAAAGCTAATGCTTGGCGACTTAGAACACACGTTTACCAGTCGTGACAGCAAGGAAAAAACAAGCATTGAATTTGAAGGTGGCTTATTGCCAGCGCTATTGGTGTTAGGTGGTATCGCTTGGATGATTGCTTGGTTTGTTACAAAATAAAAACTCCCATGAGGGAGTAGGAGGTGAAAAAATAATAGTCTTTCAAATATTATTTGTATTAGTTTGCGGAACTCTATTAATGTCAATACATTCTCTCGTACTTGTTTTTGTATTCAATTTATTTTCGTTGCTTGAAAACAAGCTTAAAGATAGGTATTACAAGGGCGATAAAAGCAATGGTGGAGGTGATGAAAGTAAACACTAATTCATTGGCAGTCAGAGAAAGAGTGATTACAGTGGCAAATGAAACATACAGAGCATTACTTATTTCTACTAATTTAGCATATTTCTTTTTTATTTCAGCATTTAATGAATAATAAATATAATCCAGTGTTAGAAGAGGTAAAACAAATATTAAATCAATGATTATAAATTGAGTGAGGAATTTAACCCAATTAAATTTACTGGATATAATGAAATAGCTATCTGTGACCCAGTCGAAATCTACTAGAAGTACTAGTTTTGTCATCCAAAAGAGAGATACTCCAACAATGATGACTATTGTCATCAACTGAATTATATTTAATATTTTGAATAAATCCTTGTACATTTTTTACCTCACATTTTTATTTAAATTATACCACATAGAAAGGGGGTGGGGGAATGACGAAAATGACGTTGAAAATGCTTAGGGTTTCGAAGAATTGGAACCAAAAAACAGCAGCTAAAAAACTAAAAATTTCAGTTTCGAAATTAAGCAATTGGGAAAATGCAAAAACATTTCCAGATGCTATTGAAATAAATAAAATAGAGAAACTATACGATGTCAACTACTCTGATATTATTTTTTTACCAACAAAACACGGTTTAACCGTGTAAATCAATAGGCAACACAACACTAGAAAGGACAGTATGCAAGAGATTTTTAACTTTAAAGGACGAGAAGTCCGAACAGTAACGATTAATGGTGAACCTTACTTTGTGGGTAAGGATGTAGCAGATATCTTAGGGTATCAAAATGGTAGTCGAGATATTAATCGGCATGTTGAAGAAGAAGATAAGCTGAAGTACCGTTTCGGTACCTCAGGTCAAGATAGAGAAATGACAATCATCAACGAATCTGGTCTCTACTCATTAATCTTGTCAAGCAAACTTCCACAAGCGAAAGAATTCAAACGCTGGGTCACAAGCGAAGTGCTACCAGCTATCCGCAAGCATGGTGCTTACGTCACAGACTATAAAGCAGTGGACTTATTGACGAATCCTAATGCGTTAGGGAACTTTTTACAAGGTCTAACGGAGCAGGTTAAACGTTTAGAAACGAAGATTGAAAAAGATAAGCCTAAGGTACTATTTGCAGACGCTGTGAGTGCTAGCAAATCATCTTGTCTGATTGGTGAGTTAGCTAAAATCCTGAAACAGAATGGGATCAATATTGGTCAGAATAAGCTCTTTCAGTGGTTACGAGCCAACGGCTATTTAATTAGCAGACGCGGTGAGTCTTGGAATCAGCCAACGCAAAAAAGTATGCAACTTGGATTGTTTGAACTCAAAAAAACAGCTATCAATCACTCTGACGGTCACACCACAACAAATGTAACCCCAAAAGTTACTGGTAAGGGGCAACAATACTTTATTAATAAGTTCCTTAATCAGGAATATCTACCAGTTTAAAAAGGAGATGGCATGAACGAAACACAAAACAAATTTTTAAATTTAATGCAAACAGTATTAGACGAAATTAAAATCTCTGAAGACGACTACAGCGCACATATGCTAAACACTTGCTTAAGTCATCTAACAGAGGCAAATAAAGATTACTTAGATGTTTTACATCACAATTCAGATAAAAATCGTTTGTAATAATCTTTATATTTTGTGATTTGAGTAAAGCTTACATGATGATATTTTTCTTGAGAAAATTCAGCAGTCATCATAGCAATAGCCAAATCGTGAGCAATTTGTTCTTTTGAAATCATAACCTTCCCTCCTTCCTAATAGGATAACTAAATTATACAACAGAAAGGAACCCCATGAGACCAAAACGATATCCGTATACACAAAAAAGACCCTTTCCGAGTCAAGAAAGAGTCGCAAGTTATAGATTGGCTATTGAAGAGTTAAATTCTTTAGCACCAACAGCATCCGAAACACTAAAGAAAAAAATAGAAGAAGCTAAAAAATATCATTTGAGTTTTCTGAAGCCTTTTGATCTTGATTTTCTTCTAAACGAGCAAGAATCTCAGCTTCATGTTGAATAAGAATTTTTTGAATATGTTCCTGGACTTCACGAACTCTAACTGGTTCGAACTTACTTCTATCACGAACCAATTCAATAATTTCGTCGATTTCTCTTTGAATATAACGACCAGGAATATATTTATCAACCATGTAATTTATCCTCCTTTCTAGCATATTTGACTAACGACTTCATAAGGAATAGATGGTTTGTCATAAATCAATTATAGCAGAAAGAGGGGGCATAGAAGAATTTATATACAACAAAAAAGTCCGACGGGAATCGGACTCAAAACTAGATTAATTTACTTAATTATACCACAAGGAGATCGCTATGGACAATATCTTAATGAGTTTGTCCGACTGGATAAAAGAAATTATCGAAAAAACAGTTGATAGGTTAGTCCAAATGAAATTAGACGAACTCAACGCTGAATTATGGACTAGAGAAAAAGTAGCAGAGAGGCTTAACATGAGCCCCAGCACTTTTGACAAATACTACAGATACGACAAAAATTTTCCAAAGGAATTGCCGGCTGTCCGTTGGAAAAAAGCTGAAATCATAGCTTGGCTAAATAACAAATATTAAGACTTTTGGACGAGGTCGAGGAGTATAACATGAAACTATTAGATTTTATTTTTGCAAAACCAAAAAAACAAGATGAAAAACCAAAATGGACGATTGAAAATAACGGCTGGGAAGCTAGTGCACGTAGATACAACCAGCTGCATGGTTTACCTGGTAAGCAGGTTTGGTAGAAAACACATAGTCCTTTGACAACTGAATAGGGTACCTTGAAAAAATATTAAAAAAGTTTGATTTAGGGGTTGACTTATGTCTGACAAAAGAGTTATAATAATTATGTCAGACGAAAGGAGGAGTTATGACTGACAATCAACGAAAAATAGGTCGCCCGACAACTGACCCTAAGAATCTTCGTGTGACGATAAGGTTTAATGATGAGCAAAGTCAAAAAATAAAAGACTATTCTCAAAAGAACAATCTTACCACATCTGAAGTTATTAGAAAAGCTGTTGATGACCTAAAATAAAAAATGACCCTGCAACGTAATCTACTTTGGCGAGCTGATACGTTACAGAGTCCCCGACCTGAAAACAGGTACACAAATATATTATCATGTGTACCCTTTTCAGTCAACCTGACAAGGGTATTTTTTGCGCCCTTGTTGTTTAGATAAGGGTTTTTATTGTACCCAAAAATAGGAGGAACACAATGGATAATTCAAAACTAGAAAATCATCAAAAAGTAACGGTAGTCTGTACAGATTTTAATGTCTATTTGAATGGAATACGACTTACTGGAGCTAGACCAGAAACCGCTAAATTAGCTGAGAGATGCGGAGAGAAACTCATTACACTAAGTCTAGTAGTTACAGATTTTGATGACCATAGAACACCTAAGATGGCGGATATGGCAAAGGAGGCTGAGATGGCTAATAAAACATTGGACTGGGAGAAAAAGCATTTCTATAAATCTAATAAATAATGTATCTCAGAGCGTTATAGATTGATTCTGGATTTTGCGAAACTCCAAATTCATTAAGCCATTCGATAACCTCGGTTTCTACCTGCCCGATATATCCAAGAAAATACATGCCTTTTGGTGTCAGACCGTCAATTGTATATATTCGCCTATCTAATCTCGGCATTTCTGTGGCAGTAACTAAATCTTGTTGGATCAAACAATCTAGGGTGTAAAAAATAATTTCTTCAACTTCTCGATAAGGGTATTGAGAATATATCCTTTTTCCTTCTTCTGTTGCAATAAGGTATTGAAGTAAATCTACACCCGTATCCAACTTATGATATCCGATGGCTTCAAGTGAATTTTTGTATAAAGAATAGTAATCAATCATACACTTCTCCAAGTATTTTATTTTAAATATAACAAAATAGTAAGAGGAAAACAATATGGCTAAAACTTACACATTAACTGAAGAAGAATTAAATGAATTAGTAGCTGAGCGCATGAAACAAGCGAAAGAAAAACGCACACCGCAAGGGCTATTCAAAGATGTCAGCTTTGATGATGAATTGATTCCGATCAATGAAAAATATCCAAAAGTACTCAAGAAATTAAATCGTGAACGTGCTTATAAACCAGAAAAACACGTATTCAATCAGACACCAAAAGTTTTTGGTGTGGACAACGATATTAGTTATAGCAAAATTACAACACATGACGTGCACAATCATATTCGTTTGCTTGTCCTAAATGTCTTTGGTAAAAGTCAAAATAAGGAAGTATTGCCTGAGGAATATGACCAAGCAGTAGAACTTTACAAGGAATTGAAAGAATGGTTTGTGTCTAGCTATGATAAGCGATTAGAGGGATTGGTGCTAGAAGATGATTAAAAAATTCTGCGTTAACTACTTACTAAAACAGATTGACAAAAGCAAATTAGAAACAAGAGATAAGGCAAAGTTAAACCACTTTATCGCACTAGTGGACTACAAGTTAGGAGGATAAATTGGGTAATAGAAGAATGATTAGCAAAACAGTCACTCAGACACAAAAATTTTTAAGACTTCCATTGGAAACACAAGCTTTATATTTTCATTTAATACAAAACGCTGACGATGATGGGGTTGTCGAAGCTTTTCCGGTTGTTAGAATGATTGGTTCTAGCGAAGATAGCTTGGGGTTGCTGGTTATAAAACAATTCATAAAACCCTTGAATGACGAAATGGTTTACTTCTTAACGGATTTTCGTGAGCAGAACACCATACGACGAGATAGATATACTCCTAGCGTTTATAAAGATTTATTAGTTGGTCTACCAATCGGCAACCAATCGGCAACCAGTGGTAAACCCAATATAAGTAAAGACAATACAAGTAAATATAATACAAGTAAAGATAAGACAACTACTAACAGTATATTTGATTTTATACAAAATGAGTTTGGTCGGTTGTTGTCTCCTTCGGAAATCGAAACTATTAATGATTGGTTAAATAATCTCAATTATCAAGAACAAATTGTAAAAGAAGCTATTAAAAGAACTAAGCTCCAAGGAAAAACAAATTTAAATTATTCTAGTGGGATCTTGCGCAATTGGAAAGACGACAATATCACAACAATTGAGCAAATAGAGGTTAAAGAGAAATCCAGAAAATCTAAACAAGAAGAGGTATCGGAATATGATACTTGGTGATGAAAACGCACTTGCTAAAATCGCTATATCTTATCAACAAAACACCAAGAAAGAAGATGCTGTCTGTGAAAAACACAGTTGCAACTATATCACAATCCTTAAAACTGGTTTGACAATGTGTCCGCAATGTCACAAAGAAGAGCTTGAAAATCAAAACAACTTACACGTTCAAAAGCAATATGAGAAAGAGCTTGAAAATAAACGACTGTACTATCTCAAAAAGTTGTCAATTATGGACAGCGAATTAGAGAATGCCTCATTTGATAATTTTAGGGCAGAAACGGCTAAACATAAAGAGGTACTCTCTTGGGCTAAGGCGATGGCTAACGATTGGTTTATTGGCGGCAAGGGAAACATCATCATGACTGGCAAAGCAGGACGAGGGAAAAGCCATTTAGCTTATAGCATCATTAGGGGGCTGTCTGACAAAACTAAAAAATTGGGATTACTTGTAAATGTTACTGACTTACTGTCAGAGATAAAGCGAGACTTTAGCAAGGAAGCATTTTGGATGGATAAGCTAAAAGATGTCGATTATCTGGTGCTAGATGATCTAGGTGCCGAAAAAGTTAGTGACTGGTCCACAAGTATTATTTACAGCTTACTTAATAAGCGTACCAATACAATCATTACTACCAATCTGACACCTGCCGAAATCAGAAAAATTTATGGAGAGAGAATTGCATCCCGTATCAGAAAAGGCTGCGACAAAAGTCATATCATGGAATTTGATGGCATGGAGGACGAAAGGATGAAACTATGGAATTGACACTAACAACATTTTTCGGGCTATCCGAGGAACATGCTGCAAAAATCATGGCGCTAGACGAAGATGTCCGAGCAAAGAAAATCGAAGAATTGAGAGCATGGAGAGAATGCTCAAAAGTAACGTTTTAGGAGAGATATATGGGGTTACTAAATCATTTAACAAACTTAGAAAAGCGAGTGTTTTGCTTTATCCCAATGGGAGCGGAACGCAAGGTGTCTAACGAGGAAATTAGAAAGACTTTTGGGTTAACCGATAGAGAGGTTAGACAGATTGTTTATGACTTAATCCAGAAAGGGGTACCTGTTGTCGCTAGCAAGCAAAAAGACGGCGGCTATTACCTGCCAACTACAAAAATGGAACGTCAAGAAGGTCTTAGAGCCAATAAAAGTCAGGTCAGGTCAGAGATTAAGCGAATAAAAGCGGTTGAATCTGTCGATTTAAACGAGTTCGCAAAAGCCGCTAGCGAGGTGCGAAATGGTCGAAATCAGAATTAACGGCGAGCTCGTAACCTTTGACAGCAATTTTAGAGATGCGCTTATCTTTACGATTGACTGTCTTAGAGGCAGTGAAGAACCTACGCTAAAGCGGACTTATCAAGAATTTAAAGACTATACGGATGAGGACTTGATGGACTATATCGAGACGGAATTTGATGTATGGCCAGAGCTAATCGTTAATCGCAGGATTGACAGCAAGTGGTCCACTAAGCAACACATTTTAGATGATTAAACATGGGAAAATCAGATTTTAAATTTAGCGATGACTGGGAGAGCAACTATTTTGAGGTCCAAGCTCTGCTCGGGCAAGAGATAGACAAGTTACAAAATAGAGTTGTCCAGTTAGCAAATGAAAACAGAAGATTAAGGGCCGAAAATTGGCAGTTAAGACACAGACAGAGGAAATAACATGGCTTATTTATACGAATTAGAAGGTATTTACGCACAATTACAGTCAATGGATTTAGACGAAGAAACATTCCAAGATACACTTGACAGTATTGATTTTCAGACGGATTTAGAAAACAACATTGAATATTTTGTCAAAATGTTAAAAAATGTGCAGGCTGACGTCGAAATGTATAAAGCTGAAAAAGAAGCTTTTTACAAAAAGCAAAAGCAAGCAGAAGCTAAAGCTGAAAAATACAAAGAGACGATTAGGCTCGCAATGGAATTGAGCCGGAAGAAAAAAGTTGACGCTGGAATGTTTAAGGTATCTTTGCGAAGAAGCAAAAAAGTTGAAATTTTAGATGAAACAAAAATTCCTCTTGCTTACATGCAAGAAAAAATCGAATACAAACCAATGAAATCTGAAATCTCGAAAGCTTTGAAATCTGGAATAGAAGTATCTGGAGTTGAACTAATCGAAACAGAAAGCTTGCAGGTAAAGTAGATGAAAAAATCAGAAAGTATAACAGAATACGCTAAAGCGTTTTGTAAAGCCCAGCTAGAAGTAAAACAACCATTAAAAGACAAGGATAACCCATTTTTTAAAAGCAAATACGTACCACTTGAAAATGTTACAGAAGCAATTACGACAGCTTTTGCTAACAACGGAATATCTTTTTCGCAGGATCCGACAACAAACGCAGAAAACGGTTATATCGATGTTGCAACGCTTGTCATGCACACGAGCGGCGAGTGGGTGGAGTACGGGCCTTTAAGTGTTAAACCTACAAAAAATGATGTACAAGGCGCTGGTTCGGCTATCACTTACGCAAAACGCTATGCACTATCGGCAATTTTCGGGATAACAAGCGATCAAGATGATGACGGCAACGAAGCTAGTAAACCAAACAATTCCAGCCAATCGCTAAAAGCTATAACTAAAAAAACACAAAAGACAGGATATCAAACACCAAAAATCAGCAATATCCAAGTCGAGACTTACAAGTCTGATTTAAATGATATTGCGAAAACCACAAATCAAAATGTCGAAGAGCTAACAAAATGGCTAACCGATACCTTAAAAGTTAAATCACTTGAAGATTTGCATACAGAACAGATTGTGTCGACTGATGATTTGATTAATAAATTAAAAAAGAGAGCAGGACTAAAAAATGATTAATAATATTGTGCTTGTAGGTCGCATGACCAAGGATGCAGAACTTCGTTACACACCAAGTCAAGTAGCTGTGGCCACCTTCACGCTTGCAGTTAACCGCAGATTTAAAGAGCAAAACGGAGAACGAGAAGCTGATTTTATTAACTGTGTGATCTGGCGCCAACCTGCTGAAAATCTAGCAAACTGGGCAAAAAAAGGTGCCTTAATCGGAATTACGGGTCGTATTCAGACACGTAATTACGAAAACCAACAAGGACAACGTGTTTATGTAACAGAAGTGGTTGCCGAAAGTTTTCAAATTTTAGAGAAGCGTGATAATACAGCTAACACAAATAGCTTAGCTGATAATATGCCAGACTATGGACCAGAACCAGACTTACCATTTTAGGAGTAATTAATAAATGATATATTTACAAGGCGAAGGTATAAAACCAGAAAATATGACTATTGACACGAGTGGGGTTCAGGCATTACAGTCAACCCTTGACTATATCAACTTTTTAGAATCAGAGAAAAGCAGATGCTATAAAGAGTTGGAAGATAACGAAGCTTGTATTGCCAGACTCAAACAGTCGAATATAGAGCTAACTCAAAAAGTTGTTGATGTGACGTGGAAGGATATGAGAAGGGTAGCTAAAGCCCGGTTATCTCGTAGAAAATATGGGGTTAAAATCGGATGAAACTAAGAATTAAATACTTACGTCAAGCATTAGGCTTAACTCAAAGTGCTTTTGCTGCTAAAGCTCACGTTAACAAAAATATGATAGCTAACTATGAGTCTCAAAATTCAAATCCAAGTTTAAAACAGATTGAGAAAATCGCATTGGCATTTAACGTTGAACCAGCATGGCTTGCAGGATGGGATACAAAACCTCAAATTGTTATCAAAGAAAAAGTTGTCAGGGTTCAGGACCCATCAGCTCGTATTCCAAATGATTGGAAAAATGATGAGTGTGGTAGGTTGATTAAGTGGAAAGAATCTAGAAAACAGTTATATAAGTCATGTGGAGGATAAAAATGTCTCATATTACTATTACTCTTGAAGAAGATATACTAGTAAACTTAATTTTTGCCGCTGCTCAAAGTTCTTGTGGCTTTGATAGGAATATTATTAAAGAAAACCAGATGTGGCATTTACATTGTTGTGATTATAATCAGCCCATTTATGAGGTATTGAAACAAATCAATATTGATGATATTCAAGATTCTTACAATAAAGATTACCTCAAAGAAGTAGTTGAAAAAGGGAAGGAATTTTTTCAATGAAAATAAAGATAAACGGTAAGTTTAACGCATTTCTGACATTCATCCTACATTTTATTGTGATTGATTGGATTTGGAAAGCGTTAGAAATTGCTTTTTTAGGAAAAATCAATGGAAATGATGCAGACTCTATTTTATTAATATTGTTGTGTTTATATATTACTTGGACTTTGGAATAGGAGAATAAAGATGAAAAAAGAAGAAAAATTAGTATTTACAATCGCATTTCTTATTATTGGTGGTGTATTTTTCAGAACAACTGCGGTAACACGTATTCCAGCGAATACAGTTGGCGTAAAGGTATCTGCAACTTCGGGTGTACAAAAGCAAACATTATCAACTGGTTATCATTTAAAAGTGCCTTTTATTGATAAAATCTACAAGATGCCTACCAGTGTGCAACAAAAGAAAATCAAAAAGATTACCACTCAAACAGAGGATGCTCAATGGCTAGATACGACACTTGATGTCAAATATCGAGTGTCTGAAAAAAATGCTATGAATGTCTTTAAGGACTATCAGAGTATGGAAAATGTCAATAAATCACTCATAAAAGCAGCCGTTCAAAGAGCAGTTGAGCAAGTGACAGTTAACTATGATATTTACGAAGCTCTAGGCTCCAAACGTAATGAACTGTATGCAGAAATTGAAAAATCATTATCTGAACGGTTAGCGAAAGAATCTATTGAGCTTGTATCGGTAACCCTAACTGATCAAGATGCAGGAGATGAAATTGAAAAAGCTATCAAAGATGAGTCTGTTAAGCAAAAGCAAGTAGATTCAGCTAAACAAGACAAAGAAAAAGCTAAAATTGAAGCTGAAACCAAGCAAATACAGGCTCAAGCAGAGGCGGATGCTCAAGTGATTAAAGCCAAAGGAGAAGCTGAATCCAACAATACAAAGGCTGCATCAATCACCGACAATTTAATAAAAATGAAAGAAGCCGAAGCTAGGTATAAACATGGCTGGGTTGAGGTACAGACATCTGGCGAAGTCATCACAAATAAGGGGCAGTGATAAGTGGGGTAAAAATGAAACTATCCAAAAAAGATTACGATTTACTCGATAAGGAGTTGATGCAATTCAAAGATATTGACAAATCTATTGCAACAAGACAGATGGAATTGATGTCCAAAGATGGCATTAACTTTATAACTTATCGCACAAACGGTCTTCTCAATCATCCAGATATGATAGTTGAGAAGTGGAGTGATGACCTGATTTTACGCAACATGGATATTTTTAAAGAGACTGTCCAAAAACTTATTGAGGAAATGGATAATGAGCAGAAAGAAATATTTTCTTTACATTGGCTTAATCATCAATATAGTTGGGAGGAAGTCATGTTTTACATCAATTGTAGTAAGTCATCAATCTACCGCAAGCGTAAAGCAATTTTAAAAATTTACGCTAAATTGAAAGGTTGGCACTAAAAGCATATTGTAGTGCCACAAAAAAGAAGTTATTATGATAGCGTGAATTATTGAATATCATTATTTCTGAGTAAAAGGCAAGGACAATCCGTTCTTGTCTTTTTGTTTGTAGGAGGTGAGACAGATTGAAGATAGTACAGCCAATCAGAGACACTGATCAGATTGATATGATGAAAGACTATTTGAAAGGTTGGAATCCAAGAAATTTTCTACTGTTACTGTTTGGATTAAATACTGGTTTGCGAATAGGTGATATTTTACCTCTCAAAGTTAAGGATGTCACTGCTGGCAACTATATAGATATTATCGAGCAAAAGACAGGTAAGCAAAAACGGTTTCCAATTAATAAAACTCTCAGACGAGAGATAGATAAGTATATCAAAGATAAGCAATTAAAGTCTTGGGATTACTTATTCGAGAGCCAAAAAAAATGTACTGAGCCAGGAAAAGAGGGCCAGAAGAAACCAATAAGTCGAGAGCAAGCATGGAAAATACTAAATAAGGCTGCTAAGCAATTTGGCATACATCACATTGGAACACACAGCATGAGAAAATCATTTGGTTATCACATGTACCAAAAAACTCAAGATATAGCCATGCTGATGGAGATGTTTAATCATTCTTCACCAGATATTACTTTAAGATACATTGGCATTAACCAAGAAAAAATAGATGATGCAGTGGCTGATTTCAGCCTATAATATTTTTTTAGTTTTACTTAATAACACAAAACGAAAAAATGTTGCATTACCTTTTTAGGAATTTGAGTGTAGCTCAGTAATCATAGTTGATTTAGTCGCTATGTGGGAATTTAACAATATATAAGATATGTGACATTGAGAGAGGAAAAATAAATGAGACCTAAACGTTATCCATATACAAAAAAACTCTTGGAAGGGGAAACCAATAAAGTCTATGCTTATGGTTCTACTGATCCAATTTATACTGTTAAAAAACTGAGTAAAATTCAAACAACAATGCTTTTAAATAAAGCTAGAGATGCAAATAGATTGCTAAACAAGTAAAGGTGGATTGTTATGTACAAAATAGCGCCAAAAGGAATGATAATGTTTATCGCTAACAAATATTGCGAAGTAAGACCCAAAAGCATCCACAATGGAATCGAGTGGGCTTGGAAATGGTATCAGCATTTTAACGAAGGAAGTTTGGTGCCATCTGAATGGATAGTGTATCACGATCAATTTAAAAGGGAACACGATTATCCATGTTTTAAAAAATAATAATTATTTATGGCTAGGAAATGTAATGCGAAAAACAAAAATAGAAAAAGAGTTTAGCCATCACATTATGTGGCTACAAAGATACTACAAGAAGTCTCAAGGAAATCCACTCAACCCAATCTTATTACAAATGTTAGTGGAAAGAGAACAGGAGACAGGTCTTAATAGGTTTAATGATCTTGATTGTCGTGTCTATTTTGCGTGGCTAGCAGCAATCACACACATGATTAACAACACAGATAGCAACATGATGCAGCTTATCAAAGATGTTTATGTGCATCGCATACTAAACATGACAAGCGCTGGTGCAAAGTATCTCGATTATGCTAAGTCGCAGACACAACAAAAGGTGAGAGATTGGTTTGTTGAGCTTAACAGACAGCATTACGAAAAGGTAATTGCCAATGATTAAGATTGATACGACAAGCAAAGAGTCTATGTATCGCACCTTCTACCACAAGACAGAGTGGAGGAAGCTCAGAGAGATTGCAATCATCAGAGATAAGAGAGAGTGTGTTTGGTGCAGGCAGAATGGAAAGAGGACAGCAACTAACCTAGAAGTAGACCACATCAAAGAGGTTAGGGACTATCCAGAGCTAGCCTTAGACTTAGATAACCTTAGGACTTTGTGCAAAGACTGTCATAATAGACGTCACGGACGCTATCAAAAGAAGGAAAGTCGTTGGGATGATGAGACTTTTGAGTGGTAGTGAAAATAAAAAACGAAAGGACACCCCCCGGTCGAAAAAAATCGACTCAATTTTTCTGCCGTGGAACCGGTGGGAGGGTCATTTGACCAAAAATGTGTTTTTTGCGCACATATTTAGAGGGAGGGGGTAGAGTGATGAAAAATGAAAATCTCTGAATTAAAAAAAGAGCTTTTGGGACTCGTTGATCAGGAGAGTTCCTTCGAGGTTGAAATTGTCGAAAGGTACTTGAATCTCGTGAAAATTTATCGAAAGCTTGATCAATCGCTTAAAGAAAATGGGTACATGATTTTAGTAAAAAATGGAGCGCAGAGCTTCCTAAAAGCGAACTCTGCAATAGGGGAAAAAACTAAGATAAATCAACAGCTCATAAAGCTTGGGGAATTTTTTCAGAAGAAAAAAGAAGAGATTAAAAATGAACAAAATAATACCAATTTTGCGGACCCCTCGGAGTTTCTTTAGGAGGTGTCTTGATTGATTGAATATGTCCAAAATTACATTGATGATTTTGAAAAAGGCAGGGTCATTTTTAATCAAGAGCGAAAGGATTTAGTTGCTTACATTTATCGAGAAATTGTCCCCAGAATAGAGAAAAAAGAGATATTTTTTGATGAAAAAAACATAAAAAATTGTATAAATTTTATTGAAAAATGGTTCTTTAAACTGGAAAATTTCCAAAAATTTATCATCTCTTTTGTATTTTTGAGGTACTCGGAAACCAATCGAAACGTCTATAAAAAAATATTGATTATGATGGGCCGTGGTGGTGGTAAGAATGGTTTAATATCTGGAATTATTGCTTATTTGATTAGCCCTTTTCATGGCATTAAGAATTACAATGTGTCATTAGTCGCAAATAGCGAGGACCAAGCAAAGACCAGTTTTGACGAAATTTATAATACAGTTGAGAGTAATCCAAAACTAAAAGAAATCTATTACAATACAAAAAGTGAAATCAAATCAATACACACTAATAGTGTAATGCGCTTTAGAACCTCTAATGGAAATACGAAAGATGGTTTGCGTGATGGTATGGTTGTTTTTGATGAGATACATCAGTACGAGTCAAACAAAGATGTTCGTGTCCATAAATCTGGTCTTGGTAAAGTAAAAAATGCTCGAGAGTTTTATATTGGCACTGATGGTTATGTTAGAGAGGGCTTTATTGACTCGATGAAAGATAAAGCTAAAAAAGTATTAAGTGGTGCTGCTAGATGGAACTCGATGTTTCCTTTTATCTGTAAAATCGACGAAGAGCACGAAGTAGATGATAAGGAAAAATGGCAAAAGGCTAATCCAATGTTCCATCAGCCGATGAGCGACTATGCTCAAGAGCTGTTTGACATGGTTTGCGAGCAATACGAAGAAATGATTGAAGATCCGTCAAACCGTGAAGAGTTTATGACAAAGCGCATGGACTTCCCAGTCATGGACGTTGAAAGAAGTGTTGCGAGTCATGAGGAGCTTGTAGCAACCAAACGAGAGTTGCCAGATATGAGAGGTGAAGTTTGTATTGGCGGTTTAGACTATGCTGCTATTCGTGACTTCGCTGCTGTTGGTCTATTATTTAAAAATGGGGACGACTATGTTTGGCTGAGTCATTCATTTGTTCGTAAGGAATTTGTTGATACTTATTATGGTTACTCTAAGCGTAAAGACTCAATCAATGGTAAGAGACAATTTGCCCCTATCAAAAAATGGGAACAAGAAGGTCTATTAACGGTTATCGATGAAGCAAGTATCAATCCCCAATATATTGTTGATTGGTTTGTAAAAATGAGAGACGAAGAAGGGTATGATTTACAACGTATCGTATCAGATAACTTCCGCATGGAAATTTTAAAACCGTTATTTGAGAGAGAAGGTTTTGAGGTCTTGTCAAAAAATACGTTTACTGCCCCACCAGGTTATCAAATAGAAATTGTTAGAAATCCTAGAGCTATTGATAGCTTATTAGCACCAAGAATTGAAACAGCATTTGCTAATCACAGAGTTGTTTTTGGTCATAACGATATGATGCGTTGGTATACACATAATGTTTTACGTCGTCTAAAAAGTGATGGTAATGTTGAGTATGTCAAAAAAGAAGATACCAGACGCAAGACAGATGGTTTTAAAGCATTTGAGTATGCAATGTATCGAGCAGACACGCTAGAGATAACAAGTGATGCCGATTTTTATGATGATGTCATGGAGTGGTATTAACAGTGAAGACTTATTGCATTATAAATAAAAAGACAGGATTTTTTGTATATGGGACTGATTATAGATATAGTCCACCACATCAAAGAACTAGTGATTGTAAGGCTTTGACTTTTGAAACAGAAAAGAAAGCTAAAATAGCATTTGAAGATAGGAAATGTGGTAAAAATTATAAAATTATACCAGTCAAATTGGAACCTATAGAAGATAAGTTTTAGCACCTGACTAGGTGCTTTTTATATGTCTTAAAAAGTTCGGCAAAAGGGGAAGTAAAAACAGGTAAAGTGAATATATAAAACGGTGCTGAGATAGCCATTTTAAGGCAATTTCAAATGTTTTTGTGGGTAAATAATCATATAAACGTATTTAAATAGCACCTAGAAAGGTTGTTAAATGGGGATTTTAGACTTCTTTTCCTTCAAAAAATCTGGAACACTGTCAGACGATGACTCAGGAAGTACGACATCAGAAAAATTAATAAATGTCGTCTTAAAAGAAGATGCTCTCTACAAATGTGTCAATTATTTAGCAAGGATAATTTCTAAGTCAACGTTTAGGTTAAAAACTCCAGAAAAATTAACCGAAAATCAAAAAGATTGGTTGTATTGGATTAACACCAAAGCGAATCCTAACCAATCGGCATCCCAGTTTTGGGTTGAAGTAATCCAGAAGCTTTTAGTTGATGGAGAAACATTAATTTTTGTCATACCAGGCAAGGGCATTTACGTGGCAGATAGTTTTACACAGGATAAAAAACTATCTGGAAGTCAATTTAAAGTGTCACGAGTTCAGGGACAAACCTACGAAAAGACATTTACTTTTGATCAAGTCATTTATTTAAAAAATGATAATAGCGATTTAATGTCAAAAGTCGAGTCACTTTGGGAAGAGTATGGGGAATTGCTTGGTCATGTCATTAATAACCAGAAAATAGCCAATCAAATACGCTTTACCATGATACCGCCTAAAGATAAAGTGAGGGAACGTGCTCAGGAAAATAGTGACGGTGGGAGACAGCCTAAATCAGACAAAGATTTTTTCAAACGCACTATCGAAAAAATTAGAACAGAGTCTGTTGTTGGAATCCCAGTTACTGCTAACACTAACTACGAAGAATACGGTTCAAAAAACACAGGGGCTGTTAAATCATATGTAGATGACATCAAAAAACTAAAAGATCAATACATGGCAGAGTTTGCAGAAATGCTTGGTATTCCAATCTCTTTATTGCATGGAGATATAGCTGACAATCAAAAAAACTATGAGTTACTACTTGAAGGTCCTATTGAGTCGATAGTGACAAATATTGTAGATGGCTTAGAATGTGCTATTTTCGACAAGTCCGAAACACTTGAAGGGTGTTTTATCAAAGTAACTGGATTAAAAAACTATGATTTATTTTCGGTGTCTAACCAAGCAGATAAGCTGATTTCCTCTGGATTTGTCTTTATTGATGAGGTCAGAGAGGAAATTGGACTTCCTGAGTTACCAGACGGCTTAGGAAAAGTTCTTTATATGACCAAGAACTATGAATCTGTTCTGGAGAGAGGGGGTGAAGTAGATGAAGAAGTTGAAACTTAATGGCCCAGTCGTCAGCGAGGGGGACAAGTGGTACTACGATTGGTGGGAAAAACCTTGTATTACCGCTAAACAAGTACATGATTTTTTAGATAGTGCGGCTGGAGAAGACATCCAAGTCCGACTAAATTCTGGTGGCGGAGAAGTTTTTGTAGGTAGTGAAATTTACTCTGCTTTAAAGGATTATCCTGGCAACGTGGAAGTTGTTATCACAGGACTAGCAGCAAGCATTGCAAGCATTATCATGTTGGCCGGTGATGTTATCAAGGCATCTCCGATGGCTCAAATTATGATCCACAATGCTTCTTGGGGGAGCTATGGAGATTACAGGCAATTAAAACATGATAGCGAAGTTGTCGAAAATGCGAGCATATCGCTAGCTGGAATGTATGCCAAAAAAACAGGAAAACAAGAGGCTGAAATCAGAGAGTTACTAGATGCTGAAACATGGTTTACAGCTAACAGTGCTAAAGAAATCGGTTTAATTGATGACATCTTATACAATGAGATGCCGTCGCTTGTGGCTGGAATCGATTTAGTTCCTAAGGATAAAATCGAAGAATTTAAAAACATGGTGGCTCAGAAAAAAGCTCAAGCGAATCAGGAAAAAGATGACTTTGAAGCTCGTGTCAAGGCTATTGTCGAGCCAATGATTAACGATTATAAAAATCGGACAGTATCAGAGCTTAAAGTATCTATTGATGCTGATGAATTAACAGAAGTTATAGGCGATGCGGTGACTGAGCTTAAAGAAAAAGCCTCATCCCCATTTGCAAAATTTATTTTTTAGACATTAAGGAGAACACATGGCAATTAACTTAAAAGAATTACCAAAATACCGCGAAGCTGTTGCCGAACTGAGCGCAAAAATCTCAGCAGGGGCAACACCAGAAGAACAAGAAAAGCTATTTGAAGCTGCCTTTACCACGATGGGTGATGAAATTCTAGCAAAAAACGAAGAAGAAATGGAACGCATGTTTGATTTGCGAGACAAAAACCGTGAATTAACAGCAGAAGAAATCAAGTTTTTTAACGACATTGATAAAAATGTTGGTGGAAAAGATAAATTTAAACTTCTACCAGAAGAAACCATGGTCCAAGTTTTTGATGATTTAGTTGCTGAGCATCCACTATTAAAAGTTATCAACTTTAAAAACACTAGTCTGCGTCTAAAAGCTCTTACCGCAGAAACTTCTGGTACTGCTGTTTGGGGTGATATTTTCGGAGAAATTAAAGGTCAATTGAAACAAGCCTTTAAAGAACAAGACTTTAGTCAATTCAAACTTACGGCATTTGTGGTTATTCCTAAGGATGCTCTTAAATTTGGCCCTAAATGGATCAAACAATTTATCACAGAGCAATTGAAAGAAGCCATTGCAGTAGCGCTTGAATTAGCAATTGTTAAAGGTGATGGCTTATTGCAGCCCGTTGGATTACTTAAAGATTTGTCTCAACCAACTGTTGACCAATCGACAGGTCGTGACATCACAACTTACAAAACGGACAAAGAAGCGATTGCAGATTTATCTGATTTAACACCAGATAACGCACCCAAAAAACTTGTGCCTGTCATGAAACATCTATCTATTAATGATAAAAAACGTCCTTTAAAAATTGCTGGTCAAGTTAAGCTACTTTTGAATCCAGAAGATCGCTGGGCACTTGAAGCACAATTTACGTCACGTAATCAATTTGGCGAGTATGTCACTGTTTTGCCGCACGGTATCACAATCCTTGAATCTCTTGCAGTAGAGACAGGAAAAGCGATTGCTTTTGTCGCAAATCGTTATGATGCGTTTATGGCAACCGCATCAACAATCGAAGAGTATGATCAGACATTTGCCATGGAAGATTTGCAGCTATATCTCACTAAAAATTATTTCTACGGCAAAGCCAAGGATAATCATACAGCTGCATTATTGACGTTGGCTGGAGGCTAATAGGAGGTAGTCAATGAAACTAAAGGTTTTGAAGCCATTTGGAGACCACAAAGAAAATGTCATCCGTCAAGTTGACGAAGTTTTCGAGGTCTCAAAAACTCGTTTTGATGAGCTTTCAGCAAGTGTGCCTGCTGACTTTTATGAGGAAGTGAAGGCAACTAAAGCTAAGAAAGGCGAGGAAGAATAATGGCTATTGATGCGCAGGAAGTTACTGAAAAAAATTTAAATGCTTTTAAAACAAGGATGAGAATTTTTGATAGTGACGAAGAAGAAGACAAAAATGTGTCATCTATGATCTCTGCTAGCATCAAAGCTGTTGCCAATTTGACTGGCGCAACAGAAGCTAGCGAAGAATTGCTTGAGCTAGCTTTTGAGCGTGCCAGGTATGTTTACTATGACGCTTTAGACGAATTCCAGAAAAATTATGCGGATGAAATCGAAACATTGTATTTAACTAACAAATATAAAGACATCGAGGAGCCATCTCATGATTAAAGGGAAAAGCATCAAAAAGGCAAAAACTGGTAACGGTGAGCTAAAAACAGCTATTAAATTTTATACCTCTACGACAGATGATAGCCTTGACGGTCGTGACACAAAGCTAGATTTAGTCTACAAAACACGAGGGGAAGTCTATAACCCTAGTAGTAAAGACATTGAGATTGCTAACATGCGTAAGGTAAAAGCAAAGATGACCTTGAAAATACGTGATCCACTAAATCAATACCACCCGAGTAATTCTGACTTTGTAGAGATTGTAGATAGTCGTATCAAAGGAAAGTTAGGGATTATAGATGTCAGACCGGATTTTAATGACAGAAAATTTTTAATCATTGTTGCTGGAGGTTAGCATGAGTGGATTTGCAAATTTAAAAGGTGTTGAAGAACTTCTGGCGAATATGGAAAAGAAGTTAGGCCCTGCGAAAGTTAACAGGGTAGTTAATCAGTCGCTAAAAGAAATTGGCAAAGAACTAGAACCTAGTTTTAAATCTGCTATCTCTGTCTATCAGCGGACAGGAGAGACCGCAGAGAGTACAGTTGTTTCTGGTGTAAGAAGAGAAGATGGTATTCCTAAAGTTAAATTAGGGTTTGTATCTCCACGCTGGAACATAGTTCACCTCCAAGAATTGGAATACGGGTGGAAATTCAACAGACGTGGCGTAGGTGTTATTCGTCGTTATTCTGATATTTTGGAAACTATTTATCCAAGAGGTATCCGTGACAAGCTGAAAAGAGGTTTCGATGGTTAGAGACATGTTAACAGAAGTGTTTGACTTGTTAAAAGCAGACAATGTTTTAAAGTTAGTCAAAATAAAATCTTTTGAACGATCAGAAAGTCTGCTAGACGATCAGACAAGCATTGTCATTTTGCCGATAACTGCGCCAAAACAATCAACTTTTGGTTCTGACACAGCCTTATCAAAAAAGTTTCTCTATCAAATCGAGGTTGAAAGCACATCTAGATTAGAATGCAAAGACTTGCAACGTCGTATTGAAAAACAACTGGAAAAGATTGGTTTTTATCAAAATGATGCAGGTTTTGAGAGGTTTGATCGAGATACTGGCAGATATTTAGATGCTAGAACTTTTAGGGGTTTAAGCGATATTTACGAAGATTATTAAAGGAGAAATACATGCAAGCAATTGGATTTAAACGCATGACAATCACAATCCTTGATGACTCAACAAATTCTTTTGTCATCGAAGGAACAAAAGATAAAGGTGCTACTAAGGTTGCTAAAATTAGTGGACTAGCATCAGAACCAGTTAAAACATTTGGTTCAGATATTGCCTACTACACATCTCGTCGCGGTGTAGGTGATGTCAAAATGGAAACGGAAGCAATCGACATCCCATTTGATGTTCTAAAGAAAATTTTAGGATATAAAGATGGTTCATCTTCGACAGGTGTAACTTTTGTTGGTGAAGATACAGAATCACCAGAAGTATCTGTTTTGCTTGAAGCACCAGCAACTGGCGGTAAAAATGCCTATCTTGGATTTTTCAAAGGAACATTTTCTATGGATGACATTGAATGGAAATCTAAAGAAGAGAAAAATGAAGGTCTTGACAGCCAAAAACTTGTCTTTACTGCTCAGCCTGGAGATGAAGGAGAATCAAAAGGTCAGTACGTCGGATGGGCATTTGATAAAGAGACAGAAGGAACAGGAACTAATGCGCAGCAACTGGTCAAGCTTCTAAAAGTAAAAAAAGGCTAAGCCCAGCTAGTCCTCGGACTGGTGATTTTGGGCTTGATCTAAATACTGAAGAAGTAACTGCATTTCTTAAAAAAAAGAATAAGAAGGAAAAGTAAATGGCAATCCTAGAAATCAAAATCAAAAATGAAACTGGCGAAAAAGTAGTTAAAGAATGTAAATCTTTAACTGTACGTGATTATCGCGATTATCTTGTTTTACAACAAGAGCTATCTGATAGTGACGCACCAGAGTATGCAAAACTTGACAGGCAGCTGGAATTTATCGTTGGGCTATTTGATGGGCTAACAGTTGATATGATGTATGACAAGCTTAATATGTATGAACTCAACAACATTTTAGCTGATGTATATGTCAAATTGATTGGTGGAGATCCTGATGACCCAAAGGAAAACGCCTAGAGCCTAAAGAGGCTTTGGAAAAATTTTATAAGTTCACTCAAGACATTATCCGCTCTGATTTCGGCATGTCTGTCAAGGATGTCATGGAAACTGATTGGCAAGATTTGTTAGCTGTTTTAGGGGCATCAGAGAAAAAAGAAAAAGTCATGTCTTTAGAGGAATTTATAGGACAGTTAGGATAAGGTCTCTTTTTGAGGCCTTTAATTTTTGAGGAAAGGAGGAAATATGGGAACAGGAACACCGTTAGGAAGCATGTTTATTGAATTGGGTCTTGATACATCAAAATTTGATCCAAAACTACAGAGTACTAAAAGGGCTGTTAACTATTTCAAAGCAGAGGCTAGAGCTCTTGACTCAGCGTTGAAAAGCAATGGCAAGAATGTTGGACTCTTACAGGCGAAGTACAAGACGCTAACTCAAGCTATCAATGCTCAAAAAAAAGTATTGACTAATTTAAAAGCTGATTTCGACGAACTGGATCCTGGAACAGATAAATGGGAAGCTTCTGCCGTGCAAATTGAGCGAGAAAATGCCAAGCTAGCTCAACTAGAAGCTCAGCTAGGAAATGTTTCAAAAGCGTTTCAAGAAGCGTCTGGTCAGACAGGCTTTACTGGTTTTTTACAACGTAGTGGCAAGCAGATTGATGTTTTTGGCCAAAAATTACAAACACTCGCAGATAAAACTAAATGGATTAGCGCAGGATTTGGAGCGGGGGCTCTACTCAGTATTAAAGCTGCTAGCGATTTTGACACTGCGTTTACCGGTGTCAAAAAGACGGTGGATGAAGTTAGAGATGCCAATGGAAGAGTAACCTATTCTTACGAAAGGTTATCTAATGGCATTAGAAAAATGGCTAAAGAAATCCCAGCATCAACAACGGAAATATCAGCTGTTGCAGAGGCTGCTGGACAATTAGGTATCAAAACAAAAGATGTCTTAGGATTTACTCGTGTCATGATTGACATGGGACAATCAACAAATCTAAGCGCTGAAGAAGCTGCATCATCTATTGCGAAAATCGCAAATATCACAGGGTTAACATCCAAGGAATACTCTAGATTTGGTAGTTCTGTTGTCGCTTTAGGTAATAATTTTGCGACAACTGAAAGAGATATTGTTGCGATGACAAACCGCATTGCAGCATCTGGTAAACTTGCTGGCTTAACTAACCAAGAAATGTTAGCGTTGGCGGCAGCTATGTCAAGCGTTGGTATTGAAGCAGAAGCTGGTGGTACAGCCATGACTCAAACACTATCAGCCATTGAGACAGCTGTCATTAATGGTGGAGAAGATTTAACCAAATTTGCTCAAATTGCCAATATGTCATCAAAAGATTTTGCTAAGGCATGGAAAGAAAAGCCAATCGTCGCTTTGCAGGAGTTTATTAAAGGTCTTGGACAATTAGATAAAAAAGGCGAAAGCGCCACAAAAGTACTAGATGAGTTGGGGCTCAGCGGCGTCCGTCAATCTAATATGCTTAAATCTCTTGGATTAGCTTCTGAAACACTCGGAAAAGCCATTGATGTATCAAATACAGCCTGGAAAGAAAATACGGCTTTAACAAACGAAGCAAGCAAACGCTATGAAACTTTCCAAAGCAAACTAAAAATTGTTAAGAATAAAATCAATGACATTGCTATTGAGATTGGTGGTCCTCTGATGGAAGCTGCGTCAAATGCACTAGATGCTTTAGAGCCACTCTTTAAAACGATTGGAGACCTAGCTAAAGCATACTCAAATGCAAACCCAGAGACTAAGAGATTTATCGCTTATCTTGTAGCAGGGACTGCTGCAGCATCGCCATTTTTACGCATAATCGGTAAAACAAGTTCTGGTGTCGGTAAACTTGTCGAATGGATTGGTAAGCTTGCTGGTGCTAGAAAAGGCGCTGCGGCACTAAAAGCACTTGAGAGTGCAGTTGAAGCATCGGGAACAGCTGCTGGTGGGGCTAGTACAAAATTTGGCAGTCTAACATCAACTATCAATCTACTGTCAAATCCAATTGGTTTGTTGATTGGTGGGACTGTCGCTTTGACAGGTGTCTTACTAGCTTTAAATCATGCTAAAGATAAAGCTAGAGAGAAGTCGGAGGAGTGGGGAACCACTTTAACTGGCAATACTCGTCAAGCCTTGGACAGCTTTAAAAATAAAGTAGATGAGAGCACAGAATCAATGATTAGATTTGATGCTATAGGTTCTCCTGCCATCCAAAGGGTAAAAGATAGTTTCAAGGGCTTATTAGGTGATCTAGAAAATGAGTTAACAAAAGCTAACCAACGAATGGAGGAGCTTGGTAATAAGATAGGGCTTACTGCTGAACAGGTAGCTAAAGGTAAAGAGCATAATAATCGAGTAGTTGAGAATGCTAGATTGATGGTTGATGAAATCAATACTATCTATAATCGTCATAATGGCAACGTAAAACGATTGACTGCTGAGGAACGAACTATTGTTGAAAATGCTCAAAAAGAGTTGGTTAGAGCAAAACTAGAGCTTATGGGTTTATCTAATAAGCAGGCTTTATCAGTGATGAAAGCCTTTAACAATGATGTGACAACATTAAATGAGACTCAGCTCAAAAAAACGATGACAGCCCTGGAAAAAGCTATCTCAGAAGAGAAAAAATTATACGATTCTAAGGCTAAATCTCTCAAAGAAGCTCTTGATAAAGAGGCTATTAGCCAAGAAGACTATAACGGTCGAATGAAAACTCTTAAAAATGAGCATGAAGCCACCATGAATGCTTTAGCTGAAAAATATGCTCAAGCTGCTGAAGCTCGTGACTTTAGGCAAAAAGCTAGACTAAAAGACTGGACAACAAATATCCAGGAAAATAGTCAACGGGCTAAAAAATTCTTGCGAGAAGTTGGTCTGTCTTATGATGAGCTGGCTAATAAGGTGGATGCAGCCGCCAAAAAAGGTGGTGCTAATCTGGATTTGTTAGCAAAATCAACAGCAAATATGTCTAAAGAGACTAAGGAAGCTAATGCACTGTGGACATCGCTAACCTTTGACGAGAAGAAAGCTCAGGTTAAGTCTAATGCTATTGATGAGGTAATAAAAGCCTCTCAATCAGAGGAAGGTTGGAACCAGCTCAAGTTTATGCTTAAGCATGCTAACTTAGAGTCAAATGCTAGAGTCAAAATCGCAGAAGCATTGATCGCAAATGGTGATTGGCAAAAAATGACCCCAGAAGAGAAGAAACTGGTCTTTACAAATGATGAGGGACTGGCCAAAATTTACGAAAGTAAAAACTTACTGGAAATTTGGAATCAATTAACACCAAAACAAAAAGAGCTTGCTCTTAAAAATGAAGATTTTGTTAATAAAGCTGGTACTGCTAAAAAAATGCTAGAAAACTGGAATAATCTTCCAGCGGTAAGTAAAGAAATTACAGCTATCGATGGAACTCCGCTACCAGTAGCTACAGCAAAACAAAATCTCGATAGCGTTGTGGCAGGACCTCCACGTCCAATTGAGGCAGAGGATAAAACGGGACCAACTGTGGCGCAAGCACATGCCAGCGTTAACAGTCCTAAACAAAATAGCCCAGCTGTTATTAGAGCTCAAGATAATGCTAGCAGTGTCGCTCAAAGCGTAAAGTGGTCATTAGCTAGCATTCCTACGAGTGTTACAACAACTATTACCACGTTTGTCCGTAAAATTTTTGGACATGAAAAAGGAACTGATTTCCACCCTGGTGGATTAGCCATGGTCAATGACCAAAAAGGGCCACTATACAAGGAGTTGGTTACCTTACCAACTGGTGAATCATTTATTCCTGAAGGTAGAGATGTTGTTTTACCATTGCCAAAAGGTTCAAAAGTTTTGCGTGCTAGTAAAACAAGAGATTTGATGCTTTCTAGGGGCATTCCCAAATATGCTCACGGTGTTGGTATTTCATCTGAATCTCGGTTTATTAAAGAGTTGTCAGCAGGTAATCAGTCGATTAACAAAAACAACATCACAATTGATAATGCTGAAATAGTATCTTTACTAAAGCAGCTTATAGAGCTCGTAAAAGGCAATAAGGATAAAGACCAGATCATCGATTTAACGGTTATGCTTGGTAATATGACTCTTGTACAACTCAAAGATAAAATATCAGAGTTACAGCGTAAAGACGAAGCGCTGCGCTTAAAATCGTCTAGTTTTTAGAGAGGAGCAGTGATGTTTAGAAAAATAGTCGATGGCAAACTCACATTTTTGCCGCTGACAACAACAGTCAATGGCCAGTTGCTAGAAGATGTTTTAAAAAGCGACTCTGCTTCTTTTAAAACAATCAAAATTGAGGGAAGGCATGCAGGTGAATACAATCATCAAGTTACTGAAGTCATGGGTAGGCAAGGGGCCTATTACCATCAGAAAACTAAGGATAACTTGCCGCTTACTTGGATGGTATATCTAAAAGCAAAGGATGTTACTAGCTTTGGACAGATAGCTAGTAATCTGCATGCGTTGTTAGTCAAAGCAAAAGTTACAAAATTTGAATTTAGTGATGATGATGGTTGTTATTACTTAGGTCAATTAAAAAAGTTTCCTGATCTCAAAGAAAAGCGTTGTGAAGCCATCATTGAAATCGAAATTATTTGTTATGACCCTTACAAATTTAAAGACATAACATCTTTAAAAGGGAATGTCATTAATTATAAAGGTCAAGTATCAACAAAACCTATCATTACCCTCAATCTATCATCACCAACAAAAGAAATCAGGCTGCTACATGTCGAAAGCCAGAAGTATATCAGATTGACTGGTACTTATACCATTGACGAAATCAAGATTGATATGGCCACAGGTAAAATTACCCAGAACGGCCGCAACATCCTTGGCGATTTAGATATGGTTAACAGTCGCTATTTTGAGCTACTACCTGGTAAAAATACTTTGCAGTGTGACAATGCCACGATTACAGCTGATTTTAGGGAGGTTTATCTATGATTTATCTCTTTGATAAGCTGGAGCAATTAATTGATACCGTTGGCCATCAGGACTTGCTATCGTGGCATTTTAAGGTTAAAAACAATGATTGGGACCAAGCTAGTTTTGAAATGCCAATTGACTATGACATTGAGCCTTTTGTTTACTTTGGATTTTTCCACAAAGTCCCAGACGAGGAAAGAGAGGTCTTCAAACTTTTTAAAGTTATTGATTATAACCTAGAAGATAGTAAATTTTACAAAGGCTTAGACAAAGCTGAGAGTGACCTTGACACCATTGCCATTATCAAAGACAAGCGATTTAGGCAATCGTCCGCAGATGCTTGTATTGATGGTGCCTTAGAAGGCACTGGTTATCAGGTTGGTAAAGTTGAGGGCATTTCTGAGGCTAGAACACTTAGTTATTACTACATCAGTCCACGAGCGGCTCTGATTAAGGTTGTAGAAGCTTTTAACTGCGAGTTTAATGTCAGGTACACCTTTATTAATAACAAAATCACTAGTCGATATATCGATCTCAAAAAGCGTTTTGGAAAGCCAACTGGTAAGCAATTTGAACATGGCAACAACCTGCTAAAAGTCGTCTACGAGGAATCAACAGATGACATTGTGACTTGTCTGATTGGCAGAGGCAAAGGCGAGGAAATCCAACACGAAGAAGCGGAGTCTAAAGATGTCGAAGGACACTTGCCACAGGAAGAAAGGCGGCAAGGCTACGGTCGAAGAATTGAATTTACTGACATTGTTTGGTCAGTCGAAAAAGGCGACCCGATAGACAAACCAGCTGGTCAAAACTTTGTGGCACTAGATAGTGCCAGAGAAGAATACGGCTTGTCACAAAACGGCGAGTTAAAGCACCGCTGGGGTGTCTTTGTCAATGAGGAAATCGAGGATAAAGCCGAATTATTAAAAGCCACTTGGGAAGAGCTGCAACGCTTGTCAATTCCTGTTAGAATCTACAAAGCAGAGATACTAGATATTGGTCCTGAGACGTGGAAAGGCGACTCAGTAGCCATTATCTATGATGAGGTAAAAATTGCCTTTGAAACTCGGGTTGATGCGATTGATATTGACAAGCTAAATTTTAACAGGTCAGTCGTAACACTCGGTGATTACAGCGTCGTCCAAAATCGTGAGTCACGATCTCGCAAAGAGGCTGTCCAAAACATGATAGATGAATCCTTGGAGACCATCACAGGCCTTGGTGTAAATTTTCAGGAATTTTTGCAAGACATCGAAAAACGCATCGAGACTGGCAAAAAGGAGATGGAAGACAATTGGCGCAAAGTTAACCTTGAATTTGATAATTTTAAAAAGAAGGTTGAGCAAGAAGGCTTGCAATTTAACACCTTAAAAGAACAAATCAAAGAAGTTGATGAACGTACTGACAAAGAGCTTGAAGAGTTTAGAGACACCCTGAAAAACCTAGCTTTGCCAGAAGAAGCCATCAAGAAAATCACAGAGGCTATCAAGGTTGATGACATCCCATCGATTAAACAAAGCTTTGATGACTTAAAAAACAAGGTCAGCGAGACAAGCGAAGAATATCGTTTAACTGCCGAAATCATCGGGACAGACGGTAAGACCCGCTACAACAAAAATTTATTGGTTGGCGACCCTAATCGTGTAAAAACCTATGATCAGGACTATATCGAGGTCGAGGCCAACGATGGTGGCTTCAGGCGTGGCGAGACCTACACGATTAGCTTTAGTCAAACGTGCGAACTACTCAAAAAAGTGGCTATCACGCTGACACAGGCTAACAACAAAGGAGTTAAACTGGTACTGACCCCAACCAAAGCCAAAATGGAGCCGCAGACCTTTGACCTGACTAAAGATAAAGAGGTCATCAGCGTTTATCCTTTGAGCTACACGGCTGTTTTAACTGGCGATTGGTATAAATCTAAGCAAGTAGATTTAAACGCGTCAGACACACAGGAATTAGCGCTTGAGATGACTTATAAAGAGGTTGTGGATGGTAATAGTGCTGATTTAGTTTTGAACTGGGCGGAAAACCCAGATATTATTTTTGACGGAAACGGAGGTATTTAATGTCAAAAGAAGTTGCATCAGCAAGGATACAGCATAGAGGCATGTCCACGCAAGAGTGGGAATCAAGTTCTGATATTTTAATGGAGCGAGAAATTGGAATTGACATGACTACGGGTTACCCAAAAGTTGGTGATGGTAAAAGCCGATTTAGTGAGCTAAACGACTTGCGTGGTCCTATGGGACCTCAAGGTCCTAGAGGAGAAAGAGGCCCAATTGGCCCAACGGGTCCGATTGGCAAGACTGGCGATACAGGTCTGCAAGGTCCGCCCGGCCCCACGGGAGAGCAGGGGCCTAAAGGAGACACTGGTGCTAAGGTTGTTAGTGGGACAGTTGATAGCGGACAATTAACTCTTAGGTTAGATGATGACTCACAGGCTGTTGTCGAGGGCGATTTTAGAGGTCCTAGAGGCGACAAAGGAGAGCAAGGTCCGCCTGGTCCTAAAGGCGCTGATGGCAAGATGACGTTTGAGCAGTTAACGCCAGAGCAGCGTGAGCAACTTAAAGGGGATAAGGGGCCTAAGGGAGATGTAGGTCCTAAGGGCAACGATGGAGCTCCTGGAAAATCCATCACAATCAGCTCGATAACCGAAGAGACAAGTGGGTCGTATTTAGGAAGTTGGTTTGGCAGTACTGCTAAGTCTACAAAAGTCACTTTTTCCGACGGACAATCAATCAGTTTACCTCACGGAAAAGATGGCGAGACGGGGCCAAAAGGTGAAAGAGGTCTGCCAGGAAAAGACGGTACACCCGGTCTAGATGGGCCAAGAGGAGCGACAGGGCCAGCTGGTGTTGGAATCACAAATACCACAATAAGGTATGCCACAGGAACTCTGGGAACAACCGTTCCTCGGTATGGTGAATGGTTTACAACTCCACCATACGTACCAGAAGGGCAATTTTTATGGACTGAAGTCGTATGGCAATATAGCAACGGAACAACTCAAACCGCCTATTCTGTATCGAAAATGGGAGAACAAGGTCCGATAGGCCCACAAGGCCCTCCAGGCCAACAAGGCAATCCTGGACGACCTGGTCGAGATGCTGTTTTAAATGTCCAAGTTGTTTCAAGTGCTCCTAGTTACCAAGTCCCTGGAGTGATTTACCTAGTGAGGGATGGCAAATGACAATTATTGATTTCCAAGGGACTAAACAAATCTTTTACGAAGACAATGCTATTAGTGAGGTTTGGTATAACAATAATCTTATTTGGCGAAAGCCATTGTCAGAACGCATCTTATTGTTTAGCGGGCAACTAACCACAAGTTTTACGCGATTAAACGTTTATGACACTTATATCTTTAGTGCAGACGGTGTAGAGGTGGTTAAGCAAGCTGATGACATTGGTGCAGGGTATATCACAGTAGGCAATCATTACATATTTGCCAATTTTAACGGCGCAGCCCTATATGTCAAACTTTACGGTGGCACATTTGACATTGACATTTATGGACAGAATTAGGAGGTAACAATTGAGCAGAGACCCAACAATAACATTAGACGAGTCAAACCTCGTCATAGGACCAGATGGACGTGTGCATTACACGTTTACCGCAGAGGACGATAATCAAAAAGTCAGATTAGCCAGCAACTGTCTAGGGACAGCGCACTTTAACCAACTCATGATTGAGCGAGGGGATAAAGCGACTGGATACGTAGCGCCTGTGGTAGTTGAGGGTAGCGGTGAGTCGACAGGTGTGTTTAAAAGTCTTGAGGAGATGCTTAGTGGTCTACAGTCTATTAATTTAGAGCTGACAGACACCGAAAATTCTAACTTGTGGTCAAAAATCAAATTGACTAACCGTGGCATGTTGCAGGAGTACTATGACGGTACGATTAAGACCGAGATAGTCAACTCCGCCAGAGGTGTCGCTACACGTATCAGCGAGGATACTGACAAAAAGCTAGTGCTCATAAATGACACTATCAACGGTATCAGACGTGAGTATCAAGATGCTGATAGGAAGTTATCATCAAGTTACCAAGCTGGTATCGAGGGCTTAAAAGCCACCATGCGCGATGATAAGTTAGACCTGCAAGCTGAGATTAAGGCTTCCGCCAGTGGTATAGTCAGACAGTTTGAAAATCAGATGACCGGACTACAATCATCAGTCGCTCAAACCTCAGACAAAATTGCTCAAGAGATACGGGATCGCACTGGTGCAGTTAGTCAAATCCAATCAACGGTTGATAGCTATGTCAGACGATTACGTGACGCTGAAGGCAATTACAATAACCTGGCAGAAACAGTGGCAGGCTATGAGCGCAGAATAGCCAACCAAGATGAGACTATCTCCTCTAACTTTACACAGCTTAAAAGCCTAATTAATGCCAGCGTATCCCTGGAAAAAATCCAATCTATGCTGCGACTGTCTGGCGATAGTATCATGCTTGCGATTAAGGACAAAATCCCGCAAAGTAAGATGTCTGGTAGTGAGATAATCTCAGCAATTAACCTCAACGCGTATGGCGCAGTCATCGCAGGCAAAAACATCGCTCTTGATGGCAATACAACTGTTAACGGCACCTTTACCACAAAGATAGCCGAGGCTATCAAAATCAGGGCTGACCAGATTATTGCAGGCACGATTGACGCTGCTAAGATTAGGGTGATTAATCTCAATGCTTCTAGCATTGTTGGTTTAGATGCTGATTTTATCAAAGCCCGAATTGGCTATGCGATTGTGGATATGCTCGAGGGTAAAGTTATCAGAGCTAGAAATGGTGCGATGTTAATTGACCTGAACACGGCTAAGATGGACTTTAACAGCGATGCGACCATCAATTTTAATAGCAGAAATAATGCCTTGGTTCGTAAAGACGGCACACACACTGCCTTTGTCCACTTTAGCAATGCCACACCAAAAGGGTATACTGGCTCGGCACTATACGCTTCGATTGGCATCACCTCATCTGGTGATGGTGTCAATTCAGCCTCGTCCGGCCGCTTCTGTGGGGCTAGATTTTTCCGTGGTGCTAGCGGATATGAGCATACAGCTTATGTGGACCAAGCTGAAATTTACGGTGATGATATTATTTTTTCCGATGATTTTAGCTTGAATCGTGGGTTTAAAATGACACCAACAAAACTAAATACGATGGTGGACTTGAATAAACTTTATAGTGCAGTCGTCGCTCTTGGTAGATGCTGGCTACACTTTAATAATGTCCGCTGGGACCCAAGTAACGGGGCTTTTGGGACTGCAATTATTAACGAATACAACAATTACATTAGCAACATTTAGGAGAAAACATGGACTTAACACTTAAAAATAAGGAATTAAACACACTTTATAGTGTGCTAGACAAAATCAAGGTCACAAATATGCGGGCAAATCGTGGTCGTGCCAAGCTACTGTCCAAAGTCGTTGAAAAAATCAACGAGTATGCCAAAGATGAGGGTGACCTTATTGATCTGTATGCTCAAAAAGACAAAGATGGCAAGTTTGTCATCGATGAGCGCAAAAACATCAAGCTAGCAGACCCGACTAAGCTCGATGAACTCAATGACTTATTGTCCGAGCTTGGTAATGAGGACATTACTATCAAGGGCCATGAATACTCTAAGCGATTTATCGACTTTTTAGAATACTTGGCAGAGTCGGAAGACGAATTTACATCAGAGGAAATCATTATTATTGACAACATTTTAGAACAATTTGAGGAAAGCAAAGGAGAATAAGCATGAAGACATTACAACTATCAGGCAAACCATACCCTATCTATGAAGAAGGCAAAATTACTAAAACGGAAGTGCGACTAGTTGGTGACAATGGCCTATTTATCCCCGTTGAATTAATTGGTGACCAGACAGCTAAGGAAGCAGATGACTTAGTAGATATGGCTTTGAAAGCTTTTGTACGTGAGTATGTGACTGAGTACGCTGTGGCAGAGTCGGTGCAAAAAGTTGAAATCCTTAACGAAAAAGTCAAGGAATACGATAAGCAAATGGCTGCCATGCAAGCAAAAGGGGAACAGGCTATTAAGGATAATCAAGCTAAGGTTGATAAAGCTGTCGTTGAATTGACTGAGTTGGTAACGTCAAGCTTAGCTGGACTAACGATGCCTGAAGTTGCTGGTAAAGAGTGATGGAGCGCACCTTAAACACTATTGTGACCCTATTTGAACTGTTAAGACAAGGAGAAATGACTATGACATTTACAACAGACTATTTAATCGTTGACGTATGGTATCGTCGTGTTCGTGACGGCATCTGTGAGTTTGAACAAGTGCCGAAGCTATTTAATTTACGTGATTGTGTGATGGAGCTGCTTAGCCAAAAAGTTGACAAAAAGGCAGAGTGAGGTGACTAGATGCACGACTTTTTAGTACAACTAAAAGAGCTTGGGACAGCTATTAGTGCTATAACGGCAATTGGTGCGGCTTTGATTTTTGTTTATAAGAAGTTAGTTATTGAGCCAGACAATCGCATGGCCGAGCAGCTGCAAGCAGAAAATAATAAATTATTGACAGATACAGTAAATCCTCTAACCGATGCCATCAAGGACTTAAATTACAATCTCAACACAGCGACAAAGGAGCGTGCTGAGATGCGAAAAGACATTGAGGTGCATGAGGGGAGACTCGATGCACACGACATCCGACTAACTGTACTAGAGACAAAGGAGAAATAAAATGAATAAATGGTTTAAAAAAGTAGCAATCAAAACAATTAAGACAATGGCACAAACAGCCGTTGGCCTTATCGGATCAAGTGTGTTGATTACGGATATTAACTGGCCAACAATGTTGTCAGCGGTACTGCTATCAGGACTAACATGCGTTCTGATGAATGTGTCACAAATCAAGGAGTAAGATGAAAAAAGCAATCACACAACTAGCCGTCATCATAGCTATCACAGCGCTATATTTTCCACTGGCCGTGATTGCTCTTATCTTTTGCCCGTTTTTTGAGGAGGAAGAAGAATGACAGTAGATACTGAAAAAGCCATAGCGTGGATGGGCTTAAAAGAGGGTCGTGTCAGCTATTCCATGGATTATCGCAATGGTCCTGATAGCTATGACTGCTCTAGCTCTGTTTGTAGCGCTTTAATCTATGCAGGAGCTAGTAATCCTGGTTGGCTACTCAATACAGAGTACATGCATGATTGGCTAGTCCAAAACGGTTATCAGTTGATTGCCGAGAATGCGGATTGGGCTAGCCTACGTGGTGATGTTTTTATTTGGGGAATGCGCGGTCAATCAGCTGGCGCTGGTGGTCACACGGGTATTTTTATTGATCCAGATAACATTACCCATTGTAATTACGCTCGCAATAACATTACAATCGACAATTATAATCAGACAGCAGCAGCCAGCGGTTGGATGTACTCTTATGTCTATCGCTACTCAGGGTCACAAACTCAGCCAACAAATAAAAGTATTGATGAGCTAGCTAAGGAGGTGCTCGCTGGCAAACATGGTAGTGGCGAGCAGCGCAAAATCTCACTTGGTGCTAACTATGATGCCGTGCAAGCAAAAGTAAACGAGATGCTAAAACAGCCACAAGTAGCGGAGCAAAGCCCTGCTGTCAAACAAGACGGAGACTTATTGTTTAATGGAGCTGTACTTAAAAAAGCTATCTTGGATAAAATCCTAGCTAAGTGCAAAGAGCATGACATCTTGCTAAGCTATGCTATTACTGTGTTGCATTTTGAGGGGCTTTGGGGGCAATCTGCTGTAGGCCGTGCCGACAACAATTGGGGCGGTATGACGTGGACTGGCCAAGGCAGCCGTCCAAGCGGTATCACAGTTACCAAAGGTACAGCAAGACCAGTTGCCGAGGGTGGTCATTATATGCATTACGAAAGTGTTGATGACTTTTTGACAGACTGGTTTTATCTGTTACGAGCTGGAGGCAGCTACAAAGTTAGCGGTGCTAAGACTTTCAGTGAGGCTGTGAAAGGCATGTTTATTGTTGGTGGTGCCAAATATGATTATGCTGCCAGTGGATTTGATAGTTATATTGTAGGTGTGGCAAGCCGTCTAAAAGCTATTGAGCAGGAAAATGGACCACTTTCCAAATATGATCAACAGACCGACATCAGTGTCGGGCAGTCTGACAAGATTGATGTGGTTATTGATAGCCTAGCGATAACTATTAATGGTGTTACCTACACCGCAACTAAAAAACCATTTTAGGAGGTAAAGCTCCGAGATAAGACGAAATAAGCCTTCAGCATATGCTGGGGGCTGTTTTTGTGTCTTAAAGATTCTATATTTGACAAAAAGTTCAAGGCATGTCATAATGAGGGTGAGGAGTAGCTGGAGTGCTACTCCTAAAATACATTATAAGGGAGGTGCTATCATGGCAACTACTAGTTTTACAAAGAATTTTAATCTTTCTAAAGCTCAATCCGATAGCTTTGTTAAACGTATGACGCAGAATGCACCAGTAATACTATCAAAAGAATTCGAATCAAAGTATGAACACCCTAACGCACATTTAGAAAAATTAAGAAAGGTATTTAAAAAGTGAGAGACTATATCGTATTCTCGCTAGGCGAACTGCTTGAAGGTGGTATAACTGAGGAAAGTTTGCTACCTTCTTTTAGTGCCTTTAAGTGTGAGCGAGAAAAGGATTTAGAAGTATTTTTACAACAGCGAGCGGTTACTTACGATAAATCAAATTTAGGGAAAACTAGCTTAATTATTGACAAAGAAGATTATGAATGTAATAACCGATTTAGTATTATGGCATTTTTCACAATCGGACAGACTTCGCTTGACATAGAAAATCTTTCTATAAACAAGAGGAAAAAACTATTAGGACAAGTTCCTGGCAGAGATAGGTTAATGAAAAGGCAACACTTTTCTGTACAAAATTTATAAAGTGTTTTTGTTAAACGATTGCTCTTTTAGTCATGGGTGTTTGGTAATTAAGAGTG
>NZ_AUKZ01000017.1 GCF_000425025.1 Streptococcus castoreus DSM 17536 | reverse complement strand
GGTTGATGTGACGGTTAAGGTTGTAGATCCACGTACAGATGCGGATAAGAACGATCCAAAAGTGACACCTATGCTGTCAAATACTGGAAAAACTGCGATTAGTGAGGCTAAAAAATTGCCTGCTACTGGTGATAATGGAAGCCAATTCTTTAATGTTGCCGCTTTAGCGATTATTGCTTCAATAGGTTTATTAAGTACTGGCAAGAAAAAGGAAGATTAATCATTTGACCTAAAATGTCATTAAACTTTTCTCCAGTACTACTGGTGTAATTACTCTAATAAGGTATTTAAAATCTCTCTCCATATAATTTTAAATAGTATTATAGTATTTATTAGAGTAATGTAATCAAGTTATTTTCTTGATTACAAGGCTGTGAGACAAATTCTATTGGAATTTGTCTCCTATTTTTTATAATGACTAAAATCAATAACAACACCTTAACAGAGAAATCTTAAAAAAGATCTCATCGCTTTTTGTGATGGGATTTTTTGTTACTAATAGTCTTACTTAACTTATCATGACAATAGCAGGAAAGCAATAGTATTGATGTATCTAAGAGATTGCATAAGATCATAGTATTGATACTGGTCCAATGTTCTTAAATGGCAGATAAGAGACAATCGGTGGTGTCCATAGAAATTTACTTTATCGCTAGGTCTCATGTGTCTAGAGATTATAAAAAAGGAGAAATTAGTGATTTCTTTTTGAGGGTCAAATCGATGAAAATTTGATAAAATAAGGACATGAATGAACTGATTAAACATAAACTAGAGCTTTTGCCTAATAGTCCCGGTTGCTATTTGCATAAAAATAAAAATGGAAGCATTATTTATGTTGGTAAGGCGAAGAATTTAAGGAATCGTGTCCGTTCTTATTTTCGGGGAAGTCATGATACCAAAACAGAATTATTGGTGTCTGAAATTGCAGATTTTGAAGTTATTGTCACGGAATCAAATATCGAGGCACTTCTGTTAGAAATCAATTTGATTCAAGAGAACATGCCCAAGTACAATATTAAATTAAAAGATGACAAATCTTACCCTTTTATCAAAATCACTAATGACCTCTATCCTCGCTTGCTCATTACGAGACAAATTAAGAAAAATGACGGTTTATATTTTGGTCCTTATCCGGATTCCTATGCCGCCAATGAGGTTAAAAAATTACTTGATAGGATTTTTCCCTTTAAGAAATGTAAAAACCCAGTCAATAAAGTATGTTTTTATTACCATTTAGGTCAATGTCATGCCCATACGATTTGCCACACAGATAGAGCTTACTGGGATGGTTTGGTTGAAGACGTCAAACAGTTTTTAAATGGCAAAGACGACAAAATTATTGAGAGCTTGCGCTGTAAAATGCTAGTAGCCTCTGAAAAAATGGCATTTGAGCAAGCAGCAGAATACCGTGATTTGATCTCTGGAATTGCGACTATGCGAACTAAACAACGGGTGATGAGCAAGGATTTGCAAGACCGTGATATTTTTGGCTATTTTGTTGATAAGGGCTGGATGTGTGTCCAGGTTTTCTTTGTTCGTCAAGGGAAATTGATCCAGCGGGATGTCAATATGTTTCCTTACTATAACGATGCGGAAGAAGATTTTTTAACCTATATGGGACAATTCTACCGTGATAAGCATCATTTTATTCCCAAAGAAGTTTTTATTCCAACAGCTATTGACGATCAACTAGTTGCTGCTATTGTACCAACAAAGATTATCAAACCACAACGAGGTGAGAAAAAACAATTGGTGGCGCTCGCAACCAAGAATGCACGCGTCAGTCTCCAACAGAAATTTGATCTTTTAGAAAAAGATGTCAAAAAAACCAGTGGAGCAGTTGACAATCTAGGCCATTTGCTCGGAATTTCTAAACCTGTACGGATTGAGGCTTTTGACAATTCTAATATCCAAGGAACCAACCCAGTTGCAGCCATGATTGTTTTTGTTAATGGCAAACCAAGCAAAAAAGATTATCGTAAATTTAAAATCAAAACAGTTGTAGGACCTGATGATTATGCTAGTATGCGTGAAGTGATCTACCGCAGGTATAGTCGTGTGAAAAATGAGGGGCTACAGGAACCAGATTTAATTATCATTGATGGGGGGCAAGGGCAAGTCAATGTGGCACGAGATGTGATTGAAAACCAACTCGGGCTTAGAATTCCGATTGCCGGGCTTCGGAAAAACGACAAGCACCAAACCCACGAATTGCTTTTTGGAAATCCTCTTGAAGTGGTGGCTTTGCAGCGTCATTCAGAAGAATTTTTCTTATTGCAACGCATTCAAGATGAGGTTCACCGTTTTGCAATAACTTTTCACAGGCAACTACGCAGCAAGAATTCATTCTCTTCGAAGCTGGATCATATTCCAGGACTTGGACCAAAGCGTAAGCAAATTCTTCTCAAACACTTTAAAACCATCACAGCTATTACGACAGCCAGTCGTGAAGAGATTCAAGAACTTGGTATTCCTAAAACAGTTGCAGAAGCCATCAAGCAATATATGGCGAGCGATTAAATAAGACAGTCGTTTGAAAATTGTCATTTTTAAGAGGTCATAACTTCTTTTTATGGTAAAATGAAAAGGTATCAAAAATCAGAATTAGATAGGATGTTTTTTAGATGAAATTTCTAGAATTGAACAAAAAACGACATGCCATTAAAACCTTTAATGATAAGCCTGTTGACTACGAGGATTTACGAACAGCTATTGAGATTGCGACCCTAGCTCCAAGTGCTAATAATATTCAACCATGGAAATTTGTTGTTGTTCAGGACAAAAAAGCGGAACTTGCCAAGGATTTACCATTAGCCAATAAACGTCAGGTAGAGCAAGCACAGTACGTTGTCGCACTTTTTTCTGATACTGATTTGGCTTTACGCTCGCGTAAAATTGCTCGGATCGGTGTTAAATCATTGCCAGATGATTTAATTGGTTACTATATGGAGACTCTACCACCACGTTTTGCCTCTTTTAATGATGTACAGACGGGTGAGTATTTGGCGATTAATGCTGGTATTGTTGCGATGAATTTAGTGCTTGCTTTGACTGACCAGAAGATTGCATCAAATATAATTCTTGGCTTTGACAAATCAGCAACCAATGCTATTTTAAATATTGATCCGCGCTTTCGTCCAGAATTATTGATTACAGTAGGCTATAGTGATGACAAACCAGACCCTAGCTATCGTTTACCAGTGGATGAAGTCATTGAAAGACGGTAAAGATGCATTCCTGTTTGGTCAGTCATAACTTTTAATCGTTATAGGTGATAGGATAAAAGCTAAATTGTAAAGGAGAATATGATGACAACAATTAATTTTAAAGCAGAAGTTGATAAACGCAAAGAAGCCATGTTAGCGGACTTGATTGATTTATTACGCATTCGTTCTGAACGTGATGACAGCCTTTCTGATGAAAAGCATCCCTTTGGTCCTGGTCCAGTTAAGGCCTTAGAGCATTTCTTGGCAATGGCGGAACGTGACGGTTATCAAACTCGCAATATTGATAATTATGTTGGTGACTTTGAATTTGGTCAAGGAGATGAAGTTTTAGGCATTTTTGCTCATCTTGATGTGGTGCCGGCCGGCAGTGGTTGGGATACGGATCCTTATGAGCCAGTGATTAAAGGCGACCGGATTTACGCACGAGGCTCTTCTGATGATAAAGGACCTACAATGGCTTGTTACTATGCTCTTAAGATTATTAAAGAATTAGGGCTTCCTGTCTCTAAAAGAGTACGCTTCATTGTTGGTACAGACGAAGAGTCCGGTTGGGGTGATATGGATTATTATTTTGCCCATAATGGCTTGAAAGATCCTGACTTTGGTTTCTCACCAGATGCAGAGTTTCCGATTATTAATGGTGAAAAAGGCAATATCACCGAATACCTTCATTTTGCCGGTGCCAATACGGGTGCTTTTGTCTTGCACCGCTTTGAAGGTGGTCTGCGTGAAAATATGGTTCCTGAGTCAGCAACTGCGCTGATTACAGCACCGCATGCCCTCGATATTCTTGAAGCAGCTTTAGAACAATTTTTATCTGAGCATGGTGTTGCAGGTTCTGTTATAGAATCTGATGGTCAGTTTGAAGTGACAATTATTGGTAAGTCTGCTCACGGGTCAACTCCAGAAGCGGGAATTAATGGAGCGACACTCCTGGCTAAATTCTTGACTCAGTTTACTTTTGAAGGGGCTGCTAGAGATTATTTACATGTAGCAGGTGACGTACTTCATGAGGATTTTGCAGCTGAAAAACTTGGTCTTGCTTATGCTGATGATCGTATGGGTACCTTGAGCATGAATGCTGGTGTTTTTAAATTTGATAACCGCTCAGAAGATAATACCATTGCCTTAAATTTCCGCTATCCAAAAGGAACTGATGCCGCTACCCTTAAAGCCGGTCTTGAGAAACTTCCTGGTTTAACAAAAGTGACTCTTTCTGAGCATGAGCATATTCCTCACTATGTGCCAATGGAGGATGAGCTTGTGTCAACTTTACTTGCGGTTTATGAAAAACAAACAGGACTCAAAGGTTATGAACAAGTTATTGGTGGGGGCACTTTTGGACGCTTGCTTGATCGTGGTGTCGCCTTTGGTGCCATGTTCCCAGGTGATGAAAATACCATGCACCAAGCCAATGAATACATGCCATTAGAAAATATTTATCGCTCGGCGGCTATTTACGCTGAAGCTATTTATGAATTGATTAAATAGCCCAAAAAGAAACTTCTCTGAGTTTCTTAGAATGTCCATAATATTTATAAACAAGTCCATTTTATGAGAAAACAAAAAACGATACTAACTCCTAGAAGTGTTGCCATATCAACATTTCTAGGAGTTTTCACTTATCCTGTGGATAGAAAAAAGATTGAAGAAATTAACTCAAGGTGAGATTTCCTTCAATCTAATTTGTTTGACTTATTTTGAGGGAGAGGGAAGCAATTTTATTTTCCAAGACAAAATTGGCTAAATAATTGGGTAATGAGCTCATCTGGAGCAGCATCACCTGTGATTTCTCCCAAAATTTCCCATGTTTTTGTTAAATCGATTTGTAATAAATCAACTGGCATGCCAAGAACCAAACCTTCATTAACAGCTTCTAGACTTTGGATAGCTTTTTCAATGAGAGAAATATGGCGAGCATTTGATAAATAGGTTGCATCTTGCTCGACTAATCCAGCATTGTCAAAGAAGAGTTGATGGATACGGTGTTCAATTTGTTCAATATTGTGGTTGGTTAAAACAGAGATAGGAATAGCCTCTTCTGGCAGTTCTTCTAATGAAATGACCTGCTCTAAGTCAGTTTTGTTTAGCAGAATAATGCGATTGCTGTCTTGGCTGAGAGCCAACAAAGCCCTATCTTGATCAGTTAATTGTTCAGAAGCATTGAGAACAAGTAAGACAAGATCAGCTTCTTGTAAGGCTTTTTTCGACCGTTCGACACCGATTTGTTCTACCAAATCATTGGTTTCTCTAATTCCAGCAGTATCAATTAATTTGAGCGGGACACCGTTAATATTGACATATTCTTCAATGACATCACGAGTTGTTCCAGCAATATTAGTAACAATCGCTTTTTCTTCACGTAACAAATTGTTGAGAAGACTGGATTTTCCAACATTTGGGCGTCCAATAATAGCAGTTGATAAACCTTCACGTAAAATTTTCCCTCGTTTTGCTGTTCGTAGGAGATTTTCCAGCAGACTTTGAAATTCTTGGGTTTTCTCACGTAGTAGGGCAGTTGTCATTTCTTCGACATCATCGTATTCAGGATAGTCAATATTGACCTCAACCTGCGCCAAGGTGTTTAAGATTTCTTGGCGGGTATGATTGATGAGTTGAGATAGTGAACCATCTAGTTGCTTTACAGCAATAGTCATCGCTTTATCGGTTTTGGCGCGAATAATATCCATGACAGCCTCGGCTTGTGTCAAGTCTACACGACCATTTAAGAAGGCTCGTTTCGTGAATTCACCCGGCTCAGCCATTCGTGCTCCTTGACGAATCAGTAGTTGTAAAATTTCATTAGTAACCGCAACACCACCGTGGGTATTTACCTCAATCACATCTTCACGGGTAAAGGTTTTAGGGGCTAACATAACGGAAACCATGACCTCATCAATAATATCACCTGTTTTGGGATCAATGATATGCCCGTAATTAATGGTGTGTGAAGCCACGTGATTTAAATCCTTGCCTTTAAAAACCGATTTAGCGATAGCGAGGGCATCAGTTCCTGATAGGCGAACAATGCCAATAGCCCCCTCACCAAGGGGTGTTGAAATAGCCGCAATGGTATCAAATTCTTTAGTTATACTCATGTCCTCTATTTTAAAACAAGTCATGCCATAAAGCAAGGTATTACTACAGTACCGTTTAATCGGAATCAAACGCAGATACTAGTATTAGCAGATTACAGTAAAAAACGAGATCTTATATATCTTTTCCTCGTGTTCTTGAATTACGCTTAGGCAATGGGATGGATTATCAAATGAATGTGGTTTTACTGAAATAGACCGTTTTTCAAAACACATTTTTACCCCCCCCCCCCCGAAAAAAAGGATTCTTCTATTTTGTGCCGCTTATTTATTTTATATAATTATTTAGTAAAAATTATTAGAGATTACTTGCGGTTAAATGTGAGTAATTTTTGATTAAAGTGAATTAAAGGAGAGATTGTTTTGAAAAAAAGACATATTAACAAATTAGCCTGCCGTTACGGCTTAACCTCAGCTGCCGTTTTGTTAATGGCTGTGGGGACAACCGTGCAGGCAAGTAGTTCTGAAGTTGTTGGTAGGGTTGATGGAGCTATACAGAAGGCTATTTCTGAGGGAACTGGGATGCCACAAGTGGCGAAGATGTTACAATCAGGTCGAACAGGTGGTGCTTTAGGAAATGATTGGACCACAGGTAGTATCAAGAAGTATTTAGAGGAATTAGAAAAATACTTAAATAAACTATTTACTGCCTATGGTACTGTTGGTATGACTGTTCATGAGGCATTAAAGGAGTTAGAGAAAAGACCAGGAGTTCCTGGTAAACAAGGTCCGAAAGGTGACACCGGTCCACGTGGAGAGCGAGGACCAAAAGGCGAAACTGGTGCTAAAGGAGAAACCGGACCACAGGGACCAGCAGGGCAGCCTGGTGCCAAGGGAGATCGTGGTGAAAGAGGGGAAGCTGGTCCAGCTGGACAAGACGGAAAAGATGGTGCCCAAGGTGAGCGCGGTGAACAAGGTCTAAAAGGTGAGAAAGGAGAGAAAGGCGAACGCGGTGAACAAGGTCTAAAAGGTGACAAAGGAGATCCTGGAGAAGTCGGACCAAAAGGCGATAAAGGTGACCAAGGAATCCAAGGAGAAACTGGTCCAATGGGACCTCAAGGAGAGCAAGGACCTAAAGGTGATACTGGTCAAGCTGGCAAAGATGGTGCTAAAGGCGAAAAAGGAGATAAAGGAGACGCCGGAGCAGCTGGTCGAGATGGACTAGATGGTAAAGACGGCAAAGACGGTGCCCAAGGTGAGCGCGGGGAACAAGGTCCGAAAGGTGACAAAGGAGATACCGGGGCAACAGGACCAGTAGGTCCTAAAGGAGATCCTGGAGAAGTCGGACCAAAAGGCGATAAAGGCGACCAAGGAATCCAAGGAGAAACTGGACCAATGGGACCTCAAGGACCAAAAGGAGATCAAGGGGAGCAAGGATCTAAGGGTGAAAAAGGCGACAAGGGCGATACTGGTGCTCCAGCTGTGCCAGAAGTTCCTCAAAAACCTGAGGTTCCAAATCAACCAGAAGAACAACCAAAGAAACCTGAGGTTCCAAGCCAACCAGAAGAACAACCAAAGACTCCTGAGGTTCCAAGCCAACCAGAAGAACAACCAAAAAAACCTGAAGTTCCAAGTCAACCTCAAACTCCAGAAGTAAAACCAACCCCACAGGTGACCCCTTCTGAAAGCCAAAAAGGGGCTGGCACTTCACAGGTTCAAACCCCACATCAGGAACAAAAACTGGCTAAACCAGTTGTTAACTCTACATCAGTAAAACACTTGCCAGCTACTGGCGAAACCACTAACCCATTCTTCACAGCGGCAGCGGTTGCAGTGATGACTAGTGCGGGGCTACTTACTCTATCTGCTAAATATAGAGAATACTAATCTTTTTTCAAAAATAAAACCAAAATACAGTTTTAGAAAGACAGATCAAGCAAGGTCTGTCTTTTTGGGTTTTCATTGATAGTTGAGAGCAACACTGCTTTGGTGTAAGACAACAAACCAATCGCTACGGATACATCAGAAATGATAATAAAATCAGATATTTTCATTAACAAGTTGGCGCTTTCATGGTATAATAAAATCCTAGGACACAATGATGACATTAAGGAGGAATCATGGAAGCGCTAAAAAAAGTTGCTGGTGTCACAGCTGCGCAATATGTGACAGATGGCATGACCGTTGGACTTGGTACGGGGTCGACAGCCTACTATTTTGTTGAAGAAATTGGCCGTCGTGTTAACGAAGAGGGATTACAGATTGTTGGTGTAACGACTTCGAGTGTGACAACCAAACAGGCAGAAAACCTAGGTATTCCTTTGAAATCGGTAGATGATATTGATAGCATTGACCTCACCGTTGATGGTGCCGACGAAGTTGACAAAGACTTTAATGGTATCAAAGGTGGTGGAGCAGCCTTATTGATGGAAAAAATCGTCGCAACACCGACAAAAGAATACATCTGGGTTGTTGATGCGTCTAAAATGGTAGAGCATTTGGGTGCCTTTAAATTACCTGTCGAAGTTGTTCAGTATGGTGCTGACAGATTGTTCCGTGTCTTTGAAAAAGCTGGCTACAAACCTTCTTTCCGAATGAAAGGTAAGGATCGTCTTGTGACTGACATGAAAAATTATATTATTGACCTTGATTTGGGGTGCATTGAGGATCCAGTGGCTTTTGGTCATTTGTTGGATGAGACCGTTGGTGTTGTTGAGCACGGTCTTTTTAATGGCATGGTTGATAAAGTAATTGTAGCAAGCAAAGATGGGGTTACTGTTTTAGAAGCCCCAAAAGCAGTCTAGTCCTAGCTTTAACAGTGTTAAAAATATTTTATAGGTTTTAGGGAGCTAACCGTAACCTCCCTTAGATTGGAGACTTATGTCAAAATTTAATCGTATTCACTTAGTTGTTTTAGACTCTGTCGGTATTGGTGCAGCACCGGATTCTGACAAATTCTTTAATGCAGGTGTAGCTGATACGGATTCTGACACACTCGGTCATATTTCAGAAACGGTAGGTTTGTCTGTTCCTAATATGGCAAAAATTGGTCTTGGAAATATCCCTCGTCCAGTTCCCCTAAAGACAGTTCCAGTAGAAGAAACTCCTACTGGTTATGTCACCAAATTGGAAGAAGTATCTCTTGGTAAAGACACCATGACAGGTCACTGGGAAATCATGGGCTTGAACATTACAGAACCATTTGATACCTTTTGGAATGGTTTCCCCGAAGAGATTCTTACTAAAATTGAAGAGTTTTCTGGTCGTAAGATTATTCGTGAGGCTAATAAACCTTATTCAGGAACTGCGGTCATTGATGACTTTGGTCCACGACAAATGGAAACTGGTGAATTGATTGTTTACACATCAGCTGACCCAGTGCTTCAAATTGCAGCTCACGAAGACATTATTCCTGTTGAGGAGCTTTATAAGATTTGTGAATACGCACGTTCCATCACCCTTGAACGTCCTGCTCTTTTAGGTCGTATCATTGCACGTCCTTATGTTGGGGAAGTAGGAAATTTCACTCGTACGTCCAATCGTCATGACTATGCGGTTTCTCCTTTCCAAGACACTGTTTTGAATAAATTAGCTGACGCTGGTGTACCAACTTACGCTGTTGGTAAGATTAATGACATTTTCAATGGTTCCGGAATTACCAACGATATGGGACACAATAAGTCAAATAGTCATGGGGTTGATACCTTAATCAAGACCCTTCAATTACCTGAATTTACAAAAGGATTTTCATTTACGAACTTAGTTGATTTTGATGCTAATTTTGGTCATCGCCGCGATCCAGAAGGTTATCGCGATTGTTTGCATGAGTTTGACAAGCGTTTACCTGAAATTATTGCTAATATGAAAGAAGATGACTTACTTCTTATTACTGCTGATCATGGTAATGATCCAACATATGCAGGTACTGACCATACACGTGAATATATTCCATTATTAGCGTATTCCGCATCCTTTACAGGAACAGGAGTTATTCCACAAGGTCATTTTGCGGATATTTCAGCAACTGTTGCGGAGAACTTTGGTGTTAGTACCGCTATGATCGGAAAATCGTTCCTAAATCATTTAATTTAAGAAAGACATTGCTTTGTTGTGGAAGAAATCATCAGTTATCATAAGCCCTAACTGCGGAAAATATCCCGCCATGTTTGGATTATGACTCGACATGTAGGAATTGAGCCAATAGTTATCGACGGCTTGTAGCTACCATCGATCTGTTAAAAGCTAGTTGAGCTTTTTCAAGGGATGAGATTGACGGTATGAGAGTTTTTGAAAGTAACTGTTGATCATCATGCATGGGTTAGCTGATTATCAGTTTCAGAAGAAGCCTAGAGGCTATAATGATTGATCCTCTAATCAATCGTCCTTATTTCGAGCAAAGGAATGAAACGTTGTCAGCTTTTTGAGAGATTTTTGGAGATTCTTCCAGTTACTTTTTCTAGCTCTTTTGTGAAAAAGGATAGAGAGATTATTACCCCCATTTTGTAGAAGGAGAAATTTATGACATTAATGACGAAAATTATTGAAACAAAAGACTTTTTAGCAGCTAAAGGTGTGATTGCACCAGAATTTGGCTTGATTCTTGGATCAGGTCTAGGGGAATTGGCTGAAGAAGTTGACAATGCGATTGTGATTGACTACGCTGATATTCCAAACTGGGGCAAATCAACAGTGGTTGGTCATGCTGGGAAATTAGTGTATGGTGATTTGGCAGGTCGTAAAGTGCTCGCTTTGCAAGGTCGCTTCCATTTTTATGAAGGAAACTCACTTGATGTGGTGACATTCCCTGTTCGTGTCATGAAAGCTCTTGGTTGTGAGGGTGTCCTTGTAACCAATGCAGCGGGTGGGATTAGCTACGGTCCAGGTACTTTGATGGCTATCACAGACCATATTAATATGACCGGAAATAACCCACTAATTGGAGAAAACTTAGATGATTTTGGTCCACGTTTCCCAGATATGTCAGATGCCTATACAGCAACTTACCGTGAGAAAGCCCACGAAGTCGCTGAAAAAATGAGCATTAAGCTAGAAGATGGTGTTTATATGGGGTTAACTGGTCCTACTTATGAAACACCAGCAGAAATTCGTGCTTTTAAGGTATTGGGAGCAGATGCAGTAGGGATGTCAACGGTTCCAGAAGTTATCGTTGCAGCACATTCAGGGCTTAAAGTGTTGGGGATTTCAGCCATTACTAATTTTGCAGCTGGTTTCCAATCAGAATTGAACCACGAAGAAGTGGTTGAAGTGACACAACAGATCAAAGAGGATTTCAAAGGTCTTGTCAAGGCTATTCTTTCTGAATTGTAATTTAAGAGGTCTGATTAAGAATGACACATGATTAAAGATGTAAACTGAAAAGAATACAGATTTCGATTTCTTTATTCACCAAGATTATCCAAACAAAAAAGAAAGGACAGGGAGCTGAGTTTGTTAAAGCTACAGCTCTTTGTATCGTAACTGATGTCTATTCATATCTCTGCTGCCAAAGGTGATATTGCGGATAAAATTCTCCTTCCGGGAGATCCTTTACGTGCTAAATTTATTGCGGAAAATTTTTTGGAAGATGCTGTCTGTTTTAATGAAGTTCGTAATATGTTTGGCTATACTGGATTTTACAAAGGCCACCGTGTTTCTGTTATGGGGACGGGAATGGGGATGCCTTCTATTTCGATTTATGCCCGTGAATTGATTGTTGACTATGGGGTTAAAACATTAATTCGTGTAGGGACGGCAGGTGCTATTGATCCTGATGTTCATGTGCGTGAATTGGTGCTTGCACAAGCAGCAGCAACTAATTCAAACATTATTCGTAATGATTTCCCAGAGTTTGATTTTCCCCAAATTGCTGATTTTGGCTTGCTTGACAAAGCTTATCATATTGCTAAAGAGATGGGGATAACAGTTCACCTTGGCAACGTGCTTTCTTCTGATACCTTTTATTCTAATATGCCTGAACGTCATATGGCTCTTGGAAAAATGGGGGTCAAAGCTATTGAAATGGAAGCTGCCGCTCTTTATTATTTAGCTGCGAAATATGGTGTTAAAGCACTTGGAATCATGACGATTTCTGATAATTTGAATGATCCCACAGAGGACACAACTGCTGCAGAACGTCAAACAACTTTTACGGATATGATGATGGTTGGCTTGGAAACTTTAATTACAAATGACTGATAAAAATACGATAGGCATCCTTTTGGATGTCTATGCTTATAATCACGCTTTTAACATTGCAAGAACGTTACCAGATTTTCCTAAACAGGCTCTTTATTTATTGGAAATGTTAAAGGAACGGCGTGAATTAAATCTGGCCTACCTTTTTGAGCATACACTAGAAAATAGACAGATTGAGGGGAAATACCATTGCCAATTATATCTTAGATTTAGAAGTTAAGGTTAAAAATGGAGAAATTATTGATTTTGTCAGATCAGTATCGCTAATTCTTTATCGTCTTTTTTTAAGGTGAATACAGGCAGAAATCCCTAATTTTAATGACTATATTGTTGATTCCAAGAATGATCAATATGACACTTGGAATTTTCAAGCGATGGGAAATGCCAATCATGACCTGTTCAATGCTTATCTTTCTAAAAAACAAGTTCGGAATGTGACGACGAGAAGTGTGGTGGATTTATTAGTATTATCCTCGTTACCTAAAGATGTTAAAACATTAGTTCTTTAGAAGACGATGTATAGAGGCAATCGTATGTGGCTTAGTTGAAGCTATCTAGCTGCTTCCTTCTAAGGGATTAAGACGTGAATAAGCGCAGCCATTGTTCTCGAGAAAGCAAGAATAGACGCCTGTTGTCTCAAAGACAATCTTAGGGGTTTGGACAGAGTTCAAGTCACTCAGAAGACGGTTGAAACCGATGGCGTCATTAGACATGGTATAGCCATGAACCTTCTCGCCATTGATTACTATAGCTACTTCTGAACTTGCTTTACTCACATCAATCCCAAATACTGCACGCATGATATTACCTGGTTTGTCTTGAATGATTTCATGTTTTAGTGATTTCATTTTCAATACGCGACGTCAAGCGTTCCACATACTTTGATAAAATTCTACCTAAAATAGGTGCCTTGCCAGTTTATTTTACGACGTCAAGCGCCTAAAGGACCTACGACTTAACAAGACACCTCTCCTTTAACACAAAGAAAAAGTCGTGAGTACTCTCTCCCATCGGAGAATTCCTCTCTACTAATATTAGTATGTTTAGTTTGATCAGATGAATGCTATCATTGAAATGGCATTAGGAATTGAATAGCCCATTGCCGCGTTTAATTAGGTTAAAAATAAAAAAACATGCTAAAATGGATGCCGTGATGGCAGTTTTAGCGTGTTTTTAAAGTGTTCCTAGGTAATGTCCTTATCAAATGCAACCTCTTCTAGGAGATACTTGATAAAATGTTCCCCCATTTTTGATAGGTTAGCCTTTTCATGTTTGATAAAAACAATGTCAATCTTATCAGGAACGTCAAGCGGGATAGCGACAATCTGATCACCATTTAGGTTACTGTTTAAAACACCACTAGCAACGGTGTAGCCATCTAACCCAATCATCAGATTAAAGAGGGTTGCTCGGTCACTGACAACAATAGATTTATTGTGAGGCATTTGCGCCATCATTTCTTCTGAAAAATAAAAGGAATTATGGATGCCTTGATCGTAACTAAGGTAAGGAAAATCTTTCAAATCTTCCGTAGTTAAGAGCGTTTTACTGGCGAGAGGATTAGATTTGCTGACAAAAATATGAGGATTGGTCTTGAATAAGGTTGATGCCGTTAGGTGGCTGTCTTCAAACAGTTTTGTTAATACATCTCGGTTATAGTCATTAATAAAAAGCACTCCAATTTCAGAGCGGAAGTTTTTGACATCTTCGATAATTTCCCAAGTCCTTGTTTCACGTAAAAAGAGTTCGTACTGGGTCATATCGGTCCGCTTTAAGAGTGACACAAAAGCATTTACCACAAAGGCATAATGTTGGGAAGAGACGCTGAATAATTCTCGGCTGGTATTGTTGTTTTTGTATCGGTCTTCTAAAAGAGAGGTTTGTTCGATAATTTGTCTCGCATAAGAGAGAAATTCTACACCATCCTTAGTCAAGGTAATGCCTTTGGGATTTCGGATAAAAATGGTAATTCCCATCTCAGTTTCCAAATCTTTAACCGCATTTGAAAGACTAGGTTGCGTAATAAATAATTGCTTGGCAGCTTCACTCATAGAGCCACACTCAACAATTTTGATAATGTAATGTAATTGTTGGATTCTCATAGCTACAGTCTATCTTAAAACATTTAAAGAAGCAAGTGTAAATCGTTCATCAACTGGTTGATTTTGATCCCTTATTTTTAAAAATAGTTTGGGCTTTAACCTTAAAAAAACGGGCAAGTTTTGGGGCATCGTTTCAGCAATTTCATTGCCCTTTTATTTTTCTTGTGTTATATTAATAGTATTAACAATTGTGTTTTTTCTAATCAAAGGGCGGTGGTCGTGTGGATGTAACTGAACAAAGTAGTCATCAAATCTTAATCCAAAAATTATTGGTCAGTATTCACTATTTGACTCTTTTTCGAGATGAATTGAAGCTGGTTGAAAGGACCCCATCCATACTTGGAGGAGAATTTCCTGCACATTTGGTTCAGGCAGAATTGGGTGACATTGTTGCGGCTATTGATGCTTTAGACAAACAACAGCGCTTAATTGAGTCTACTTTTTGGTATGAAGAATCTGCTTTTAAGTTGATGAATAAAACGCTTGACATCGTTGATAATTGGATTAAAGGTGTTGATGGTCTGATTAATCGTTGTCAATCAAAAGAAGTTTTTCAGGCGATTATAGGAGATAAACGCATTCGTGTCTTTGGTGTTTTGATCGATGTTTTTTCATCTTTAAAAATTAGCGCCCTATCACTCAAGGAGCTTCCTGTGCCAGAAATGCTCTATGATCATATTAAAAAGGTAAATTTGGAAGAGGAAGCCTTTATCAAACATTACCAAAGTCCCAAAGCTATTTTGGCTGAAATGACAAACGACTGATTAAATCTTTTTGGGAGGGGGGGTAAGTGGTTGACTTCTTTTGTTAAAAAAGATACAATAATTAAAATTACATAAAACCTTTAAATGGCGTCCAGAGAGGCGAATAAGGCACATAAGATAAAAAGAGAGGGTTCTCTCTTGGTTTGATGTTACCTCGTTTCTTTGGAAGCGAGGTTTTTAATTGCTTGAGAAAAGCTAGTCACAGAAAGGATAGGTTATGCGTGAAGAATGTCCTATTATCGCTTTAGATTTTTCGTCATTTGATGAGGTCAAGTCTTTTCTTTCTCTTTTTCCGTCTGAGGAAACATTATACGTTAAAGTTGGTATGGAACTTTACTATGCTTGTGGTTCTGACGTTGTTCATTATGTGAAAGGCTTGGGGCATCGTATTTTCTTGGACTTGAAACTCCATGACATTCCAAATACGGTTCGCTCTGCCATGGTGGTGTTGGCAAAGCTTGGTGTTGATATGACGACTGTTCACGCTGCCGGTGGGGTCGAAATGATGAAAGCTGCGCGTGACGGATTGGGAGAAAAACCAACCTTGATTGCAGTGACCCAATTAACCTCTACATCTGAGGAACAAATGCAGGCTGACCAAAATATTCAAACAAGCCTTGCTGACTCTGTTTTAAACTACGCACGTAAAACAGCAGAAGCTGGTCTAGATGGTGTGGTTTGCTCTGCCCATGAGGTGGCTCGTATCAAAGAAGCAACCTCAAAAGAGTTTGTTTGTCTGACACCAGGAATCCGTCCTGCGGGTTCTGCTATTGGTGACCAAAAACGCATCATGACGCCATCTGATGCACGCTTTATTGGATCTGACTATATTGTTGTTGGTCGTCCCATCACACAGGCAGAAAATCCAGTCTTAGCCTATCAAATGATTAGAGAGGAATGGAATGCCCAGAAAACAATTTGAAGCAATCGTTGATAGACCTATTGGTTATCAGGACCAATATGGCAATCATTACCCCATTAATTATGGCTATATTCCCAATAGGTTGGCAGGAGATGGTGAAGAACAAGATGTGTATATCATTTCTCAACAGGTAAATCAGCCTTTACAGAATTTTCAAGGAGAACTAGTTGCCATTATTCATCGTGAAGATGATGTGGAGGATAAGTGGGTTTTGACATCACCAAACGAACAGATTACTATTGAAACGATCCAGTTACAAACCTATTTTTTGGAACAGTATTTTACATCAACTATTGAACTTTTGGAGGAATAAATGTGATGACATTAGCAGCACAAATCGCAGCAGATTTACTAGATATCAAGGCTGTGTATCTTAAACCTGAAGAACCGTTTACTTGGGCATCAGGGATCAAATCACCAATTTATACGGATAACCGGATCACCCTTTCTTACCCTGAAACACGTCTCTTGATTGAAAATGGTTTTGTTGATAAAATCAAAGAAGTTTTCCCAGAGGTTGAAATCATTGCTGGGACAGCAACGGCAGGTATTCCGCATGGGGCCATTGTTGCAGACAAGATGAACTTACCATTTGCTTATATTCGTTCTAAACCAAAGGATCATGGGGCTGGAAATCAAATCGAAGGACGAGTAACCAAAGGACAAAAAATGGTTATTATTGAAGATTTGATTTCAACAGGTGGCTCAGTTCTTGATGCTGTTGCAGCTGCAAAACGTGAAGGGGGAGATGTCCTTGGTGTGGTTGCTATTTTTACCTATGAACTATCAAAGGCAGAAAAGAATTTTGCAAGTGCTGGGGTAAAACTGGTCACCTTGTCAAACTATACAGAACTCATCAAAGTTGCTAACATTCAAGGCTATATCACAGCTGATGGTTTGCAACTCTTGAAAAAATTTAAAGAAAACCAAGAGACATGGCTAGACTAAGTCTCTTTCTAAGAGGAGAAAATAGTGAGTTATAAAACGTTAATGGAAAGTGGTGAGCCAGTTTTTAAAGAAACGGTTCGTTACAAGTACTTCAAAAATGCAGTGACCTCTGAGTGCTATTTTTCAAACTATATTAGCTATAAACATATGCCTTCACTCCATGACTTCAAGAGAGACATGGCTTATTTGGCAGCAGAGCAGATGGACTACCATTCAGATTATTCTTTCGTCTTTTTTGCGGAAAATGCAGAGCTGACTGAGGAACTCAGCCATTACCTTAAAGAAACGGACTTTAAGCTTGAAAAGCATATCATCTTTACCAATTTGTTAGTCAATCTAAAGCTTGTACCAAGGGCTGTAGAAGGCGTGTCGATTGTGCTTTTGGATGAGACCCGTCTGGATGCCTATGTGGCTATGAAATATCGACAGGCACTTCAGTATGGTCAACTTTATGCAGATCAGATGAAGGCAGATACTCAAACAAATCTCTTAGAGAATGGTTCTAAGGTTTATTTGGCTATAAAAGATGACGAGATTATTGGTGATGTGACAGCTTGGTTCTTCGATGACTATGTGGAGATTGATGACTTTTTTGTTGATGAAGCCTATCGTGGTCAAGGGATTGGAACGTCTCTTCAGTGGGAAGCTAGTCGTGGATTTGAGAAGGTCATTTTGATTTCTGAAGAGGAAAATCGTGCCATGTATGAGCACCAAGGTTATCAAGAAGTGGCTTATTATTGGACGGCTCTAAGATCACCTAGAAGCTAGAAAACACAAGGGAACAAAGCAAATCTTGTTCCCTATTTTGATAACCTTAAGACGAATAAACCATTTGTTAGAACTGTTTTTGATGGTAGTTTTCTTTCATTTGTGATTAAATAAAATGGCTTATAGAAAGAATCAGAGAGGAAATCAATCATGACGGTTAATGATGCCACTGCTATGGCTATGGCAGTGCGTTCTGGCGCTCTTAGTCCGGTAGAGCTTGTAAAAGAAACAATTCAAAAAGCTCGAAAATGCAATCCAAATATAAATGCTATTACTTCGGAGCGCTTTGAATTAGCCCTTGAAGAAGCTAGTCAGAGAGAATTTTCAGATGAACCCTTTGCCGGCGTGCCGATTTTTTTGAAAGATTTAGGGCAAGAGCAAAAAGGAGAGTTATCAACGTCAGGATCTCATTTATTCAAGGATTACAGGGCAAATAAAACTGATTTTTTTGTGGAAAGATTAGAAAAACTTGGGTTTATTATTTTAGGACGTTCTAACACACCTGAATTTGGATTTAAAAATATTAGTGATAGCCGCTTACATGGTCCAGTTAATTTACCGAGAGATAGAACCCGAAATGCTGGAGGGTCTTCTGGTGGAGCGGCAGCCCTGGTATCTTCTGGAATTAGTCAACTGGCTCCTGCTAGTGATGGCGGTGGTTCTATTCGGATTCCAGCTTCTTTCAATGGTCTCATTGGATTGAAGCCAAGTAGAGGTAGGATGCCTGTTGGTCCGGGATATTATCGAGGTTGGCAAGGTGCATCTGTTCATTTTGCCTTAACAAAGTCAGTTAGAGACACAAGAAATCTGCTTTACCATTTGCAGGTGGAACAAATGGAAAGCCCTTTTCCACTGGCAACATTATCAAAAGAAAAACTCTTTAGGTCACTGGATAGGCCATTGAGAATTGCTTTTTATGATCGTTTAATCAATGGAAAACCAGTGTCAGATGATACTCAAGAAGCCTTGGCACAAGCGATACAGTGGTTAACTTCAAAAGGGCATCAACTTGTTTCATTGAATACTTTTCCTTTAAAGATGACGGAAGTCATTAGAAGTTATTATATGATGAATGGTGTTGAGACAGCCGCGATGTTTGCAGAGATTGAAAACTCTTTAGGACGTCTTGTGACACAAGATGATATGGAGACCATGACTTGGGCTATTTATCAGTCGGGTAAAAGCATTCCAGCATGGCAGTATTCCCAAGTACTTCAAAAGTGGGATGCTTATAGTGCATCTATGGCTAGCTTTCATAAAAATTATGATTTGTTGCTGACCTTTACAACCGATACACCAGCCCCTAAGCATGGTGTTTTGGTTCCCGACTCTGATTTAATGGGTCAGTTAGCCCATGCCGAAACTTTTAGCAGTGAAGAGCGATTAAATTTAGTAGAAGCGATGTTTGACAAGAGTTTAGCAATTAATCCCTATACTGCTCTCCCTAATTTGACTGGGCAGCCTGCAATTAGTTTGCCAACTTATGAAACCAAGGAAGGCTTACCGATGGGGATTCAACTGATAGCGGCTAAGGGAAGAGAAGACTTATTGTTAGCAATAGCAGAACAGTTTGAAACACAGGGACTATTGAAGGTGCCAGATTAATTATATTATAAAACAGAGTGACTCTATTATAGATTAGCTTTTCAAGTGTTGTGAGCGTTAACAATGAACTTCAGCGTACTTGGATGTTATACTATCCTTATGCTAAAAAAAGGAGTCATTATGAAGAAATCAGTTACCTTACTTTCTATCGGTCTAGTTAGTCTTTTATTAACAGCGTGTGCTTCACATAAATCACAAAAATCAAGCTGGGATAGGGTTAAAGAAAAAGGGGTTTTAAAAGTAGCAACCCCTGGAACTTACCAACCAACTTCTTTCTATAATGATAAGAATGAACTTGTTGGCTATGAAGTGGACATGGTTAAAGAAATCGGAAAACGACTTGACATTAAAGTCAAATTTGTTGAAACAGGGTTTGATCAAGCTTTTACCTCAGTTGATAGTGGTCGTGTTGATATTTCCCTTAATAATTTTGACATTACGCCAAAACGCCAAAAAAAGTATAACATTTCTACACCATATAAATATGGGGTCGGTGGCATGATTGTACGTGCTGACGGGACTTCAAATTTATCTAAAGCAGACCTTAGTGACTGGAAGGGCAAAAAAGCAGCAGGCGCTTCTGGAACAGAATACATGAAAGTTGCTAAAAAACAAGGGGCTGAATTAGTCACTTATGATAATGTGACAGGTGATGTTTACCTTAATGATGTGGCTAATGGCAGAACTGACTTCATTCCTAATGACTACCCTGCTCAAAAACTTTTTGTGGATTACATGACTTCACAGAATCCAAAGCTTAATGTGAAAATGAGCGATGTTCAATACAATCCAACAGAACAAGGAATTGTGATGAGCAAGAAAGATGATAGTCTCAAGAAAAAAATTGATGCTGTTATCAATGACATGAAAAAAGATGGTAGTTTGAAAAAAATCTCAAAAACCTACTATGCTGGGCAAGATTTGACTAAACCCTTTGGTAAAGACAAGAAAATACCAGTTATTGATACAAGTGGTGTTGATTAAGAGAAAGTGTTAAAGGAGTCCGAATAAAATGATTAACATCACCTTAATGTTAAACAATTTAGGATTTGTGTTAATGGGTTTACCTTATACCATAGGGATTTCTTTGCTTAGTTTTTTTACAGGGCTTTTAATGGGTCTGTTATTAGCTTTGCTAGGGCGTTCAAATCGCCTGTTTGTGCGTTATGTCGTGAGCGCCTATATTTCTATAATGCGTGGTGTTCCGATGATGGTTGTTCTCTTTGTGCTTTATTTTGGGTTACCCTATTATGGTGTAGAATTACCTGCCTTACTATGTGCCTATATTGGCTTTTCGTTGGTTAGTGCAGCTTACATTTCAGAAGTTTTTCGCTCATCGATAGAAGCTATTGATAAAGGGCAATGGGAAGCAGCTACAGCTCTGGGGCTACCTTATTCTACCGTGGTGAAAAAAATTATCCTTCCACAGGCTTTTCGCATTGCTATACCACCTTTAGGAAATGTTATCATTGATATGGTAAAAAGTTCATCGTTGGCTGCCATGATTACCGTACCAGATATTTTCCAAAATGCTAAAATTATTGGTGGTAGAGAATGGGATTACATGTCCATGTATGTTTTGATTGCCTTTATCTATTGGTTGATCACTTTTCTAATAGAATGTTCCCAAGAATTCTTAGAAAAAAAGCTGGCGTTAACTTAAAGTAGTATGAAAGACGAATATTAACCTTGAAAATAGATTATTTTCAAGGTTTTTCTAGTGAAAATATGCTAAACTAGAAAGGAAATTAATAAGTGATGACTTATGAGTACTATCAAAATGTTACGTTTCAGTAAGGGAGGAAAATGATGACAGATACCTTTTTATTTCGACAAGTTCAAAGCATTTCAGTGGAAGCTTTTTCAAATCTCCTAAACGTATCGGGTATTAATAGACCAGTTGATGATATTGCTAGACTTACTAAAATGTTAGAGCACTCCAATTATATTTGGACTGCCTGGGATGAAGGGCATTTAATTGGAATCGCTCGAGCCTTAACAGATTTTTCATATGTTTGTTATCTTTCGGATTTGGCAGTAGATAAATCTTATCAAGGTCAAGGAGTGGGGAAAAAATTAGTTGAAATGATGTCTCAAAATCTAGGAGAAGATGTAGCGATGGTTTTACTTTCAGCACCATCAGCTTTGGAATATTATCCTAAATTGGGATTTTTAAAAACAGACAAAGCTTTTATCATTCCACGCAAACCATTTTAGAAAGGAACTTTATGAAACATTCAACTTGGCATGAGAAAATTAAAGTCTTTTTACCAGACCATTATTACGGTCAAATCAATCGTTTTTTAGATGATGTTTATTCATCAGGAGTTGTTTATCCACCTAGAGAAACTGTTTTTAAAGCATTGCAGGCGACACCATTAGAAGAGACTAAAGTCTTGATTTTGGGGCAAGACCCTTATCACGGTCCAAAACAGGCGCAAGGCTTATCTTTTTCTGTTCCAGAAGAGATTCCTGCGCCTCCATCTCTGCAAAATATTTTACAAGAACTTGCTGATGATATTGGGACTCGTGACCATCATGATTTAAGCACTTGGGCGAGTCAAGGGGTGTTGCTTTTGAATGCTTGCTTAACAGTTCCGGCGGGGCGGGCAAATGGGCATGCAGGCTTGATTTGGGAACCTTTTACTGATGCTATCATTAAGGTTTTGAACGAAAAAGACAGTCCAGTTGTCTTTATCTTATGGGGAGCCTATGCAAGAAAGAAAAAAGCCTTGATCAGTAATCCTAGGCATTATGTTATCGAAAGTCCCCATCCAAGCCCCTTGTCATCTTATCGAGGCTTTTTTGGCAGCAAACCTTTTTCAAGAGCCAATGTTATTTTAGCAAAAGAAGGGCTAAGTCCCATTGATTGGTTGAAATAGGAGACGATGATAAACGGCAATTAAGTGTTCTGATTTGAAATTTTGGGTATTTATTGTGGTTTACTGGTATCAACAACACTTAGTCTGACAAGGGATACAGACCATTTAGATAAGCCTGACGACCGGTTAACAAAGTTGTTATTAATTGTCATTGAATCTTCAGTTAGAGGCTAATGTTTCTTGAAGAAGGCTTAGTCTTAACAGAATTTTTCACCTTGGAGAATATTAAAGTGTTGTAAGTAAAAGAGATAAGAGCGAAAGGAGAGAGCATGTTACTCATCAAAAATGGTCGGGTTATGGACCCAAAATCACAACGAGACCAAGTGGCAGATATTCTTATTGATGGCAAACGAATTGTTAAGATAGCCCCAGAAATTAACTGTGAAGAGGCTAAGGTGATTGATGCAAGTGGTCTTATCGTTGCTCCAGGTTTGGTAGATATTCATGTGCATTTTAGAGAACCTGGTCAGACACATAAAGAAGATATTCATACGGGTGCTTTAGCTGCAGCTGCTGGTGGTGTAACAACAGTTGTCATGATGGCAAACACTAACCCTGTTATTTCTGATGTGACAACTTTGCAAGAAGTTTTAACCAGTGCTGCTAAAGAAAAGGTTCATATCTATACCAATGCTAGCGTGACCAAACAGTTTAATGGACAAGAGCTAACGGATTTTAAGGCTTTGCTGGAGGCAGGAGCAGTTAGCTTTTCTGATGATGGCATTCCATTGGAAAACTCTCAAGTGTTAAAAGAAGCATTTGATCTAGCTAATGCTAACCAAACCTTTATTGCGCTCCACGAAGAGGATCCCAAGTTAAATGGTATTCTTGGTTTCAACGAGCATATTGCTAAAGATCAGTTTCATTTTTGTGGGGCAACAGGTGTAGCGGAATATAGTATGATTGCAAGGGACGTTATGATTGCTTATGATAGGCAGGCTCATGTCCACATTCAACATTTGTCTAAGGCTGAGTCTGTTCAAGTAGTTGCCTTTGCTCAGCAATTAGGTGCTAAGGTAACAGCTGAAGTGGCACCACAACATTTCTCCAAAACGGAAGATCTCTTACTCTTAGCAGGTACCAATGCGAAAATGAATCCTCCCTTACGAACAGAAAGAGATCGTTTAGCTGTTATTGAAGGCTTGAAATCTGGTGTGATTTCAATTATTGCCACAGACCATGCACCGCATCATAAAGAGGAAAAAGCAGTTGAGGATATTACCCAAGCGCCATCTGGAATGACTGGATTAGAAACTTCCTTATCACTAGGTCTAACTCACTTAGTTGAACCAGGTCATCTCACGCTCATGTCATTCTTAGAAAAAATGACGCTTAATCCAGCCTCCCTCTATGACTTTGAGGCGGGTTATCTAGCAGAGAATGGTCCAGCAGATTTGGTGATTTTTGCAGATAAAGAGGAGCGTGTCATTACTGAAAACTTTGCCTCAAAAGCGAGTAATTCCCCGTTTATTGGTGAAACCCTCAAAGGAGTTGTTAAATATACGGTTTCAAATGGTCAGATTATCTATCAACAATAAGCGATAAAAAATTACCTTTTAGAATGAACAGTCCTCTTTTGGGGATGCGAGTAAATAGTTTCATTTTTACTAGAAATCAAGAAGAAACCACCGTAATAATCTGGTTATGGATTTGAAGAATTTGGGATATGTTAAAAGCCCGTTTTGCGACGGGCTTTTAACAATGCTAGAGTAAAGCACAACAATCAGTGAACACCTTTAGAATTATAATTAGTGCCCAAATAGTTCATTTTATTATAGGAATTAGATTTTTAAGATTATAATAGGCAAAATGAAGCCCAATCAAGAAATTTTACTTTTAACATCAGCATATTCTTCAGCTACTTCGTTTTTGAGGATTTCCTCATAACTGGCTAGAGAAATCGCAGATCCATATTTTTTTTTGAGTGCTGTTGTCACGAGTCGATAAGCTAAGTTGACATTGCGAGAAAGGATAGGTCCATGGGAATAGCTACCAAAAACATTTTTATAGTGAACGCCTTCGGTTTGGTCTTCTTTGTTATTGCCATTTCCATAAATCACGCGTCCAAGTGGCTTTTCGTCATCGGCTAAGAAGGTACGACCTTGATGATTTTCAAACCCATAATAGGTTTCATTAAATTCATCATTATGAATTTTTATGTCACCGATAAAGCGATTGTTATTTTGATTAAGCGTGTAATGACCTAAGATACCAAGTCCATCAATTTTAACCCCGTTAGCTTGGATATAATATTGTCCCAAGAGTTGGAAGCCGCCACAAATAGCTAGAACGACTTTGTTGTTAGCAATGTAATCAGCAAGTGCAGCTTTTTTAGAGGGAAGGTCTTTGGCAACAATGCTTTGCTCATAATCTTGACCTCCACCAAAAAAAACCATATCATAATGATTTTGAGTGAAAGAATCATTGATTGAAACAATATCAACAGTAACTTTGGCACCTAATTTTTCTGCAACGTACTTGAGCATAAGAACATTGCCATTGTCTCCATAAGTATTCATGAGATTACCATAGAGGTGGGCAATATGAAAGTCGTAGATATAGTCTTGATTTTCGGGAGATTTTAGTGAAGTATAGGTCATTATGCCATCTCCTTTGCAATAATATGACGATCGGCAAGAAGTTCTCGGAATTCTAACATGGCAGTATAGGTTGCTAAAATATACGCATGCTTGCTTTCTTGACTTTCAATCGTTTGTATTATCTCTTCAAGTTTTTCAACTTGTGATATGTTGCTTTCATCAAATCCTGTTACACGAAGGCGTCTAGCCATTTCAGAATGACGAGCACCACCCGTATGGATTTGGGTAATTGGCATCTGGGTAATGAGTTCAAAATTAGCATCCCAGATCCAGCTAGTGTCAATTCCGTCAGCATAATTAGCATTTAATAAGACAGATAAGCTAAAGGGATAATCTGCTAACTGGATCATTTCAAGCGCCTGACTGGTTCCAACAGGGTTTTTAATGAGGACAAGGGTACAAGATTTCTCACCAATTTTAAACGTTTCTTGACGTCCAAAGACTGCTTTACTTTTATTGAAACCTGCCTTGATTTTCTCAGGCGAAACACCGAAAAATTCAGCGACAGCGACAGCGGCGAGGGCGTTATAAATATTATACAGACCACCAACGTTAATTTTATAATCTTGTCCATCAATCATAAATTCAGAATGTTGGTTAGTGATGGCTGTTAGTGCTGTTAATTGATAGTCCAACTGAGGTCTTTGGAAGTGGCAATTTAAGCAAACAAAATCTCCTAAATTAGCATAAGTGTTAAGGCGATACTGAAGAATGCACTCGCATTTTGGGCACAAAATTCCTTCGGTATTGTAATGTGCTAATTGTGGAGCGTGCTTAGCTGTATCAAAACCGTAATATTTGATAGGATTGACCAATTCTTTTGAAGAGAAGATGGGACTGTCGCCATTGGCTAAGATCGTTGCCTCGGGTGCGTTGCTAGCACCGTCTATGATCATTTGATAGGTTGTGTAAATTTCCCCATAGCGATCCATTTGATCCCTAAAGATATTCGTGTAAACAAAAAGGCTCGGTTTTAGGTAGGTCGTGATTCTAGCAAGACTAGCCTCATCAATTTCCAAAACTGCAATTTTTTTACCCGATTTCCCTTTTTTAGCAGCTAAAAAAGTGGAAGTGATTCCTGAAATCATATTGGCACCGCTTGGATTGGTTAGCACCTCTCCAAACGCTTCTTTTAGGATACCAACCGTTAAAGCAGTGGTTAAGGTTTTGCCATTCGTTCCGGTGATGACAATAATTTCATAATCTTTAGCTAGGGTATTCAAGATACTTCTGTCACAGGCTAATGCAAGATGCCCAGGATAGGTAGACCCTCGTCCCATTTTAGTTAAAATCAGTTGAGCAATTTTGCCGGCACTAATACCGAGTAATGTCTTTATTTTCATGCTTATATTTTATCATAAGTTTCTAAATTTTAGATAGAGAAAAACATTATGAATCGTGATATAATGTTATTGGTATCTATTTTATATAGAAATGAGAATTGTATGAGTAATTTATATGGTATTAACACAAAATTTTTATTAAGTTTATTCGCCGATCCCTGGATGGTGATTGTACACCTTTTGGATATTCTAATTGTGGCTTACCTGATTTACCGTTTTATTCGGGCACTGACGGGAACCAAGATTATGTCCTTGGTGCAAGGGGTTATTTTCTTTCTGATTATTCGTTTTATCGCAGAATGGATTGATTTTACCACCATTGCTTATCTAATGAATCAAGTCATTACTTATGGAGTCATTGCTGGGGTGGTTATTTTTGCGCCAGAAATTCGGACAGGGCTTGAAAAATTTGGTCGGTCAACACAAGTCTTTTTACAAAAACAAACCGTCAGCAGTGAAGAAGTTTTAATTGGTGCTTTGATCAAATCGGTGGCTTATATGGGACCACGGAAAATTGGAGCTTTGATTGTTATTGAGCAGACTCAGACTTTGCAAGAATATATTGCCACAGGTATTCCTTTAAATGCAGATATTTCGAGTCAACTGTTAATTAATATTTTTATTCCCAATACCCCTCTTCATGATGGTGCTGTTATTATTGGACAAAATAAGATTGTAGCAGCCTGTGCTTATTTGCCCCTGTCAGAATCCATGAGTATTTCAAAGGAATTTGGAACTCGGCATAGGGCTGCCATTGGTCTTTCTGAAAATTCGGATGCTTTGACCATTATTGTATCTGAAGAAACGGGTGCTACATCAGTTGCACGTAAGGGACAATTTTTACATGATTTAACAGCAAGTGAGTTTGAGACAGTACTTAGAACATATTTAATTAGCGAATCAAGTGTTATAGTACCATGGTATAAAAAAATCTTAGGAGGAAAAGTAAAATGAAGCGATTTTTTAACAGTCGCCTTTGGTTGGGTCTGGTTTCTGTTTTTTTTGCGATTCTTCTTTTTTTCACAGCGGCTTCAAATCATCACAACAATTCTGGGACACAGATTTATAGCTCGATTGAAACGTATACCCATACCCTTAAAGATGTGCCTATTGATATGAAATATGATAGTGACAAATACTTTATCAGTGGTTATTCTTACGGTGCGGAGGTTTATCTAACCTCTACTAACCGAATCAAATTAGATGCTGAAGTTAATAGTGACACCCGTAATTTTAAAGTTGTTGCTGACTTGACCAAAAGTCAACCAGGGACAGTAACTGTAGCGCTAAAGGTGCAAAATCTTCCTTCTGGTGTGACAGCTACGGTATCGCCAGATAAAATTTCTGTTACGATCGGTAAAAAGGCATCAAAAACGTTCCCGGTTCGTGGTAGTGTTGACCCTAAACAGATTGCTAACGGTTATGAAATTAGTAAGATTGAGACTGGCATTAACAAGGCTGAAGTTACCAGCGATGAATCGATCATTGCCTTGATTGACCATGTTGTTGCTAAATTACCAGATGATCAAGTATTGGATGCTAATTATAGTAGTCGAGTGACCCTTCAGGCGGTATCTGCTGATGGTACTATCTTGGCTAGTGTTATTGATCCGGCAAAGACTAACTTATTTGTTGGTGTCAAGAAAATTACAAAGTCCGTTCCGATTAGGGTTGAGGCTGTTGGGGTGATGGATAGTAGTTTATCTGATATTCAATACAAATTATCCAAACAGACGGCCCTTATTTCGGGAAGTCGTGAAGCACTTGATGCTATCGATGAAATTGTAGCAAAAGTTGATATTTCAGATGTTACCAAAAACACTAGTAAAACGGTTCATTTGACCTCCAATCAAGTTTCTATTGAGCCGTCAGTAGTGACCGTTCAGTTGACAACGACTAAAAAATAATGGATAATAGCTAGGAAAATTGAATGGAGGAAGCCAGTAGGCTTGTGTAAATTATGGGAAAATATTTTGGAACAGATGGTGTTCGTGGGGAAGCAAACGTTGAGTTAACACCAGAGTTAGCATTTAAACTTGGTCGCTTCGGTGGCTACGTTTTGAGTCAACATGAAACCGAAAGACCCAAAGTTTTTGTGGCGCGCGATACTCGTATTTCTGGAGAAATGCTTGAATCAGCCTTGATTGCTGGTCTACTATCCGTTGGTATTGAGGTTTATAAGCTTGGTGTTTTGGCAACCCCTGGAGTTTCTTATTTAGTTAGAACTGAAAAGGCAAGCGCAGGTGTTATGATCTCTGCAAGCCACAATCCAGCTCTTGATAATGGCATTAAGTTTTTTGGAAATGATGGTTTCAAGTTAGCAGATGATCAAGAATTAGAAATTGAAGCCCTTTTAGATGCCAGTACAGACAACCTCCCTCGTCCTAGTGCAGAAGGGCTTGGAACTTTAGTGGATTATCCAGAAGGTCTTCGTAAGTATGAAAAATTTTTAGTAACAACTGGTGTTGATTTAGAAGGGATGACAGTAGCCTTAGATACTGCTAATGGTGCTGCCTCAGTTTCGGCACGTGATGTCTTTTTAGATTTGAATGCCAAAATTGCTGTTATCGGTGAAAAGCCAACGGGATTAAATATTAATGCCGGTGTTGGTTCAACGCATCCAGAACAACTTCAAGAATTGGTCAAAGAAACAGGGGCTGACATTGGTCTGGCATTTGATGGTGATAGCGATCGTTTAATTGCTGTTGATGAAAATGGTGATATTGTTGATGGTGATCGTATCATGTTTATCATTGGCAAATATTTAGCCGAAAAAGGGCTTCTTGCTAAAAATACCATTGTGACGACAGTCATGTCTAACCTCGGTTTCCATAAGGCTTTGGACAGTTATGGTATTAACAAGGAAATTACTGCCGTTGGCGACCGTTATGTGGTTGAAGAGATGCGTCGTTCTGGTTATAATCTAGGTGGCGAACAGTCTGGTCACGTAATTATCATGGATTATAATACCACTGGAGATGGTCAACTAACGGCTATTCAATTAACAAAGATTATGAAAGAAACGGGGAAATCCCTTTCTGAATTAGCTGATGAGGTTACGATTTACCCTCAAAAATTAGTTAATATCCGTGTTGAAAATAGTATGAAAGAAAATGCCATGGAAGTTCCTGCTATTGCAGATATTATTGCAGAAATGCAAGAAAAAATGGCGGAGAATGGTCGTATTCTTGTTAGACCAAGCGGAACAGAGCCACTTCTTCGTGTTATGGCTGAAGCGCCAACTCATGACGAAGTGAACTATTATGTTGATACCATTTCAGATGTTATTCGTGCAGAAATCGGAGTTAGTTAACAAAAATGGTGTGTCGTTTTTACGACACGCCATTTTTGTTGTTTCTTGAAAGAATTCTAAGTTCTAAAATAGAGCATCCGTTTTTTACGAAAATGGAAAAGGGGAGATTAAAAGTTTTAAACAGGGTCAAATTTTCTTGCAAAGTGGTATAATAATAGCATGTCAAAAAAACCAACATCAGCCTATGTGCATATCCCATTTTGTACTCAAATTTGTTACTATTGTGACTTTTCAAAAGTTTTTATCAAAAATCAGCCTGTAGCTGCTTATCTCAGAACTTTGATCCAGGAATTTGACTCTTATAAGATAAGAAATTTAAAAACCCTTTATATTGGTGGTGGCACTCCAACCTCTATCACGGCTCAGCAACTGAACTATCTGCTAACAGAATTAACTAAAAATTTGGATTTAGGTGTCTTGGAAGAATTTACCATTGAAGCTAACCCTGGTGATTTAACACCTGATAAAATTGATGTTTTGAAGGCTTCATCAGTCAATCGTATTTCTCTCGGAGTTCAAACTTTTAATGATAAACACCTAAAACAAATTGGTCGCAGTCATAATGAAGCTCAAATTTATTCAACCATTGATGCGTTAAAAAAAGCTGGTTTTAGCAATATCTCCATTGACTTGATTTACGCACTTCCTGGACAAACACTTGATCAGGTTAAAGAAAATGTTGCTAAGGCTCTAACATTGGATATTCCACATTTGAGTCTTTACAGTTTAATTTTAGAACACCATACGGTCTTTATGAACAAAATGCGCCGTGGTAAGTTGCAGCTACCGACAGAAGATTTAGAAGCAGAAATGTTTGACTATATTTTGTCAGAAATGGAAGCTAATGGATTTGAGCATTATGAGATTTCCAATTTTACAAAACCAGGATTTGAAAGTCGCCACAACCTTGTGTATTGGAATAATGATGAGTATTTTGGTTGTGGTGCGGGAGCATCAGGCTATTTAAACGGTATTCGTTATCGTAATCGAGTGCCCATTCAACATTATTTAGAGACCGTGGCCAATGGGAATGCACGGTTAAATGAAGAGATTTTAAGCCAGGAAGAGATGATGGAAGAGGAGTTTTTTCTTGGCTTGCGTAAAAAATCAGGTGTATCAGTCCAGAAATTTCAAAAAAAATTTGGCGTGTCGTTTGCAGATCGCTATGGTCTAATTGTTAAAGAATTGCAAGACCAAGGGCTTTTGGTTAAAGATGATGCATTTGTGAGAATGACAAAAAAAGGTCTTTTTCTAGGTGATTCAGTCGCTGAGAAGTTTATATTGGGGTAGGAGAAAAGTTATGGGATTAAGGTATCAAGAGAATATGAAAGTTCCTTTTGAATTATGTGATGTTAATTCTAACATTAAATACCCACTTTTATTAGATTATTGTTTGAGTGTTTCAGGGAGACAATCAGCTGGGCTTGGAAGGAGTAATAATGATCTATTGGCTATGTACGGACTAATATGGATCGTGACGGACTACCAAGTAAGTATTAAGCGATTACCTCGTTTTAAGGAAATCATTACGATTGAAACTGAAACCCTTGCCTATAACAAGTTATTCTGTTATCGAAAGTTTCGTGTTTACGATGAAAATCAAGTATTATTAGTTGATATTTTAGCTTATTTTGCTTTATTAGATCCCAATACTCGTAAAGTGGCTCTTATTACAGAAGAACTAGTTACCCCATTTAAAGTAGATTTTGTCAAAAGAGTGCAGCGATCCCCTAAGATGCATCCACTAGAAAATCCTATCAATCGTGATTACTACGTGCGTTATTTTGATATTGATATGAATGGTCATGTGAATAATAGCAAATATTTGGATTGGATGTATGATGTTTTAGGTTACGCGTTTTTAAAAGAGCATCAGCCAGTCAGTTTGACCTTAAAATACATCAAAGAAGTTTCACCGGGTGGTCACATTACATCTAGTTATCAGCTAGATCACTTAACCTCTTACCATCAAATCACATCAGATGGGCATTTGAATGCCCAAGCTATTATTGAGTGGCAAAACCAACCAAAAACAGAAAGTGAGATAGACTAGTGCCTTACAAGGGTTATTTAATTGATTTAGACGGAACCATTTATCAAGGGAAAAACCGTATTCTTGCAGGAGAGCGTTTTATTGAACGTTTGCAGATGAAAGGAATTCCTTATTTACTTGTGACCAATAATACAACAAGAACTCCAGAAATGGTCCAAGCCATGCTAGCAAGTCAGTTTCATGTTCAAACAGGTATTGAAACCATTTACACTGCAACCATGGCAACCGTTGATTACATGAATGATATGAATCGTGGGAAAACGGCTTACGTTATTGGAGAAACCGGTTTGAAGTCAGCTATTGCAGCGGCTGGTTATGTAGAAGATACAAAATGCCCTGCGTATGTAGTTGTTGGGTTAGATAGTCAAGTTACCTATGATATGTTAGCTATTGCAACCTTAGCGATACAAAAAGGTGCCCTCTTTATTGGGACCAATCCTGACTTAAATATTCCAACAGAGCGTGGTTTGATGCCGGGAGCAGGAGCGTTGAACGCTTTACTTGAAGCAGCTACACGTGTGAAACCTGTTTTCATTGGAAAACCCAATGCTATTATTATGAACAAATCGCTTGATATTTTAGGAGTTAACCGATCTGAAGTTGTAATGGTGGGTGATAATTACTTGACCGACATCATGGCAGGAATTCAAAATGACATTGCAACGATTTTGGTAACTACCGGTTTTACGAGACCAGAAGACGTGGCAAGTCTACCGGTTCAGCCTAACCATGTCTTATCCAGTCTTGATGAATGGGAGTTCTGATGATAAAAGCTAAATGCCATTTTTGGATGAGTTGGCTTGGCTTATTGGCACTCGCTATCTTGATTACCATTTACCTGGCTTGGATTTTGTATCCATTGGAAGTGGACTACTTACAGTTAGAACAGGTTGTCTTTATGAGTAAGAAGTCAATCCTTTCTAATTACAACGGTTTGCTCAATTATTTGACCAATCCTTTTGTGACCAAGCTGCAATTTGCCAGTTTTGGGTCATCTGCTGATGGACTCAAGCATTTTAGCGATGTGAAGTTTTTATTCCACTTAACACAAGTCATTTGTTTAACACTTTTCTATCCCACATTTAATTATTTTTACCAAAGAATCAAAAATAAAACCCTATTTTTAGTTAAAAAGCCACTAATATTGATGGCAAGCTTGCCTTTGGTAATCGGACTTATGATTAGCGTGATAGGATTTGACAATTTTTTCACACTATTTCACCAAATTCTTTTTGTTGGTGATAGCAGTTGGCTTTTTGATCCATTAAAAGATCCCGTCATTTGGATTCTCCCAGAACTCTTTTTTCTGCACTGTTTTATCCTTTTTTTACTCATCTATGAGATAATCATGTGGGGGTTAGTTGTGGCTATTAAATGGGGAAGAATGTAAGTCGTTTGCGGTAGGTATCAAAATAATAAAATAAGAGAACAAGCGTTTAGAAGATGCTTGTTTTTAGTCTATATTATCGTTAACAGTGATTATATTCAACAGAAAAAAACAGTAAATGATTTCTGAAAACAAGTTAATGGTATATGAAATAAACCGATGCAATATCAATTATTAAAGGTGTTATATTAGTAACAATGTACTACCAAAGGAGAGACTTATGGCAGATTTTATGTATTACACGATGACAGTCACAGACGATCTCGTTCTGCATTTTTGGTATCAGGGAGTCTATGCCAGTTTTTCTTTTTTGGAAAATCGGACACGTTTTGGAGACAAGGTGGCTTGGCTGACTCAGAACCAGACATTTTATAAGATTTCTTATCGAGGTGGGCATGTGGAGAAACCCATCATGATTGCTTTTCAGGCTTTGGACAAAGTAGGGCTACCTAGTAATAACCTTGTGGCAAAAATACAAGAGCTGCAAAGCTTGAAAGGATCACCTAGTAAGCGCTTGGGTCAGATTTTACGGGAGGTTTCCAAAACTTACTACCAAGCCTACCTAGATTTATTGACCCAACCTCTCATGTTGGATATAGAAACTTTTGATGGACGAATCTATCACAATCGTTTTGACCGACTGGAAATTCAGGCTCAGTTGAGACCTGCAGAATCAACAAAGGACTATCTGAAACATTTGGAAATTATTTTTCAAACGAAAGAGTTTCAAAGGGTTTTTCGGCAAAAGTATTATTTATTAAAGAATTTTGCAGGGCATTTTGCTACCCCTGTTAACGCTACAACAACAGATGCTCAGTTAACCGAATCTTTTTACACGCAAGGAAAATTAGCTGATGCACGATCGGTCTACATTTCCAAGACATACTTGCCTTTTACTTATTTTCTCAAAGGGAGTTTGGCAGATCTTTACCAAGCCTATCAAAACCGCCAACCAAAGCAGGCAATCTACGAGGTATTTGGTAAAAATGGAGCCATTACACAACTAGGTGATTTTGTTATTTCCTCCGCAGCTTCTGCGCCTATGGGGTTTCAGATAAAAAATTTCAATCCACAGAAGAGTTGGACTAATCAGATTAAAACCTTACGCTATAAAAGAGCCATCAGGCTTGACTTGTCTCACATTCAAGCAACGATTTTAAAGGAAATCGTTGCAGATAGCTATTTTAAAGAGGCTTTAGGACAGGTTTTGGATAAATGGCAGAAAGAACCCGATCATCGACCTGCCCTGAATCGGCTACTTTACCCTATTCAAGGAACGATGGATACACCGTTTTCACATAATTTACACACACCACGCTATGCTTATAGTATGCGACTAATCCATAACTTATTGTTAGTAGGGTTTTTAACTACTTTGGTTTCAGAAGGAATGCGCCCCATCAGTCTCAATAATGAAGTTATTTTTTTAGAAACGACACATTTTCAGAAAGAGCGTTTTGAAGCACATTTAAAGGTTTTGGAAACTTTCTATGATTACCGTCCAGTAGATAACCTGATTATCAAAGATACCAATAATTACACCTACTTTGATCAAAGTAAGGGGCGGCAGATTTTCCGTGGCGCTTCTTTTAATCATCATGATGGCGCAGATGTAACAACTAACATTGATACCCCACCGTTTGTAGATTTTCTCTTGCAACAGATGATTATGACTTATGGTGATTTCAGGGAAGAGTTGGTAGAGGAGATGGTTTTTGCAGCTTTGGAAAAAAGTGATAGTGATACCTTAAAAGAATATCTTATGGTTCCGATCTACCCGCTTAAAAAACGTTACCAGTATCTTTATAAAAAAGACAAGTGCTTAGAAGTTCAGTCTGCTATGGCTTACTTTGCCTCGCAATCAGATCATGCTTGGTCCTATAAACAATTTTATGAGAGCCCCAAAAAGAAACCTGACTCATCTGTTCAAGATTTTCTTAAAAAATACCACTTACCGGCATCTGAGCAGTTACAGGAAGTGGCTGGTCGTCAGTTACGATTAGAAGAAATAGATCAGTTGAGTTTGGAGAAAGTTAATGTGGCTTACTATATCGGTTTGATTAAGCAGGAAATTAATTTATGGAAATAAAATGATTTTCTTTTTATCAGAGATTTGACCTTAACTAAAGTTATCGAAGGTTTGATGTCTAATTTCTAAGAAAGGGCGATTAATTACTGGAAGAGGATAAATTGATTATGACCTCTTATTTTTAGATTCGGAACTAACTGTTGTAGTAACTCAAAAAAAGAAAACAAGCATTTTGAAAGCGCTTGTTTTTATTTTGTATTAAAGGTAAAATAGGTATATAAAAAGCACCAATACTGGTGCTCCCCTTTTTAAAAGTTGGATACGGACTAAGCCTTATTTTAACTTGCTATGTTATTTTGAATAATCCCAACGAAATTATTATACAACGTTTATAAAAAATAATCAAGTAGAAATTTAAAAATAGCTCTAAAACTAAACTACAACTTCACTACATTTTAGCATAATATTTTTAGTTTACAAAACAAAAATATTATTATATAACTTAGTTGTAGTTTAGGGTTTTAAATAATGGGTTATGAGGAAAGGGAATTAAACGGGTAGCTTTAATTTCAATTTTTGAAATGTTGGGGGGAGGTTTTGTTGAACCTAATTATTGTAACTCAGATAAAATAAAGGAGAAGATAGATGTCTAAACGAAAGCCGTATTCCATAGGCCTTGATATTGGAACTCATTCTGTTGGATTTTCGATTATTGATGAAAATTATAAGGTTATCACGAAAAAAATGCGCGTTATGGGGAATACCAGTCATCAATACAGCAAGAAACCGATATTAGGGGCATTGCTATTTTCCGAAGGCACAACTTCTGAGGACAGAAGATTGAATCGAACAACAAGACGTCGCTATAACCGTCGTCATCAGCGCTTATTGTACCTTCAGGAAATTTTTGAGGATGAGATGAATCTTGTTGATGAAAATTTCTTTCACCGTTTAAGCGAAAGTTTTCTAAAAGCTGAGGATAAAGAATTTACGAAGTATTCCATTTTTGGAACATTGTCGGAAGAAAAAGAATTTTATAAAAAATACCCGACAATTTATCACTTGCGTCGTGATTTGGCAGACAACACTAAACGGGCTGATTTACGGGTTGTTTATTTGGCTTTGGCGCATATTTTAAAATCACGAGGCCATTTTCTTCAAGAAGGCACTATTAATCTTGAGAATATTGGTGTTGAAGAAAAATTCCAAGAATTTTTAGAATTGTATAATTCTATATTTGGTCAAGAGATTGTTGTCAACAGTCAAGTTATTGAGAAAATATTGACAGGTTTGAATAGTAAGTCTCGTAAAGTTGACTTAATACTAGCAGAGATTCCGTCTGAAAAATCCACTGGGAAATTAGCACAATTTTTAAAGATAATTGTGGGAAATCAAGGGGATTTTAAAAAGGTTTACGAATTAGAAGAAAAACTGACGTTGCAATTTTCGAAAGATACCTATGAAGAAGATTTAGAAAAATTGATAGAAGTGATTGATGATGACAATCAGCAACACCTTTTTGACCTTGCTAAGGCTGTCTATGATGCAGTGCTTTTATCAGCAATTTTGACAGTTAAAGATAACACCACCAAGGCTCCTTTATCTGCATCGATGGTGCAACGTTATCAAAATCACAAGGACGATTTAAGGGACTTAAAAGCCTTCTTTAAAACCCATATTCCTGATCAATTTGATACTATGTTTAAAGATAAATCACAAAAAGGGTATGCGGGCTATGTTGAAGGTCTTCACAAAAAAGATAAATTAGGAAAATTTATTCAAACCTCGAAACCTGTTTCACAAGAGGAGTTTTATAAATTTACTAAAACTTTAATTGGAAATATTCCAGAAGGCAAGGTATTCTTGGAGAAGATAAATCAGGAAGTTTTCTTATTGAAACAGCGAACGTTTGAAAATGGTGCCATTCCCCATCAAGTTCACTTGCAAGAAATGCGTGCTATTTTAAGACGACAGGGGCAATTTTATCCATTTTTATTGGATAATCAGAAGAAAATTGAGCGTATTTTAACCTTTAGAATTCCTTACTATGTTGGACCACTCGCACGTGGAAATAGTGAGTTTGCTTGGATTAAAAGAAATTCAGATGATAAAATCCGTCCGTGGAATTTTGAAAATTTAGTTGATTTAAGTGCATCTGCAACGGCTTTTATTGATAGAATGACAGTTAATGACACCTATCTTCCAACAGAGAAGGTCTTACCTCGTCACAGTCTCCTTTATGAACAATTTTTGATTTTTAATGAACTGACTAAGGTGAAATATATCGCTGAAGACATGCATCATTCGGAGTTTTTAACGGGTAGTCAAAAAAAGGAAATTTTCAATACTCTGTTCAAAAAGGATCGTCATGTTTCTGCGAAATCGTTGAAGCATTTTTTGGAAAAAGCAGATGGCTATGAAAATGTTGAAATTTCAGGGATTGATGAGAAATTCAATGCTAGCTATGCCACTTATCATGACTTGAAAAAGAAAATTTTTAGTAAAGACTTTTTAGACAATGAAGATAATCAAGTGATGCTTGAAAATATTAGTCATACTTTGACGATATTTGAGGATCGTAAGATGATTGAAAAACAATTATCAAGGTATAGTGGTATTTTAAGTGCTAAACAGATTTCTGAATTATCACGGAAAAAATACACTGGCTGGGGACGATTCTCTGAAAAATTGATTAATGGCATCAAGGATAAACGAACTGGTAAAAGTATCTTAGATTTTTTGAAAGATGATGGTTTTACTAATCGTAATTTTATGCAATTGATTAATGATGATGGACTTGATTTTAAAGAAGTCATTAAGAATTCTCAACTTTTCAAGGATGTAACGACTTATCAATCTATGGTAAATGATATTGCGGGAAGCCCTAAAATCAAAAAGGGGATCTTGCAAAGTTTGAATATCGTTGATGAACTGGTTAAGGTAATGGGGTATAACCCTAGTCAAATCGTTGTCGAAATGGCTAGAGAGAACCAAGGCACAAACCAAGGACGTCATCGTTCACGACAACGATTAAAAAAGATTGTAGAAGGATTGGACAATTTAAATAGTGATCTTTTAACTAAATCACCGATTAAAGATAACAGTGACCTTCAAAAGGAAAAGCTCCTTTTGTACTATCTTCAAGATGGAAAAGACATGTATACGGGTACTCCTCTAGATTGCAACCCAGAAAGCCTTGCTACTTATGATGTGGATCATATCATCCCGCAGAGTTTTTTGAAAGATAACTCTATCGATAATAAAGTTTTAACAAGTTCTAAGGAAAACCGTAAGAAATTGGATGACGTGCCATCTCAAGAAGTAGTGGGTAAGCGCTATTCTTGGTGGTTACAATTGAAAAAGGCTGGTCTTATTAGTGAGCGAAAATTTGCCTATTTGACTAAGGGTGCATTAACTGAGCAGGACAAAGTTGGTTTTATTAATCGTCAGTTAGTTGAGACACGTCAAATCACTAAGCACGTAGCCAGAATTTTGGATGAAAAATTCAATGTCAATGATAAGGGAGAACGATCCCAAAAGGTTGATATTATCACTCTTAAGTCAGTCTTTGCCAATCGTTTTAGAAGCGAATTTAAATTACGAAAGATTCGAGAACTTAATGATTGTCACCATGCTCACGATGCTTACCTTAATGCAGTGGTTGCTAAGGCTGTTTTGACGGTCTATCCTAAACTTAAGAGAGAACTCGTTTACGGAGATTATTATCATGAAAGTATCTTTGATAAGAAACACTTATCAGCTACTGATCGTCTGAACATGTATCATAACATTTTAAAATTCTTTACCAAAGACTATAAAATTGAAAGTAAAACTGGTGAGATTTTGTGGAAAAAAGAAGATGTTGTGAAAATTGTTGAAGAGGTTATTTATCAAACACCAGTAACCATTGTGCGAAAGACAGAAACCAATCATGGAGCCTTATTTAAAGCATCTAATAAGGCAGTTGGATATAATAATAATCTGATCCCAAGAAAAACGAAAGGTATCTATTTAGACGTTACAAAATATGGTGGCTTTATTGAACCAAGTGAAGCCTATGCTGTTGCTATCTTAACACGTGGCATAAAAGGTAAGATGAAAAATAAACCTCAGTGGTTACTGAGAGGAATTTCCCTTTTAGAGCGAAAGGAATTTGAACAAAATCAGATAGCTTTTCTTGAAGAAAATGGCTATACTAATATCAAAAAAGTCATTAAATTACCTAAATATAGCCTATTTGAATTTCAAAATGGTCGCAGAAGGTATCTAGCGTCTTCTGGAGAATTACAAAAAGGAAATCAGATTACTTTACCGAAGCACTTAATAGAACTTTTGTATCAGTTGCAACGTTTGGGAAATATCATTGAGAATCAAGCGAGTGATTATTGTATTGAAGAACATCAGGAAGCGTTTGAGGAATTATTAGCAATTTTTGAATTTTATAATCGAGAGTATATTCAAGCAGATAATAATTTTGCAAAGATCAAGTCTTTGTATGAAAAAAATAAAAATGCTGATGCCACTTCCTTATCAGAATCCTTTATTAATTTATTGAATTTTACGCAAATGAAAGCAGCAACTGAATTTCATTTCTTTGGAACTAAGATTGATAGAAGACGTTATACTTCTCCTAATGAAGTATTTTCTGCCACCCTTATCTATCAATCCATCACAGGTCTTTATGAGACACGCATTGACTTAAGCCAATTAGGAGAAGAATTATGGGATGGCGAACGGTAGTTGTAAACACACATTCTAAATTATCCTACAAAAATAACCATTTAATTTTCAAAGATGCTTATAAAACAGAACTTATACATTTATCGGAAATTGATATTTTATTAATAGAGACAACAGATATTGTTTTGTCTACTATGTTGATTAAACGATTGGTTGATGAACGTATTTTAGTGATTTTTTGTGATGACAAGCGTTTGCCAACAGCGTCATTGATGCCTTTTTATGGACGACATGATTCAAGTTTGCAGTTGGCACGGCAAATTGCTTGGGATGAGGAGTTAAAAGCAGAGGTTTGGACTAACATTATTGCTCAGAAGATTTTTAATCAATCGTATTACCTTGGACAGTGTGCCTACTTTGAAAAATCCCAAGCCATTATGGAGTTATATCAAGGTTTGGAAATATTTGATCCTAGCAATCGTGAGGGGCATTCGGCAAGAATTTATTTTAACACCTTGTTTGGAAATCAATTTTCACGAGAACAGGATTGTGATGTTAATGCAAGTTTGGATTATGGGTATACCCTTTTACTTAGCATGTTCGCTCGCGAAGTCGTTATTTGTGGTTGTATGACTCAATTTGGTTTAAAACATGTGAACCAATTTAATCCGTTTAACTTTGCTAGTGATATTATGGAGCCATTTCGACCTCTAATTGATCGAATCGTCTATGAAAATCGTCATAAGACTTTTGGACAAATCAAGCGACAATTATTTTCTATATTTTCTGAAACTTATCCCTATAATGGGAAAGAAATGTACTTGTCAAATATTGTTAGTGACTATACTAAAAAAGTTATTAAAGCACTTAATAATGAGGGGAAAGGAGTTCCTGAGTTTAGGATATGAGTTATCGGTATATGAGAATGATTTTGATGTTTGATATGCCTGTGGATACATCTGAGGAGCGTAAAGCCTATCGAAAATTTAGGAAGTTTTTACTGAGTGAAGGATTCATCATGCACCAATTTTCTATTTATAGCAAGCTTTTGCTTAATAGTACAGCAAATAATGCTATGATTGGTCGTTTACGGGAAAATAATCCCCAAAAAGGGCATATTACGTTACTAACCGTAACAGAGAAACAATTTGCCCGCATGATTTATTTACATGGTGAGAAAAATACATGTATTGCTAATACGGATAATCGCTTAGTTTTTTTAGGGGAGGGTTATCATGGTGATGATTAATTTTCCACTTTTGGATAACCCATTAAATCTTGAAAAAATGACCATTTTGGTTATTAAGGATGTTACCGTATTTTCTAGCTTGGTAAAACAATTCTATCAGTATGATGAAGCAGAAAAACTGAAATTATTTGATGACAAATTGAAATCATTGAAGCAATCCGAGTTAATGTTGATTACTGATATTCTTGGTTATGATATTAATTCACCGACTATTTTAAAAATGATTCATGCCGATTTAGAAGAGTGTTTCAATGAACAGCCAGAAATTAAATCGATGATTGAAAAGTTAGCAGCAACAATAACAGAGTTGATAGCTTTTGAATGTTTAGAAAATGAGTTAGATTTGGAGTATGATGAAATCACTATTTTAGAATTAATAAAAGCCTTGGGGGTTAAGATTGAAACACAAAGTGACACTATTTTTGAAAAGTGTCTTGAAATATTACAGGTTTTTAAATACTTAACGCGAAAGAAGTTATTGGTTTTTGTTAATACTGGAGCTTATTTATCGAAGAAAGATTTGGAACAATTAAGAGAGTATATTGAATTATCAAATCAGACGGTTCTCTTCTTAGAACCAAGGTGCCTGTACGATTTTCCGCAATATGTTTTGGATGACGATTATTTTTTGGTTACAGAAAATATGGATAAGCCACTATAGGAAGTATTATTGCTATATCAATGAAATTGAGGATTCTATGATTCTATTTGAACAATAGAATCTCCTTTTCTGTTATGGCTAAAACCAGTTACAGTTTATCACATTGTCTTCACACCAAAGTATCGTCGCAAATCCATTTACTACAAAATAAGACAGGATTTAATTGAAATTTTCCGTCATCTATGTCAATACAAAGGAGTAGAAATTATTGAAGGACATCTGATGCCAGATCATGTCCATATGCTTGTGCTTATTCCACCAAAACTTGCGATTTCAGATTTCATGGGCTACTTAAAAAGTAAAAGTGCTTTGATGATATTTGATAAGCATGCGAATTTAAAGTATAAATATGGAAATCGTAAGTTTTAGGCTAGGGGATATTATGTCAGTACAGTTGGATTAACTGAGAAAACTGTAGCGAAATATATACGCGAGCAAGAGAAAAATGACATAGCGCTCGATAAATTGAGTGTTAAGAAATATGAAGATCCGTTTTCAGATGGTGGATTCAGATCAAAATAAAGCCCGTTGTTACGGGCATCAGTCAAGTAACGAAAGCATAACCTGAACGAAGTTCAGCGAACGTCTTTGGACGTCGCTGGAGAGAAGCGGCTTATAGCCGGTGTACAAGCCACCCGTTTTCACGG
>NZ_KE384295.1:17691-44797 GCF_000425025.1 Streptococcus castoreus DSM 17536 | reverse complement strand
AAAAACGACTGCCTCTGGTTCTGCAAAATTAGTGTGTTCAAGATGCGTTAGAGTAACAGACGTAATAACGCTCTTCACGTTTCCTGTTGTTGGATCAACCGTCTTTGTGACGCCTAGTTTCCCATGGATATTGACCTTACCAACAAATTTTTTCCAGTCATGGAGTTGTTTTGTCCACACAAAAGTATTGTCAGCACTGTTATAAGTAAACTCATCTTTAATGATATCGCCATTTGGGGCTGTGGCTGGTTCGGCACTAAAGATAGGATCCAATGTGACATTGTCAGGAGCTTTTGCCAAGTAATCTTTTAAGGCTTGGGCTGCTTCCCCGTGTTGTTTTTCATAGTCAGCCAAAGCCTGTTGGTTTTGACGCTCTGCTTCTTGTCGAGCCTTAGCGTTACGATCACGAATGGCGGCATTCTCAGCTTTGATGCGCTCAATCTCCGCTAACTTTTCTTGGTATTCTGCTTGGGCTGCTTGATTGGTTTGATTCGTCGCTTGACCTGCTTGTTCATTACGTTTACGGATAGCTTCATTTTCTGATTCAATCTGCTTGATTTCTGCCAATTTTGCTTCATAAGCTGCTTGTAGCGCTTGGTTTTGACGCTCTGCTTCTTGTTGAGCCTTCCCATTACGATCACGAATAGCGGCATTCTCAGCTTTGATGCGCTCAATCTCTGCTAGCTTTTCTTGGTAGGCAGCTTGAGCTGCTTGACTAGCTTGATGAGTCGCTTGACTAGCTTGTTGGTTGCGCTGACGGATAGCTTCATTTTCAGCCTTGATTCGCTCGATTTCAGTTAACTTCGCCTCATAGTCTGCCTTTAATTGGGCATTCATGGCATCAGCTGCTTCTTGGGCTTGTTTGTTTTGTGCATCTACTTGGGCTTGACCAGCTTCATTTTTAGCTTTGGTATCAGCTTCCCCTTTAGTATTAAGAGCGTCAACTCTAGCTTTTTCATCACGATTAGCTTGATCAATAGCTTTATTTTCCGAAACTGCTTGATTAATAGCTGTTGTGTTGGCTTCTTGCTTAGTTGTAGCTTCTGTGACAGCTTTAGTTTGTTTCTCTAAATCGGCTTGCGCAGATGATAAGCTATCATGCGTGACCTTATCAGACTGTTTTACAGTAACACCTGCTTCTTGAGCTGTTGTGACAGCATTATCCCATTCAGTGTTGCTCACCTCTGATACCAACTCCCCTGACTGCTGACCAGCTTGATGAGCTAGCTGTGTTTGATCAGCTGTTGGAGGTGTTTGTAGCGTTGTTAAGTTAGTCGCTGGATTTAAAGGAGTTACGTCATCCGCAGAAACACTTGTTGTGCCCATAAGAACTAGGCTCCCCAAAGCAATAACTGGAACTAAACCGTAGGCTTTGGATTTACGGAAATAGCCGTGTCCTTTCGTTTTCAATGTGTTCATTTTTAATTTCTCTCTTCTAGGTTGCTTTTTGTGACATTCCCAGGTCATGTAATTAGTGTGATACTTTTTTCTTGACAGCGTAGCCTAAAACCGAAATTAACATCATGCCCAAGTAACCAAGCACGCTTTGTTTATCACCTGTTTTTGGCAAGGTCTTTTTAGCGCCTGTACTATCTGTAATGGTCACTGTCCCATTAGGATTAACATGGCCACCAAGGCTCTCAGGGGTAACGACTTGTGTCCGGCCTGCTTGGTCACGAATAATCACCTGACTGTCCTTAGTACCGATAACTGTTTTGTCTGGTGTGACTGGAATGGGTTTAAAGACCACCTCACCTGTCGTGGTATCCACCTTTTCAATAATGTCTTTTGAGACATTATCTGGGACAAGCTCTTCTTTTTTCTTGTCTTCACTAGGCTTAGGCTTTTCAGGTTTTACTTCTTCTTTAGGCTTTGTTTCCTCTTTAGGCGTTTCAGCCTGACCTGGGACAGTTTCTGGCTTGTCTTCTTTACCAGCTGATGGGGTGGTCGGATCCACAGGAGTTGGTAGTTCTTCTTTTGGAGTTTCTGGCTCTGCTGGTTTTGAGGTGTCTGGTAGTTTCTCAGGTTGAGCAGGCGCAGGAGTGACCACTTCCGTTGAAGGAGCAGTCGGATCCACTGGCACTGGGGTCTCATCTGCGTAAGCAAGAGAGGTTGTGAGTAGGGCCACTGTGGTCGCTGTGAGGACACTAAGTAATTGTTTTTTTGTCATAAGAATGACCTCCTATAAAAATTATTTTGTAAAGGGGCTAATTTAAAAGCTTAGTCTGTTTTAGGATTTATCTAGTTCCGTACATTATTTTTGTTGCTTCATTCTAAGTCCCAAGAAACTCAAGAGTGAAAGAAAACTCATTCCTAATAGGCTTAAAAGCGATAGGGACTGCTCACCTGTCTGAGGAAGGCTACTTTGTGAAGTAGCGACAGTATCAAGAACCCTTTGATGACCTTGCTTGTCCATCGGTTGTACGCTAACAAGAGAAGTGTTCATTGTTTTTGATGATGTTTCTTCTGTTCTCACTACTACAGTATCAGCCAACTGTGTTGTCCCAGACACGTAATCCGTTACATGTCCTACTTCATTGACCACAGGAACAGCTTCTTCTCCCTTAGCTTCAAGCTTTGCTTTGCTTTCAGCCAATTGTGAGTGGTGTTTCGCAGCTAAAACAACTTGATAGGCTTTAAAGATGGCTTGATACTGTGCTGTTAGGTCAGCCTCTTTGGCTTGTAAGGTTTTTAAGGTCTCAAGTTCTTGTTCTAAATGAGCACTTGCTTCACTGAGAACCGCCTTAGCTTGGTTTACTTTGTCTTGACTGTCTTGTCTCAGTTTTGTCACTTGCTTAAGATTCGTCACATAAGCCTGTTTTTGGGTAAGGTCAGCCTTAGCCTGTTCGACTGCTTCTGTCGCACGTCCAAGATTGGCTTGAGTTAATGAGAGGACTTTAGTTAACTGTTCTAAGCTTGTCTCTTGAGCTGCTAGCACCCTTTGAGCTTTAGCTAGGTCATCTTGTTTAAGGGCTAGATATTCTTGGGCTTGCTTAAGATTAGCTGTTTTCGTTTCTAAGTCTTGTTCTGCTAATTTAGCCCTTTGTTTCGCCTTATCCAGCATATCTTTGGTTGTGACTAAGTTAGCCTTAGCTGCAGCTAATTGGTCTTTTGCTTGTGAGGTTTGAGACGCGACTTGTTCTAAGGCTGTCACATTTGCTTGGGCTTCAGTTAAAGCTTGGTTAGCCAATTGTACCGCTTGATTAGCTGTAACTTTTTCTGCCATTAATTGAGCCATCTGTTTCGTCATCAAGCTAATAAAGGGAACACCAACCCCATCCACATCTTCTGGGTTATGACTTTGATGATTCCATAAATCAGCTAAATTGTGATAGCCAATATTATTGCGATTGTAAGGATCATAGACATAAGTGTTGCCATCTTGATAACCTCTTAGTGCTACGTCATGACTAGCTGACCATCCCCAAGATAAAGGCGCAAACTTCTCATGGTGTTGAATGGAATTAATGACATAGTGTCCATCTTGTAGCGCTGTTTGCACTTGATCTAAGGTTTTTAAAACAGTTGGAACTAAGCCAAAATGTTCAGCCGCTTTCATAGCACCAATACTTGAGGTGCCATCAAAACGACCATTATTAAACTCACCAATTTGGTATAAGTAATCTGCGACTTCCAGAGGACTAATGTGTCTCCCTACTAATTCTGAGAAGGCCATAGCAAGAGAAGCTGGCACACATCCTGTCGCCGCAAAGGTCTTCCCACCATAGGCTTTTTGCCACTCGTTATCTCTTTGATTAAAGTAAGTGCCATTTTCAACTGGCTTAGTCAGACGCTCTGCTTCAATCGCAGCCATGACTTGTTCTAGAGTTGTTTGTTTTTCTGTTAATTTTTGAGACTTAAGGTCAAGCTCTTCTTTGGCATGTCTCACATCAGACTCATGTTTTGCATCTGCTTCTTGAGCCTGACTAACTTGTGTTTCTGCTTTCGTAACCGCTTCTTGAGCCTCTAACACTTTTTCTTCTGCTGCACTAACATCAGCGGCTTGATTACTTGTCGTGAGAGCTGCTTTGGCTTGATTAACAGCTTGAGTAGCACTTGTCACTGTAGCTTCTTTCTCAACAACTGCTTGAGACGCTTTGGCGACTGTTTCATTTTGATGATCAACTGCTGTTTGAGCGCTTGATTCAGCTACTTGAGCTGCTTCAAGTTTTGCGTGTGCATCAGTAACAGCCGTTTGACTAGCCTCAACGTCTGCTTGGGCTTTCGTTAACCCGTCAGGCGTTGCTTCACTAGCTAACTTTTCAGCATCATTAACCGCTGTTGTCGCATTAACTAAAGATTGTTGTGCTTGAGATTTTTCTACCTCAATAGCCTTAACCTTAGCCTCTTGAGTCTTAACGGCTTGGGTTGCTTGATCGGATTTTGTTTTAGCGTCCGCCACTTGACTTTCTGTCACTTCCGTATGTGTCACAACTTCAGCTGCTTTAGCAGGTCTTGTGTTTGATAAATCATCTGCCTGCACAAGACCTGTGCCTGTAGATAAAGCTGCGACTGCAATTCCTGTTAATACTTTTACTTGTTTCATGAGTGTCTCCTGCATTAATTTCTCATTAGATAAGGGGTTTCCTTGGGTTCAGAGGTAACGACATAGCCATATTTCCTTGAAGGCTGTTCTTTCACCTCAAACTCCAGACGAACACTGGTTAATTGCTCTTTTGCTTTAATCGTTAACACATAGGTTAGCTGATAGTGTTTCGTTTTTGCATTATATGTCACTTTTTCTAGGATAACTGACTGCAAGCTTCCTTCTTTTGGAACAGTGTACTTGGCATCACCATCAGAAAGAAAATCATTCAAGTTTTCCTTTTTACCAGAATAGTAATTTGGTAAGAAGTAACGACTGAAAACATCTATTTGATGTTCTCTGTTCGCTAAGTTCTTAGTGTCCTTTAATTCTTGATAAAGATACGTCATCTTTTCATTTTGTTTTGACAACTGATAATACGATTTCAGAGCTATTCCTAAGCTAGTTAAACTAATCATTCCCATCAGCAACAACCAGATATAGACCTGCTTTTTGACTAGTTTTCCTTGCTCATTAGGAGAAGCTCTAGAGGGTTTAGCAACGCTCTTAGACTTACTACTTTGCTTTGATAACCCTTGCTTTTGGGGTTCTTCAAGGGGAAAATCAGGTAAATCAGTTAGCGATAGCCCTAAACTTGCTTGGTAGGCAGGAAAGACCTGTCCTACAAAGTAATCCCGTTTTTCAGAATAAGGATAATCAGAAAAAGCTGGATGCGTTAGAATGACATCCATTAAGGGGTTCAAGAGATTGATATAGGTTTGATTAATAACAAAGGGTTCGCTAAAAACTTCTCCTTCTGATGAGGGTTTCCCTCCTTCTTGATGGCAAATTGAAATTCGGCTCAATTCAAATATCTGATAGTTATCTTTGAGGGATTGAAATAAGACTTCTGCCTGATAAAAGCTTAAATAAGGCAAGGTATCCATCAGGTCCAAGTCCGCAACCAACTCTTCCAAGTCCTCATCGGTTTCTGGTGAAAGGGTTTTGCCCCAAGTCACCTCCACAAATAAGTCATCTGATAGATTAGGAAAGGTTTGAAAAAGGGAAAATCCCATCTTGCCACCTCCTAACTCTTGACAAAATCAATGATAAATTGAACAATCGCAGGTCCAAGCGTGACCACTACAATGGCAACTAGAATATGAATCCAGTGCTTCTTGATAGATGCCTTAGTTTCTCGTCCACTGAAGCCGTAGACAAGACCTGTTGCAACTAAAGCCACTCCAAAGACAGCGACACTAACTGTTTGAAACTTGGTAATGCCTTGATTAGCCAGATTCTGCGTTTTAGCAAAAGGGTCATCCGCATAAGCTGTTTGACTGAGTAAACTTGTTAGAAAAAGAGATAAACTAAGCCAATAGCGCTTTCGACTCTCTTTTAGCTGTTTGAAAAATAGTGTTAGATGATATTGCATACATGCCTCCTTCTTTTTTCTAGAATCATCATAAGGGATAATGGCAAACCATGTTCTTAAATGGGCAACTCATTTTAAGAATCCTTTTTAGGGTTCATAAGAACCTTGATTGTTCGTTTATCGAAACGATGATTGGGGCTTGGTGACTCGCCCTCAATACTAACAAGCAGATCATAGCCTTCTTGTTTGAGGGGTAAGATGGCTTTGGCAATTGGGGCAAGTAAGTGCTTTTTCATAAATCGCTCAAGCGGTCTTGCTCCATTTTTAATATCAGTCCCAAGTTCTGCGAGGTAGTCAACCAGTTGGTCATCGTAAATGAGATTAAAGCCTCTTGCTTTCAAGGTTTGGTTTAAGTGGTCAAGATTTTTCTGCGCAATTTCACGAATAATAGCTTGATCAAGTAAATTAAAGACAACCATCCCTTCAATCCGATTGAGAAATTCAGGACGAAAATCAGATTGCAATTCTCCCATCATGCTAGCCAAAAACTGCTTCGCATCCCGTTCATTCAAGCCATCAATTGGTCCTTTGAGTTCGGTCTGCTTGATGATTTTTGGTGCGCCTAGGTTGGTTGTCATGATAATCACCGTATGCTTAAAGGAAACGAGTCGGCCACTACTATCGGTTAAGCGACCATCATCTAAAACCTGCAGCAACAAGTCATACATTTCTGGTGCACCTTTTTCAATTTCATCAAATAAGACCACTGCATAGGGCTTGTTTTTGACTTTCTCCGTTAATTGGCCTTTGGTTCGTTTTTGGGCATCGCCAATCCACTTTTTCGCATCGCCTTCTTGAGCATATTCACTCATATCAAAGCGAATCATAGCTCCCTCATCGCCAAATAAGGCTTGGGCTAATGCTTTAGCCAGTTCTGTCTTACCGACTCCTGTTGTCCCTAGAAAGAGAAAACTGCCTAGGGGCTTGCTTAAATCTTGCAAGCCTGCTTGAGCAATTAAGAGACTGTCAACAACCATTTCAATGGCCCCCTCTTGACCTTTAACACGCTCTTTTAGTTTTTCCTCCAACTCCAAAAGACTTTTTCTCTCTTCTTTCAAGAGGGTTGTCATGGGAATCCCTAAGGTTTCTTGAAAAACAGTCGCAATGCTTGTTTCTGTGACACAAGATTGCCCTTTCCTGACCACCATAGCCCCCGCTTCATCGATGATGTCAAAAGCCTTATCTGGTAAAAAGCGACTTGGGATATACCGAACTGATAGCGTTACCGCTTGGCGAATGGCTTCCCTCGTGATGGTCAGCTGATGATGCCTTTCATAAGCCCCTTTAGCAGCTTCCAAAATCTGAATGGCTTCTTCTTGAGTAGGCTCTTCTACCATAATAGGCTGCATCCGTCTTTCCAAAGCCCGATCGGTTTCAATGTACTCATGAAATTCATCGAGTGTTGTTGCCCCAATCAACTGGATTTCTCCTCTCGCAAGAGCAGGTTTGAGGAGATTCCCTGCATCGAGGGCGGAACGCTCTGAGCCACCTGTTCCAACTACCGTATGAAATTCATCGATGAAGAGGAGGTTCTCCCCCTTGGTCGCCATAGCTTCCTTTAGAATAGCCTTTAAGGTTGGGATAAAGCCTTCGTCTTGTCCCATCAAACTAGCTAATTCAAGAGAACGAACGTTGACACTCTTTAGTTCTTTAGGCACGTTCCCTTTTAAAATTGCCTGACAAAGACCTTCAACAATCGCTGTCTTACCAACACCTGCCTCCCCAACTAAGATAGGATTATTTTTGCTTCGCCGAAGAAGTGAGACAATAAGGGATTCGATTTCCTTATCCCTGCCATAAACGGGATAGAAGTGTGCTGACTTAGCGATTTTTTGCGTTTCATTGGTCGTGTACCGATCCAAAAACGGGGTTTTAGTGACGGTCATTCCTCATTTCCTCCTTAACTGATTCAACCTCTTGATTGATCTTTGCTTTGATGCCATCCACAAACTCTCTCGGATTTAATTGTCCCTTCCCAATTTGAGATAGAAATAATTCCCAACCACTAGTCGTTTCAGGATCTGAAAACTCATTATCTAACAAAGCATTGACCAAGATATAGGCCAGAGAGGACGGAAAGAGTTGACCGGTCTGTTTATCTTTCGTCACATAGCCTCGTTTTTGAATGGTTTCAATCACTCCTCCCCTTGTGGCAGGTGTGCCTAGCCCATACTTAGGCATGACTTGGCCGATGAGGTGACTTTCTGTCAAGCGTTTAGGAGGCTTAGTGTTACCTTCCACAATCCGTGATGCCACTAAAACGGATTCATCCACATGATAGTCCGGAAGAACCTTATCTTTTCGAATTCCAGATGGCACAAGAGCGGTCCACCCCTTATCCATTAATTGTCTCCCTTGTCCCTTAAAGACGATTCCGCTATTATCAAGACTAATACTCGTGATGTGGTAACGACAGTCTGCCGCAAACATGAGTAAACTTCGCTTCGTGACAGCTTCATAGACGAAGCGTTCTTCTCGGCTGAGAGAGGTTAAATCAGGAATCTTATCTGTTGGAATCAAGGCATGGTGAGAATGCTTTTGGACTTTCTTAGGATTAACATAAGTGTCTCGCTGACTCAGATAAGCAGGGTCAAATACTGTGTTCGTGGCTTTTTGATAATCGAGTAGGTGATCCTTTAGGTAGCTAAATTCAAAGGCACTAATATAACGACAATCGGTTCGTGGGTAAGTCAGATAGCCTTTCAAATAGAGTTTTTCAGCAATTTGTAAAGTCTCTTGACTACTCAATCCCGCATGCTTGGCACTATAGCTTTGAAGATCTGAAAGATTAAACAGTTGCGGTGCTAGTTTTCGAACCTCCTCTCCTTGACTCTCTCGGATGGTGGCACTATTGGTTAGTTGTCTACTAGCTAAGAGCACCGCTTCACTGGATAACCATTTGTCCTCTGACACAAATAGTTGCCCTGTTTTTTTGTCTTCTAGCACTATTTTGAAATAAGTTTTTGGCACAAAATCACGAATAGCCACATCATTCTCACAGATTAATCGAACTAAAGGTGTTTGAACCCTACCTACAGATAATTTCTGGGCTAGATGCCCTTGTGCTTGTAGGCTCAAAGTGACTAGAGGTGATAAATTCATCCCCACCAACCAATCGCTTTGACTGCGGGCCTCAGCTTCTAAATAATAGTCATAGGTTTCTTTGGGATCTCTCAAGGTCAAAAAAGCCTGTTCGAGTCCTCTTTTGGTCAAAGAATTCACCCATAGACGTTTGGTTATTTTCTCTAGACCTTTAGGGATATGCGATAAAATCGAATAGGCGATTCGCTCCCCTTCACGGTCACTATCTGTTGCAATCACAATCTCATCAGCCCATTCCACGAGATGATAAATGGTTTGAAAGGTTGCTTTGGCTTGTTTGGTAGACTTTAATACCTGCTTAAAATGAACGTCTGTTAAAGGGAGCTGGTCCAAATCCCAATTGTTTTCAGGCAAGGTATAATCAAAGAGGTGCCCTTCTGAAGCTACCACTCGCACTTGACCAGAAAAATAGGGAGTATTTGGTAATGAAAAATAACCCTTTTCTTTCTTGCTTTTCCCTAGACAGGATAGATAAGCCTTAGCTTGTTCTGTTTTTTCAGCTAATAATAAGGTATGCATCCACTCCTCCTGATAGTTAGTCTTTCTATCATCATCATAAGGGATAATGACAAACCATGTTCTTAAATGGGCAACTCACTTAAAAAAAGCAAATAACCCCTTAATAAGGGGTCATCATCTTATAGCTTTCTGCCTTTGGGTGGCTTTTTGACTGGTGCTTGTGGTCGTGTTTGTGACTTTTTTAGCGCATAGGGTTTAGTGTAAGTCTCAACACTTGATACCATACGAGCGACCGTCTTATGGACTCTCGTCATAGCCGTTGATAAGTCCTCATCGGTCATCTCTTTCAATTGATTGGTCCATTTAGCCATGTAAGGAATAGCTTTTTCAGCCGTATCCAAGCCAAAATGCTTGGATACTAAATAGCTTGTCATCTCAGCTTCTAATTCTTTTTGAGGTTTGGTCAAATCGTTTTGTTTCCCTTGGATTAATTGTGGGTTATGAAGCGTAGCATGTGCTAATTCATGAATGGTCGTGCTAATCGTCTCTCCTTGAGTATTATTGGGATTGAGGACAATTTTCTGCTCAAGAGGGTAAAAAGCGCCTTTGCCATTTCCCAATTGTTTGTCTTGCCCATTTTGACCATCTGTAACGATAGCCACCTTGAGATAGTTGGCATAATCTTGTAAGCCTTGTAGGACTTCTTTTGTTTTGACCTGATCCAAATTAAAATCATAATGACGATTCGGCATGGCTTTGGGATAAGACTCAGGGTTTAAGGTTGTTTGGGATAATTCAAACACCTTATAAGTCATGAATTTTCGATTGCCTTTCGCATCGACATCTTGAAAATGAGAGACTTTCAACTTTTGAGCCTTGACTAAGGCTTTTTCGTCAAGCGTGGCTTGGGATAAGGGTTTAAACTTAGGATTGCCTTTTTGATTGATGACTTGTTGTCCCTTATCATCTAAGACTGGTATCATGGCTACCATGACCGGTCTAAAAAGGGTGATTTGGGCTTTTTCCCCCGCTTTGACAGAGAGGTTATGATCAACCACTTCTTTACTTTCCCCAGTACGCTTATTGGTATAGGTTCGTTTGCTGGAAATGACATCGGCATCCCCTAAGTCCAGTGCCTTTCCTAATTCCTGCCACTGTTTAAAGGTGGCAACCGCATTTGCGCCCGGCCACTGTGCTTGGATGAGTGCTGCATTTCTTGGCGATAACTGAGGGAAGCGACTCATGAAATCAAGATAGGCTTTTAAGTCCTCAGGAGACTCTGTAAAGGCTTTGATATCTTGAATAGCTTGTTGGCTTAACTCATAAGCCGATGCCTTATGATAATCAAAACCTTTATTTTTTTCAGCTGAAGAAACCGTCAAGGCTTGTTTGGCTTGACGTTGGATGGCCTCCTTAATTTTCGACTTTGGAGATAGGGGGGCTTTAGTCATCGCAGGTTTAGGACTTGATACTCCTTCTTGAACGCTGTTGGTTTGTAATAAGCGAAGCATTTCTTGACCGCCGTCTTTAACATAGAAGCTGTTGACGGCAATTTGTTCTATCTGACCGTCTCGTTCACGGAAAATACCTAAGATTTCATTCTTTCTTGTCCCTTTCAACTCATCTCTCAAAATTTGTCTTGCTTTAAAAACAGAAACAGGAACTGTCCCATCCTCCGTATTCATACGAAAGAGAACCATCAAATCACTATCATCTGCTTTTATTAAACTATCAAAACGACATTCATATCTAGATATGTTCTGTAACTGATCAAAATAGAATGAATCTGTTTGAAGGACTGTCTCTAAATCAGGTAGCACCTTGATTTTATCAAAAGGAGACTCCGTATTTTTTAGACGAATGTCCTCATAGCTAAGCTCACCACCTCTAGCAAAGTCATGTAATATACTTTCTGGTGTAGCTCCTTTACCAACTATTTTCAAGCCCGTTAGATGCATAAAATTACTTTCCAAAAAATTGACTTGTACTAAGCTACCATCCATAGTAAAGTAATGAATGGTACTATTGGCCAATTCCGTTAAATAAAATTGTGCCGCTTCTTGAAGGTCATATCCCCTTCGGTTCAATTTACCTAAATGATAAGCATCAATAGACTTCTCTACCCTTGTTTTTCTTGACTTAAAGCCATCTTTTATGGTAAACTTTAAGTAATGAGAGGATCTAGTAGGTCGACTGGTAACAGAGCGATCAAAGGTACTTGTTTCAAGTACGGGTGAGGTGCTACCTTCAGCTTCGGGCTGTAAAGAACCCTTGCGCTGAGACGTCCTCTCGTTTTTTTGTTGTTCTGAACCAAGTCCTGTCTTTTGATAATCATCAAGGGACTTTTCTTGTTGACTAAAGGCGATAGATAGCTCATCTATTTGACTATCCATTGCTTTAGTAATAGCTTCTTTCACTTGATTGAAATCAGAGATGGTCATTTCAAGCTCTGATTGGACACTTCCAACCCCCTCGGTTTTAATCTGTTCAGAAATATATTGGACATAATCTTCCATATTTTGAAGTGATTGATTACCATCTTTGAATTCAATCATATAGGTGTTATCCCCTGTCGTCAGTTCAAATCTCTCGCTCGTATAATTCTCATCCACCTTGCCAGATGAAAACCAGTTATCAAGTTGAGAAACAATTTCCCTAGGTTGACCAATGTCTTCCTCCGTTACCCAAAAATAGGCTGTCTGTCCCAATTCCTCCACTTGTCCAAGTAAGTCTTGGACTTTTTCATTGCTTTGAATATTAGCAGGTAGCTCTTTCCTTGCAACGGTTATCAGATGTTCAACTGGAATCTGAATAAGATTGTCCCCTCGTTTTTCATGCTTCAAATAATCATTCCAATCCATCTTAGATTGGTCTTCTTGTTTAGGCGGTGTCGCATCAATGACTGGAATCCCCTTGTCTTTCAATCCTTGAATTAGTTGCTTACCTTTGGGATCATTATCAACCGCTAAGGTTAGGAGTTGACTATTCTTGCCATCCTTGAAATACCCCTGTTTTACTGCCTCATCTAAGCCTTGAGATAGAATATCATCCGTCCAGCTAGATGATAGTTGTCGCCTTTCCATTTCAGATCTTAACTGAACCAAATGCCGTCCCATTGTTCCTGTTTTTAATCCTTCTAGAGAAACTAAACGAACATCTGATAAGCTATCCTTATGGATTTCATAGTAACTCATGAGGTCGATACTACTTTCCGAAAAGATAAGTCTGTTTGGTGTGCCAATATCGACATGCATTCCGTTGTAAGGTTGGGAATTTTTCATGATTTGTTTGAGGTAACCTCGGCCGAAATACTTATCAGGATTAGCCACTAAACCTTGTAAGGCCGCACCAACCACTTGACCATTCTCATCCAAATTTTTAAAGACTAAAACAGGTTCAATATCATTTCCTACCTTAGCATTAGCTTGGGCAAGGACACCTTTGTCGTAAAAGAAATCTATAGTATCATCTGATAAGCCTCGTTCCTCTTTTAGATACTGTCTCGCTTCATCAAAAGGCTGCTCATAAGGTGCAAGATAGTAACGAAAGGCTTCTTGAGATACTTGTGTTTGAGCGACAACCTGTTTAAAATCTCCAGTATTCAGGTAAGAAACAGCTTGTTTAAAGTCGACTTCTTTGATCGTTTGGACTAATTCAATAACGTCACCACCAACATCTTCTTTCGAAAACCAATTCCACAGATTATTAGAGGGAGTAATAACCAAACTATCGTGTTCTTTCCATCGATACTCTTTTCCTTGACGATATAGTTCCATATTTAGGTCCGCTGCCACGTCTAAAATAGATCGTGATTTGGCATACTGAACGCTTTCTTCCCATGTTTTCTCTGCCATGATGATGCCCTCCTAAAACCATTCCCAATCTGGTTGATAACGACCAACTGCCTCTGTCACTAACCATTCTTTTGGTAGAGCAACTAACTCACCGATACTTAACTGTGAAAAGGCTTTGAGGTTTTGACTGTAGTCAACCTCCAACGTTAGCTTCTCATTCACACCTCGTCCCTCAAAAAGGACTGTTTTGGTTGGTTCATCTATCTTTTGAACCAACCATTCTTCAGTCATATCAAGGTCTTCATGCCTTGTACTTGGAAAATATGTTCGCATGCATCTGCCTCCTTCTTTTTTCTAAGGACATCATAAGGGATAATCAATAATCATGTTCTTAAATAGGCAAGTCACTGAATAAAAAAGAGATTCATCAGAACCTCTTTTGATAGCTTCGTCAACCATACCTTAACGATTTTGCTTTTCTCTTTCTTCTCGCTCTTCTTGACGATGTCTTGCTTGAAGCGCTCGTTTCTGGCTTGTTCCAAGATTTCTCAAGCTCATGGACATGCCCTTCATAAAAGCTGTCGAAAACTTTCCACTAGAGTTCATACGCTGTTGAGCATAAGACTGTTTTTGACGTTGAAGCTGATTCTGTATGGATTGTTTGAGCCGATTGTTTTTGTCAGTTGAAGAAACTGATGTGAATTCTTTTTCTAACTGTTTCAGTTGTGCAAAATAGCGACCATTTTCTTGTTTCAGTTGTTTTTGAAACTCGCTATCGTCTGTTTGGGCGATTTTTTGATTGGTTTGATGAATCGCTGCCTTGGTATCTAGGAGTGATAATCGGTTGTCAAGTTGCTTAATCACTATAGCTGGTGTTATTTCCTGACCTTCTAAGAGACTTAAAATGGTTTTATCTTGTAATAACCCCACTAAATTTTTTTCAGCTGATAAACGCTCTCTAAGGGGGCTTAATGCTTCTTGAGTCGCTTTAGCAATTGGTAAGGCTTTAGGATCTTGATAAGCCATTGCTAGGGCTTCTTTATGACTAATATCAGAGGATGTCAGTTGATAGTTAGGAGTTAATTGTAACTGGATATAGCTTAACTCCTGACGAATATCTGCTAGTTTCCACTCTTTGTATAAACCATCACTTCCTTTGGCTTCCCATTGATGCAATAAGCGTTCCTTGAGCCTTAGTTCAACTTGTTTTTCTTCAAGATGATAGCGTTTCAAAGCATAGCGATACAAGCCTAATGATTGTCGGTCTTTGTCTGACAGTTCTTTTTGATCTTTAGTTAGCCCTATTAAGGTTTCAAGATCGGTCTTACTTAAATCAGAGAGATGACTCAGACTCAACCGCTCTGTTCGGTGACTACCATCAACGTGTCGAATATCAAACATGGCTACTTCTTCAAAGATTGGCTGTCCTATTCCATTGCCATATTTGTCATACTCTTGATAGCTTGGCTTGATGATCCAAAGAGGAATAGCCGTTTCAGTAACAGTATAACCTTCTTTTTCCCAAGACTCACGAGACTGAACAAAGGTGGCCTCTGGAAATTGTGCTAAAATTCGTTCTTGGTTTGCGGTTGACAATTGCGATAGGTTAGAAGGTTGTGTCATGATCAACGCATCATCCGCATGCTCTTTGAGGTAACGCAGAATATGATTGCCGAGACGCTCTCTCAACTCATTAACACGCTTAGACACTAATCTCTCTTGATCATAGCTGTTGTTTTTTTCAGCTGAATAAGCTCCCTCAAAATTCTTGAGAAAGACTTTTGTTTCCGCTAAAAAAGCTTGATAACTTTCGTTACCGTTTTGTTCTAAATAGGCATCAATATACTTGTCTAAGAAAAATTTACTGACCGCAAAATCCTTGGCATTCGAGCCATAGCGCCATGGCTTATCCTTAGGCAAATGACGGTAAGCCTGTTCCAAAAAATTTTTTTCAGCTGAAGACACCTGACGACTTGATTCCATCACTTGACCAAGAAGTTTTGTTTTGAGATTGGCCAAAATCTGTTCTTGGCGAAGCAAGTCTTCTTTGGCATTTTCCTTAAGCAAGCCATGATAAACAGTAGACTTGACCTGATTGAGACTTTTTTGTTTGAAATTCCCCCTGTATTCCCACTGTTGTCTTGGTTCGTAATAGATTTTGTCACGATTGGACTCTAGCTCAGACAAGCCAAAATGAATGTGGATGTTATCAGTATTGAGATGAATATTGCCCCACCAAAATGCCGTTTCTGATAGACCCTCTGCTTTGATGAGTTGCGGTATCGTTTCACGCATGACTTGTTTCAGAGCTGTTTGGTCAACCTGATGGGTTTCAAGATTGTAGAGTCCTTGTTCCGCTAAAAAAGCATTATCAAAGGAAATCACCCCTTGCCATAAAAGCGACTCGTTGCGATAGGCCTCTTGTAATTTTTCTTTCAGCTGAGAAACCTTCTCTCGTTCCAAATAATTGGTCTCTTGTGTAAAGATGGCAGTCACTTCTTCATTTTGGTTTTCAGTCGCATAAGAGCGATTCATGTAATCAATGTAGTCTTTGAAGCTTAAATCCTGTTCAGGTACTTGATCATAAATAGCTTGTACTTGTTCTTCTGTCAGGTCTTCGGTAGTCTGACGTTGGTTTTCTAAGGCTAATTCATTCTCAACTTCTGTGGCTTCTTCACGGTTAGTGTAATCCACATAACGAGTATTGGGCTTAGTGTACTGCATCATAAACGTAATAGCAGGACTGGTCATGTTCATGTCGACTTAACTCCTCAATGGTTTAAGAATGTTTCATCACTTGCCCACGACTTTTGTCTTTTTGAATGAGGTCTTCAATATGAGACAGTAATTGGGTTTGGTGTGGATCATCCATGGAATGGATAGCGGTCAAATCATCAATGTTCCACATCGGTCCACTGGTTGTCGCATGGAAATTACTTAGACCCAAATAAGTAATCAGGTCTAATTGTTTGGCCAATAATTTCAGTTCTTTGGAAATCGCATCTTTGCTTGATTGACGTTCTTTCAAATCTGCCAAGCGATCATAATAGGGCAGGGTGTTATCTTCTAAAAATAGTTCTTCAAACGTATCAATTAACAATCCCATCACCACTGAAAAATTTCTCACTTCAGGAATGACATAGGCCTCTTTTAAATAATGGGTGATGCGTTCTAACTGTTCTTGTTTTTCAGGAACAAGATAAACCGATTGTCGTTTTGTTTTTGGGGTCATGATTGTTTCCTCTTCTTTCTATAAGTCATGATTTGATTTTTTCAGATGAGCCGGTTAGGTAATTAATGCGATAGTTGGGCTGCACGTTAAAGAGATAGACATCAAATGAAATGGTGTCATCTTCGACACTTTGGGCTTCCAGTCTGATCCCCCGTGCCACTAACTCAAGCTTTCTAAATAAGGGGGTTACTCGATAACGGACGTGATGCCCTGTTTGTTTGATATAACCTGCGATGAGGTTTTCATAGTAAAGCATGGATGAAGCTTGAACTTGAAAATTAGCATTCAAGGCACGTGTGCCTGTAAAGAGATTATTGGGATTGTCATTTTGTCCCGTCAACTCATAAGCAATCAAATGACAGCGATTATAGAGATAATCGGTCTTGCCATTAAAGATAATTTTTTTATTTTTCCAGCCCGTTGGTTTAACGGATGAAATATCCCCTCGTCTTGTTTGAGGTAACAACTCTTTTCCTAAAAGAGCATTGGCTTCTCCAACTCGATTAAGCCAATCAAGTGGCTTGTAAGATTCCCAACTCCCCTTTTCAAGAGATAACTCTTCTTCCGTAAAGGTTGCTTTGTCATGAACCTTTATGACCGATTGACCTTGATAAGACAACTCAAGTAGTTTTTGATTTTCGGTTTGGTGCAGCTCATGCACGGTCTCATTTTTTTCATCAGTCGAATTCGTAAAGGCTAATTGTTGGGCAATATCTTTTTGCGTGAAGGTTGTTTTGAGCCATTGCCAACTTTGCGGTTGTACCAAAATGATAATGGTAAAAATCAAGGCAAGGACAAATGATTTGTTTTTCTTCATGACTCACTCCCTCACAAAATATCCCGTTGGTTAATGGCATCCAGCTCATCCATGAACTGTAACCATGTTTCTAATAACTCGCCGACTTCTTTTTGTTTAGCTAACAAAGCCACTTGGTTGATTTGAATTTGATGTTGGTTTTCGAGTAACTGTTTTTGGTTTGATTTGATGGTTACTAGTTCTTTGGCAAAGGCGTTATCGTAAAGGGTCAAGCCGTTATTACTTGCGATTAATTCCAGTTGCGATAAGATGAATTGATTGAAACTGCCATAACCTAATTGTTTGGATAGGTCTTTTAGTTGCAAAAAAGTATCATCAGAAAGATTGCGAATCATAAATTGCTTACTCATCAATTTCCTCCATTCCTTCATACTTCAACCAACGAGCAATGTGGTGTGAAAAATTTTCCATTTGTGCTGTTAGCTGTTCAAGGTCTTGGCTTTGTTGGGTCGTTTGTTGGACGAGAAATTGGTTTGCCTCTGCCATTTGTTTAAGTGGCACAACATACAAATGTTCCGCACGATTGAAGTTGCCATGGCGAATTTTTTCCCGACACAGGTCAACTAAAAACTGATTAAAGGATTTTGCCTTTTGTTGGTTAGCGAGCGTTTTTAGATAATCAACTTCGTCATTTGAAAGCCCACGTATTAAAATATCCATTTTCATTTCTCCGTCTCATTATTCACTATATCTACTAAAAAATTCTTAGTTTGTTTTTTCTTCGTGTCAAAAATAACAAAAGAATGCCAAATTTCGTAACACAGCGAAAAAAATTGTTTTTCTGTTTTTTCGAATAATCAGTCTGTCATCTCAAACTGATCACTGACTGAAAAGAGCATAAGGGAAACTGATATCACGTGCCGTGATATGTTGATAGTATCAACGTTTCCGATGATAGCATTTTTCTCGGCTTCGCCTACTTTTGACTACTCCTTAACGCACCGTAAAACACACTAGTGTTACTTTTACATACTCTTACAGCACACAAAGACACACTCTTTTTTGGTCAGTTTCAGCTGAAAAAGAGTAATTTTTACTCTCACGATTGGTCTTGTTCGGTCACTTCTTGCGACGTGCTTTGTGATTTTTTGGACTCTTTTTGATATTCTTTTGCCAACAATAAATCTTCTTTGAGTTCGGCTAAAATAGCCTCACGAGTCAAGGCCTTGTTTTCTAACTGCTTCAATTGGACATAAGTACGACCAATTTTTTTGTCCGATTCTTCCAAAGCTAGTTTGCGTTGTTCTTCTAATTCAGATACACGAGCTTTTGCTTGTTCAAGGTCTTGTTCGATTTTTGAAATTGCTTTTTTTGCCATAAGGTGGCCTCCTTCTTTTTGATAAATCTATCATAAGGGATAAACCATTCTTCTGTTCTTAAATGGGCAAGTCACTAAAAAACCATCCCAAATAAACTAAATGGAATGGTTTTTATCGTTAAAAATCTCTGACTCCTATTGCCGTAAACGCATCTTTTTGACTGAGTCTAAGTTTAATTAGTGTGTGATAAAAGTCTGATTTCCCTTCCAAACTTCCAAAAGGGTGAACCGTAAATATTGGATAATAAATACTATCATCGTCTATAAAAGTACGTTCAGTTTCTTTGTTAAATGGAACTACTTTATAACTAATAGCTGTGATAACTTCCCTATTTAAATAGCTCAATTCGACCGCATCTTGATAAGGTGGCTTGATGACATTCTGGTTAATGAGTCGCATCCGTTTGTCCGCATCTACTTCTTTGACATCTACATAAAGATTAGATATTGGCGGTAGCTCATCTGTTAGTTTTCGGATACCTAGATACTCTTTGTTAATAACATTTTTGAAAAGATAATGTTTAAATAATCTCGGCTGAATGAACGCTACAAGAGCTGCTAGAACAAGACTAATGAGCCAGAACGTCAACAGGCGATTGACCAACATTTCTGTCAAATTATTTTGCTTGATATAGGTATTGCCAGCTAGAAAAGCTAAATACATTACCCCTAATCGGAGAGATTTTACTATCCATTGCATCTCTCTTGAAAGAAGTGTACGGGTAACATCTATGACTATTTTGAGCATAACTATCCATTCCAAAACTCTCACTGTAAAGAATTGAATATCCTGTGGCATGTAATACGTCAATAAGCCTAAAAAGGTAGCTGATAAAAGATAAAATTCTCCCATGAAAACAATTTTTATGAGCCAATTTATCCCACAAATCAACGATAATTTGAGACCATTTTTGTTTAGTGTTTTCCATTTTCGAGTATGTTTTTTCATTGGTTAAATACCTTTCTGATCTGACTATTAGTTAATAAGTTGTCAAGGGTAAAGCACCTAATACTACCGCTTCAGTTAGAAAATAAACATACCAAGTAAATAAAGGTTCTGGGTATGGTATCCAAGTTGCTTGTCCTTGCTCATCGACGGATTCATAAACTTCAGATACCCCTTCATCTGTTATTGCTAGTGGAATCATTAGCTCTTTTTCACACGTTTGATTAAGTGCTTTTCCAAGGACATCCTGATAAGGAGAGTAAATATAGTTAGTAAGATGGTAACCATTAGATTTATCTGTATCACCTATCATCTGAGAATTGGACACGGTCAAAGTTGGTACACATTGAGAGCATCTTTCTTCGTCCATACACTCTCTATTAAAGAAAGCCATATCTTGAAACCTGATCTTCATGAGCGGTTTTGTTGGGTTTAAAGCAGACGTATCAACGGAAAAGACAAAACATTTATCTAGTCCACTCTGCTTCCCGTAGGCAGAAAATTGAAGGTAGCGGATTGTCCGTAACTTATCTATTTCTCCAACAATCAGATAACCATCGTTATGATGTTTACGACTATTTTTACTCGCTAACGACACGTAATATTTATTGGGAAACGGTCGCTTTGTGACCGCATTGACTGTTTCTTGCGATGACAAGGCATAGAAAATGGGATCGCTGAAACGTTTAGAACGTTGTCGCGGCGGTTGCTCTATATCCTCATCATCACCAAGAATATGGACTTGTAGTTCTATCTGTTCCCCCTCTTCTACCAAATAAGACGGCCACCACATCTGATACTGAATCTGTATGACTCCTTCATCTTTTCCAAGAGGACGACCTAAAAAGCGTTCAATTTTTTCAAGCGTTGTCATTCTAGTTTCTCCTTCCAAGTGAGGTAATCCTTCGTGAGTTGCTTGTCATCTGCTGCCTTTTGAGCGCTTCCATCTTATCAGTCATCGTTTTACTCAGACAAAGGCAACAAATTCCTATCGCTACCAAGGTAATATTGACCTGCCAATTCTCCAGCCATAAGATGGTTATAGGGGTATCAAGAGAAATTGCATTCACAGCAGGAAGATGGTTATGTAGTTTCACGAGTAGGACTCCTACGACTGTGAATAGCAATAAACTAAAAAAATACCAAAACACTAGGCCAACTAAAACCACTCCTACTAGTTGAACGTTTTCTAATCGCCTATAACGAGGACTCATCTCCCTTAACATTCTCTCTTTAGTCATTGTCTTTTCCAACTTTTCCGTTAAAATTTTCTGGGCTAATAAACTGCCTTTATAGACTCCTTTTGTCATAGGGAAACCTCCTTATTCCATCTCAATGGTTTTAATGGCGTTTGTAAATTGGAAAGAACCGTCTTTGATAGCTGTTTCCTTCTTAGTCAGGTTAGCTAGTTTTTCATCAACCAATTGGATATTGGACAGGGCCTTATCAATGGCTTTGGTTTTAGTCGTCATCTCAGTTTCTAGGGTCTCTACTTTCTTTTGATTAGTTTCTAAATCAGAACCAGATAAATACTTGCTTTCAATTTCCAAGCTCTCTTTAGTGGTTTGGTCCGTCTTGATGGATTGCTTCAATTGTTCAATAGAGGACTTCAATTTTTGCATTTGGTCTTCTTGAAATTCTTTTTCCTCCCTGACAGCAGCTAAGGCAACGGCCTCTCGAGAGACCGATGTGATTTGTTTGGTTTTCAGCTCCTTGTTCGCAGTCGTGATATAGAACTGAACACTATTATCGTTCGTTTTTTTCTGCTTTAATGATGTTTGACTGCTATCTTTTGACGAAGCAATATCAACATCTACGCTACTAGAGAGTGCCGTATGATTCGTAATCTCAACCGCAAAGGTATCAAAGTCGCTTGGCACATGACGAATAACAACGGACAGCTTGTTATCTGTGACAGGAATTACCTCCATAATTGCCTGTGTTCCTTTTTTCTTGCCATAAAGATGCCATGTTAACTCTTGACTCACAATCCCTTCTCGAACACTGGACGTACTATCCTTGGTTTGAAAGGATAAAACAATCATCTTCGTTTTTGGGGAATAGACTTGACTCACAAGGGTCACTTCACCACTACCATTGCCAAAGACTTGTCGTGTATTCAATTCTTCTTTGGTGTAGCGAATCCTCTCAGGGGATGCCAGTGCCCCAACCAATAAGCTCAACCAAGCTAACAAGAGGGCAAAAAAGGTAAAGACTTTACGATGAATTGTATGATCCTCAAGCCATACTTTTAGTGTGAGCATCTGCCTAACAAATGACCATGTCTTAGCTTTTTCCCACCATTGTTTACTCCATTTTGGCATGTGTCGTCTCCTTTGTTAAAGCCTTGAGTGCCTCTTGATTTGGCATGAATTGCCCACCATGAGCTTTGATGACATAGCGATACTGTTGGATATGATGATCACGACTAAGTACAAGGCTAGCTGCTTTGGTCACACCATATTGTCTAACAAGAACTTGACCTTCATCAGTTTCCACATCCACCATCACACTTGGATAAGGGCTGTTTTGACTGGCTTTTAGAACCGCTTGTTTTCCTGCTTGGCACATCGGACACCCTCGTTTGAAAAAGACAAGATTAAAATCCCCGGTCTCCACTAGTTGTTGGTAGCTTTTAGCTGTCAAATGGCTAGAATAATCTAAGTCAACTGTCTCTTGCCAAAAGGTCTTTACTCCTAATCCTGCAAAGGACAAGACTGCTACAACAATGACTATAAGACTAGATAATTTAATAACTTTCATAACATTCCCCCTCATCCATATCAAAGAGACTACCTTGAACCACTTGGAATTGAGTTAATTGTCTCATTTCTTTCTTCAAGTCCTGATAGCTTTCCATTATCTGGGCATAGTGAAGCGGATCAAAACCTTCATAGACTCTAATCACGGGGAGATGTGGCACATGCTTTTTCTCTTCCTCCGCAAGTGTCGCTTTGATGGTCATTAAGTTTTCTATGACACCGTCAACCCTGACTAAAGCTGGGATACTCGTTATCAATTCTTTGGTCTGATAGAAACTCACGATAACATCACCTGCCTGTAACTTTTGAAATAAGGGATGTTCTTTTGACAGCTTGAAATAATAAGCATCTCCTTCTTGACCAAGACCAGTCAAGTAGTAACCCCTAAGGAGCTGATAATCCCCTTTTTGTATAGTTCTCATGAACAACTCCTCGCTTTCACAATTTTAAATGGAAATTCATAATGATTGACCTCTAGTGTTTTTTTCGTGACATCTTCAGGTCGAGGCACTTGGTAATGACTCGTCATGTACTGCTTAGCCAATCCTTGACTAGCAAAACGAAGCAACCTTCCTTGAGCACAAAGAAATTCTCCGTCGTGATAATTAAAAATCAGATAATCCATACTATTAGTTCTCACTTTCTATGTTTTTAGCATTTTCTTTCGTTTAGTATTTTAATACTAATACTATGAAATGAGCCATTCCTCTCTTTTCTATCTCTCGTATCGTAGATATAAATGTAAGGCACTTGGCACATTTTCGTTTTTAACCAATATCCCGTTCAAAGAGCGACAATTGTTGTCCCTTTTTTAACCTTGTTTCAAGGGCTAGAACGGCTTGTTTTACAAGGGTTAGGGGTTCGCTAAAGAAACCTGAAATGCTCGCCAAATAAGCCTCCTGTCGTTCTTTTTTTAACCGAATCACAGACTGGAAGATGGAGACGATAGCTGCCAAGCGTAAGCCACCATTTCGGCCCCGTTTGACCCGGTAAAAAATTTTACCTTCTGCTTTCAAAACGTTTAGGACTCTGACTAAGCTGCGTTCAGGAATACCAATCGCTTCATGAATAGCCTTTTTAGTCGTCTGAAGAAAAGGGGTCTCTTGGCCTTCTTTTTCCAAGTAAGCCATGACATCTGCTTTCCATTCATGCAAGTGGCTTTTTTGACGTTCTGAACGTTTCTTTTTGAATTTGTACCATCTCTGATGCGTAAAGAGGTCAGTATGTTTCAGTTTCTCATCGACCCATGCTCGACAGAGTAAGGTGATGTAGTCACGACTAGCTCCCTCATATTTACCTGAATAGGCACTTGAAACGAGTTTGAGAAGCTCGCTTGTCGTGATTGGTTCGTCCAATCCTAGGTTAAAGTCATTTAAAACGACCTCACAATCGCCCTGAGAAACACCACTTGAGAAGTTGGCAAGTGCTAGTGTAAAGAGAACATTGTTTCGCCCCATCAGAGCTTTAGCCCCCTTGATATTAGACTCATTCAAAAGCATGTGATACCAAGGCTCATCGACTTGTTTGATCCCTTCTGTCCCAGAAATGACAGTTAGATTTGGTTTTTTGCTTGGAAATGGGAGACCAGACTGTTTCATCGACCAATCTAGCCACTCTTGGAATGAATAAGTGTAGTCTGCATGAAAAAAGGCAATATTATCCGTTCGTGGCATACGTGCGATACCAAAATGGTTGCAGGTCAAATCGACTGGTAAGGTTTGATTGAAGTGATTTCGCAAATTTTGAGAGATAGCTTTAGCAACTTTGACAACTTTAAAATGAGAATGAGCTGTCACGTAAGCTGCTTCAGACAGTACAAAGTAAGCTTGATAGCCTTTATCTGTCTTCAAAATCAGGGTAGGCATAAAGCCAAGATCGATAGCAGCGGTTAGAATATCCCCTTGTGTCATTTCTTCAGCCGAAGAAGTAATATCAAAATCAATAACAAACGTATTAATCTGTCTCAAATTGTCTTCTGAATGCCCACATGTGATTTGGCGTGTTTCATCGCTGTAAGAGCCATAACAATAGACATTTGGTGTCCAGTGGGTAAAGTTAGCTTGGTTTTCTAAGACTGCTTCTAGTGAGGTCAGAACAAGACCACGGGCTTTAACCATATTAGCTTTAGAACGAAAACCAAAGATGGAACCTTTCATCTTCTCTTCAGCTGAAGAGATTAGTTTCATGTGACTATTTTTGAATTTGGTTTGTCTTAGTCCATCTTTAAGGATGAGTTGATAAATATCTTTCAAATACATAATCTTCCCTATTTAATCATTTTGTTTTCAGGGATATAATCTTTAGCCATCATATAGCCGTCTGATAAATCCTGCTTGTCATAAACTTCCAAAGAATTAATCTTTATATAATCACTGCGCTTGTATCTTGCTCTAAGATTTTTACTAGATACTGATAACTGTCGTTCAATCTCGCTAAAGTGAAAGCCTAATGTCAAATAAGTGGTTATTATTTTGTCAACGTAGGCTTGGTTAGCCTCACTTCTCATACGATGACTCAATTCATGATGTGGTTCTTCTCGTAGACTCGCTTGATACTTGATATAGAGCTTTCTCATTTCCTGAATTTTAGTCTGCCATTTTGGGGAATAAGGTTTGCCTGAGTGGGGGTTGATGAGTTCTCGAACAGATTCTTTGAAACGCATATGGTAGGCATCAAACGTTCCTAAATCTTCAAAAGGATCAATAAAGCCTAATGGTTCACTGGACACTAATTGATCATAATATGGATTTTGAGACATCATTTCCCCCCTTTCTCAAGGCAGTTCCCCCATCTGGTTTTTCCGTTTACTCAAATTGTTTTGCGATAGCCTCGATGACATTAACTGTAACGCTATTACCAGCCTGCTTATACAATTGACTGTTACTATTAACCTGACTAGCCTTATCAAACGCCCAATCAGGAAACCCTTGTAGCCTCCAACATTCTCTTGGTGTCAGTTTGCGAATACGATATTGTGATGTCACTACTCCTTGCTCTGCACCCGTCAGCAAGGTATTAGCAAGACCTTTGCCAACACGACCTTTACGAGTCTTTGAGTTAGGATGTGATAGATTGACAGAATCTCCAATACCTGCTTCCGCATAGCCTTTCAACGTAGCCTCTCGAATGCACAGCACATTATTCTCCTGCCAACTATGGCTTGATAAGGTTGGTGATATAGTATGTTCACCAACCTTGTTATAACCTCTTGCTCTCTGAATAATCTTAGGTTCTTGTCCTCCACCTTGCATCGTCGAAAGCGTAGGAGATAGACCATTTGGATCATAAACTCGACCTGACTGTTCTCTCACAGAAGGTAGGTGACCTGCAAGTAGAATGCCGTGTCTATCTTGACTGGTTAATGTAAACATCGGCTCTCCGTCTGTTTTGAATCGTCTACCGTTTTGTCGTTTTTTAAGTCTATCAGGAGTTAATACAGGGATAGCAACTTGTTTCGGTTCTTTATAATCCGTTGCCATTAATGTTCCTATCAGACCTTTATTATGATAGACCACTGATCTTGTCCCTTTTTGTTTAGTAGTTGGATTTTTAGTATTACCAACGATGATTATTTCCTTTGATTTAGGATCAAATGTTGTACTTTCTCGTCCGATAGGAAATAGTCTTCTGGTACGTTTGCCTCTAAGATGTCCGATAAGGAACACTCGCTCTCTGTTTTGGGGAACACCGAAATCCTTTGAGTTAAGTATCTGCCATTCTGCATCATACCCCAATTCATCAAGCGTGGAGAGGATTGTTCTAAAAGTTCTCCCTTTGTCGTGAGATAGTAAGCCTTTGACGTTCTCAAGCAGTAACAATGATGGTTTGATTTCTTGAGCGGCTCGTGCGACTTCAAAGAATAACGTTCCACGAGTCTCATCAAGGAAACCTCTTCGCTTTCCTGCGATAGAGAATGCTTGGCAAGGGAAGCCTCCACAGATGATGTCAACTCTTCCTCTAAATTGTCGCCATTCATCATTCCTGACTCTTGTAATGTCATGAAATTCAACCTCTCCTTCTGTGTTATAAATAGCCTTATAGCTAGATCGTGCAAATTTATCAATCTCACAGAAACCAACGCACTCATGGCCTTGTCTTTCAAGAGCCATTCGAAAACCTCCTATTCCTGCAAATAAATCTAAGAACCTCATTGAAACTCCTCTTCAGAAATCAACTGTTTTAATTCAGTAGGAAAACCATTTTCCACCCAATCTTCAATCATTTGATCAATTTCTTCTTGTTCCATATCATTTTCTCCTTGTAAATCTCATACAAATTTATCTGTTTCTTGAACTTAGGAATCATTGAAATAAGCTATTTTCTGTCCAATCAAATTATTATCTAAAATAGTATCAAACAATGTTAATTGAACATATCTTTCCATAGCAAGAGTAGCCGTCTTACTTTGTTCATTAGATTGAACATCCTTTTCTTGTACCATCAAAGCAGAATCACTATCTACTATAGTCTCTGACAATTCAACATTATCACCCTCTTCGTCATGATGAATGACTTCAAAGATTTCTAATGTATCAATATTCATAACAATTTCAATATGACTAGACATTTTTTTAATCCTTTAATTATTTTTTCAGAAAAAAAGAGAGAACAGACAATTGTCTGTTCTCCCTTATATATCAACGTTTTACGTTACCTAAAAACTCTTACCACTTACTTTATTTGTATGTGTTCAAATTTTTTAGGTAGCGCACGGTT
>NZ_KE384295.1:0-17605 GCF_000425025.1 Streptococcus castoreus DSM 17536 | reverse complement strand
GTATGTGTTCAAATTTTTTAGGTAGCGCACGGTTGATTCATCAGGGAGAACAAAAACCGAGAAAAACAAGAAAGACTAAGCATTTTTTCTTGCTCAGCCCCTTGACAGTTTTCCTGTTATCCCTTATAGTAGGTAGGTGACTGAGTAAGAAAGTGCCATTTTCTTACTCGGTGTCGCAAGAAGGTTCGTTCTTGCGACTTTTTTTATGCGTTAATTTGTATTTATTATAGCACACAAAGTCATACTTGACAAGATAAATGACAATAAAAGCATGACAAAAAGACCTTCTTGACGAAAGTTTTTTGAAATGGTTCATCTTAATAACGAATACTACGCTGATAGTCTCTTGACCAAGGTCTGCGATGTTCAGGGAAATAGTCTTTCGCTGACTGTTTCTCTCGTGGACGAGAATTGTCAGACCCTTGAGAAATAGATTGGTATTTCTCTCGCCAATCCCCAAAGAACAGCTCTCTCAAATTCCCTTCGTATAACATCACGATGAGTTGAGCCATGGTTTCGGCTCCCCAGAAGGTCCAATACATGCCACGTTTCTTCATCCGATAGGTGATTTTACGATGTTGACTCTCCATAACACCAATGCCTGCAGGGGGTAAACCTCTCATCTCAGCGGATAAGGTATACTGAAAATTCGCAAGATATTGTTTCTTAACGCTTACTAAAGTCTCGAGTCTATCACTTGACTCTTCTAGACTTTCAGCTGTCTCAAATGCCATTCTGAGTTTGCCTTTATCATGCGTTTGAATCGCTTGAAAGGCTAAATCAAGCAGTTCTCGGCCGTAAGGCTTAAATGTGCTAATTAATTGCTTGTTGACATGACACTCATCCCAAAAATGCTCATGATGCTTGATACCCAAGGCCTTGGCCATTTCTTTAAAAACATAAGGGGTATAACCGTGACCACCATCTGAATTCGTAATCAAAAGGGTCTTATCGGTGATATCAAAATGATTGTAGAGATAATCAAGCACCTGATCTCTCGTCAGACGGTTACTGAGTGTCACAAACTCTTTTTTGCCACTTAATGCAAATCGCTTTCCACCTGCTCTTTGGCTGCCCGTATGAACCATAAAATGCGATAAGTCAAAGTGTCTGTTCTCAGTTTCTTCATGTCTCGCCTTAACCATAACGCCATCACCTTCAATATAGATAATATCAACAGCTTGTTTTTGAGGAACTTCTTTTTCTTCAAAAAAGCGATAATCTTCTCGTTCTTCCAGTAGCTGACGAGCAAGCTTGACGGCTTTGACAACGGTTGATTTGGTGATATGAACATTATAGGTCAACCAAACCGTATAAACCACTTTGGCATAGGGCATCATGGTGGCGAGTTCTGCCACTTGATACAAAAATTCTTTAGAGTATCTGACATAGGATTCTAAACCGAGATACTCATCAACAGGAGTGACCCAATGACTCCCTTTTCGCCATCGTCTTCGTCTAAAGCGAATCTCCCCAAAAGTCAGCGTGACCGTTCGTTCAGTTGACTGCACATAAGTATAACCTCGTTGCTTCATGATTGGAATCATATCTTGATCGTGTTTTGCCACCAACCGATGAAACTCCTTAATAGCTACTTCTTGACATTGTCTTTTTAAGACACGTTCGTCGATCACTTTGAAACCTCCACAATCTGTGATTAGGTATTAGTGTACTTATTTCCCATTTGGACTTCAAGTTCTGTTTTCACAATCAAAAACCTCTTGGATGACTTATCCAAGAGGTTTATTGACTATCCCTAATACCGCCTATGACTGACGACGTTTTTTTGTTAAAGCGACCCACAAGCCCATTAAGGCAATAATAGCTACGATACCTAATAGGACTATGCCAAACAAACTAAGTGCTGCTGACCAAAGGATTGGTCCACCGCCACATAAGACCATCAGAAAAAGAATCGCTAGAATAGCTCCCCCATTCGATAAGAACTTTCGAAAGAACCCATACAAACACAAGAGGAAGAATACTTGAAAGCCGAATTTCCCAAATAAAGTCGCACAAATACCAGCCACAAGGAACAAGGTGATACAGGCTCCTATAAAGCGAAAATTTATAATATACATAGATTAGCTCCTCCAAATGTCTTTGATGTTTTGCCACTCACGCTCAATCACTTGTTCCAAATATTCCGAAGCTGATTTAGCGCCGTGATACTGAACTAAAGCTTCTAGCTTTTCTTCCCGTGTTTTGGGATAAAAGGCCAAGGTGTACCGTTTTTTCTTTTCATAGTTCTTTGGCGCTTCTTGCCGTCGCTTACCCAAAGGGTCGATGTCTTCTCTAGTCATATTTGCCTCCCTCTTTGTTTAATGACGTAACTTATTACGTCATTATTTTACCATAAAAGAAGCCTATTGTCCATACAGAATCTGACATGCAAAGTGATTAACCATAGGTTGCTCCAATATCTCCTCCGATAATCTGAACGATTTGAAGCTGGTCAACCGTCTTATTCCAATTCCCAATCAGGTAAGCATTGGGGCTATTCTCCTTTTTCAAAACGACTAAAAACTGAAGGACATCCTCTGCTTTAGAGGGGGTTACTAAGAGACTCTCCTGATCCACTTGATAGTGATTGACCAGAAAAGCAATCCCCACCGTCTCAAGCATAGCTTGACTCGTCATACTCAAGTGATTCTCAACCGTCCCTGTGACATCTGAGACGGTTTGGGCAGCTGTTAGCGTTTGAAGTCCTTGGAAAAGACTAGCTGAGAGCTTTTCCTTCTCAGATGAATGAACACTTCCGTAGGGTCTCTCTAAAGCAAGAAAAGCCTGTCGATAGTTTTTTTCGTTTTCAGTTTCAGCTGGCAGCTCTTCGGAGGATGCCCCCTTATCTTTCATCACTTTCTCCGTTGGTGCGGTGGTTGTTTGGGAAGACTTTTTATGAGGATGTAAGAATGACATTCCAACAAAAAGACCAACCAACAACACAATCCCTACAAACATCCAATAGTCTTTGAGGTATTTTAACATCTCTTCTCCTTCTCTCTACTTGATATTCGCTTCTTTACCATCTGGATAAGCAAAAGTAGTGATTTCTGCTTTTTGTTGGGCAGGTGTCCAAATACGGTAGTTCCACGTGTTATTTTGATGGAAGTAATCGTGTCCTGATAATGGTGTGTTTTGTTCCACAATCAAAATAGAACCATCTTCAAAGACATGACAGACAATACCGGTATGTCCATATCCACCACCTCCATTTTGAGTCGAAAAGATTGCTCCTTTTTTAGGAGTTGTTTTAACCGAGTTGCCAAAGATAGCTGCCCAAGCTCTTGCTTGGTCTTTTCCGTTACCAATAACCGTTCCTGAATGCCCCCACAAACGATTACCTAAGCTAACGGTTAAATCAACGCATTGGCCTGAGTTCTCCACCCAGCCACTACCACCATAAACTAAGCCATTTCTGCTAGGGTCAATGATATAGGACTTTAGACTCTGTGGAAGATTATCTGGTTTATAGCCCCAAGCCGTCGCATCGACTGGAACAGCCCCTGTCCCGTCTACCGAATCACCTGAAGCCCCATCGCTACAATCACTAGATTCCTCAACTACGCCTTCATCACTACTAGCGTCTCGCTTAGTATCAGCTGAGAAAGAGGATTGGGAGGTTTGATAGGGTTTTTCCCCGTATTGCTCTATCGCTTTTTGGTCTAACCACTGGTACTTTGTCCCTAAGGTCTGGTACATGGCGACTAACTTGGTCTTATACGACCCATCAGTTGCCCAACCACCGTCCGCAATAGCAGACAGCGTGGCGACACCATCGGTATTATTAATCGCTTTTTGATACAAGGTTTGGTGGGCCATAAATTCAGCCTTGCCAACAATTCCTGCATCATAACTAGAAAACCACGTGTATGCCCCACCTGTACCATCACCAACACGAGATCCCGGTTTCGTTCCTGAAAGGTCAACACTATCTTGACCATAAGTTGCTAGGGTCACTGGAAAGTTAGATAGGCTAGAGGTTTTCACACCGCCCATATTATGAGCTTGCCAGAGGGAAGTTCCATTGGGATTACTGAAGTTAAAGCCATTTTCAATCATGGTCTGGGTGATGGATGCAGAGGGCAGAAAACCTCCCGCTTTCCACGACAAAAGGTAAGCCTCCTCATGTTGCTTGACAAAGACATCAATCGAAGCGTTGCTAGCATCCGTAGGTACTGAAGCTGTCTGAGGACTAACATCACAAGGTGACGCTCCATCTCCTACCGCACCAATCAACAGGCTGGCAAAAGCAACAATCACCATGTAACCCAGTAAGAACAAACTACCAACTGTCATTACTGTTTTTTTCATTTGAGTCTCCTACCATAACCCAAGAATCGTGCGCATGATGGCATAAACAAGTAGGAAAGTAAATACCACAATGCCAACTTTTTTCAAGTCTTTGAGAAATTGACGATTCCGCTCGGCTTGTGCCTGCAATCGCTCTGGATCAGATGGTCCGCTAGAAGCGAAGTATTCCCGTTCTTGTCGCATCCGCTCTTTACGAAGCGCCACATAAGCCTCTAGGGCTAGCTTTTGTCGGCTGAAAAAGCCTTGTTTAGATTTCATTAGTCAACACCCTTTCTTTTATTGAATACTACCGTAACGCTCTAATTCTTGCGCTAAAAATTGTTGATTAAAGACGATATTTTTAACCCCTGCAATGTTCATCAAGAGCTGTCCCTTAGCCAATCGTGGCAAGGTCTCAAGCTCTGAAGCATTCATTGCCCCATGTAAGGCATTGGATAAGAGACCAATACTGGTTTCATCCGTTTGGGCAAAGACCCGGTACTGCATTAAGCCAAATATTCGTCTCACAGCTAAAACATATGGATCTTTGGCAGAGGTTTGGTTGGTCTCTAGTAAAATCCCTTCAAGTGAGTGCACAGACAAGATGACCCCCGCAAAATTGTAGCCCATCCGATCAATGACGCTTGCTAGAAGCGAGACACTTTGTTCATACTGAGGAGTCATCAATGTCTGAGCATCACTAATGGTGACAATGTAGTGGGGCATATCCATCTCGGTCAAGTGCGGATGCGTTTTTAAGCGCTGACGACATTGTTTACCGTTATTGACAATATCGGCCGACATCAACGATAACAAGGAAAAGACTTGTGCATTAAGGAGATGAGGGCTATCCACTAAACCTGATAAGTCAAAGGTCACGACTTGTTCTGTTGAAATATCTCGAAAAGCTGTTGTCCCTTCAAAAATGGCCGCATGGGAACTTAAGAGTTCCTCAAAGGTATTGAGCGCTCGATTAATGGTTTTTAACTCCAATTTATCAGGGTGTTTGCGAGCTTGACTTTGCCGTTTTTTATCTTCTAAAAAGAGGATGAAATCGGACAAAATCGGATATTCTTCTGCCACCAATTGCGTGGCACGCAGCTCTCCTTCATGGAGAGCAGGATTGCGAAACCAAATCCTTACCTCATCAATATAGAAATCGTTGACCAATTTTCCAAAGGTCGCAAGGTCATCGCCTGTTACCTCACTATTAAGTAACTGAAAAAGATTCTTTAGCTTTTGGAGGTGTTGTTGGTAGGATTTTTCCTCATCCACTTCAATCCCATTGTCTTTGGTTACTGTTGGAAAAATTTGAAAAGGGTTAATCCGATTAGCTTCACCCGACAAGTCAAGCACTAAACCTGCTTGTTGTTTGGTTTGATCTGTAAACATCCCACTGGCATCAAGGTTTCGGATGAAGTGCCCCTTGGCATAGAGGTCATCGGTTTGTTTCAAGAGAAACGAGCGTTGCCCCATTTTAGGATTACCTGACACAATCATAAAAGAGCGTGTTCTACGGTCATCACGATGCAGAAAATCGAAATTAACCGCCCCTTTAGTTGGTGTCCAACCAAAATAAGAGCCTCTTTCGTCCTCTAGCTTGGTATGATTAAAAGGGTAGCCTCCTGCAAGGTCATCCACCCGAATGAAGGTACCTTTGCGATGATTGGGAAGATCTTGTTGGAGTGATGCTGGCACAAAGGGGGCTTGGTATTCCAAGTCTTGTTCGCCTAATAAAATCGTAGCCTTATATTTCGAGGTCTTATTCTTAAGATTGGTCACTTGTTCAAACAAGCCTTCTCTAGTCTGATCAGACACATAGACCCGTGTGTACATACCAAAAGTCGCTAAATTGGTCCGTTCAATCTCTTGGTGAAGTTGCGTCAATTCACGAATCTGGGTTATTTCAGTCTGATTAGCAACCACCTTGGCATTATTTGACAGGCGTGTCGACTTTTCTTCAATGGAATCCTGTAAGACCGTTTTGATGGCTTGATTGTCTTGACGATAGAGACTTAAAAAAGCAATGGTATCAGACAGTTGTAAAAGGTCTGTCAACCAAAAGCGAGGAAGATCAGAAGCAGGGTAGCCATAATAATGCAAGGTCGTGTGTAACCCATCGCCTGCTTCAAAATAGCGATCAGACTTTCGAAAGGTGAGATTTCCTTGCGGCTGAATAGTACTCAACAGGGCTAAATCATAGCCGTCCTTCATCAGTTGTCGTTCATGTCTTTTCGATAATAATGGCATGGTTTCCTCCTAGAGACTATCTAACATGTTATAAAACTGGGTCAACAATTGCTTTTTCTTTTCCAACCGAATCGGTTCAGGCACAAAATCTTGATTGCCACTGGTTTGAACTTTACGCACTATGGTATCCATATCTGTGATGGTTGGTGCAAAAAGCCAAAGTATAAACTCCGCATTATAAATTTCTTGCTTAATTTGTTCTTCAATCCGAATCTTCGTTTCCAACAGCGCTTTACGATCTACTAATTGTTTTTGTCGCCTATCAGAAAGAGAGGGGCGGCCCAACTCCATTTTGACGGCCTCTAAATGATGTCTGAGATGAGCAATTTGTGGATCGGTATTGGTGGGAAGACGTGTGGTTTCTACCTGAATATCCGCGTGTACATTAGTAAGCCACGTTTCAAAATTCATCAAGGTACGTCTGATCTCACTCTCACTGAGATAATCGAGGTCCTTGCCTGAGATTTCCATCAGCTCAAGGTAAGTATCATCTTTCAGCTGAATATAGTGAGGAGGCTGAGAGAGAATCCTCTTGACTGCTAGTAGCTCAAGTGTTGATTTGGTTAAGCCAAAGCGTTTTCGCTGAGATCGGTCTTCTTTCTTGCCTAGTCGTTTCATTGAGTTGTCAGTTATTGTTGCTTGTTTTCTAAGCGCCATGTTTGCCTCCTTGCCTGTGATTGATACTGATGTAGCGTTTACATCTTCGGCTGAAAAATAAGAGGATGCTTTGCCAGTTTTTCTTGCCACCCTTGACCGGTAATAATAAATACACGACCAAAGTAACACTTAAGAGCCAAAAGACTAAAAAGACTGGCCACTCTTGTGGGGGAAAGACTTTCATTCCAAAGGTAAAAGCTAAGATACCCGTTAAACTGACAAAGACAATGTCCATCAGAAAGACACCTAGAATTTTAACTTTGGCATAAATATCACGTGGCACACCATAACTATCTTTCATAAAATACCTCCTCGATTCCTAATAAAACCATCTTAAGGGATAATCGACAATCATGTGCTTAAATGGGCAACTGACTAAAAAAACACCTCACCAACGGTGAGATGTTCTGAGCCACTCAAAAAATTGACTTTCTGTAACAAGCCTAATGGCGTACCCTTGAGTTTTTAAAGCTTCCGCCACAAGGAGCTTTCGAGACTGTTTCTCCGGCTCAAAGAGCGACAATTGTTTGTGTCCCACAATGAGAATATCCGTTTTCCTAGACACAAAGCCTTGGACAATAGCGCCCGCATCTTCTAAATAGGTCATTGCTTCAACTCGTTTCAGGGGTCTGAGACTTCCTGTAATGACGACGTGCTTGTCCTTTAGCTCCATTGGCTATTCCTCCTCATCACTCTCAGCCCCTTTGATATGGCTTTGTTGGTTAAGGTATTGATTGGCCTGTGTCAGGCCCTGTTTAGACTTAGCCAAGTGACCTAAGCCTGACGACACTTTTGGTTTTGACAAGGGGTCAGAGATAACCGCTTCTTTCGACTGAGATAAGGCTGAGGCAGGCGATTGGTTAAACGGACTAGGATTTTCTTGAGTTTGTGTCAGGTCTTGTGGCAACGTTGGATCGGTAACACCGCCTTCTGTCGATTGAAATAAGGGAGAAGAAAGGTCTTGATCAGACTGGCTGGCCACTCCTTGTTCCTGTATGATAGCCGTTGGTAGCGTTGGATCAGTAATACCGCCTTCGCCTTCTTGACGGGGTTGGTTTTGTTGGGGTGTACCAAGTGGTGGTTCATTTTGTTGCCCTTGCTTGTTGGCATCTTTAGTACCCTTTTGGTGTTTCAGAGCCTCGTAAGCTTTATCGTGGGATTGTTTGGCTTTTTGAGTAGGATGACCTAAAGCTTGATTAGCCATAGCTGTCGCCGCATCAATCCCACTACTAATCCCACCTTTAACCGTATCAGCCGTTCCTTGGTCTTTCCAAATATCGGTTATGCCTCCAAAGGTTCCTGCCGTCTTAGCAATCCCTCCGGCAATGGCACTTGGGGTTTTCTTAACTGCGTGAACCCCCATTTTACCTGCCCCTAAGGCGAGACTACCAACTCCAGCAACTCCGCTCGCAAAGGCATTACCTGCCATCATCGCCCCAATCAATTGTTGGGCGGTCTCACTATGACCCGTTGAAACACCAAGCCAGCGTTCAATCATGGTCACTCCTTGCATGGCGGCCATAAAGATACCAAGATAGACGATGCTGCAAGCGAGAAATTGTTCCCAACCGCTCATACCTGTTGTGAATGCGCCGGAAAATTGTTCGACTGTCGATAGGGATAGCCCCGGAAAATCCCGACAAATCTCTAAGGTAATGCGCATAATCATGACTTCAAAGACAATCCCTGCGAGAGCGCCTCCGATAGTCTTCAACAGCTCCACATATTTCTTACGGTTGAGCGAGCTATAACCTTGAATGGGCGAGATAATTCCCTGAATCAAGATGTCCACCACCGACTTGACAAACTTAATCGACATGCTTATTAATAGCACCAACAAAATGCCATACTGGACAAAGACCGCCGTCCAGTTCACCTTGTATCGAGGATAGACAGCTTCTAAAGCCTTTAGAGGTGATCTTTCATTCATAGACACAACCCCATCACGATTGGCATTCAATTGGTGTTGAAACAAACCTTGTAGTCCCATTTTTCCTGGAGATTTTTGCCAATCTAGTAGGTATTTAGCATTAGTAACCCCATAGCTAGCCCCAAAGTCCAATTGGGTTACAAAATCAATCGAGTCTTTCTGACTGACATCATCTGTAATCTTGTTTAGTGGAATGGCCCCATCCACCACAGGCATGAGATAGCCATGGTCATCCATGGGAAAGAGATTGGTGTCAAAGTTCTTATCAACTAAGACTTTAAGGTCCACCACATTATTTTTCAGCGGTTGAATGGCTAAGGACGAATAGTTGGACTCACCTTTTCCATTGGTCGATTGAATAGTAACGGCATCTTGTGCTAGTGTCGTTGAGACTGTTGTCAAGGTCATCGGTAAGACCGACGTCACCAAGGTCACTAAGAGAAAGGTCAAAACAGCTTCCTTGTATTTGACAGGTTTGGTAAAGACCCCTGCCATCACACTCACAATTAAGACCAAGACGAAAATAACCACACCTAGCGTCTGAAAGGATTGATAAAACTGACCAATGACTGTCCTTGAATCGGTCAGATAGCCAAACAGGCCAAAGAGCTTAAAAAGGTTATTAAAAACGTGTTCCAAGCTAAGGGTCATCATATAGAGTGCCTTAGCTATCCCACCCAACAATTTATTTATCACCGTCAGAACAGCAGGAGTCGCATCTAGATAGTTATGCCAGTACTGGTAAAAACTCGCTAATTTTTGGCCCTTTTCTCCAGTAATTTCTCCATCTAGCTTTTCAAGATCCCTAACTAGGTCTGAAAAGGTCTCATAAGTCATAAAGTAGCCTTCTTTCTGTTAGAATTCTACTTTAGTCTAAGGGATAATCGGAAATCATGTGCTTAAATGGGCAACTCGTTTAGCGACAAAAAAAGAGGTTCACTTGAACCTCTTTAAAAATCTTATTTAATGGTTTGACCTGAGAAGTCATAATAAACATCGGCTGCACCACTACTCTCAAATTCAAAGATACGAATGGCTTTGCCACCATCGCTTAACACAACACCATAAGTAAGACCACTTGTATCATCTACTAATTTTGACGCATATTCCTTATCATCAGTTGTTCTAATTAAAAAATAGTCCTTACCTTCTAATTCAGACTTATGTTTTGTCAAAATCCCTTTTTCTTCAGAAGTTAGTTTATTTTCAGGAACTACTTGATAATAGTAAGTAACCCCCTTATCCCCATACGATGAAATGTATGAGGTATTTGTAATGGTCTGCTTCTTTTTATTAAAAATGAGTTCGCTTCCCCCTTCTGAAAAGATATCAGATCTATAGCTACCAGAAACTTTCGAATACCCACTATACTTGTCTTGGAGAATGGTTGGTACACCGTCTTTGGTGGTTTTCTGTCCACAAGCCACTAGTAAGATACTGGCTAGTAAAATCGTAAACAAGCCCATGAGTTTTCTTGCTTTTGCCATATCCAAATCCCTCTTTTTCAATGATATATTTACCGTTATTATAACACGTTTGCACCACATCATCAACTAATGACGTACTTTGTTACGTCCTTTTTGATGCAATGTCTTACAATACTTCTGTCATCGTGTAGTCACTCTCCTCTTGAAAAAGGTCAATCGCTGTCTCTTCATAGAGATCATCGATAGACTCAAATTGTTTGGGAGCTTGTGGACGTTTTCGTCCTGCCAAACGACTTTCAGGGTTACTGATTAAATCATAGCGCCATGCAATCATATGATTAAAATTGGTTTTGGCATCTACGGCAATATCCTGCAAATCTAGTCCTCTATGGTCGCTTTTGACTGGAATATCAGACAAGGTCATGCTTTGATCAAAAGCATCTTCTAAGAACATGTACCGATAAGGCAGACTCGTTTTTTCACGTAAGAAAATAGGGTCAGTGGTCACTTTACGTCCCTTCTTGTCTCGTCCCTTCACCCCACGTAAGATAACAGCTTCTCCTTCTTGGAGTTTTGAAAGCTGGGTTGGGGTCAACAATTCCTGTTTCTTCTGCGTCACAGAAACATTTGGATTGGCTTCATCGATGATATTGGCTGAACGGTGACGTGATGTAATGGTTCGAGTACCCAGATCCTTGCTATAAGCACTATTAGTCTTATCAGAGTTCGATTTGATGTAAACTTCAATCGAGCAATTGCTTCGGATGGTTGCTGCAACATTGTCACCATACTTATCACTCAGCTGCTCAAGGTTTTGTACCCAAAGATAATAGAGAATATTTTGCCCAAGACCAATCGAGATTTTGGTTTCCATATGTGGAATCATTGGAATATTGGTAAACTCATCAAGGACATGAACAATCCGATGGACGGTTTTGCGACCACTTGAGAGTGCCATCTCATAATTGGCATTGAAGAGTTGGTCCAAAAAGAGAGATACAATACTATTGTATTCTGTTCTATTTGGTGGCGTTACTAGGTAAATCACTTTAGGCTTATCGGAATAAGTCAGCTCAACGTCGTCCAGCTGAAGAAGAGACCCTTTAGGGGCTTCTTGAATGGTGATAGACACCTTATCAAGTAGCGGTTGATCGCTATACGGATCTTTCTTAAGACGATTGCCAAGTCCACCTGCTTTTTGATAAACCTTCGTCCCTTGTAGAAGAAAGACTTGGTCTTTCACAGCTTCGTCATTGGCATCATGATTGAAATCAATCCTAATCTGAAAGGTATCAGGCAGTTTAGGGGCAATGACAAAGGTCAAATAGCCTGCCTCATCGACAAGAGCTGTTGCTTCCTTGACATGAACCACCTCTTTTTGCGATTTCCCCCATTGTTTGTGGCTCGTAATTGTAATCTTAGCCGTTTGATGCAAAAAGGCATTCTTCAATTGACGATTATGACTAGAGCGAAAGCGAATGGCTAAGCGTCTTGGAAAACCAACAGAGGTCAAATCAATGGCATTCTTAGACGTTAATTTCGCCACATTATCTTGTAAGAAGAGGGTAATCCCTGCCATCATACTAGAGAAAACATTGCCTTTGGTTTCTTCTGAAGCAAAGTCAGAAGCCCTGAAATTAATATCAGCCATTTCTCGAAACTTGGAAAAGCGTCTCTGATTAATCTGTCTAAGGTTATCAAAATACACCGTGAGTTTTGATTTTTTAGTTAGGATTTGGTCGTCCATTGGCTCTTCCACAATCATGCCACTACTGTCTACCAAGACTTCTTCTGAGCCTAAATCTGTCAAGAATTTAGCCACGTTTCGAATGGTCACCGTATCCCAAGCATCGTCTTCGCCGTTTTGAAGAGCTTCATTGGCACGGTCAAAGAGGGCAATCGTAATGGCATTAAAGAGTGAAATAGAGGTGTCTTCCCAATACTTGGCATTGCCATTGCCCATACCCGGTTTGGTTTTACGGTAAATAGCTTCTGCGACCGCATTGACATAGGTCTGTGCTTTTTCATAATAGCCCTTTTTAGCAGCTTCAATCGCAAGGGCTAAAGGGTTATACGACATTGACCAATCCATGTTCTGAAATGACAGGACTTCCACGTCATAGCCTCTTTGTCGCATGGTTTTATAAGAGGATTGATAGTGTTCCCCTTTAGGGTCTGCAATAACCATTGAGGGCTTTTCTTTGGCTCGACTATTGATATCAATGGTTTCTGTGATAAAGCCTTCTCCTTTACCAGATCGAGTTGTTCCTAGACCAAGCATGTTGGTGGGATTGGTTTCGATGTAATAGTAGCCTGAGGGTTTGCCATAGATGCCAAGAATTTTTTGCGCATGAGTAACAATCGGGCTGATTTTACGATTCTGCCAGATGATATGCCCTCTTAATGTCATGCCTCCTAGGCTTTTCTTAGTTTCATGGAAAACAGGAAGCCCTCCATTTCCCTCAAAAGACTGTGCTTTATTAGGAACCTTGACATATTGCGTTTTGATTTCTTGTTCCGTCGCAAAGCGGTCATCCCCTTCTTCATTACTATTGTAGTTCCGATACTGCTCAAAATTAATCCAAGCCGAGCGCCAAGCTAAGCCAAAACCAAGCAAAAAGATCGGAACAGCTAAAATAGGAGCAACTGAGAACGAAGCAAACCACCAAAGATTAGAAAAAGCAAGACCACTCTGATCAAAGGTCATTTCTAGCGATTTGCTTTGAAGGGTTAAGTAAAAATAATGAAAACAAGCCCTTAGAAAAGCCACCACGTAGTTGGTTAACATGAGCGCAATGGCACTAAAGCTAAGTCCCATCATCACAAAACTCCGTGATGTCTTGAAATAAAGAATGGGGCGCATTTCTTTGACAAAGCGTTTGCGTTCCTTGTGAAGAAACGGCAGATAGTCCAAAGCCCTAACACTAAGATTCCAAAAAAGTAAGAAAAGTAAGCTAAAGAGCCACTGAGGAATAATTTTTATCCATTTGATAGATTGACGGCCAAAAGATTTGGCTAAGTGACTAGGTTTCTCTTTTTCCAGCTGAGAAAGGCTAGAGCGTAAGTCATAAATGAAACGCTGACAACATTTAAGAAACTGTTTGCGATTGGTCCACAGCCTTTTGGAGATCATTCCTAACTGTTTGAATAGTTTCCACAAACCATAGCTAACCAGCCCAAAACCTATAATGACTAAAAGAGGGCTAAGTGCCAACAAACGACTCACCATATAGATGAGATAATCTAATATGCCCACCATCATTCCTCCTCTCGCATATAGAAACAAGAAAAACAAAATAAGTGATAACGTTCTGCCATTGTAAGCAACCAATACCGTTCCAAAAAGGCATGAAGCCATTTCTCCTCATCCGTTTGTGGGGATTCTGTAAGCGTCCCTAACCGATAGACTAACCGTCTCATGTAAAGAGACTCGCTCATCAAATCATCTAATTGAGCATCTGATTGCATGTGATATTTCCTCCATCTCTTTTAGCTTTAGTATAGGAGATAATGGAAAAACCTGTTCTTAAAGGGGCAAATCACTTGAAACAAAGAAAATAACCCTTATTTCAAGGGCATCATCTTAGAGGTTTCTGTCTTTGGTTGACTTTTTTAGTGGTATTCTAGGATGTCCATGATTTGAGCTAAAGCCTTGGCATCCCCTCGTAGGGCTTTTTGTAACACAACCATAGCAAGTGCCATCTCATTAGACGGTTCAAAGCCCTGTTCTGTCAAAAAGGCTTTCATGTCATCATTAGCCACTTCAGAAGCAAGAAGTGTGTCAAATGCCTTTTTCAAATTAGCCTTTTTTCGTCTGACTTTTCCTGAAGCAATACCACCCTTTTTTCCCATTTCTCGAGCTTCCTTCGAGCTTCGTTTGCGAATAGGGATGAGATTGTTCTCATTTGCCATCTTCCCCCTCCTTGATATCAACTTAATTTTAGTGGTTTTTGACCCGTCAACTCTTCATAGCGTTTCAGAATGACTGAAACATACTTTGGATCTAGCTCCATACCATAACACCTGCGATTAAGGTTTTCACAAGCTAACAAAGTCGTGCCGCTGCCTAAAAATGAATCAAAAACCAGCTCTTCTTGACGACTGGAGTTGCGAATCAATCGTTCCATCAAAGGAATCGGCTTCATGGTTGGATGTTCCTTATTTTGAAGCGGTTTTCTTTCTCGTAAAATGGTGGTTGGTGTCTCTTCTTGATAGCTTTGTATCAGTGCTACCAGCTCATCTTTTGTCAACTGAGATAAACTTTGAGAGGACTCAAAGATAGTACTTAAGCTAAAATCACTGATAAAATAATGCTTAGCACCGCTTTTCCAACCATATATACAAGGTTCGTGTTGCCATTGGTAATCTTGTCGCCCTAAAACAAAGTGATTCTTAACCCAAATCAGAGTTTGCTTGATGTCCCACCCACACGATTCTAAGGCTTTTGAGACAGATAGTCTCTCTTTATCCGCATACCAAATGTAAAAAGCGCCTCCTGCTTTGAGATGAGTATTCACAGTTGAAAAAGCATTTTCTAAAAATCTCTCAAAAGCAAGCCTAGATAAGTTATCATTTTGAATGGTCATGGCTTCTTTGCTTTTTCCCTCATAAGCGACGTTATACGGAGGATCAGTTAGATACAAATCAATCATCTCCCCATCTAAAAGTTTAGCGACATGATCTGGGTTGGTCGCATCGCCACACATGAGTCGATGTTGTCCAAGCTGATACACAACTCCTTCCTCAGCTGTAGAATCTGATGTATCTATTGATCCTTTCAAGGTGTCATCTTCGTCATCACGGTGAACATCTAGAATAGGAAGTTCCCAAAAGCGTGTTGAAAAGCCAAAGTCCGTCATATCAAGGCTAGCAATATCACTTAATTCCTCTTCGAGTATGGAGAAATCAAAACCTGTACTAAGCGTCAGCTGATTATGGACTAGGATATAGGCCTTTTTTTCTTCAGCTGAAAGGTGCTTAATCCGAATAACAGGCACTTCTGTCATCCCTAATGCTTTTAGGGCTAGATAGCGACCATGCCCCTCTAAAATCATATTGTTTTCATCTATGGCAATGGGATCAATATTACCAAATTGTTCTATTGAACGTTTGATTTGATCCACATGGTATTGTGGGTGTTTCTTGGCATTTTTCTCATAAGGAATGAGTTCTTTCAAGGACAATCGTTCTATTTCCATTCTAAACCTCACTTTCATAACTGCATTGTCAAAAAAGTGAATAGGTCTTCCTATCCACTTTTATAGTGCTTAAAAAGGCTCATCCGCATCCACTGGCGCTGGTAGTTCTTCTTTTGGAGTTGCTACCTGAGAAGTATTAAAGTTTTTTTGCTTACGTCTTTGAGCTGCTTCTTTACCTTCTAAGAAAGTGATACCATCATGTTGGCTTGGAGAAATATACTGGAAGGTACGACGTTGTCCCTGTTCAGTCGTATAAGGTCGCTGAATAATTTCGCCTTTAACTAGAATTGGAGAACCTTTTGATAAACTTTGTGCCATAACTTCAGCCTGTTTACCATAAACTTGTACGTGGAAGAAACTCGTCAATGGTTTTCCATCATTATCCTGTAAACTGGTGTCACAGGCAAAATCAAACTTAAAACTGACACGCCCATTGGCTGTTCTCCCAACTGCATCATTTGGAATATTCGATACACGGCCATTCGCAATAAATTCTTGCATGACAAATCTCCTTATTAAAGTTTTGGAATTAGCCAAGATCTATCCACTCACCCTAACAAGTAACCAATAGTAAACTTTTTCGGCTAGTTTTTTGAAGGGAAAGGAGATCCCCCTAATAGTTACTTGCTAGAGAGAATGGATAGACCCAAGGTAAACTCCTTTTATGGCTTATCCATTAACTTGGTTACTGTTGACGCTTTTTAAGCCCTACAAGGCCTAAAAGTGATAGTAAACCTGCCCCAAGCACTGTTAGGACAGATACCCCTTGCTCACCTGTGGATGGTAAAGCTGATGCTTTCGGTGTCACAGGTTGAGGTGGTTCTGGCGTATGAGTGGTGACTTTATTAGACTTCACAGGATTACCGTTGACATACAAAGTGTACTCATTTGTCACATCACCTGCTTTGATGCGTTTAACAACCACAAAAGCATCTGCTCCAAATTCACTAGTACGTGGTATTTGTGCGAGGAAGTCTGCCTTAAAGGCCAACTCATAACGACCTGTTTCCTTATTGTAAACTGTCTCAGTATATTTCGCTAAGTCAGTGCCTTTAGGGATAATAGTACCATCTGATAAAGTGATATCAACTGTCGCAAGGACCTTATCTTTCTGGTAGAGGTCATGCGTGTGCTGAAGTTGATCCACAAACTTGTATTCTGTTAGGTCATAGCCACGGTTACTTGGCACTACCCATCCTTCCAATTTATAAGTTACTTCATCACCGATTTTCACTGTGCCATTTTGGATAGACTTACCATCTTGGTCAAGCACTTCTTTATGAACAGCTAGTTCAGGCAGGTGGTTAACCACGATATTGCCGTAATAACCATTCCCCATATCTAATTGATAGGTTTGATTAGTAATGTCACCTTTCTTGAACTCTTGTTTAAGTTTAAACGACAAGTTGTAGGTAATGTCTAGTCCTTTTTGAACATAAGCTTTGTAAAAGGCTGCTGGGTCTTTAGCTACCCACATGTAGAATTCACCGACTGGAGAAATGCCTGATGCCTTGATGAGTGCTTTTAGCTTATCGTCAAGGGTATCTTGAGATAACACATGGCGCATCTCTAAGAGATTGGTCACATCATCTCCGTTAGCGGCCTTAATGGAATTCACAACCAGTGAATGACCATCGATAGCTTCATCCTTGTAATCATCGACATAGATAAAGCCTTTCATGACACTTTCTTTGGCAGCTGTCATCCCTTTATACTGATCAAAATCTTGCTTAGCCACGTAAGTCAGCGTGCTGTTTGGCAAGACAGACTTCCCATCAATGGACTGACCCTTGTCATCCACAATGGTTTTAGTTGGCTGAATCAGATTATCATGCGGTGTTGGATTATCT
>NZ_AUKZ01000014.1 GCF_000425025.1 Streptococcus castoreus DSM 17536 | reverse complement strand
AAACACCTCGTAATCCAGGAGGAGATAATCCAACACCGCATGATAATCTGATTCAGCCAACTAAAACCATTGTGGATGACAAGGGTCAGTCCATTGATGGGAAGTCTGTCTTGCCAAACAGCACGCTGACTTACGTGGCTAAGCAAGATTTTGATCAGTATAAAGGGATGACAGCTGCCAAAGAAAGTGTCATGAAAGGCTTTATCTATGTCGATGATTACAAGGATGAAGCTATCGATGGTCATTCACTGGTTGTGAATTCCATTAAGGCCGCTAACGGAGATGATGTGACCAATCTCTTAGAGATGCGCCATGTGTTATCTCAAGATACCCTTGACGATAAGCTAAAAGCACTGATCAAGGCATCAGGCATTTCTCCAGTGGGAGAGTTTTACATGTGGGTAGCTAAAGACCCAGCAGCCTTTTACAAAGCTTATGTTCAAAAAGGGTTAGATATTACCTACAACTTGTCGTTTAAACTTAAACAAGAGTTCAAGAAAGGTGACATTACTAATCAAACCTATCAATTAGATATGGGGAATGGTTATTACGGCAATATCGTGGTTAACCACCTGCCTGAACTAGCTGTTCATAAAGAAGTGCTTGACCAAGATGGTAAGTCTATCCAAAATGGCACAGTGAAAATCGGTGATGAAGTAACTTATAAATTGGAAGGATGGGTAGTGCCAAGTAACCGTGGCTATGACCTAACAGAATATAAATTTGTGGATCAACTCCAGAATACGCATGACCTCTACCAGAAAGACAAGGTCTTTGCGACAGTTGATCTCACTTTATCAGATGGCACTATTATCCCTAAAGGTACTGACTTAGTTCAGTACACTGAGACAACCTACAATAAGGAAACAGGTCGTTATGAGTTGGCCTTTAAGGCAGACTTCCTCGCACAAATCCCACGTACTAGCGAATTTGGAGCAGATGCTTTTGTGGTTGTTAAGCGTATTAAAGCAGGTGATGTGACAAATGAGTATACCTTGTATGTCAACGGTAATCCTGTGAAATCTAATAAAGTTACCACTCATACGCCAGAACCACCTCAACCTGTAACTCCTAAAGCACCAGCTTTACCATCTACAGGTGAGCAAGGGGTATCTGTCCTAACAGTGCTTGGGGCAGCCTTACTCTCACTCTTAGGGGTTGTAGGGCTTAAAAAGCGTCAACAGTAAGTTATTAATGGATAAGCCATCAAAGTAGATTACTTTGGGTCTGTCCATTCTCTCTAGCAAGTCACTTCTCATTCAATTTTCCATGATTCCTCTAAAAATTGGGTTGCTTGTTAGGGTGAGTGGATAGATCTTGGCTTAGTCTAATTTAAGAACAGATAAAAGGCTGCGGTGAGCCTCTAGAAGCTCTGATCATTTTATGCTATAATGAAAGAAAAATCAGAGGGGATAATCAGTTATGGAAAAGGATAAAAAGATGGATATGCATGTAACAAAAAGTGGTTATACCTATTACACGCCACGTCAAATAGCTCCACAGGCTCCACAAGCCCCTAAAGAGGACAAATGGAAGAAAGGATTGAAGTGGCTTGGACAAGCTCTTCTAGCTAGTTTAAAGAACCTACCGAGTTTGTTAGTTAAAGTAGCGATAACACCAGTCTTCCTGTTGCTCTTTATTTATAATCTTTTGAAGAGTTTACTGGTGACAGCTATTGGTTGGTTTGTGTTTAAAGTTTTATCATACTTTATTCTAGGTTTTGGAATAGCAGGGTATGCTTTTCTAATTCAAAAAGATATTCCAGCACCTGATTGGTTTAATAACTTAATGACTGGCTTTGTCTTTCCTCATGGTGTTCCCATCTATTACTGGTGGGAAACCACTATTATCGTTGTCCTAGCTATCATCACCGCCCTCTCTCTAACCTTTTATTCAGATGAGGTCTAATCCTCATAAAATCTACCATACACATAGACACTAAGTCATTCTTAGTGTCTTTTATTTTTTAGAAAAACAGAAAGTGAGAAACATCTATATGCAAACAGTTGTTAATTTTGTGAATCAAATCGGAACAATCGGAGGTTTGGTCGGTCTTGGTTGGGCGGCCTGGGGTGCTTGGGACTTGGCTATCGGGATTCGTCGGGAATTGGACGATAAGAAGGACAAAGGGATCCAAAGTGTTATCCTAGGTGCTCTTCTTGGAGGCGTTCTGAAGACCCTCTTTTCAGCCCTTGCCGCAGGACTGTCCTCTATTGGGTAAGACAAGGAGGTGGTGGTCATGAACCAATCCACACTAGACCAACTAACAATGAGCCTTAAAGACTATAACCCAACGGCTTATAACCTGATGGAGACAGTCTCAGGCTCTATGGAAAAAGTCGCTATCTTGCTTCTCTTACTCTTCATGGGGATCAACCTGCTTAACTGGAACCAGCAACTCAAAAGCAATGGTGGCGAGTTGACCTTACAGTTATGGATAGAGGAAATCCTCAAATATGCGATAGCCCTCTTTCTCATTCTCTATGTGGATGAGATTTTTGATAGCCTGTCCTGGCTCTTTAATGTCATTATCAAGATGGTGGCGAAATTAGGAGTCAAAGAGGTAAAAACTAATGTAGAATTTAGCGTAAAAAATCTAAATTGGGCTGCAAAAGGCATCCTCCAGGTAACTTACTGGGTTGTTGACTTTATCGGTCAAATATCGACTAAACTATTGATTTTGTTGCGTTCCTTTACCCTCTATACCTACAAAGGAATTGGAAAAATTGTCGTGGCGTGTTACATGATGGAAAGCCTTCGACCCATTTGCTTTGGCTTTTTCAAGCTCTATATCGCAGCTGTCCTTCAGGGATTGATTTTAGTCATTGTCATTATGCTTTACCCAGCTATAGTGACAGATGACCTCTTAACGGTCGCTACCAAAGGTGCTTGGATCAGTGCTTTAATGGCTATTGGAAAAGGGATCATCTATATCATTGTATTGTTTGGTAGCCAACGTATGGCCAAGAACATTATGCAAGTCAACTAAAGGAGAAAAACATGACCAATTTGAAACTATTGATAGAACAAGAATTTACCAAGGTTAAAAAAGAAGGAGCTTCAACTTGTCTTACCTCTAATAAGTTCATGGAACAAGAAGATGTTTCAGACCTGAAAAGAGAAATTGAAGTTCTAGAAGAAATGGTTTCCTATCTGGCTCCCTACGAGAGGATGTTTCAATCCCTAGCAGAACCCTTATATAGCTGGTTGCTTTATGGGTGAGTCAAAATTGAAGAGATTCCCATAGATAGTCGAATGTTTTCCCATGCGTATACCTACGCTTGGCGATATGCGGAGGCTAAACATGATGAAACCTATGGGATGGCTATTATTGATTTACTTCAATCAGACATGACCGAACTGGTCCAGTTAGGAAAGCTAGATCAAGAGGCCTATGGTGACTATCTCAAGCAATGGATGGACTACCTTGCTCGTGGTCTATCTGCCTTTAAAGACAGTAAAGACTATGATAACTATTTCCTGAAGTTCCAAGAAGTCCACAAAGCGTTATTTGATGAGTATATTGGAGATATGGAAGATAATCGGGATTGGGTGTCATTATTGTGATAAGATTGTGTCGTTGAATGATGAGGAGGAACGATGACAAAAAAATACCTACCAAATCGATGGCAAGTATTGATAAGACTTGGAAAAGGTGGCGTAAAAATAACGCTTTGGGGCCTATTTTTCTTGCTACGAACTATCATATTTTATTACCTATGTTGTTGGGCATTTCATCCACACTGGCTGGCAGTGCTAAGTGGTTTTGTTTTAGCTTGTGGAAGCGACGCAAGACTATTCAGAAAAAATACTGGATAAAACTCCAGATATAATTCCATAGAAAGGCTTCTTTAGTAAGTTCTTTAAAAATTTTCCATTTTGAACAATCTGAGAGATAGTAGGATGATTCGTAATTACAATTTTTAAGAACTTTTAAAACAAGTCTTTTGTGAAAAGAGAAAAGTTGAACAATAAAGTAGTGTGCTAAAACTATCCCTATAATTACAATAACAACTAACACGAAAAAGAGGGTGAGTTTGTAAGGATCCAATGACAGTGCTGCAAGTTCTTTAGTAAGTGCACTATTCGAGATAGTGCGATCAAGTATTTTCAAACCAGCATTGAAAAACATAGTTAGTACAAGTGTTAAAATAGTCGATAAAATACCACAACTCCATTTTGTGAATTCGAGAGATTTTTGAAGTGATTCCTCGATTTCATTTATAAGTAATTCTCGATCTTCTTTGAGGAAGGCATTTTTTATAGTTGGGGTAAGCAAATAAATACGATGTTTTATGAAGACTGTAAAATATCGTGCAATCAGAAATATTAGCAATTGAAACGTTAAGAAACGAATAGTCGCTGAAGGGTAATTTATATAAATTCTTTGGAACTGAAATAGTAGTTGGATTGTCCAGGAATAAAAAAGAATTTGTAGCACATGAAGATAAAGCAATTGAAACAAAGACAGTTGGGATTGAATTTTTTCAAATACCCGATAGTAAAAGTAACTCACCTAATTTACCTCTATTCTTTAAAAATTATTTATATATTATACCATACAAAGAAAGGAGCCCTATGACACGCTTAGGCAGTGAATTTTTAAAAGCCCTGGATAGCTATGAACGGCCATTCCTAGGCTATATGACCTTAAGGCAGTGGATACTGCTCTTTGGGATAGGACTGACGGTACTTGTAACCTCAGTTCTTTTTTGGTTTAAAACACCCAATATTATCCTCTATGGCGTTAGTCTTTTAGTACTAGCGCCTTTTGTTATTTTTGGGTGTCATATTGATGAAAAAATTAAAGATGAACTTCGCTTTTTCTTAACCAAGCAAGAACGAACTTATCAAACCAACTATGACAGAAAGGAAACGACGAAAAATGACTTTATTCGGCCGAAAGAAAACCCCGAAACGCACTAAAGCTGAGAAAGAGCGGGCAAAACGTCTGAGACGAACCATGGTTGCATCTACACAAAACAGCTTAAACTACCAAAGCCTAACACCTGATGGTCTGATGACCATCACAAACGATACTTACTCTAAAACCTATCGTCTAGGAGATACCAGCTATATTACCGCCACAGATGATGAACGGATTGATGTCATCGAAACCAATGCCGATATTTTCAATTCTTTAGACATTGATAATGATTTGCAGCTGCTTATCATTAACCGTAGAGTGGAAAAAGCTAGCCTAACTGCTATTCGTTATGACCTTGCAGAAGATGGCTATGATGACTACCGTAGTGAGTATAATGCCATGATTAAGGAGCGTTTCTCCCATGACCAAAATACCTTTAAAGTGGAGAAGTATTTAACGATTACGGCGCAATCAGACCAAGCCCCACAAGCCAGTCGTATCTTAGATGATACGGCCAACATTATTGAAAGTCAGTATAGCGGCTTGGGAATCTCATTTAGAGAGATGGACGGTTTAGAACGCTTGCTTGTTTTTAGAAAGCTTCTACGAAAAGAAGCCTTTTTAGATTTCAACTATGAAGATATTGCTTTGTCAGGCCTTTCTACTAGGGACTTTATTGCCCCTAACTATTTGAAATTTGAAAAAGATTATATGCAAATTGATGATTCTTTTGCGAGGGTTCTCTATGTTAGACAGTACCCGACTTTTTTGAATGACAAGCTGATTAAGAATATTCTGGATACGGGGATTGAGCTGGCTATTAGCCTACATGCTAAACCTTATGATACAGGCGCAGCCATTAAGAAAATCAAAACCGTTCAATCTAGTGTCCGTAGAGAAATGATTAAAAGCCAAAAAGCTGCCGCAAAAGCCATGATTTCTAGTGACTTAGTGGTCGGAGGTAAAGCAGTGGAAACCTCAAGAGAGACTGAAAAGTGGACGGAAGAGCTTCAGGATAATGATCAGAAGATGTTTTCAGGAGTCATGGCCATCTACCTACTGGCAGATAGCCTTGAAGAGCTCAATAATCATACCGAACAAGTCCAACGATCTGTCCGTAAGAATACCGTTGAGCTAGACAAATGTTACCTTTATCAGGAAGAAGCCCTCAACACCATTTTGCCAATTGGTATTCCCTTTATCAATGTGAAACGTCGTTTTATGAGGGATATGACGACCAGCAATCTAGCCACACAAGTCCCCTTTACCAACGTGGATTTACGCTCCTCTAGCCCACGTGCTGTTTATTATGGTCAAAATCAACTTTCCAAAAATGCAATAACGGTTGACCGTAAACGGGACTTAAATACAGGATCAGGGGTTATCTTTGGAATCCCAGGTTCTGGAAAGTCGGTATTGGCTAAAGCAGGAGAAATTATTCCGACTCTTTTACGCTATCCAGAAGACCAAATCATTATCATTGATGCCGAAGACGAATATACAGGAATTGGCCGTGCCTTTGGGGCAGAAATCATTACCATTGCCCCAGGATCTTCCCATCATTTTAATTTACTTGATTTACCTGATAAGGATAAACTCCAGGCGGAAGATAACGACCCTATTGGCCAAAAGTCCAACCTTCTCTCAACTCTTTTTGAAAATATTTTCTCTGAAGTGTCGGACGATGAGTTCGCCATGATTGACCGAGTGACCAGAAAGACCTATGAAGCCTATCTTCATCCTACCTTTAAGGATTGGCAAACCGTTCTCGAACAACAGCCAGAAGACGTCGCACAACTGCTGGCTTTAAAAGCAGAACCCTACACGAGAGGATCCAATGACATCTTTGCACATCCGACCAATGTCAATATGGAGAATCGCTTCATTATCTTTAACCTTAAGCAATTAAGTGGGAAACTCAAACCCTTTGCCCTTCTTGTTATTCAAGACTACATCTGGAATCAGGTGGTCAACCACCAAGGGAAAAAAACCACTTGGCTTTACTTTGATGAGTTACAACTTTACTTTAAAAATAAACTCCAGGCTACCTTCTTCACCGAGTTATATTCTCGTATTCGTAAGTACGGAGCTATCTCTACAGGGATTACACAAAATCCTGAAACAGTCCTCTCAACAGAAGAAGGGCGAAAACTTGTCGCCAACTGTGAATTTATGGTGCTTTTAAAACTCAAACGTACCGATTTAGAAGCACTGTCGCAAGTAACCCCACTCACACCTTCTCTAGAGCGCTTTGTCCTAAGACCTAAGGCGAAAGGCACAGGCTTAATTGTAGCAGGAACAACCATTGTGCCCTTTGAAAATCCAATCGCTAAAGAAACTAAACTTTACCAATTGGTCGCAACAGATGGTTAAGAAAGTGAGGTGATGGTCTATGTATGAGACAGATCCCAAACAAGCCAGACAAGAACGAAAACAACGAATCAAGGAAGGCATCACTTCCAATAAAGCGAAAGTCCCTAAAGAAGCTCGCTTAGAGTCTAAAATGGCATACAAAAGAGCTAAAAAGGATTATAAACTGGCCAAAAAAGACTATATCTTACATCAAGGCCCCAAACCAACGGCTAGAGCCCTTTTCTTTAAGCAAGAAGCCGCTAAGGCAAAGCTCAATAAACAAGTCGCAAAGACCATCTATAAACGAGCCAAAAAAGCGGATGATAGCTACATTCCCAATCGTCTGAAAACACGAGCAAAAAATGGTACTAAAATGAAGGTAAGGCATGATGTCGAGCGAAGCATGCGGAATAACGATATTCTAGGAGATTGGGTCAAAGCTAGACAAGACATCCGTCAGTTTCAGTACCAAAAGAATGCGTCAAAGCGTGCCGCAAGAGCTGGGGGAAAGTTGGCTAAATACTCCATTAAACACAGCTATGGACAGGTCAACCGAGCTTATAACTTCACCCGTGGACGTGGCTTCACCAGAACCCCAAAAGAATTCTCTTGGGAGGGAAAGCTCACTAAAAAGATACGACAGGTGAGGCAACGAGCAGCACTGACAAAGGCAGGAAGAGTAGCTAAAGGAACAAGTAAGGCAGTTAAAATCGTCTCAAAACCTCTTCGCTCTATCTTAGCTAATCCTCTCGCTATTAAGTCCTATTTCCTAATGTTTCTAATCTTTGCGGTTCTAGCTCTTTTTATGGGAATCTTAGGAGGGAGTGGTCCTGTCCAACAAAATGAATTTGACCTCAATCACTCTTGGCTTCAAGTGAGTAAGCGAGATCGAGAAAAATCAAACGACAAGGTGGATTACTGGACCAACATTGATGATATCCTCTTTTTCATGAATTACCGTTATGGTAGTGAGTGGAATCCAGACAGTAATTGGAAAGAAGGGACAGGAGGAGAATTAGCAGGGAATCTTGGCTTTAACCACTATTCGGATGCCCTTAATGATCTCTGGAATCACTTAAATGATGACCCAAACAATCTTAAAACAATGGCAGACCTTTATGGCTCTTCTTCACCTCTCAAATGGGCTAAGCTTACGAAAGACGAGTTAGAAGAATACAAGGAACTGATAGAACTGACAAAAGAGGTGGGACGTTATCCCTCTTACCAGGAATTAGATAGTCCTTTTTACAGTGAAGAAGATTCCTCTTACGCCAATCCCTTGACAATCCTGAAGCGTTTCGGTTACACATCACCCACAGAAATCTACGAGAAGACGCAGCTCAAAGCAACAACGGGCCAAGCTCTACGAGCTCCCCTGTCAGGAAAAGTCTCAATAAAAGACGATAGGCTATCCATTCAGACGGATGAAGCAATCTTTACTTTTTATAAAGTTGGGAGCCTTCGTGTCACAGATGGCGTAGAAGTCACGTCTGGCGATGAAATTGGTAAGGTGACAACCAATGGTTACCAAACCATTCAATATCAGAAGTTAGAAGAGAAAGCAACTAAAGATCAAAAGGCCAAGTGGACTTCTGTTAATCCAGGCTTCTATTTCCAGTCTGTCATTTACAACCAGACAACATCTGTCCTGACAACACTTGACGGTGACTTGGGACAAAAGGCAAGAAGTATCAAAGATTATCTGAAGAAAAAGGTGCCGAATCTAACAGATAATGGCTTAGCTGCCATGTTAGGAAACTTTGCGACAGAAAGCAACATCAATCCGAAACGAGCTGAAGGTGACTACCTCAGTCCACCAGTTGGGGCTTCAGCTTTTTCCTGGGATGATGAGGCTTGGCTAGCACTTGGTGGTCCCGCTATTTATAATAGAGGCTATGCCAATATTCTCCGTCGAGGTCTTGGTCTAGGGCAATGGACCGATACGACGGATGGCTCAACCAGACATACCTTGTTGCTAAATTATGCGAAAGGAAAGAATAAAAAGTGGTATGACTTAGAACTGCAACTAGACTTTATGTTAGAAGGAGATAATCCCTATTATAGGACGATTGTGACTGGTATTTTAACTAGCCATGATGACGTTGCTCTACTGACGAAACGTTTTCTCAATAATTGGGAAGGAAATGCAGGCGATAAGCTCCTAGAGCGCCAAAACAATGCTAAACAGATTTATGCTTTTCTAACACAGAGGCTAATAGGGGGCGGTACGCTTGCGTCTTCTTATCACTTTCCAGAAGAATATCGAAACAAGCTCTCTCATCCACCAACACAAGCGGCAATGACCACCCAACAAGGTAGTGGTTATCCTGTGGGTCAATGTACTTGGTATGCCTACAATCGTTCCGTAGAGCTAGGAAATATCAAAGATTTATCAGGAGCTTATGGCTATCTCGGTAATGGCCAAGATTGGGTCCGAAATCTAGTTGCTAAAGGGTGGCGATACAGCCCAACGCCTATCAAGGGAGCTGTCGTTTCAACGGCGGGCGGCTTTGATGGAACGTATCCACAATGGGGACATGTTGGCATCGTAGAAGTCGTTAATCCAGATGGTAGTTTTTTGGTATCTGAACTAAATTATGCAGGCATTCAAGATAGCATTCATTACCGAGTCTGTCAGTTAGCTCCATTTTATAGCTTTGCCACACCAAAATAATATAGAAAGAAGGAACAATACATGAAAATGCTTGATACTGAAAAACTCAAATTTTTAAAGTTAATGGGACTTGGTTTTGCGGTTATTCTTGTTTTAGGTATGGTCCTTTGGTTGGGTCTAGCAACGACAAACAACCATCAGACAAATAAAAAGGAACAACCGACGACTAAACAAGTCAAGAAGGTGGAAGGGACGGAAATAACAACGGCTTATGTTAAAGACTTTCTAGTTGCTTACTTTACCAAGAAAGACCTAGGAGAAAATCGCAATCGTTATCTCCCCTTTATGACAGAAGCCGCTTACCAACAAGAAGTGGCTAGTGAAAAAGAGCCTGCTGCACAGGCCTATAAGGGCTATGTCGTTGATACAAAGCTCAAATCAGCGACTATTTACATTGACGAAGAAAACCATGTGGCATTAGCTAAAGTCAGCTATATCCAAACCCAACTTCAAAAAAAGAAGGACTACACGAATGCTCAAAAAGATGTGCTGTCCAACAGTACCCTTAGGATTAGCTATATCAAACAAGACAAGAAATACTTGATCAGCCATATTGAGCCAATTTTGATTGTCGACACCCTGAATGCTAGTCAAGAAGCATCACTTCCAACCCTCAACCAACCTAATACAAACCAATCAACAGAAAGGAAAGAGACACCATGACCAAATCAGAAACATTACAAACACAACGCACAAAAGTTCAAGCCCGTTATGAGGACTATCTGGTCAAAGCTAAAAAGGAGGAAGCAAAACTAAAAGAATTGGATACCCAAATCATTCTGGCCAAACATGAAGAGCGTTCAGACTATTTAGCTAAGCACCAGTTGACCTGGGCGGATATTGAAAAACAAATTGCTGCAGGAAAATTGAAAGGAGGACAAAACCATGTACCGTCTAACCAATCTGACACTGGACACGGCAACGACTTATAAGAACAAGGACTTGGTTTACCAAGCCTTAGAGCGAGAAAACGCCAAAGTGAAACACCAGGAGGCAGAAGGGCTGCTTTTGGTGGAAGAGTTGGATAAGAAGGGAGTCGTGATTTACCAAGAGGATATCTATCTTCCCTTTGAAGGGATCGCAGATAGTCTTTTTCTAAAAAGTGGAACAACTACTCATCAAAAGGAATCTCAGTCCAACCAGAAGTGGTTTTGGACACGTTCCAGAGACAAGAGCAGCCAGAAATCCAGTCCAAAAGAGAAACAAGAGCTTAGAAAGGCCGTCTCAGATATTGAAACACAGTCTATTAAGGGAAAAAGCATCTCTTCCTTTTTGAAAGTCTTATGGCAGGGCCTCCTTTTGGTTGGAATGGGAGTCAGCCTTACGATAGCCGGCTTTACGACAAGCTTATCTCTTAAACAGGAAAAAGAACTTTCTTATCTGAACCAACAAGTGAAGCAATTAGAAACGCTTCAGTCACAGACAGGACGGTTGGATGCATTTGCCCGCTATTTCTTGCCGCATTACTATTCAGAACAAGGGAAGTTAGGTGATTTTATGTCTCCAAAACTGGAATTCAAACACCCATCTGGCCAATTACAATCGGTCATTTTGGAATCAGTGAACCAAGCAGATGATCAAATTTATCAACTAACCTATGTCCTAGCAATCAAAGATGGGGAGACTAGAACTCAGACACGACTAACACTAACCGTTAAAGCAGTTTCTATGACTCCTTATGGTTACCGAATCATTAAAATCCCTAAACAAACCAATTATCCAAAATAGAAAGGTAAAGATATGGATCAAGCAAGAACCAGTCATTCCCTAGCCTTAAAGGGTAAAGTGACTTTAGAATTAACCATTCAAGCCCTTTACATCCTTTCCAAGGCTTATCATGACCACAAACAATACAAGCTAGACCATCAAACATTTGAAGGCGAAACCCGTTTCAATGACTTTATGGCAACCAAATCACAAAAAGATGTGGAACAGCTTTTAAGTAGTGAAGTCCATCTTGAAAAACTTAAATGTTACTTAGAGAAAGTTAAGGTGGGGTTTACCTACTACCAAAAAGGGGAGATGACCTATCTCATTTTTGAAAGTAAAAACCGTCTTTTGGCGGAAAAAGCCATTAAAGACATGTTGGCTGATATCACAAAGACTCCTGAGGAACTAGAGAAGTTTTCTAAAAAGGTCTTGAGAAAACCCCATGAAATGCCCCCAGAAGACAAACTCGCCTATTACAAAACCAATGTTGTCTATAAAGGAATGAGTCCAGTCGTCACAAAAGAAATCGTAAAGGAGAAAGCACGATGACCAGAAAGCCAATTTGGCCCTACCTAGTGGTGGGGCTTTTGTCATTTATCTTATGCCAATCTTTCTACGCTTACTATCAACTAGCGACACAAGCGGTGCCTTTTATGGGGATACTTCGGGTGAATTGGTTACTAGAGAATTGGTCCTTAGTTTCCTTGAGACTCTCCTTTGAACCTGACGCTTTGATGGCTGGCTTTATTGCTTTTGGTCTACCCCTATTGGTTTATGTATCTAGAGACAAAAGTGCTTATCGTCACGGTGAGGAACAAGGGAGTGCTCGATTCGCGACATTAAGAGAGATGAAACGCTTTGAGGATAAGGATAGTGATAAGAACATGCTCTTTACTAAGCAGGTGAAAATGGGCCTTTTTAACTTCAGACTAGCTTATAACGTTCAACTCAATAAGAATGTCATCGTCATTGGTCTTCCAGGGGATGGGAAAACCTTTACCTTTGTGCTCCCTAATCTGATGCAGCTGAATTCTAATTTTGTCGTGACAGACCCTAAAGGAAACCTGGTACATGAGACTGGAAAGATGCTCGAGAAACATGGCTATGCCGTAAAAATCTTTGATCTCATTCGTCTAAAGAATTCTGATCGCTTTAATCCCTTTCACTACATGACCTCAGAATTAGACATTGACCGCATCTCTGAAGCTATTACAGAAGGCACTAAGAAGAGTGAGCACATGGGAGAAGATTTCTGGGTGCAGGCAGAATTAATGTTGCAGCGGGCTTTAATTGGTTGGCTCTATTTTGACTCTAGAGATCCTGAAACAGGCGCACAGCTTTATATGCCAAATCTTGGTCACGTGGCTGATCTCTTACGTGGTATCTATCGTGAAGACCCAGAGGTTCCTAGTTCTGTCGAACAGATGTTTGAAGAGCTAGAAGAATTACAACCTGGTAATTATGCTTACAAACAGTGGAAACTTTTCCAGAACTTTAAGGGGGAAACAAGAAATAGTGTTGTGGCTATTCTTTCTTCTAGGTATTCCATCTTTGATCATGACGACGTGAGAAAGCTCATCAGTGAGGACACCATGGAGATGGATAGCTGGAATATAAAGAAAATGGCTGTTTTTATTGCCATCCCAGAAACCAACAATGCCTTTAACTTTTTATCCTCTATCCTTTTTGCGGTTGGTTTTGAGGTCTTAACCCACAAGGCAGATACTATTCTCCAGGGAAAAGTCCCTGGATACAGCAGACAAAATCTCAGACATATCCAATTTATTTTAGATGAGTTTGCGCAGATTGGCCGTATTCCAAACTTTACCCAGGTCTTATCCTCTATTCGTAGCCGTGAGATGTCCATTAAAATCATTATTCAAGCCGTTAACCAATTGGAATCTCTCTATAAGAGTGATTGGAAAACCATCTTTAATAACTGCGCTACCCATCTTTTTTTGGGAACCAATGATAAAGATACCATGGAATACTACTCAACCCGTTCAGGAAAACAAACGATTAGAACAAGGTCAACCTCAAAAACGCATAGCTATCGTAACGGTTCTTCTGGTGAAAACAAACAAATCCAAGGCCGTCCTCTCCTAACTCCTGATGAAGTGGCTAGAATTGGTGTAGATGAGGGATTGGTATTTATTTCAAAACAAAATGTTTTTAAAGACAAGAAGGCTAGTGTTTATGATCATCCAAGACAACATGACATTGCCCACTCCCCTGAAGATAAAGAAAAATGGTATGACTATAAGCGTCTAGGAACAGATATTGATGGTCTGTTGCTTCATGCGACAGATTTAACCCCAGAGTTTGAAGAACTCTTTGCAGCTTAAGCTAGTAGAAAGGATGATATGATGACTGATACAAAAAGACGACTCGGCTATTTAGAAACCATTAGCCAACCACTTGCCTTGAAAGCAGAAAACCTAATGTTAGAATACCAGGCTATTTGGCAGGTTTTGGAACAAGCAGATGAAGCAACGTTTTATCAACTTGCCCCTCATCTCTTTGTGACAATAGAGCAAAAAGAGCCATTGCTTGCAGAATCCCTTGAAAGTACTCCTGAGGGCTATGAACTCTTTAAAACATTACTGAAGGAGGAAAAATAGATGGCATTAACCAAAGCACAAGCCAAATCCCTTTCCATCTTAGAGGTCGCTAGAAGCCTAGGGATGGAGATGAAACGAAACTCTCATAAAGAATATTATTGGAAAGAACATGACTCTTTCAAGATCGATACCCATAAAAATACTTGGCACTGGTATTCTAGAGGGACTTATGGCGATACGATTAACCTAGTACAAGAAATCAGACAGGTTAGCTATGCGGATGCCATGAAGTTCCTAGAGACAGGTCAGTTCCCTGAAGCAAAGCTGATGGAGGAAACAAGGCAGCCTTTCCGCTACCGTCTAAGCCCCTATGAACAGCCTTTTAGAGAAGCGAGAAACTACTTAAAAGAAGTCAGAGGCTTATCGGATGAGACCATCAATTTCTTCCTCGAAAAAGGGGTGCTCGCACAAGCGAGACGACGAGATCGTGACGGCTTTACAGAAGATGTCCTGGTCTTTAAATACCTGGATAAAAGTCAGACTATTGTTGGGGCTAGCCTTCAGGGCTTATCTCCTTATCCAGAACGCTATGAAGGTAAGGGCTACCTCAAACAAATCATGTACCAGTCAGAGGGTATTGCTGGTTTAAATGTATCTATCGGCTCTCCTAAACGGTTGATTGTAGCAGAGGCTCCCATTGACCTGATGAGCTACTACGAGCTTCATAAGGACCAATTAGAGGATGTCAGGCTAGTTGCCATGGAAGGGCTGAAAGAAGGTATCGTTTCTCGCTATGCCATGGAAGCTCTTCAGGAACAGGGAGTATTAGTAGAAGATGGTAGAGATTACACCAAAGCTAGGGACTTGACTAAAACGTCTCAATTTTTGGCTAAGGCGGCCCAAACATCCACCCTCTTTCATGACCATAAGCAGGATAATCTGATTACCCTTGCGGTGGATAACGATAAGGCAGGCACAGATTTTCTAGAAATCTTACGAGAAAAAAAGATTCCAATCATCGATGCCAGACCTCCTAAAGAAGAAGGTCAAGAAAAGATGGATTGGAATCAGTATCTCCAGGAAAGCAAAGCAGAAAGGAAAGCAATGATTGAGGACACAAAAAAAGCTCCAGAATCTATTCTGGAGCAAGAAAAAAAGGAGGGGACCAATGTTAGTTGGGGGTCTTTACAGCCCAAAGCTGAAGGCAGTCCCGCACCCGTAGCTGAAAACTCAGCTACCTTTGAGCAAGCTGTTACCAGTCACCCGACAATATCCCCTCGTTTTTTACATTTTACCACGGATAATGCTTATGTGTCAACTATTCGTGAGGGCTATCATATTGCGACAGAAGAAGATTTAAGAAGCCTAAATGCCTATGCCCCCATTCTCCAACAAACAGCTCAATGGTACTTGACTACTCTGGCAGGCTCTTCGGTAACCTATGTTTATCAGGAAGGTGGGAAAGTTGATGCCATAAAAATCAATTATGACAAAGATAAGTTTATGCACTTAACTGGTATCCGTCCAATTGGAAAAAATTTAACAGCGGAACGTTTGGTTGAGCGATTGGCTACAGGAGATGGACACTTTGCAAATATTCTCGTAAATCGAGGATTTATTAGTAAAGCTCAAGTTCTCCCGTTATTCGAGGAAATTATCCAAGCTAAGTCTTTTATGTTTACAAATATTGCGGATATTAAAAAAATGAAAGCAATTCATGCTAGTTCTGCTATACGAACAGAGAATGAACAATTATTGTTAGCTTTCAAAACACTTGGAGATGTTTCATTTCCAGTATCAACTCTAAATCTGACTGAACCAATCAATTTACAGCTCGTTACGAAGGGGACAAAGAATACAATTCTAGGAATTTATCGTGAACGTAATGGTGTGATTGAGCAATTGTCAATCAATGATGACTACATTCAGGATGGAGGAAAAGAATTGCTTGCAATTCTAAAAGACGGCAATCTAGGAGCTATGAAAACAGAAATTTTCAAAGAGGAAACAGCTCCAATTCATCCTAAAATTGACTCAGACGGTGATGGTATTTCAGATGAAGAAGAGCTTAAACAAGGAACGAACCCTCACGATTTTAGATCAACACCAAGTTCTAAAGCAAGAGAAGAACTGACCAATCTTCCTGAAGAAACAGCTCTTGCAAGTGGTAGTGTAGACGTCGCAGACTTTATCAAAAATAAAGATGTCGCAGGCCTCAATCGCCATCTAAAAGCTGGGATTAAAGAGTATCTGAATTCAGATAAATACAAAGACTACTTAACCAAAATGAGTCAACTCAATAACTACTCTAGTCGCAATTTACGATTGATCTTAGCTCAAAATCCAGAAGCCACTCAGGTTGCTTCTTTTAAGCAATGGAAGGAAACATTTGAGCGCCATGTTAAAAAAGGAGAGAAGTCTATTCGTATTTTTGCTCCAATGACTAAACTCAAAAAGGACGAGAACAATCAGCCCATCTTGGATAAAAATGGTAAACCAGAGACCGTCACATTCTTTGGATTGGTCCCCGTTTTTGATGTGAGTCAGACAGATGGGGAGGAGATGCCTAAAGCCATTTCAGAAGTCAAGGAACAGGTATCTGATTTAGACTATGCCAATCTCTACCGTGCCATGATGAGCATTGCTAAAGCTAATAATGTCTCTGTCCGCTTTGAAGAAATGCAAGGTGAAGCCAAAGGCTATTACAATCCCACAGAGCATCAAATTGTCTTACGCAGTAATGACATGAACAAGTCTCAACTGATCAAAACCTTCCTACATGAAACAGCTCACTCGGAGTTACATCATGCCAATAATCCTCAAAAAGAACAACTGACAAGAAGTACAGCAGAACTCCAAGCAGAGAGCGTGGCCTATGTGGTATCAGCTTATTATGGTCTGGATACCTCAGGCTATTCCTTTGGTTATTTAGCGAGTTGGTCTGACGATAAAGAAACTCTTGCTGATTTAGAAGCACAGCTTGATATTGTCCAACAAGAAGCCAAAAGTCTACTGGTTCGGATGGATCAACAGTTGGAACAATTGCGCCTTGCTCAAGAGAAACAAACCAAGTATCAGTTTGAACAAAAGCTTCAAAAGTTCAAAGACCAAAGCAAGCAAGCTGTGGAGGAACACAAGCAAGAATTGAAACAGGAGGCTCAGTCAAAAAAAGAAAAGGGGCTCTCGAAATGACCGAACGAGATACCCAAAAATCCCCTAAGGTCAAACTCAAAACAATACCACCACAAGGAGGACAACACACATGAATGACTATCAAGAAAACCAATTACTGACCATCCTATCTGACTTTATCCCTCTCATGGATGGTGATATCATCCAAGGCATTTCTCCTTCGGCTGGTGATCTAACTCGTCAGAAAGTTTTGGAACAGTTAAGAGCAGATAAGGAATTGCTTGATAAAGAAGACACTTCTCTAGTGAGCTGGCAAGAAGAAAATATTCAGCTCTTGGAGATGATTAGTGATGACGATTTTCAAGTCGTGGTCAATGAAAAAATAATGATGACAGAGATACAAATTGGTCAATCTCTCTTCCAACCACTCAACGAGAATCAGTTAGAACTTCTAGCAGCACAACTCAATTCCCAACAGGAAACAGCTTCAGAAAAAGCGTCACAGGTTGAGGAAAAACCAAAACAAAAATCTTCACTTTTTGAAAAAATGTTGAAGCAATTTCGCTAATAATTTTAACAAAACAAAAAAGAACGTCTCTTCAAAAAGGGAGGCACTAGGGGCTTGGGGATTTCCCCAAAACTGAAAAAGGTACGAAGGAAAATCGTAAGATTGACCTTCTTTGACCTTTTTTAAATTCGCATTCGGGGCCCCAAATGCTAAGCTTGCCGGAAGGAGAGGTAGGGTTTCCCCACCTCGAAATTCCGAGAACATTTACGAAAGGATTTTATAAAATGGCAATACTAAAAGAAAAACGAAGAAGAAATATAGAGATGAAAGTTCGATTCAAGCCAGAGGAATACAGCCAAGTAAGAAAAGCTATGGAACAGATGGGAACCAAAAATTTTCAATACTATGCCAAGAATCAACTCGTCCAGGGAAAGCTAGTCCAAATTGATTTTTCAGAATTGAAAAATTTACGAGTTGCCGTTAATCGGATTGGTGGGAATATCAACCAGATTGCAAAACACGCTAATGAAAATCAAGCTATCACTCCTGAAGAACTATCACACGTTTTAGAACTTCTTTCTGACTTGAAAGAGATGGTAGCGGAGAAACTAACTAGTGAGGAAAAACGCAGTTTACTTGAAAGAAAACGAACAGTAAGGACGGATATTGACGAATGGTAGCCATTAAACCACCGAAACAAATCAAAACAACAGGCAATCTCAAACGAGCAGTAAACTATATTCTAAACGAAGCTAAAACTATAGTTACTGATTCTGGAAATAAGGAGTTAGAATTTCCTTTGGTTTATCACAATGGCGAGATGCAAGTTAAATTGGTATCTGGTCACGGGATTGAAGATGTTAACGTGGCTGATGAAGAAATGGTTATGACAAAGTTAGCCGCAGCGTTTAAAAAAGGAGATGATGACCTCAAAGAATTAAATTCAGGAAAACAGGTCTTAGCACACCACATTATCCAATCCTTTTCGCCAGAAGATAACCTAACCCCAGAACAAGTTCATGAGATTGGCAGACAGACCATGATGGAATTTACTGGAGGGGATTATGAATTTGTGATCGCAACTCATACCGATAAAAAACATCTCCATAATCACATCATCTTATCAACGACAAATAATTCAACACTGAAAAAGATGCGTTGGCAGAAGAATACACTAAAAAATTTACGAGCCATTTCAGATAAGTATGCGGCCAAATATGGAGCAAAAATTATTGAGCCAACCATGAAAAATTCTTATACCAAATATTCAGCTTGGCGCAGACAAAATAATTATCGCTTCGAGATTAAGCAACGCTTAGATTTTTTGCTTAAGCAGTCAACTTCACTAGAAGATTTTAAGGAAAAAGCAAAGGCTCTTGATCTTCAGATTGATTTTTCTGGAAAATTTGTCAAGTATCAATTAACAGATCAACCTCAAAAAAGACGAGTCAGAGATGATACCTTGTCAAAGAAAGGTCGCTACTCACTAGAACAAATTAAAGAACGAGTCAATAAAAATCAGTTGGTTTACAATGTCTCTGAAATTAAGGAACGCTATCAAGAAGGAAGAGCTCAAGCAGATAGTGACTTTGAATTAAAAATCGCCGTAGCTGCTTGGCAAGTAGAACAAGAAAGTAAGCAAGGTATTTATACCCAAATGGATTATGGCGCTCTGAATAGTGGCACTATTTTAGTACCTGCTCACAAAGTAGATAAAACGGAAGATGGCAACTACACGATTTATATCAAGGAAAAAGATTACTTTTATTTTCTCAATCCAGAACAGTCTCAAAAGAACCGCTACATGATGGGACTAACTGTAGCTAGACAATTAGCCAAACAAAATGGAGAAATGCTTATCACAAAAAATCCTCACATCTCATCTATGCGAGAACTTATTAAGGAGTATAATTTCTTGGTTGAACACGGGGTAACTGATGGTATCCAATTTCAACATTTGGAGGAACAATTCAATGACAAAATCGAGTCAACACATCAAGAATTACAACGTTTAGATGAACGACTAGCCTACTACCATAAAATTGAAGGAGCTTTGCTTGCCATTGAACAAACACCCGAAAATAGTTTATCTGCCATTCAGTTATTAGATGAACTAGGACTCCCAAAAGATATCGCCATTTCAGATATTCGTCAAACCATTCAACAGTTTGAAATAGAGAAGGAAGCCTTGCAAGAATTTTTTGAGGATACGCTGAAGACCTACACAACCTACCAAGAAATGAAAGACCATATTCATTCTCGTGAGATAAGTGCTTGCAAATATGAGTCAGAAGAAAAGTCACTTTAAGAAAGGAATAGTACATGTCACATTATAAAATTTCACTAGAAGAAACCGAAAAGGTAATAACGATTGAATATTATGGGAAACAATTTCCTGTCCATCCAGAAGAATGGGAACAGTATCATAGCTTTTGGCAAGAGGACTATGCCCGATTCCTTCTACAAAAAGATATTGGTTTGTTAACGATTTATTACGCTAAAGAAGATTTGTCTTGTTTGTGGGAAGGACGCTTTAAATCCATGCATGATGTTCATCAGAAATTCAATGCATCACACACACCATATTATGACTTGATTACAATAAATGGGGTTGTTTCCCTTTTTGAATACGATTATGCGAAAACGAAACAAGATCTTGTGAACTCTTGCTTCCTAAAACATACAGAATCAGAATTAGATGTTAGGGAACAAGAGGAACTAGAAACTGTTATGAAATGGTTTAACCCAGATGTCGGTTTAGCATTTGCGGAGACCCATCCTGAAACGGCTCCTATTCTTCGTCGTTGTCCTAACTTGGATATCAGAGAATACTTTGGTCTAACTGTCAATCCGGTTTGGTATCGTATTCGTGATACTTTCAATGAAGCCTACACAAATTTGTTTTCAGAAGAAGAAAAAAGGACAAACCTATGACAGATAAAAAGAAGCAAGATAGAGAAGATGGGCTTGCCTCATCTTGTCTGTATATTGATGCCAGCTTACAAGATCCCAAACAGGTTTTATTAGCTGCCTTAACAAATGACAATATGACTAAAGAACAGGTTAAGCAACGTGAGAAAGAGGTGGAGGACTTTCTAAAAACAAGAGAAGCCTATCTAAACTTGTGAGAAGCCTGTTGACATTTTTTTCAAAAAAAGGAAAATCCGTAACATTGTATCTTCAACTTGTTCTAAAGCGTTCTTTCTGAAAAGTTTCTCTTTATTTCCAGTATAATAAATTTATGAAAATGACTGGATTTGATGAGAAAACATTTGTAGCAGAAATGGCTAGACGGCGTGAGAAGGAGTTTTTGAAACAGCTAAGGGACTATGACGAACAAATAGCTCCTACCATGCGCCAACATGGCTACAAACGAGTGGATAGCAGTGAGCGAACCGTTCTCTTTACCTTTGGAGAAATCACCTTTTCAAGAAATCGCTGGCGAAGAGGAAGAGAAACTCGCTACCCAGTGGACGAGTGGCTAGGGCTAAAACCCTATATGCGCTATTCTCCTGAATTGATGTTTCATATGGCGGAACATGCTTCTAAGTTATCTTATCGGGAGGTCTGTCGAACGATTCAAACCGCTTATGGTTTGGCGGTGACAAAGGATGCGGTTTTAAAAGCTGTTAAACTAGCAGAACGACTATTTTCAGAGAAGGAACAGTATCGCTTCTTACTGGAAGCAGAACAACCAAAAAAACTCCAAGTAGAGAAGCTCTACCTGGAGGGAGACGGTGTGATGGTTAAAACGACTTCAGGAGGAGATGAGCGTCACAATACAGATTTAGCTCATTTCCTCGTTCATACGGGAGCCAAGAAAGTTGGCAAAGAACGCTATATTCTCCAAAATAAGCACGAGATTATTCATACCAATTATGACAAGGCACGAGAAGAATTGCTGGATTACCTCTATAACCACTTTGGGATAACCGATAAGACTATCCTTATTACCAATTCAGATAATGGCAAGGGCTATACGAAACGTGTCTTTCAAGAGATAAAAAAAGCCCTCGGTATCAAACACCATGAACACTTCTGGGATGCCTATCACTTAAACGAACAAGTCAAAGCCTTCCTGAAGCCCTATCCAGTCATACTAAAGGATTTAGCCTTTAAAGCTATCAAGGCTCATCAGAAATCCTTACTTGAAACAGTCTTTGATACGGTGGAGACATTGATTGAAACAGAAGACGAGTATGATAAATATACCGCTTTTAAACAAAAGCTTTTTAGAAATTTCAGGGACACCAGACCCTCTAAATTACGAGGGCTAACCTCAGGGGGAATCGGTGTTATGGAAAGCCAACATCGCAAAGTGACATACCGCATGAAGCACCGTGGTATGTATTGGTCCATCAAAGGAGCTTGTGCTATGGCTAAAATTATCTTATTGGAACGGATAAATAAACTAGGTGAGCTCTTCTTTGGCGATTGGCGAAAGCAGTACCAGAAGTATCGAGGCAGGGGCTTAGGTGCTGGCCATTTGGTTAACCATTATCCTCATGATGCAGTGGTAATCAGGCGATGACTACAAAAAATCTATCCTATAGCAACCGCTAAAACATTAAATTTTAGAGGCTTTTTTGGTGTGTTTATGCCCCGAAACCCTTGCATTACTGGGTTGTCTGTGGTACAATAATAGTAAGATAAAACGAAAAAAGGTGCAGAAGCGCAACCTTCTACACCACCGATTAAGACAAAAAGGACCTTTGCTTAATCAGTCAAACAGTATTGTATCATGTCGTAAACAATATCGTCAAGACTGAAGCAGAGAAAACCTTTGTTTCAGTCTTTTTTGGAATAAAAGAACCTAGAGTTTTCTTAGGTTATAAGGGTTAGTTGGACTTTCCCAGAAATTTAGACACATACCAATTGCACGGTAAAACTTGCAAATTTTCATGAAAGCGGTATAATGATATTAAAGATAAAGAAAGCGCTTAAAGCGTAAGAAAGAGGTGTCCTATGATTAAATTCAGTATTCGTGGAGAAAATATCGAAGTGACTGAAGCGATTCGTGACTATGTAAAATCAAAGCTTACTAAGATTGAAAAATATTTTGTTAAAGAACAAGAAATAGATGCACGTGTTAATTTGAAAATTTATCGTGAAAAATCGTCTAAAGTTGAAGTGACTATCCCACTAGGCTCAGTGACTCTTCGTGCAGAAGATGTTTCACAAGATATGTATGGTTCAATTGATTTAGTAGTCGATAAGATTGAACGTCAAATTAGAAAAAATAAGACTAAAATTGCTAAAAAACATCGTGAAAAAGTTTCAACGAGTCAAGTTTTTACAACTGAATTTGAAGTTGAGCAAGTGGACGAGATGCCAGAGGTAAAAGTTGTTCGTACTAAAAACGTTACTTTAAAGCCAATGGATGTTGAAGAAGCACGTTTGCAAATGGAGTTGCTAGGACATGACTTCTTTATCTATACGGATGCTGAAGATGGGGAAACAAATATTCTTTATCGTCGTGAAGATGGTGATTTAGGACTTATTGAAGCTAAGTAGTTATCTTAGGATAACGAAAAGAGTAGACTGTTCTCTAGATGATTTGTCATTCAAGTTTTTTGTTAATTAATCTTATTCTAAATATCTAGAAAAATATTTCATGCTTACGGCATGTATACCGAACAAATCTAATTTACAAAACGATAGCGATATGCTATAATAGTAGTTGGAGCAACACTTGTGCGTGAAGTGGGTCAGGGGAGGAATCCAGCAGCCCTAAGCGATGTCAGGTGTGTGCTCTTTTTTTGTTGTTAAAAAAACAATTATGTCAACCTTTCGCAGGTACATTCTCTTGTAATTTTTTGTGGTAGGGACAGTAAAAGAACACACCGACCAAGGTTTATTCAAGGAAACAGTTTTTTAGAGAGGTGTTTTTCAAGTGTTCAAATCGTGATCATTTTTATATAATGGAAATAAGAAAAATTAAGGAGTTAGGATGAGAAAGTATTTCCAAGTTAGACTGTATGAGTTATCGTATTATATTGAGATTTTGATTTCCGTCATATTGTTAATTTCTTTATTGATTTTGACGGGTCATTTAGCGTTAATGTTGACAGGGATTTTTTCCATTAAGACTGGACTAGATACTTACTTGCAGAATTTCCTCAATCAGGCGATGAGCATTGCCATTGGGGTTGAGTTGATTAAAATGTTGAGTAAGCATACCTCAGGTACAATTATTGAAGTGCTCTTGTTTGCCATTGCACGTCAAATTGTTGTATCACACGGTTCATCAATTGATTCTTTATTGAGTGTCCTTGCCTTGACGATTTTATTTGCAACACGAAAATACCTTTTTACCAGTTTTGACGATACTTCTAGTGTTATTGTTCGAGGTAGTCAAAAAGTTAAAGTGGCAAATGTTTTAGCACGTGTTGATTTGCCAGCAGCAAGTAAAGATGAACTCATGCGTGACTTGATGCTTCGCCACTTAGAATTGGAAGAAAAAATGGCAACGATTGGTGCTTCAATCGCTTTTGCAGATGTTGCCTTGCGCATTGACCATATGCATGAGGGCATGATTACCCGTATTGAAATCATCAAATCTTTAAAATAAGAGGGATGGTCAAAGGTCGGTTTAGGCTGAAGAAAAGATTCGTTTTAAATAGTTGTCTTCAGTCTTTTTTAACGTTGAAAAAATGGAAGCTGAAATGCCAACACTAAATGTGATAACGAGATGAATGCTTTGCTAAGGACTTCACTAGAATGGTCAAATGACCTGATCGGGTTGATCAGTTATCGGTTATTCAGTGTCTGTTTCTATGGGGAATGGGAGCATGTTTTCTGAAAAATATCAAAAGAGATGAAAAGTATTATCAACAAGTGTCCGAATAATACCCATTGAGGTGCTATAAAGCTTGTTCTTATCATGTTAAATAGTGTGAAACCCCTTTCATAGCGCAACCCAATCAAGATGCCGAAATACGGCAAAAATCATTGAAATATTGCTTAGAAAAGGTTATCATACTAGTGGAACCTAAAATTTAAGGGAGTGAAACTAATGTCACATATTACATTTGATTATTCAAAAGTCCTCGACTCATTTGTAGGACAACACGAAATTGATTTTTTACAAGGTCAAGTAACAGAAGCTGATAAATTATTACGTGAAGGAACTGGACCAGGTTCAGATTTCTTGGGTTGGCTTGACCTTCCAGAAAACTATGATAAAGAAGAATTTGCTCGTATTCTTAAAGCGGCTGAAAAAATTAAAGGTGAAAGTGATGTTCTTGTTGTTATCGGTATCGGTGGTTCCTATCTTGGTGCTAAAGCAGCCATTGATTTCTTGAACAACCATTTTGCTAACTTGCAAACCGTACAAGAACGCAAAGCGCCACAAATTCTTTATGCGGGTAATTCTATTTCGTCAACTTACCTAGCTGATCTTGTGGAATACGTTCAAGATAAAGACTTTTCAGTTAATGTTATTTCTAAATCGGGTACCACCACTGAACCAGCGATTGCCTTTCGTGTTTTCAAAGAACTTTTGGTGAAAAAATACGGTCATGAAGAGGCCAACAAACGCATTTATGCAACAACTGATAAGGCAAAGGGTGCAGTTAAGGTAGAAGCTGACGCTAACAACTGGGAAACATTTGTTGTTCCAGATAATGTCGGTGGTCGTTTCTCGGTTTTAACAGCTGTTGGCTTACTTCCGATTGCAGCATCCGGTGCAGATATTACAGCCCTTATGGAAGGGGCAAATGCTGCCCGTAAAGAATTATCTTCCGATAAAATCGCTGACAACATTGCTTACCAATATGCAGCTGTTCGTAATGTGCTTTACCGTAAAGGCTATATTACTGAAATTTTGGCGAACTATGAGCCATCTCTTCAGTACTTTGGCGAATGGTGGAAGCAATTAGCCGGTGAATCTGAAGGAAAAGACCAAAAAGGGATTTACCCAACATCAGCCAACTTTTCAACAGACCTTCATTCACTCGGTCAATTCATCCAAGAAGGTTACCGTAACCTCTTTGAAACCGTTGTGCGTGTTGATAACCCTCGTAAAAATGTGATGATTCCTGATATGGCTGAAGACCTAGATGGACTTGGTTACCTTCAAGGGAAAGATGTTGACTTTGTTAACAAAAAAGCAACTGATGGTGTGCTTCTTGCTCACACAGATGGTGGTGTGCCAAATATGTTTGTCACACTTCCAGCTCAAGACGAGTTCACACTGGGTTACACCATTTACTTCTTTGAATTAGCAATTGCTATTTCAGGCTATATGAATGGGGTTAACCCATTTGACCAACCAGGTGTTGAAGCTTATAAGCGCAACATGTTTGCACTTCTTGGCAAACCAGGATTTGAAGCGCTGTCAGCAGAGCTTAATGCCCGACTTTAATACAGAAATTCAAAAGACTTCTCGCTAGGGAGGTCTTTTTTGGCGGTTATAAATCTCCTTAAAAATCGATTTCCAAATACTGAGATGCTGACTTTGTCAATAAGAGCATTGTATCCTAATAAAATAAGAATTATCAAAGTTTTTAATGTATTTCTAAAAAGAATATTGACAAAAATTCATGAGATAGCATATAACAAGATTCTATATCCAGAAAAACCGAATTAATTGAATTTTTAATAATAAGATAAAATTAAAGAAAAGATTAAAAAATGCTTGTATTGTTATGTCCGGAAATTTTGGAACAGATGCTTAGGGTATGGGCAGAGCAGTACTACGGGTGAGAAGATGGGACACAAGAAGGTGGAAATTATCCAGCTTTTTATATGTGACACCTCAAGATAAGCCAGAAAGAAAAACCGATAAAGAGCATATAGTATATTGCTTTAATAAGGAAAATATTTATCCAGTTTCATGGGAAAAACAGTATCATCAATCACCGCAAGGTCTACCAGTTTATGACAAGACCGGAGGTGATGATAATACTTTTAAATTACATTCAAAAAGTCAAAAAAGTGGCTTAGCAGCTGCTTTAGTAGCGATTTTACAGAATGGATACCCGAATAAAAGATTGGGAAGTTTAGATGAAAATAAAAGTAGAAGGCTTACTCAATTAGCAATATGGTGTTTTGCTGATAATTATTCTAAACATCATTTTAAAATGGGATATAGTCTAACTTAAAGAAAAAGATAAGACAGAGGTTTCTAAATCTGGTGAACCTAAAGTAAAGATGATGTTGCCAGCATCAGGTGAGTCTCGACACACTATGTTAACCTTTATTGAAATGGTGTTTATTATTCTGCTATCTCTTTTATCTCTATTTAGGTGGCGATCTAAAAAAGTGTCCTAGTAAACTAAGCGTATTCTCACTAGCATAAAATGCTATTGCCAAAAAGTTAGGATTTTTCTCCTAGCTTTTTTGTTTTTAGATAAGTAAATTGCTTAGTCGCTGTAACGCTCACAATATTGTACGCTTAATGGATGTTATCTAAAGGGAATCACTAAAAAACGATCAGTTTAACAACCAACTGATCGCTTTTACACAAGAAAGGGCACCTAAGAGGATAGGCGCCCAGGAGATTTATGAAAAGGGAAAACAAGGGAAAAACTCATTCTCCCAACGGTTTGGGTAAACCGCTTTTTAGGATGGTTTTATTTTACGATAGAAAACTTAAATTTTTCTTAACGCATTTTTTAAACTGTTTTTGTCAGAGGTAAAGATTTTGGGTTTATTTGAGGTCTTTTCTGACATTGGAGAAATCATCTTGAATCTTTTTCCTTGTTTGTGTTATGATAGGGGCATGATAAAAACAAACTTTCGGCAAGAGGTTCTCAAAGCCTTGAAAGCTATGGAATCAGATTCCAAGTTGCAAAAGGATAGGGTCTTGTTGGCTGATGTGGTCAACAGCTTTGCTTATCAAAAGGCTAAGACGATTGGAACTTACCTTTCTTTACCAACGGAGTATCAGACAGATTTAATGATTAAGCAAGCTCTGGCTGACGGCAAAAGGGTCGTGATTCCAAAGACGTTCCCTAAGGGGCGCATGATTTTTGTGCCTTATGATCCAAATGATTTGGTCATATCTTCTTTTGGTATTTTAGAGCCAAGAAGTCAGCAAGAAGTTCCAAAATCGGCTATTGATTTGCTCCATGTACCCGGTGTGGTTTTTAATAATGAGGGTTTTCGGATTGGTTATGGCGGTGGCTACTATGACCGCTACCTAGAAAATTATGAGGGAGTTAGTTTTAGCACGATTTATAATTGCCAGCTGAAAGAGTTTGTTCCAGAAGCACATGATATTGCCGTTCAGGAGGTTTATCTCAAATGACACATGTCGTCAAAAAATATCCCATAACCGTCTTTTTCTTGAGTCTAACGAGTCTGGTCTTTTTAGCCATGCAGTTGATTTATGGTCAGGCGGCAACTCGGTCTCAAGTGATTTATCAATTTGGCGGGATGTTTGGTCTTGCGGTAAAATTGATGCCAAATCAGATGTGGCGGTTAATAACGCCAATTTTTATTCATATTGGGTGGGGGCATTTTTTCGTCAATGCCTTGACGCTTTATTTTGTTGGACAGTTGGCTGAAAGTATTTGGGGTTCTCGCCGTTTTTTGTTGCTCTATATACTATCGGGGATTATGGGAAATGCTTTCACACTATGGTTGACACCAGAAACAGTAGCTGCTGGGGCATCAACCTCTCTTTTTGGGCTATTTGCAGCCATCATGGTTTTAGGGACTTTTGGTAGCAATAATGCTTTGAAAGAATTGGGAAAATCCTACCAAACCTTAATTATAGTAAATTTATTATTGAATTTATTTATGCCCAATGTAAGCATGGCAGGTCATGTCGGTGGCATTGTCGGGGGAGTGCTACTTGGCTTAGGGTTCTCGAATCAGTTGCAGGAATTGCCACGATTCAAATACCAAAAAGTGATGGCTTTGTTGGTCTATGCTTTAGTTCTGATGGGGATTGTAATACTTAGCCTCCTTTAAGGGAATTAGTTTATTCGTTGCCTAGTTATACCAGTCGTTAACCTTTTATGTCAGCAGACGAAAAAGAGTTGAAATAGTTCAACTCTTTTTGTTTGGTACGACTTATCCCGTGAGGTCTCATGAGCGTCTAAGACGTAGTAACAACGAATCATGAGAAGTCAGCCGAAGCCATAGTAGTGATGAAGCTTCTGTAATGGAAGTGGAGCGAAGGGCTGAACAATTAAATGACTATCGCTCAAAATAGAGTTGTCTATTCTAATTCTTGGTCTGAAAAGACGGTAGGCAGAAAACGTAAATGATGGCTACTGTTCACAAATATAGGACAGTACAAATAGAACGACTGTATAGAATGAGAGATGAGGGAGTCTATGTACTCTCGTTAAAAGTTAGTTGAACCGCCGTGTGCCGAACGGCACGCACGGTGGTGTGAGAGGGACTAGAAATTAGTCCCTACTCGATTCTTCATCTAAGATCTTATAGGTTTCTTTACTTTTTAGGAGTTTTTTCCAGTTCTTTACCAAGTTTAATGATGTAATCTTTTAAGTCGTCTTTAATCTGATGGTGTTTTAGAGCATAATCGATAGACGTTTTCATAAAGCCGAATTTATCTCCAACATCGTAGCGATTTCCTTTGAATTCACGGGCAAAGACACGCTGTGTTTTATTGAGGGTGTCGATGGCATCTGTTAATTGGACTTCGTTGCCGGCACCAGGTTTTTGTTTTTCTAAAATGTCGAAAATTTCAGGCGTGAGCAAGTAGCGACCAATAATAGCCAGGTCACTTGGTGCTTCTTCAGGTTGTGGTTTTTCAACAAAAGTGTCTACGCTATAGAGTCCGTTGACAGCCTTTCCTTGTGGAGCGATAACACCGTAGTTAGAGACCTCTTCGTGAGGGACTTTCATAACAGCAATAGTTGATGCGTGAGTTGCATCATAATCGTTTATCAGTTGTTCTGTTAGTGGCATCGCATTTGGATCAGTAATATCCATAAGATCATCCCCAAGCATAACCACAAACGGTTCATTACCAACAAAGGCTTTGGCTTGTAAAACAGCATCTCCAAGACCTCTTGGGTGACTTTGCCGAATAAAGTGCAGATTGATGGCAGTGGTTTCGTCCACTAATTGTAAAAGTTCAATCTTTCCTTTAGCTTGTAAATTGTATTCTAATTCAAAGTTGGAATCGAAATGGTCCTCAATGGAACGTTTGGCTTTACCGGTTACCACAAGAATTTCTTCAATGCCCGCTTTTAGAGCTTCTTCAACAATAAACTGAATGGTTGGTTTATCAACGATAGGCAGCATTTCTTTGGCAAGTGCTTTTGTTGCTGGTAAAAAACGTGTTCCTAAGCCTGCTGCGGGAATAATCGCTTTTCTGACTTTGGTCATAGTAATCCTCACTTTATTATAGTTATATATGACTTAATGCCATTCGTTTTCAGAACGGAATTCATTGGACATCATACCCAGAATGCTTTCTTTAATATCGGCACCTTCGTAAATGGATTTATAAATCGCTGTTGTAATTGGCATGTAAACATCAAGTTCTTTGGCGATTTCATAAGCAACCTTGGTGGTTGAGATACCTTCGATGACCATGCCCATGTGACGCTCAATCTCTTCGAGTTTTTCGCCACGACCGAGGGCATCCCCTGCGCGCCAATTACGAGAATGGATAGAGGTTCCTGTTACAATCAAATCGCCCACACCAGATAACCCGCTATAAGTCAGCGGATCAGCACCTAGTTTAACCCCTAGACGCGTGATTTCTGCAAGACCGCGTGTGATAACAGCGGCTTTGGCATTATCTCCGTAGCCCAGCCCATGAAGTGCCCCAGCCCCAACAGCGATAATATTTTTGAGGGCTCCGGCGGTCTCTACGCCAATAACATCTGTATTGGTGTAAAGGCGGAAATAATGGTTGCTAAAGAGGGATTGCACATATTTGGCGGCATTATTATCTTTAGAAGCAGCTGTGATTAGGGTAATGTCACGAACGATGGTTTCTTCAGCATGACTTGGTCCTGAAACAACTACAATCTCAGAACGCAAGTTGGCAGGGATTTCTTCTTCTAAAATAGTTGATAAACGTTTATGAGTTATAGGCTCTAACCCTTTAGACGCATGCATGACAACGACTTTATGATCGAGTACCTCAGCCACTTGCTTAGCAACCAAGCGTGTGACTTTGGTTGGGACAACAAAAAGCACCGCATCAACCTCAGCCAGAGTTTCTTTTAAATCAAGGGTTGCCGTGATTTTTTCATTTAAAACAATATCTTTGAAATAATGATTATTGGTGTGTTTTGTATTAATTTCATCAATTTGAGCAGGAATATTTCCCCACAGACGAACGTCATGTCCATTATCATTAAGCACTTGGGACAAGGCAGTTCCCCATGAACCAGGTCCTAAAACCGCTACTTTTTGTGTTATCATTTTTAAATTCTCCTTTAAGAGCTAATCATCCTATTATAACATAAGAAGAAAGGTAACTCTACTTAGAAAAGATAGCCATTACGACAGATGCAGCAAACCGTTATTTTTGAATTGTCGTATCAATGAAAATAGATTTTTTCGCTGTAGTCAAACATCTAAAAAAATCATCCATTTTGAAATATCTGAATGTTGGCGTGCCAAAACCGTTATTTTCTTATTGAAATTCTTTCATGTGTTGGATGTGTATTCTGCCTTAGCGGCGCTAGTTCTTTGCTTGGAGTTATTTCCCTGTGCCGTTTCTAAGCGTTTCAGCCTGTGCTACCTTTCTTATTTTCTACCATTTGATTGTAAATTCTCTTTTTCGGACGATAGACATTTTTCAAAAAAAGGACGACTTCCAACCTTTCAACAAGGACATGTTGCTTTAAATAGTTTAGAAAACAATCGTTTCGCCAGGGACTTAATTAAATTATTCCCAATTAGCTTTTTTAAAACTGTTAGATTTTTAGTTCTAATAGTGGGGAGGACCGTTTTTGTTTGCGGATCCGTTTTTTAATTTTAGAAGATCATGTTATAGAGAATAGAAATTCTAAAAAAGTTAGACTTTTTAATTGACATTGATTATCAAGAGAACTAAAATACTTATCATAGAAACTATTAAGGGGGGAATGATGTCACGAATAATAGCTGATTTGCGTGAATTGACGCATCAAGTTGAACAAATCAGTGAGGAAATTGCTAAGAAATATAACATTGAACACTTAGCAGGTCCTCAAGGTCATGTGTTGGCTTTTCTATCTAGATCCCAAGGTCGAGAAATTTTTGTGAAGGACATTGAAAAAGAACTTCAGATTTCAAAATCGGTAACTAGTCATTTAGTTAAGCGCATGGAAAAAAATGGCTTTATCAAGGTTATTCCGTCGCATGCCGATAAACGGTACAAACAGGTGGTTTTAGCACAGGCAGGTCGAGATAAATTGCCCCTGTTACAAGAATGCCGTAAGGATGTCGAACAATATTTTTTTAAGGAAATCACACAAGAGGAGCTACTGACAGTCAAAAAAGTGATTCAGCAGCTCAAAGAAAATATGTTAAGTTACAAAGGAGATAATAATGCTTAAAGATGCAATCATGCGTTACAAATGGTACGCTTTAGGCTCCCTAACCATGACTATAGGGGTCGTCACAAGTAGTCTTTTACAACCTCATTATTTAAAAGATGTTTTAAGTGCTGTCATTCAAAATCATCAAGACAAGATTTATGATGTTGGGGTTCTATTACTAGCCATTGCTGTTGTCGGCTTGGTTTCTGGGACGCTGAATACCATTTTAGCAGCTAAAATTGCCCAAGGGGTATCTGCTGATATTCGTGAAAAAACGTTTCGAAAAATTCAGAGTTTTTCTTATGCTAATGTTGAGGAATTTAATGCCGGAAACCTTGTGGTGCGAATGACCAATGATGTCAATCAAGTTCAAAATTTGGTGATGATGATGTTTCAGGTTCTATTTCGCTTACCAATCCTCTTTATTGGTGCCTTTATCATGGCGGTACAGACATTGCCTAAATTATGGTGGGTAATTGTCTTGATGGTCATTTTTATCGGCATGATTATGGTCTTAGTGATGCGTCAAATGGGACCACGATTTGGAAAATTTCAAAAATTAATGGACAAGATTAACCGTATTGCTAAGGAAAATCTTCGTGGTGTACGTGTTGTGAAATCCTTTGTGCAAGAACGCGAACAGTATGTCAAATTTAAAGCCGTTTCAAACGAACTGTTAGATTTAAACCTCTTTATTGGTTACGGGTTTTCACTGATGCAGCCAGCCCTGATGTTGGTATCCTATCTTGCGGTTTATATTTCTATCTATTTGGTTTCTGGAATGGTTAAAACCGATCCAACGGTGATTGGGAATATTGCTTCTTTTATGACTTACATGATGCAAATTATGTTTGCTATTATTATGGTTGGTTTTATGGGAATGCAAGCTAGCCGTGCCTTTATTTCTATAGGTCGTCTAAAAGAAGTGTTAGAAACCGAACCTGCCATGACTTTTGAGAATGATAAAGATGAAGAGATTTCGGGAACGATCGTTTTTGAGGATGTTAGTTTTACCTACCCACATGATACTGAGCCGATTTTGAAACACCTTTCTTTTGGTATTGAAGCTGGTCAGATGGTTGGGGTTGTTGGTGCTACTGGTGCTGGGAAATCAACTCTTGCGCAGCTTATTCCTCGTTTATTTGATCCACAGGAAGGACGTATTTTATTGGGAGGCAAACCGATTAAATCGCTCAGCCAATCCACGCTTCGTCAAACTGTCTCGATTGTTTTACAAAAGGCTATTTTGTTTTCGGGAACCATTGCCGATAATTTACGTCAAGGGTCATCAAGTGCTGATTTGCTGGCTATGGAGAGAGCGGCAAGCATTGCACAAGCCAAGGAGTTTATCGATCGTATGGACATTCGCTATGAGAGTGAGGTGGAAGAGCGAGGAAATAACTTCTCTGGCGGTCAAAAACAAAGGATGTCAATTGCTCGCGGTGTGATTAATAATCCCAAAATTCTTGTTTTGGATGATTCAACTTCAGCCCTAGATGCCAAATCTGAAAAATTAGTTCAAGAAGCTCTTGGCAAAGAGTTGAAAGGTACGACAACAATTATTATTGCACAAAAGATTTCATCGGTTGTTAAAGCAGATAAAATCCTGGTTTTGGATAATGGCGAGTTGATTGGGGAAGGTACCCATGCCGAATTAGTCGCTCATAACGTTGTTTATCGTGAAATCTATGAAACACAAAGAGGAAAGGAGGCAGAATAATGACAACAGCCCGTTTTTTCTGGTTTTATTTTAAACGTTACCGCTTATCAATGCTTGTAATTGGTTTTGCAATTATTCTGGCAACTTATTTGCAGGTTAAAACCCCTGTTTTGTTGGGAGAATCACTGACAGAATTAGGAAAGATTGGTCAAGCTTATTATGGGGCAAAGGTAGCTGGTCAAGCTGACTTTCAACCTGATTTATCAGCTTTTAATGCGATTATGTTTAAGCTGCTCATGGCTTATATCTTTACAGTCCTTGCTAATTTAATTTACAGTCTTTTGTTTACACGTATTGTCGCTCATTCGACTAACCGTATGCGTAAGGGATTGTTTGGTAAATTAGAACGATTAACAGTAGCTTTTTTTGACCGTCACAAGGATGGGGACATTTTATCTCGTTTCACCAGTGATTTGGATAACATCCAAAATTCGCTCAATCAATCCTTAGTGCAAGTCGTCACTAATGTTGCTCTTTACGTTGGGCTTGTCTGGATGATGTTTCGGCAAGATGTTCGTTTGGCATTGCTAACCATGGCATCAACACCAGTAGCCTTGATTTTCCTAACCGTTATCATTCGTCTGGCGAGAAAATACACGACGATTCAACAAAAAGAGGTGAGCGATCTCAATGCCTATATGGACGAAAAAATTTCTGGGCAAAAAGCTATTATTGTGCAGGGTGTTCAAGAAGAAACCATTGCTGGCTTTATAGAACATAATGAGAAAGTCCGTCAAGCTACTTTTAAAGGTCGTCTTTTCTCGGGGCTCTTATTCCCAGTGATGAACGGCATGAGCTTATTGAATACGGCTATTGTGATTTTTGTGGGATCAACGATTGTTTTAAATGACAAATCAATGCAAGCGGCGGCAGCGCTTGGCTTGGTGGTAACCTTCGTGCAGTACTCGCAACAATATTATCAACCCATTATGCAAATTGCCTCTAGCTGGGGGGAATTGCAGCTAGCCTTTACAGGTGCCAACCGTATCCAAGAAATGTTTGATGAGAAAGAAGAAGTGCGTCCTCAAAATGCACCAAAATTCATCAGTCTAAAAGAAACAGTTGCTATTAATCATGTTGATTTTGGTTACTTACCTGGTCAAAAAGTTCTATCCGATGTTTCCATTTCAGCTCCTAAAGGGAAAATGATTGCTGTTGTTGGTCCAACAGGATCAGGAAAAACGACCATTATGAATTTGATTAATCGTTTTTATGATGTGGATGCGGGGTCCATCACCTTTGACGGTCGTGATATTCGAGAATATGACTTGGATAGCTTGCGTCAGCGAGTTGGGATTGTCTTACAAGAATCTGTCCTCTTTTCAGGAACTATTGCCGATAATATTCGCTTTGGAGACAACCTTATTAGCCAAGAAATGGTAGAAACAGCTGCGCGTGCCACACATATTCATGATTTTATCATGTCCTTGCCTGATGGCTATAATACACAAGTATCAGATGATGACAATGTCTTTTCAACAGGTCAAAAGCAACTTATTTCCATTGCCAGAACCTTGTTAACAGATCCCGAAGTGTTGATTTTAGATGAAGCTACCTCAAACGTTGATACGGTTACTGAAAGTAAAATTCAACGGGCGATGGAAGCCATTGTAGCAGGGCGAACAAGCTTTGTTATTGCCCATCGTTTAAAAACCATACTAAATGCAGATAAAATTATTGTTTTAAAAGATGGTCAAGTGATTGAGCAAGGCAATCATCATGAATTGTTGCAACAAAAAGGTTTTTATGCAGAACTCTATCACAATCAATTTGTCTTTGGATAGGTAAACTAGACTTCGCCAATAGGTGAGGTTTTTCTTTTTTTAATGGCAAAGCTTTGAAAGCAATATGTTATAATAAAATCAACTAACGATGAATGATAACGAGAAAGTAGAGAACATGATTGATTTACAAGAGATTCTAGCCAAAATGAATCCTAATCAAAAGATAAATTATGACCGTGTCATGCAACAAATGACAAAAGTTTGGGCAAAAGAAGCGGTACGTCCACGTATTTTAATGCATGTGTGTTGTGCACCTTGCTCTACTTATACCTTAGAATACTTAACTCAGTTTGCAGATATTACGGTCTACTTTGCGAATTCAAATATTCACCCCAAAGACGAATACCATCGCAGAGCTTATGTGACGCAAAAATTTATATCCGAGTTTAATCAAAAAACGGGAAACACGGTGCAATTTCTTGAAGCAGATTATGTCCCTAATGAATATATTCGTCAGGTGCGAGGGTTAGAAGATGAGCCAGAAGGTGGGGAACGTTGCCGTGTTTGTTTCGATTATCGCCTAGATAAAACTGCCCAAAAAGCTGTTGAGCTTGGTTTTGATTATTTTGCCAGTGCCCTGACCATTAGTCCTCATAAAAACTCACAAACCATTAATGATGTAGGTATTGATGTGCAAAAGGTTTACACCACCAAATACTTACCAAGTGATTTTAAGAAAAATAATGGCTATCGCAGATCGGTTGAAATGTGTGACGAATATGATATTTATCGCCAATGCTACTGTGGCTGTGTTTATGCAGCAAAGCTTCAAGGAATTGATTTGGTTCAAGTCAAAAAAGATGCCAAAGCTTTTATAGCAGATAAAGATCTAGAAAAAGATTTCCCACAGATCCGCTTTAGCTATCATGGAGAATCGATTTAAGGTGCCTTTACAAAAATAAAAAAAGTGATTGTTTCTGATGATTTTAGAAATAGCCACTTTTTTGCTATTCTTTTACGAATATTCTATAATAAGATATGATTTATTCTGAAAGGATACAAAAAAGAAGATGCCTAAAATTCGTGGGTTTGAGCTTGTTTCAGGCTTTACCAATAGTGATTTATTACCTAAACGTGAGACGGCTCATGCAGCTGGTTACGATTTATCTGTTGCTAAAGAGATGACGATAGCAGCTGGAGAAATAGCACTGGTACCGACTGGTGTTAAGGCTTACATGCAAGCTGGTGAAGTGCTTTACCTCTATGACCGTTCCTCCAATCCTCGAAAAAAGGGATTGATCTTAATTAATTCAGTGGGTGTTATTGATGGTGATTACTACGGTAATGAAATTAATGAGGGACATATTTTTGCCCAGATGAAGAATATGACAGACCAAACCGTTACTTTAACAGTTGGTGAGCGAATTGTTCAAGGGGTATTTATGCCATTTTTGATGGCTGATGGTGACCAAGCCAGCGGTAAGCGTACAGGTGGGTTTGGCTCAACAGGAAGATAAAAGCAGTTGAAGATGAAATAAAATGGGTTTTAACACTGTCTCCTAACTAGAGGTTAATGATTTGATTTATTAGCAGAGCAGTTGTTGGTTTATCCAAGAAAGGAGATTTGCTATAGCAAAGAAAAAAGCGACTTTTAGTTGTCAGGAATGCGGTTATCAGTCACCCAAATATTTAGGGCGTTGTCCTAACTGCTCCGCCTGGTCTTCTTTTGTTGAGGAGATTGAGGTTAAGGAGATTAAAAATGCTCGTGTCAGCTTGACAGGAGAAAAAACCAAACCCGTTAAACTGAAAGATGTCGATAATATTAGTTATCATCGTACACAAACAGATATGTCAGAATTTAACCGTGTTCTTGGAGGTGGCGTTGTTCCTGGAAGCTTAGTTTTAATTGGTGGTGATCCGGGAATCGGGAAGTCTACCTTGCTGTTGCAGGTTTCTACCCAATTAGCCAACAAAGGTACCGTTCTTTATGTGTCAGGGGAAGAATCGGCAGAGCAGATAAAATTGCGTAGCGAACGCCTTGGGAATATTGATAATGAATTTTATCTCTATGCTGAAACGAATATGCAGGCTATTCGTGCAGAGATTGAAAACCTCAAACCAGATTTTTTAATTATTGATTCTATTCAGACCATTATGAGCCCTGATATTACAGGAGTTCAAGGGTCTGTTAGTCAAGTTAGAGAAGTTACTGCTGAACTAATGCAGCTAGCAAAAACCAATAACCTTGCGACTTTTATTGTGGGACATGTGACTAAAGAGGGAACTCTAGCAGGTCCTCGTATGCTAGAGCACATGGTGGATACGGTACTTTATTTTGAAGGGGAAAGACACCATACGTTTCGTATTTTACGGGCTGTGAAAAATCGTTTTGGGTCTACTAATGAGATTGGCATTTTTGAAATGCAATCAATGGGCTTAGTCGAGGTTTTAAACCCCAGTCAGGTTTTTCTTGAAGAACGTTTAGCCGATGCGACAGGATCAGCGATTGTGGTAACCATGGAAGGAAGTCGTCCGATTTTGGCAGAAGTTCAATCTTTGGTGACCCCAACCGTTTTTGGGAATGCCAGACGAACTACAACAGGGCTTGATTTTAATCGTGTTAGTCTTATCATGGCAGTTTTAGAGAAACGTTGTGGGCTACTTTTGCAAAATCAAGATGCCTACCTCAAGTCAGCTGGTGGTGTCAAGCTAGACGAGCCTGCTATTGATTTGGCAGTAGCAGTGGCTATTGCTTCTAGCTATAAGGAAAAACCAACCAGCCCCCAAGAAGCCTTTTTAGGTGAGATTGGGTTGACTGGTGACATCCGTCGAGTTACTCGTATCGAGCAACGTATAAACGAGGCCGCTAAGCTTGGTTTTACCAAGATCTATGCCCCTAAGAATAGTTTGCAAGGTATTGTGGTTCCGGATGGTATTAAGGTTGTTGGTGTTACGACTGTTGGTCAGGTCTTGAAAGCCGTTTTTGGCTAGCTAGTCGTACTATTTGCGAAACTAGAGCGGTAAAAGTGAGACAAAAAAAGCGGCTATAAAGCGTTAATCTTGTCTCGCTTTTTTTGAACAGTTTTCATCTCCGGTTTTTCTGGTCAGGTCTTTTCGTTAAAAGATGTTAAGATAGGACAAGATTAGGTGCTTAATCAAGGTTAAGCTGCTTTGAGAGAGGAGTTTTACGATCTCTTACTTTGAACGCTTTATGTCCGTTAACAAAGCATATGTGGCTTTACATGGCACAGCCCGCTTCAAAACGCAAGTGGCGATTGTCACCTGTATGGATTCACAGTTGCATGTGGCTCAAGCCTTAGGCTAGCCCTGGGAGATGCACATATTTTGTGAAATGCCGGTGGGTGTATTACGGAGGACATGATCCGTTCGTTGGTTATTTCGCAACAGCAAATGGGAACCCGCTAAATTGTTGTCTTACATCACACCGATTGTGGTACGCAGACTTTTACCAATGACGGTTTTGTCAGACAGCTCCGAGATAACTTGGGTATAGATGTTGAAGATAGGGATTTTCTCCCCTTTACAGATGTGGAAGAAAGTGTTCGAGATGATATGGCTATTTTGCGCCAGTCTCTTCTGATTCCTGATGATGTTGTCATTAATGGTGTCGTTTATAACGTTGACACTGGGCACATAATTCAAGTTTTTCTGACTAACATGAAAATGTCTAACTTAATTTGACAATTTGGGGGTTTTAAAATGAAGGAGAAATCAAAAACACATCTGTGAAATGCTTCCTAGTGGTTTTTTCAAACCACTTACATTAAAAATCTAACCACTTGCTGTAAACTTCTTGTTTTCAGTTAAAAGCTTGCTATAATAGAGGTACAAAGTAATTAGAAAAATAACGAGATAATCGTTGCTAGTTATTTGCGTTAGATGATGTTTAGAGGGGAGGTGCCCAGTGAAGATTGTGATTGATTTAGATGCATCGTGTGATGGGATTGAAGTGGCTATTAAAACGGCGCAGCTCACTGAACAAGTTGTTCAACTTCAGCAGCTTCTTCGTCAGATGGATAGAAAACCCTTGATTTTTTATAAGGGGAGTAGTGAGTATTTTTTAGACCTTTCTGATATTCTCTTTTTTGAAACGGATGGCAATAAAATTTTTGGACACTCTAAAGATAATGCCTATGAGGTTAAATTGAAATTATACGAATTGGAAACCTATCTTCCACCATCCTTTTGTCGTGTGGCTAAGGCGACTATTGTCAATACCAGTTGTATTTATTCGCTCGAAAAATCTTTTTCAGGAACCAGTCGTATTTGCCTCTACAACACTAACAAACAAGTTCATGTATCACGACACTATTACCAATTATTGAAAGAAAAGCTTAGAGAAATGAGGTAAGGAATGAAACGTACATTTTTAGGAATAGGATTGATTTTATTGGCTGCTTTCTTGGTCTTTAAAGAACAATTAGGACTTTATCAGTTACCACTTTGGACCATTTTATGGATTGCCTTTTTGAGTTTTGGCGCAATCAGTCAATTAAGCAAGAGACATTTTATCTTAGGAGCTGTCTTAGCCATTTGGAGTTTTGCTCAAATGAATGACATTTTCCGGTGGGTCAATATATCCAGTGGTTTATTGATGGTGGTGACAGTGTTAGTGGCCTTGGGTTTGACATTAATTTTTAAAGGGTCTAGTATTTCTGGATACTGTGGGTCGATATTCTCTCGCCAGTCTAATCAACAAGAAGGGGTCAGTCAAAGGAGCAGTAAGGTATTTGGGAGTTTTAATCAGTACATCAATGATAACCATTTTTCAGAAGATTCAATAGACGTCGTATTTGGCAGTTCTACAGTCTATTTCAATGAGGCTGAAATAGAGGGAGAAAGAGCACATTATCATGTTGATGCTATCTTCTCATCAGTTACAGTCTACGTTCCTCGTCATTGGCGTGTAGATGTAAAAGGGGATCATGTTTTTAGTTCAGTCAACCAAACTCCCAGTTTTCTAGAAGCCGAAAAGATTCTGGTATTGGATGCTGATATGATCTTCTCAAGTATTGATATTAACTACCTCTAGGTCAGTCATAGAGCAGAAATAGATCATTTTGTTTCTGCTCTTTTATGTACGACTTATCCCGTGAGGTCTTGTCGAGGTAATAACCTAGTAATAACGAACGACAAGAAGTCAGCTGAAGCCATAGTAGTGATGAAGTTTCTGTAATAGAAACGGAGCGAAGGGCTGAACAATTAAATGACTATCGCTCAAAATAGAGTTGTCTATTCTAATTCTTGGTCTGAAAAGACGGTAGGCAGAAAACGTAAATGATGACTACTGTTCACAAATATAGGACAGTACAAATAGAACGACTGTATAGAATGAGAGATGAGGGAGTCTATGTACTCTCGTTAAAATTTAGTTGAACCGCCGTGTGCTGTGCCGAACGGCACGCACGGTGGTGTGAGAGGGACTAGAGATTAGTCCCTACTCGATTAAAAAGATAACATCTGAATATTCTGAAAAATATGGTCTAACAAAGGAGCAAGCATGGAAAAACGACTGATCTAATAAATTATTTATGACAGTCTTGCCAGTGATATGCTATCAAATTTCGGAGATGTGACGTATTATCTGGCACTAATGGCTGATGTATTGCAATTACCTGATGCCAAGTTAGGGATTTCTGTTATCGGAATCTCAGAAACCTTACCTTGTTTGACAGGCTTTATCATGGGTTATTGAACTGATAAAACGACACAAAAGGTAAAAACAATTATTCAAACCTTGCTGTTTCGGATGGAGCTAGACATTCTTGCTGGAATTGTGATTGGTTTTAAGCCTAGTTTGTGGATTGTTATCGTGGCTGCTCTGATTAATATCCTCTCGGATATAGCTGGGCAATATGAAAATGGTCTTTACACACCACTGAGCTTACGTATCGTATCGAATGAGGAACGTTCTGACAGTTATGTCGTTCGGCAAACGCATGAAGAAAAAATTATCATGATTTTTCTAAAAAGGAGAATTATGTTCTGAAATGCAGAAAAACCCTTTGATTTTTACAGAAAGCATCGTTTTCTAGTTAACATTTTAGGAAGAAAACTATTTTGGCAATTTTATATATTCATAATTAAATGACAATTTAAACTTGTAATAGCTTTTTTGCTGTTTTCGTTGTTTTTCAATAAAAGATTTTCTTCATGTGTACGTCGTGGTTGAAAAAGAGAACTCTCTTCCCTTTTTTGGTTAATTAGTGTTATAATAGTAGCGATTGAATTTTGAAATGTTACAGGAGACTCACATGTCAACAAACCCAATTCGTGTACGTTATGCACCAAGTCCAACTGGCTTATTACACATCGGAAATGCGCGTACAGCGCTCTTTAACTACCTCTATGCTCGTCGTTACGGTGGTACTTTTATCATTCGTATTGAAGATACTGATCGCAAACGTCACGTGGAAGATGGAGAACGTTCCCAATTAGAAAACTTGAAATGGCTTGGGATAGACTGGGATGAAAGTCCAGAAACTCATGAGCAATATCGCCAATCAGAGCGTTTAGAACTTTACCAAAAATACATTGATCAATTATTGGCAGAAGGCAAGGCTTACAAGTCTTACGTGACAGAAGAAGAATTGGCAGCAGAACGTGAACGCCAAGAAGCAGCAGGAGAAACACCTCGCTATATTAATGAATTCTTAGGGATGTCTGAAGATGCCAAAGCAGCTTATATTGCAGAACGTGAAGCAGCAGGTATTATTCCAACAGTTCGTTTAGCCGTTAATGAAGCTGGTATTTACAAATGGACTGACATGGTTAAAGGCGATATTACATTTGAAGGTGGCAATATTGGTGGCGACTGGGTTATTCAGAAAAAAGATGGTTACCCAACTTACAATTTTGCTGTTGTTGTGGATGACCATGATATGCAAATTTCCCATGTTATCCGTGGGGATGACCATATTGCCAACACACCAAAACAGCTTATGGTTTACGAAGCTCTTGGTTGGGAAGCACCAGCATTTGGACACATGACCTTGATTATCAATTCTGAAACAGGGAAAAAATTATCCAAACGCGATACCAATACTCTCCAATTTATCGAAGATTATCGCAAAAAAGGCTACATGTCTGAGGCTGTCTTTAACTTTATTGCCCTTTTGGGGTGGAATCCTGGCGGAGAAGAGGAAATCTTCTCTCGTGAGCAGTTGATTGACCTTTTTGATGAAAATCGTCTTAGCAAGTCGCCAGCTGCCTTTGATCAGAAGAAGATGGATTGGATGAGCAACGAGTACTTGAAAAATGCGGATTTTGAAACAGTTTTCAACCTCTGTAAGCCTTTCCTTGAAGAAGCAGGCCGTTTAACCGCAAAAGCTGAGAAGCTAGTAGAATTATACAAACCACAGTTAAAATCTGCAGATGAGATTGTTCCATTGACCGACCTTTTCTTCTCAGACTTTCCAGAATTAACAGAGGCCGAAAAAGAAGTGATGGCTGGTGAAACCGTTCCGACAGTTTTGAAAGCTTTCAAGGAAAAATTAGAAGCCATGTCAGACGAAGATTTCAATCCAGAAAACATTTTCCCACAAATCAAGGCTGTTCAAAAGGAAACAGGTATCAAAGGGAAAAATCTCTTTATGCCAATCCGTATTGCCGTTTCAGGTGAAATGCATGGTCCAGAATTGCCAAATACCATTTACTTGCTTGGCCGTGAGAAATCAATTGCGCATATTAACAAGATGCTTTGATTTTCTTACGTTCTAATTTTGGTAAGATTGAATGAAAGCATCAAAAAGGATAATTAAAGACTGGGTCTAAAGTGCTCAGTTTTTAATTGTTTTTAGGATTGAGATGGGAGTTAACGTAACCTTTTTTTCAAAGAGGAATGAAGGAGCGGAATGGCACACATTCTAAGAGGTTTTTTACGACACCTCTTTTTCTTTTTATCTGGTCTTTTCAAGATGACTCCTGCCATTAGTGTCAATAACAATTTAACAACTTTCTTTTATTTTGGATCGTAGAGATGGTTTTATCGGAGTAATTATTGTATAATATTTCTTTAATGTTATGTGTCGTTACTTTTCTTGATCAATAATTTAGTCACTTATTTTTGCCGTTTAATGGTATTGTTAGGAGTTGTTGAGACTCTCATTTAATGAGAATATCATATTTTTATATTGAACAAATGATTGATAATCAAGCGACAAGGCAGCTATTAGCAGAAAATATGCTAAACGATTAGAATTGGAAAGGAAGAATGATGGTAAATAGTGATAGCATCTTTTTATTTTTATCAATTATTGTCTACTATGTGACAGAAATTAGCATTTTCTCTTTTCTATCAGATGTTAAACTACCTGTTTTGAAACAGGTATTCTTGTTGGTGTTAGCCTTGTTTTTCAATCAAATCCCTTATCTATCACCACTTTTAATTGATCCATTTCTCTTCCTTTTTATTTTAAAACAAGAAAGTTATCCGATTTTATCGTTAAAGTCACTGTTTTTAGCTTTTGCCCCAAGTGTTTTTATTGATCTGTTGTCACGCTTTATTGTGCTGATTATCATTCCCTATATGTTTTTATCTAATGGGCTTTATGTTAATCATGTTATTGTAGATTTGACAGTTTATCTTATGATTCTGCCTAGTTTTGCCATTATTAATTATTTGGTAGGCAAAGATTACAAGAGCATTTTTAGAGCGGATCATTCAGTAAGATCGCAAAATTTTTATAAAATTCTACTTATTTTCATTGTAGCCTACGATATTGATGTTGTTCTGATTTTGGGATTTACAGATTCTTTTCGCCATTTTAAGCATTCCATGCTGGTTCCCGCATCTTATAAATTGCTGTTTCTGTTTTTGATGCTCCTCTTGATTTATCTTTTGTCCTATTTTAATCGTTGGTCAAAGGAACATCTCAAGAATGAGTTAAAAAGGGAACAACAGGCTTATATTGCCAATCTTGAAACCTATGGGAAACATCTTGAAAAACTATATAAGGATATTAGGGGATTTCAAATCGACTACCTCAGTCGTTTAGAGCATTTAGGTCAGGTGATAAGGGAAGGATCTGTCAGTCAGATTCAAGCTATCTATGCCCAAACCGTACATGAAGCCAATGATTATTGGGACGACAAGCATTATAATATTTCAAAGTTAGGGAACATTACGATGTCGTCCATTAAAAGTCTCCTTTCGGCAAAGATTATCAGCGCCGAGAAGTCCGGTATTACGGTAAATTTAGAAATTCCTGATCTTATTGCTGAAACCCCTATTCCAGAATTGGATTTGCTCTTGTTGATTTCTATTTTCTGTGATAATGCTATTGAAGCGGCTTTGGAAGCCAGTTTTCCGTGCGTGTCCATAGCCTATTTTTTACTTGATGACCAACAAGTGTTTGTGGTAACTAATACGACAAAAGAAAAGGTTGCCATTAATAAGGTTTTTGAAGAAGGTTACTCTTCAAAGGGAGCCGGACGTGGTATTGGTTTGGCAAACGCTCAAAGGATTCTTCAAAAATACCCCCAAATGTCCTTACGAACAAAAAGCTCTTGCAGTCAGTTTAGTCAAATCTTGACAATTCCAAGGATAGAGAGGAGCTAGGTTATTTTGATAGATGAGATGTTTTGTTTCTATGCTACAATTTTTATTGACAGTTGGGTAATTTTTTCAAAATCATCTGGTATTAAGCTTAATTGGAAGCAGTTAGGTTTAGTTGGACTCCTTTTTATCATTGCTAATCTAATAGTTGACAATGTTATCTTGATTGACCAACTGTTTTTTATTTTAGTGAGTTTAGTTTTTGCACCTCAAAGGAAATTATTTGAACACATTTTTAATGGTTTTTTTGCCATCATGATTGTGGAATTACTGTTTCGAGTCATTGGTTCTTTCTTTTTGCCAGCGGTTATGGGGGTTAGTATTAGCCAGATTAACAATAATATTAGGCTTTTAGAATTGTGTTATCTTTTTGTTCTACCGGCTTTTTACCTATTTAGTCATATTTTTAGTATTGACCTTACTCTCCTTAAATTTATCGGTGAGGATAAGATGAAAAATTGGATTTTCTGGATGAATACAGCCATGTTTTCTTATTATTTCTTTGTGCATTTTTTGGTGACGGTGCAGAGCAATTTTTTGATCCTCTATTTTCGATATCGCTCTATTTTGATTATTATCTATCTAGCAATTTTGATAGGGATTATTGTTAAATTGGATCGCTTTGCCAAAGATCAATTATCACAAAGATTGGCGCAGGCACAGAACGAACGGATTGCTTATCTTGAAAATTACAACAGTTCTATTGAACAACTCTACAGGGAAATTCAAACCGTCAAACATGATTCTGAAAATATTCTAATTAGCTTAAAAGATAGCATTGATAGCGGGGATTTGCTTCTAATTACCAAAGTCTATCAGACGGTAATTCAACAATCTGCCAATGCGATGATACATGCGAATGGGGAAATGACTTCTTTGGATAATATCAAAGAGACGGTTGTTCGCAGTGTGCTGACATCAAAATTGTTGGAAGCTCAGAGCCATGGCATTGATCTTTACATAGAAATTCCAGATGTTATTGACGATTTGCCGATTAAGTTACTAGATGTCATTGTGCTGTTTACGGGATTGATGGATCATGCTATTGAGACAGCAAAAGGGAGTCGTAGGCCTTTTTTATCCATAGCCTACTTTAAACAGGATGGCAACCAAATTTTTATTATTGAAAATAGCACGAAAACGAATCGTATTGATATGACAAGGTTATTTGATACTCAACAAAGGAGTCTGTCTCGCTTTTTTACGGTATTAAATAATTATCCCCAAATAACAATTTCGACAAAGAGCGATCATTATCGGTTGAGACAACTGTTAGAAATGAGATAAGGCATGATAAATATTTTTATTCTTGAAGATGATTTTATGCAGCAAACGCGAATTGAATCTGTGGTCATTCGCATTTTGAAAGACAGCAAAATTCCTTGTAACCAACTAGATGTGTTTTCAAATCCTCAAAAATTAGTTGAGAACATTCATGAAAGAGGGGATCATCAGCTTTATTTTTTGGATATTGAGATTGGCGATAAAGCTCGTGGTGGATTAGAAGTAGCAGCAAATATTCGTCAGAAAGATCCTAATGCTGTCATTGTTTTTGTAACTACCCATTCTGAATTTGCCCCGATTTCATTTAAGTATAAAGTGTCTGCTTTGGATTTTATTGATAAGGCGGTGGATCAATGTCAGTTCAAGGAACAAATTGAAGAATGCATTCGCTACACTTATGCAATGATGTCTAGTCGAGAGTCAGAAGACATGTTTTTGTTTGAAACCCCTCAGACAAGACTCAAACTGCCCTATAAAGACATTCTTTATTTTGCGACCGCAACCACTCCTCATAAGGTTTGTTTATGGACTCGGACGGAAAGATTAGAATTTTACGGCAAGTTATCTGAAATACAAGCAGAGGCACCCAGACTCTTTTTATGTCACAGGTCTTATTTGGTCAATTTGGAGAAGGTGGTTCGTATTGATAAGACAAAGAAGCTACTTTATTTTGACAATGGTGATTCTTGTATGGTGTCACGCTTAAAAATAAAAGGTCTTTTTGAAAAATGGGAGTCCATTCGTTAAACGGAATAAAAAGCGATAACATTTTAGGATGAAAAATTGACATTCTAGGAAATAACGAACATATTTGGCAGCTTTTCGTTATAATAACGGTATAAATGAAGAGCTATGAAATCATCAGTTTATCAAGTGGTCAATCCCCAATTTCATCAAACTATTATTTTCTCTCTCCATAAACAAGTAATAGTTTTGATGTGATGACTTGGTACACGAGGTGATTATTCTAGTTATCTTTGTTTGGATATCAGATTGACTGATTGTAAGATCAGTCTCAAAACCCGGCTTGCCGGGTTTTCTTTTTATGGCTTCGAGCCAGTTTTTCTCGAAGAGGAAAACAAGAAAACCACCAGCTAAGCTGGTGGCTAACAAGGCTTGTAGCTTCCATTTACTACAA
>NZ_AUKZ01000013.1 GCF_000425025.1 Streptococcus castoreus DSM 17536 | reverse complement strand
AAAGTAAACGAAAAATGCAAGGTTCGTTTTACTCCACATATGATGAGACACTTTTTTGCCACACAAGGACAGATAGCTGGCGTACCCGTTGAGCACATGGCGGCAGCGCTTGGTCATTCTACAAATTATATGACGAATAAATACACACATATCAAGGATGAAGTTGTTAGTAGCGTTACAGAAACGTTCATGCGCAGTATCAAATAATCCCCGACCTACTCCCCGACCAAATATTACTTTTAGTGATTTTTATTGCTTTTTTGGACAAAATAAAAAATCTAAAACGCTCTAATATCAACGTTTTAGGATAACGTGATTGCGTATAAATTTTAAAACATTATAATAGCACTATAGAAAATAAGTAATTAAATGAAAGACAGGAAATGATTATGAAGAGATTCCAAGCCTTTAAAGAAACCTTATCAGCTGAAAGCCTAAAAGCCATCTATGATGAAACCCGCCTTGAAATCGCCAACGACGAGCGTGAGGGAACCGAGGCATTTTCTGCAGCCCTTGCGACACAAATGGCAATCAATCTTATTGAAAAATACCATGAGTGGCTCCATGAAGACCGTCAGTAAATCGAAAAATGGGTTCACTGTCACTCTGCAAAATCCCTATAAGGACCTGACAGTCAAAGAACTTTTGGAAGAAAAATTACACATCCCTCGAAAAACGAGGCATTGGTTACGCACCAAGAAACACGTTTTAGTTAACGGAGAGAGGATTAATTGGCAAAGCCTTGTCAAAAAAGGAGATCAGATTGATCTATCCTTTGATGATGAGGATTATCCCAATAAAACTATCATAATGGGACAAGCAGATCAGGTTGATTGTCTCTATGATGATGACCATTTAATCATTGTCAACAAGCCCGAAGGTATGAAGACCCATGGCAATGAGCCGACAGAACTGGCACTATTGAATCATGTCTCAGCTTATGCTGGGCGCACCTGTTACGTGGTGCATCGTTTAGACATGGAGACTAGCGGAGTTATTCTTTTTGCAAAAACACCTTTTATCCTGCCGATACTTAACCATCTGTTAGAAAAACGTGAGATTCGTAGGGACTATTGGGCTTTGGTTCAGGGAACATTTTCCGCTAAGGAAATGATTTATCGTGATCCCATTGGTCGCCATCGCCATGACCGCAGACAACGTACGGTTGATCCGAAAAACGGTCAAAGGGCTCTGACAAGAGTTAAACCTTTGAAACAGTTTGGTGAGAGGGCTTGCTTAGTGAATTGTTGTCTTGAGACAGGACGCACCCATCAGATCAGGGTGCATTTGGCACATCATGGACACCCTTTGCTCGGTGATCCGCTTTATGCCAAGGGTAAGAAAGAATGTAGCCGTCTGATGCTCCATGCGCACCAATTACAATTTGTACATCCCTTAACTCAACAAACCATTTGTATCAAAGCTACCTCAGATAGTTTTGAAAAAGCATTAAACCAAATAAAGGCCAAGGGGCAATGATCATTTTCCCTTAGCCTTTTTGATTTATCAAATAAATGAATTGCCTAACTCGGACGATCGGGATTCAACCAAGGGCAAATCTCGCTTTCTGACTGGTGTTTTATTGTTTGGTTAAGGTCATGCCCACCATAGGTTTGCTATAGTCAAATGCACTATTTGAAGCCGCCTGCCAAACAATCGGACTAGCCGTATTGCCATTTACCCGAAATCCATAGGCATACTTGACATTAACACCGCCTAGTCCAGCCCCTGGTATCAAAGCACCTATATCGCTACTTGGGTCTGGTGTATAAAGGAAAAGACCATTCCCTTTCTCTTGAACCTTAGTGATTTTAGCCGTTTTCGTTTCATTCGCGCGCCTACCATCTTTAAAATCAAACTTCGTGGTAATAGTACCATCTTTCGCCAAAGTCATACTAACCGAAAAAGCCTCCTTTTGTCCCGTCCATGTTCCTAGTAAGCTTTCTGGAAAAATCGAGGGCCCTTTGACGTGATTTGTTTCATTAGTAACAGTAATGTTTTTAGATCCCGTCTGACTAACTAGATAATGGGCACCAACCTTTTTTAAGGTCATTTTTCCGGTCAATTCTTGACGGATATAGCCCGAAGTTTGTTTGGCAGGGTCTGTTGATTTATCGTAGACAAACTCATAGATCGCTGAAAAATCTAAGAGATAAGATGTCTTGCCAATCTGTGTCATCTTATTTAGGAGAATCGAAGGAATATTCAGACTAGTGGCTTTTCGGGTATCCGTTTGGAATTTTGACTTAATGGATTCTTTCAGCCCCTTGTAAAAATCATTGTTAGCACCCGCTTCAAAAACATTTCCTAAAGTTGTAGAATCCTGACCAGTGTTTAAAAAGCCCATCAATTGATCAAATGCGGACACCAATAGCTGCCCTGCTTTTTCCTCATTTAAAAGGTTACTCACCATAATCTCTAAGTTGGAGCCTTCTGCTACTTCTACTAGAGGATGTTTGCTTGACTTTAGATCGCCATCTGGGAATGTTTTTTTGATATAGGCTTGTGCTGTATCGGTTACTGGGTAATGATCAACTTGGAATTTCCCCTCTCTTAGCGTACCGACACGGTTTTCGTCAAAATAGAGTTCGCCTTCTTTAACATTACTTGTCACTGAAAAATTCTTAAAAGTAACACTTAAATCAAGAACGCTATGCGTCCCATCAAAAGTTTTTTTTACATTAATTTTACGCTCATTATGGTAACCATTAATACTAGCAGTATAGTCTGCGGTGGGTAACCTCTCAAGCTTAACTGAAAAATCTTCCGAATTAGAGACAGTGACTTTTTTATCATTTAAAAGGACGTCTACATTAGGGACATTTGTCCTTATGGTCAATGCCATTGGTTTAATCGCAATCCGGTAGTCAGGAAAAATCCAAAAACGGCGGCCAACTGACTTAACATAAACAGCACTGTCACTGTTTGCTGCCTTGAGATCTTGTCGTTTAATTGCTAAATCACTCTTAGAAAACCTCGTAAAATTAGTGTATTTTGCATCATCATTGGTCATTTGTTCGTTAGTATCCGCCCAGACGAGGTACTCCTTGATATTCTCAAAAACGCTGCCTGATGGTGCCGCCCTGGCTTGAAGGTAGGCATTTATCCGATTCCCTTTTGAATAATGAAAGGCACCAAAAATCAGAAATAATAGGACTAGGCTTCCAAAAATGGTCATCGTAATTTTAAAGCGTCTGTTATGAAAAAGGTTTGCTATCATGGTCTCTTTTCTTTCTATTTCTATGCATTTTCCATTATACCACAAAATGCAAAAGCTTTTTAAAACCATAAAGTTTTGACTTGTCTATCTAAAAGCGGCTTTTTCGATGTTGACATCTAATATAGCTTCTTTGAAATTCCTTGTGAATTCTCGCAATATTTAGATAACTAACAATTTTTAACTGCTCAAGAAAAGGCTTGAATTTTAAAAAGAGCCGTTTTATAATGTTTTTGAAAGCGTTATCAAAATCAAGGAGGTTTCGCATGAAAAACAAAAAGATGACTCTCGGACTCTTGAGCGTTCTAACTGCATTTTTATTCCAAACTGTTAGTTACGCTTGTACTGGTTTTATCATTGGTAAAGACTTAACAACGGATGGTTCAATCATTTACGGTCGAACAGAAGATCTTGAACCAAACCATAATAAAACATTTGTGGTTAGACCTGCCAAGGACAATAAAGCTGGAGACATGTGGAAAGATCAGGCAAACGGCTTTGAGTATCCCCTTCCTGCACATTCTTACAAATATACGGCTGTCCCTGATGTCACTCCAAAAGATGGGGTTTATGATGAAGCAGGATTTAACGAGCACGGAGTGTCCATGTCTGCAACCGTTTCAGCTTCAGCCAATGATGCCATCAAAAAAATCGACCCTTACGTTAAAAATGGCTTAGCTGAATCATCTATGACCAGTGTTATTTTACCAAGTGTCAAAACAGCCCGTGAAGGGATTGAATTGATTGCCAAAATCGTTACCGAAAAAGGAGCGGCTGAAGGCAATATTGTCACACTAGCTGATAAAGACGGTCTTTGGTATATGGAAATTCTCTCTGGTCACCAATATGTTGCCATTAAATTCCCAAATGATAAGTTTGCTGTTTTTCCAAATACCTTCTATCTAGGTCACGTTAATTTGAACGATAAGGAAAATACGATTGCATCAGCTGATGTAGAAAAGGTTGCTAAAAAAGCCAAATCCTACACAGAAGTAAACGGTAAATTCCATATTGCTCAATCTTACAATCCACCACTGAGTGATGCCAATCGCTCACGCTCCTTCTCAGGTATCAAGTCTCTTGACCCAGATTCAAAAGTTACTTATAAAGATAAAAACTACGAATTGCTTCAAAGTACTGACAAGAAATTTAGCTTGGCAGATGCCATGGCATTACAACGTAATCGTTTTGAAGGACTTAATCTCAAACCACTTGACCAAATGGAATTAGATGGTAAAGGCAAGCCAAAATCAAAAAAAGCGGTTAAAGGCTATGCCTATCCAATTTCCAACCCAAACGTTATGGAAGCTCATATTTTCCAACTGAAAAAAGAAATCCCTTCTGAACTAGGGGGCGGTGTTATATGGCTTTCTGTCGGTAGCCCTCGCAATGCACCTTATTTACCATACCTCGGCAATATCAGTAAAACCTATGACGCCTACCAAGAAAAAAGCACTAAATACAATAGTAAATCTTGGTATTGGACAGTTTCTCGTATTAACGATCTTGTAGCTGCTAACCCGAAACAGTTTGGTACCAAGGTCATTGATGAGATAAAACGCTTGGAAAAAACATGGATGTCTGAGCAAGATAAAACCAATAAGGAACTTAGCCAACTCGTTCAAACAAATCCCGTTGCTGCTCAAGAAAAAGCAGACGCACTCTCCATGGCTCGAGCAGAAAAAACCTTTAAACGCTTGAAAGCTATTGAAGCAAAACTTGTTAAGGAAAGCCCTAAAACCAAAAAAACAAGCAAAAAATGAGGACCACATAATCAACTGAATCACATTTAGTCTATTTAAGCCTAAAGGAAATCAGAGAAAGCACCAAGAGCAAGTCTAAACCCGTTTTTGGCTACCATTGTTAAAACATGATGGTTACAACAAAAATGCTTTTCTTCCCCTTTAGCAAAATTTGCTCTAATAAACTCCCATCAGTAACAAGCACCTAAAGCAAATGTATTCTCTATCTTATTTTCTAATCATCAAAAATAAGATCTCGCATTAGCGAGACCTTATTTAGTAGGAGGGGATGAATAAGTTATAGCCGGAACTAGATGATAAAAGCCAAAAAGCAATTACCATATCAAACTAAAAAACTTACTCTATCTAGGATTGTCTCCAGTATAACTAAAAAGACTTAAATAAAACTTAATCCAATAACTCTTCTTTTTTGGAATTGTATCTGCTAAACTAATCAGGGAGGAAAAACAGATGGAATCAATCAAAAATTGGGTCAATATTTGTGTTAAAGATGGGGAACAGATTCTTCTCCTTGATCGTCAACATGATAACTTCTCTGGCTGGATTCAGCCCGGTGGTAAGGTAGAGATTTCCGAATCTTTTTTTGAAGCAGCAGTGCGAGAATTAAAAGAAGAAACAGGCTTAACTGCGTTAAATCTAAAATTAAAAGGCATTTCTGGTTTCACCAATCCTGATAAACCAGAACGCTATGTTTACTACGATTTTCTCTGCGAAGCTTTTGAGGGAGAATTATTGACAGACTCTCGTGAAGGCTTACCAAAATGGCATGCCATCAGTGAGTTAGATTGTCTGGATATGCAAGAAGATATTAGGCAACGACTACCACTTTATTGGCGTAAGGGATCCTTTGAGCGCATCCATCACTGGTCAGAAAGTGAAAAACGTGTCATTAAAACCGTTACCCATTTATATGATTAAGATTTATTTAAGGAAGATGGCATATACTATCCTCATCCTAAACTTTTTCTTTTTCATAAATCTCGTATTTCCTACAATAAGCCATCCTTCGACAAGTTTAAAGGATAATCTCTTATTTCTAGGAACGCCTTAAAAAGGTAGTCTTGCCATTGGTCAAGACTACCTTTTTTAGTTATTTTGAGTCAACGCATACTCAACCAAACCAGTCTGAATACACTCGCTGCACGTCTAAGTTTGACAATTAAAGCTTAGAAACCACCCATCATCCCTGGATCCATTCCTGCTGGCATTGCAGGTGCTGATGATGTTAGTTCTGGTTTGTTAGCAACAACGGCTTCGGTTGTTAAGATAAGACTAGCCACAGAAGCAGCATTTTGAAGAGCTGAACGTGTTACCTTAACAGGATCAATGATTCCTGTAGCAATCATATCCACCCATTCACCAGTTGCCGCATTAAAGCCTATGCCAGTAGGATTATTTTTTAATTTATCAATAATCACTGACCCTTCATAACCAGCATTGAGAGCAATTTGACGCACAGGTTCTTCTAAAGCACGTAAAACAATATTACGACCAGTAGCATCATCACCCTCAAGATCAAGAGCTGCCACTTTTTCAATAACTGCTGTAAGTGCTGTTCCACCACCAGCAACAATCCCTTCTTCAACCGCCGCACGCGTTGCATTTAAGGCATCTTCAATGCGCAGCTTCATTTCTTTAAGAGCTGTTTCAGTTGCTGCACCAACCTTAATGACAGCTACACCACCTGCCAATTTAGCAAGACGTTCTTGTAGTTTCTCACGATCAAATTCAGAAGTTGTTGTGTCAAGTTGTGACTTAATCAAATTCACACGGCTTGAAATCGCTTCTGAATGTCCTGCACCCTCAACGATAACAGTACTGTCTTTATCAACGGTAACTTTAGCTGCTTGACCAAGAGCTGCCATTGTTGCATCTTTCAATTCAAGACCAAGGTCTTCAGTAATGACAGTACCACCTGTCAAGATCGCAATATCTTCAAGCATGGCCTTACGACGATCACCAAATCCTGGCGCTTTTACAGCAACAACGTTAAAGGTACCACGAATTTTATTCAAAACAAGGGTAGGCAACGCTTCACCATCAACGTCATCTGCAATCATCAACAATGGACGATTGGTCTTGAGAACCTCCTCAAGCAATGGCAAAATCTCTTGGATATTTGAAATCTTTTTATCGGTAATCAAGATAAATGGGTTTTCTAAATCAGCCACCATTTTCTCATTGTCTGTTACCATGTATTGCGATAAGTAACCACGGTCAAATTGCATACCTTCAACGACTTCAAGTTCTGTTTCCATACCACGTGACTCTTCGATAGTAATCACACCATCATTGCCAACACGTTCCATAGCTTCAGAGATATACTCACCAACTTTTTCAGAACGAGATGACACCGCAGCAACTTGAGCAATAGCTTCTTTGCCAGAAACAGGTTGTGCAATATCCTTTAGAGCTTCCACTGCTGTAGCGGTTGCTTTTTCAATTCCTCGACGAATCCCAATTGGGTTAGCTCCTGCAGTGACATTTTTGAGACCTTCGCGAACTATAGCCTGAGTCAAGACCGTTGCTGTTGTTGTACCGTCACCAGCAATATCATTGGTTTTAGAAGCAACTTCCGATACCAATTTTGCACCCATATTCTCAAAATGATCTTCTAATTCAATTTCTTTTGCAATGGTAACCCCATCATTTGTAATTAAGGGGGAGCCAAACGCTTTTTCAAGAACAACATTGCGACCTTTAGGACCAAGCGTTACTTTAACAGTGTCTGCCAATATATCAACACCGCGCACCATAGCTGCACGAGCATCTGCTGAAAATTTAATCTCTTTACTCATTATTATGCTACCAAACCCACCTGTAATATTAAAAGCCTTCTGCGTGAGACTAGCCACTAGAAAAACACTCTATTTTAATAATGACAAGACGGGTTTCCCTTTCTAATATTTTTTACTCTACAATCGCTAAGATATCTGCTTCACGAAGAATGACGAAAGTTTCGTCATCATCTTTAACCTCTAAGCCGGCACCAGCTTCAACTAAAACCTTGTCACCAACAGTTACATTTGGCGACACGATGTCTCCTGTAAGTGTACGAATACCTGTTTCACTGACAGCTACAACGGTCCCTAGTTGAGTCGTTTCTTTGTGATTAGCTGCTAAAACAAATCCACCAACGGTTTGTTCTTTTTCAGCTTCAAATTTCAAGACCACACGGTCTCCCAAAGGTTTTAACATAAACACTACCTCCAATAAATAACATTTAAAGTAACATTTAGCACTCAAATACACCGAGTGCTAACTCTGGTTACTATTTTATCACTTGGTCAAAAATAGTCAAGAAAAAGAGTCTATTTTTTTAAATAAACTCTTTAACAAACAATCACAATAGGTCGATTTAAAACACACAAATCTTAAGCAATATGAAAACTTAATTTACCATGAGAAACTCCAATTTTCAAGGTATGACCACTTGTTAAGTCACCTGACAGAATAAGCTCTGATAACTTGTCCTCTACTTCTGTTTGCAAGGTACGACGCAACGGGCGAGCCCCCATCTCCACATCATAGCCAGCTTCGGCTAGCTGTTTTAGAGCTAGAGGTTGGAATTTGAGGGTAATACCTTTCTCCGCAAGAGTAGCCACCAATGGCTGCACCATAATTTTCACCACTTCTCGCATGTTCTCTTGGGTCAGACTATGAAAGACAACTTTTTCATCAATCCGGTTAATAAATTCAGGACGATAGGTCTTTTTCAATTCTTCTAAAATACGTTTTTCCATGGCTTGATGATCATGGTTGATACCTTTGACACCAAAACCAACCGTCTTATCGTCACGCAGGGCTGTTGCCCCAAGGTTGCTGGTCATGATAATAATGGTGTTTGAAAAATCAACTTTACGACCACGACTGTCTGTTAGCATTCCATCATCAAGCACTTGAAGAAGCACATTGAAAATATCCGGATGGGCTTTTTCAACCTCATCAAAAAGGAGGACAGAATAAGGCTTATTTCTCACTTTTTCTGTTAACTCGCCACCCTCATCATAACCGACATAGCCTGGAGGAGCACCATTGAGACGAGAGACCGCAAATTTTTCCATGTATTCTGACATGTCAAAACGAATCAGAGCTGAATCATCATCAAAAAGAACTTCTGCCAATGCTTTGGCTAATTCTGTTTTACCAACACCAGTTGGTCCAAGAAACATGAAAGAACCAATTGGACGCTTACCTGTCCGAATTCCTGACTGATTACGGCGAATTGCTCTTGAAATAGCTGAAACAGCGTTCTCTTGCCCAATCACGCGCCTATGCAATTCTTTTTCTAAATTGAGGTATTTTTTACTATCTGTCTGACTCAATTTTTCTAGCGGAATACCTGACAGTTTGCTCAAAGTTGCCATAATATCCGTTTCGGTCACCGGTGTTGGTTTTCTCATTTGCCCCTTGCTTTCTTTCGCTAAAAGACGTGAGACTTTTTTCGTATCACCATCAAGAAGTGCCTGATCTAAAGGTGTTATCGTTTCTGGATTGGATTTTTTAATCATACTTTGAACCCTAGCACTGGCTTCATCTAATAAATCAATAGCTGAATCGGGTAGATGTTTACTGGTTAAATAGCGGTGTGCCATTTTGACAGTAGTCTGAACAACTTGATCCGAAATAATAACATTATGGTAAGCCTCATAAGAAGTTTTCAAACCTTGTAAGATCTGGTAAGCATCTTCTACATTTGGTTCTTCGATTAACACTTTAGCAAAGCGACGAGAAAGGGCAGCATCTTTTTCAATGTGTTTTTGGTATTCTTCTTGGGTTGTTGCTCCCACCATGTGGAGAGTACCGCGTGACAAGGCAGGTTTTAAAATATTAGCCGCATCTAGCGTGCTATCAATACCACTACCTGACCCCATAATGGTATGCAACTCATCAACAAAGAGAATGATCTTCCCATCAGCTTCGATATCATCAATAATTTGGTTCATGCGCTCTTCAAAATCACCACGAAAACGAGTCCCTGCAACCACACTCATCATGTCTAGTTCCAAAACACGCATCTCTCGAAGTTCGTAAGGAATGGCTCCATTCACAATACGCTGAGCAAGCCCATAAGCAAGAGCTGTTTTACCGACCCCTGCGTCCCCTACCAAAACAGGATTATTCTTGGTCTTACGGCTAAGTACCTGAACCATACGCGACACTTCTTTTTCACGACCAATGACTGGCTCTAAAAGCCCCTGTTTTGCCATTTCTGTCAAATCTCTCGTGAAATCTGACAGATCTCCAGCTGTACTTGGTGGCTTCATCATGTCTGAAAAAGTTCCTTGTGTTTTGATTTTTTTAGGTTTACGCAAGTCATGAATTGCCTTAATGGTTTCCTTACTGTAACCTGCATGTACCTCAATAACCTTCCGTAAATCAGCGAGACGAAGATCCCCCTTACCTGTATCTTTAATCTTGTAACCTGCCATCTCCAATAGACGGCTAGCCATAATATCTGGATTAAGCAAAATAGCAAAAAGCACATGCTCCGAACCAACTTCCGGAGCTTTTGTAACCTGACGAATAGCTTCTGCAAAGGTTAATAGTTCTGTTAACGTTTTCGATTGTGGTTTAAAGTCAACATCAGATCGTTGGTCCTTCGGACTTTTTCCCATCGCTAAAATAGCCGCAGCTTCATATTCCTCCACTGCGATTTTTGCCTCAAACTCACTTAATACCAAGTTTGCCAAAGAATGGTCGACAGCTGCCATAGCTAATAAAATATGCCATGTTTCTAGATGACCACTATCAAAGCGAGCAGCTTGAAATTGTGCCTGCTGAAAAATCTCTTGCATCTTTAATGAATAAGTCGTCATTAATTGCTTCCCTTTCTATCAATTCGTTGTAATAAACGGTAAAGCATGCGCGCACGAATGGTTGGTCCATTAGGTCCCAACACATCATCAGTCGCCATGGCTAAAATAATATTTCCCTCACGCTCTGTCAGTAAGTGTTCATCAAACAGTAATTGAACCGAATCTGTAAATACTTGTTCATTAAGGTGTTCACCAATAGATGCCATTAAATTACCAATCAGATGGTGCTTGTCTGAAAAATGTACCTTGGCAATGCGAATATAGCCTCCACCACCACGCTTGCTTTCCACCTCATAGCCTCTACTTTCTGTAAAGCGGGTTTTAATCACATAGTTAATCTGGCTTGGAACGACTTGAAAAGAGTCTGCTAGCATTGAACGCTTAATTTCTGCAATCCCTGATTGTGCTAATAATTCTTTGATGTATTCTTCAATGCTGTCTGAAGTATTTTTTGTTGGCATGCAGTCACTCCTTTACTCATGAACCCTCTTCAGTTTTTTAGTTTGATTAAATCAAGCATTTTGACTAAAACTGACTATTATTATAACAAATAAAAGACCTTAAAAGCAAATCTTAATCATTAAAAACTTCTCTGCACCTAAAAAGGCAGACACCAATCAAAGCGCCTACCTTTACCTCATGTTATCTCATTAAGATAATTTAGTGATATTGACTGCTTGAGGGCCACGTTGACCTTCTTCGACATCAAATGCCACTTTTTGACCTTCTTCCAATGACTTAAAACCATCAGATTGAATTGCTGAAAAATGCGCAAAAACGTCTTGACCGTTTTCAGTTGAAATAAAACCAAAACCTTTTTCAGCGTTAAACCATTTAACTGTACCTTGTGCCATGTGCATCTCCTTCCTTTCTGTAAAAATTGTAAAAATAGAGAGAAATAAAGATGTTAAAACACAAATACTAACTCATAAACTAATTTACTTGCTTAGTGTAACACGATTTGAAAGCCCTGTCAATCTTAAATATGAAAAGGTTGATCTGGTCTTTTGCTTTTTCGCTGTCCAATCATCCGATAAATCATGACCACTCGTCTAGCGGGCGGTTTATTTGTTTCGCATCTACGGAGCGAAACGGACTGAAAGTCACATAGCAAAAAAGCCTGTTTTTACAGGCTTTTCATTCGGTTTATTCAGGTACTAAAAGGCGGTAGACGGATTTGAACCGACGATCAAGCTTTTGCAGAGCCATGCCTTACCACTTGGCTATACCGCCACGACACAGATTATTTTACCTTAATTCAAGGTATCCGTCAAGATATATTTACAGAACGATTTTTACTTAACCACACACCTTTAATAGCCAATAAAGCTATATTTTGACCCATTTTCTATTTAGAATTAGAGATAAAAACAAAACCTTCTGATAATCTGAGCAGTAATGATGTCTCACTCAGAAAGTAGCTGAATTTTTAAATGTACTTAAAAAGCGATAAAAGAAGCTCGCTGAAAATGATTTAATTAAATTAAATTTTTTGAATACAACATTTGAGTGAAACTCCGGCATTACTATCTTTAGAGGTTATTTAGAATAGTTTTAATTAATAGAATTTATTTCATCACTGAATTGTCAGAAAACAACAGGAAAATCCTAGTAAAATCAAGGCTTTCCGAGTGGACATAATTTTGTATTTCTTTTATAATACAGGTGTAAAAACTTAAATAAGGAGGACAATTACATGTCTTTAATCGGAAAAGAAATAGCTGAATTTTCAGCCAACGCTTATCATAACGGTAAATTTATCAAGGTAACCAGTGAAGATGTCAAAGGAAAATGGTCTATTTTCTGTTTCTACCCAGCAGACTTCTCATTTGTTTGCCCAACAGAACTTGGCGATCTCCAAGAACAGTACGAAACACTAAAATCTCTTGGCGTTGAGGTTTATTCTGTTTCAACAGATACCCACTTTGTTCACAAAGCTTGGCACGATGATTCAGAGGTTGTGGGAACTATTACTTATCCAATGATTGGTGACCCATCGCACGCTATTTCACAAGCCTTTGAAGTTCTTGGCGAAGATGGTCTTGCTCAACGTGGGACATTTATCATTGACCCAGATGGTATCATTCAAATGATGGAAATTAACGCTGGCGGAATTGGCCGTGATGCTAGCACCTTGATTGACAAAATTCACGCTGCCCAATACGTTCGCAAACATCCAGGTGAAGTTTGTCCTGCAAAATGGAAAGAAGGTGCTGAAACACTCACACCAAGTCTTGACTTAGTAGGTAAAATTTAAAAGTCCCTAAGGAGAAACGTTATGGCATTAAGTCCTGATATTAAAGAACAACTTGCACAGTACCTCGCCTTGTTAGAATCTGACCTTGTGTTGCAAGCTCACCTTGGTGATGATGAGCAATCTCAAAAAGTCAAAGACTTTGTTGAGGAAATTGCTGCAATGTCTGAGCGTATTTCTGTTGAAGAAACCGTCTTAGACCGTCAACCAAGCTTCAAGGTTGCTAAAAAAGGTCACGATAGTAGGGTTGTCTTTGCTGGTCTTCCTTTAGGTCACGAATTTACATCCTTTATTCTTGCTCTCTTGCAAGTATCTGGACGCACTCCAAAAGTAGATCAAGATGTCATTGATCGCATTAAAGCCATTGACCGTCCACTGCATTTTGAAACTTATGTCAGCTTAACCTGCCATAACTGTCCAGATGTTGTTCAAGCCTTAAACATTATGTCTGTCTTGAACGACAAGATTTCACATACCATGGTAGAAGGTGGCATGTTCCAAGATGAGGTTAAGACTAAAGGCATTATGTCTGTCCCAACAGTCTTTTTAGACGGGGAAGAATTTACCTCTGGTCGTGCTACTATTGAACAACTCTTAGAACAAATCGCTGGTCCCCTTTCTGAAGAAGCATTTGCTGATAAAGGGCTTTATGATGTTCTAGTTATTGGTGGAGGACCTGCTGGAAATAGCGCTGCTATCTATGCTGCCCGTAAGGGCTTAAAAACTGGGTTACTTGCTGAAACCTTTGGTGGGCAGGTGATGGAAACTGTCGGCATTGAAAACATGATTGGTACCCTGTATACAGAAGGACCAAAATTGATGAGCCAAATTGAAGCCCATACCAAATCTTATGATGTTGATATTATCAAGGCACAACTTGCCACTTCAATTGAGAAAAAAGAAAATATCGAGGTAACCCTTGCCAATGGTGCTGTCTTACAAGCTAAAACAGCCATCTTAGCTCTTGGTGCCAAATGGCGTAACATCAATGTTCCTGGTGAAGACGAGTTCCGCAACAAAGGGGTCACTTACTGCCCTCACTGTGATGGACCTCTCTTTGAAGGAAAAGATGTTGCTGTTATCGGCGGTGGTAACTCTGGTTTAGAAGCTGCCCTTGACTTGGCAGGACTTGCAAAGCACGTTTACGTTTTAGAATTTTTACCAGAACTCAAGGCTGATAAGGTGCTTCAAGACCGTGCAGCTAAAACTGACAACATGACTATTCTCAAAAATGTTGCGACTAAGGATATTGTTGGGGATGACCATGTGACTGGTCTTAACTATACAGACCGTGAAAGTGGTAAAGACAAACACCTTGACCTTGAAGGGATCTTTGTCCAAATCGGACTTGTTCCAAATACTGCTTGGCTCAAAGACAGCGGTGTTAACTTGACAGACCGCGGTGAAATTATCGTTGATAAACATGGTTCAACCAACATTCCTGGTATCTTTGCTGCCGGTGACTGTACGGATTCTGTCTACAAACAAATCATTATTTCAATGGGTTCTGGTGCTACCGCTGCCATCGGTGCTTTTGATTACCTGATTCGTCAATAAAAACCTAATACTAATAATTGTCAAAGAAGCTTAGGGGGTACCCAAGCTTCTTTTTTAGGAAACAGTCACTACTTCTCTATGCCAAACCCTAAAGCCTAATGATGGTCTTCACTATATTGACATGAGAACTTACTTTCATTTAAGACTGCTCTATGCCCAGACTCAATCCAACTCCGAAACAAGCTTTCGTCAACTTACTCAATAGCACTATTGCCAAAAATCGCTTTTTCACATTTAGCAAGTCCTCCTTTAAATCACTCAACCACTGAACCTATCCCATCAATAAAGAGTTTTAATTGATTTTCCTTGCTTTCAAGCATGTTTTTTGGTAAGATAGAGAAGTCGTTTAGGCGACAAATACTCATTCTAGACCAATTGTGGGCTTGTTGCCGCTAGGTTAGCCTGCAAGTCGAAGTTTAGAAGAGGAAAAAACATTTTATATTAAGGAGAAACTACTCATGGCAGTAATTTCAATGAAACAACTTCTTGAAGCTGGTGTTCACTTTGGTCACCAAACGCGTCGCTGGAACCCTAAGATGGCTAAATACATCTTCACAGAGCGTAACGGTATCCACGTTATTGACTTGCAACAAACTGTAAAATTAGCTGACCAAGCTTACGAATTTATCCGTGATGCAGCTGCCAACGATGCTGTTATCTTATTCGTTGGCACTAAAAAACAAGCTGCTGAAGCAGTTGCTGACGAAGCTACTCGTGCGGGTCAATATTTCATCAACCACCGTTGGTTGGGAGGAACCCTTACAAACTGGGGAACAATTCAAAAACGTATCGCTCGTTTGAAAGAAATCAAACGTATGGAAGAAGAAGGAACATTTGACGTTCTTCCTAAGAAAGAAGTTGCACTTCTTAACAAACAACGTGCTCGTCTTGAAAAATTCTTGGGCGGTATCGAAGATATGCCTCGTATCCCAGATGTGATGTACGTTGTTGACCCACATAAAGAACAAATCGCTGTTAAAGAAGCTAAAAAACTTGGTATCCCAGTTGTAGCTATGGTTGATACAAACGCTGATCCAGATGATATCGATGTTATCATCCCAGCTAACGATGACGCTATCCGCGCCGTTAAATTGATCACTGCTAAATTGGCTGACGCTGTTATCGAAGGTCGTCAAGGTGAAGATGCAGACGTTGCTTTTGAAGCTGACACTCAAGCAGAGTCAATCGAAGAAATCGTTGAAGTTGTAGAAGGCGACAACGCTTAATTAGCACAGAGTTCCTAACTCTCGTGACAAACTTCGCTTGTCTTTAACAATCGAAAACCAAACGGGGCAGAAAGCAAACCGCTCTGTCTCGTTTTTTTAAACGAAAACAAACATAATTTGGAGGATACTACACATGGCAGAAATTACAGCTAAGCTTGTAAAAGAATTACGTGAAAAATCTGGTGCCGGCGTTATGGACGCTAAAAAAGCACTTGTTGAAACAGATGGTGACATGGATAAAGCCGTTGAACTTCTTCGTGAAAAAGGAATGGCTAAAGCAGCTAAAAAGGCTGACCGTGTTGCTGCTGAAGGTTTAACTGGCGTTTACGTTCATGGTAACGTTGCTGCTGTTGTTGAAGTTAACGCTGAAACTGACTTCGTTGCTAAAAACGCACAATTCGTTGAATTGGTAAATGCAACTGCTAAAGTAATCGCAGAAGGCAAACCAGCTAACAACGAAGAAGCTCTTGCACTTGTTATGCCTTCTGGTGAAACTCTTGCTGACGCTTACGTTAACGCAACTGCTACCATCGGAGAAAAAATCTCATTCCGTCGTTTTGCTTTGATTGAAAAAACTGACGAGCAACACTTCGGTGCTTACCAACACAACGGTGGTCGTATCGGGGTTATCTCAGTTATCGAAGGTGGCGATGACACGCTTGCTAAACAAGTATCAATGCACATCGCTGCAATGAAACCAACTGTTCTTTCATACACAGAACTTGATGCACAATTCATCAAAGACGAACTTGCACAATTAAACCATGCTATCGAACTCGACAACGAATCACGTGCAATGGTTGACAAACCAGCTCTTCCATTCTTGAAGTACGGTTCAAAAGCTCAATTATCAGACGACGTGATTACTGCTGCTGAAGCAGACATCAAAGCTGAACTTGCTGCTGAAGGCAAACCAGAAAAAATCTGGGACAAAATTATCCCAGGTAAAATGGATCGCTTCATGCTTGACAACACTAAAGTTGACCAAGCTTACACTCTTCTTGCACAAGTTTACATCATGGACGACAGCAAAACTGTTGAAGCTTACCTTGACTCAGTAAACGCTAAAGCCATTGCTTTTGCACGTTTTGAAGTTGGTGAAGGTATCGAGAAAAAAGCTAACGACTTCGAATCAGAAGTTGCTGCTACAATGGCTGCTGCTCTTAACAACTAGTAACCAATTCTCTTTACTAATCTAGAAAAAAACATGACTGCCGTCTATAAACTGCACCTATAGAGCGAGACGGACTTTAAGCCAATAAAATAAAACAAAAAGATAAACTTCATGTTAAAGTTTATCTTTTTGTTTCTCTTTGCTAACCAACATTATAAAATCTTATTGACATCTAAAAAGAAGCTAGCGATTTAAAGCTAGCTTCTTTTTATTTGTACGATAAAGCGTATGTAACAACAAACTTGAAGCCTTACCAAATAATCACACGATCTTTAGGAGCACGCCACATCGCATCACCTTCTTTAATATCAAATTCCTCATGGAAAGCATCAAAATTGGTGAGAATCACATTTGTACGTAATTCCCCTGGTGCATGCACATCAATACTCGCCAACATTTGCATGTATTCTTCACGCGCTTTCATACGCCAAATGGTTGCAAAATTGATAAAGAACTCTCTTGCAGAAAAATCTGCTTCTGACTGTGCTGCTTCTAAAGCGCAAGCGACACCACCAAGATCTGCCACATTTTCTGAAACAGTCAATTTCCCATTGACCTTAGCCCCATGTGATTCTAAACCATCAAACTGAGCCACAATTTTATCTGTCCGCTCTTTAAAAGCTGCATAATCTTCTTGTGTCCACCAGTCTTTCAAACTGCCATACTCATCAAAGGAAGCGCCATTGGTATCAAAAGCATGGGAAATTTCATGTGCAATAACGGCACCAATTCCGCCATAATTAGCTGATGAACTCTGATCTAACGAATAAAAGGGTGCCTGTAAAATAGCTGCTGGAAAAACAATCTGGTTTTGTTGCGGGTCGTAATAAGCATTGACCAAGTGAGCTGGCATGTGCCATTCACTACGATCAACTGGTTTATTCCATTTGCTCCAAGTGTGGGCAATTGCAATTTTTGATAGGTTTTGAACATTCTCAACCAAGGACAGACTTTCATCAACTACTTTTTTTGCATAGGTTTCTGGTAGTTTTTCTGGATAACCAATATGGGGTGTAATGACATTTAACTTAGTAATAGCTTTCTCACGAGTGGCTGGCGCCAACCAATCAGCCGTCTCAAGCCGCGATTGGTAAACCTCAATCATTCGAGCAACTTTGTTTTCCACATCCGCCTTAGCTTCTGGTGAGCACTTTTGACCAGCATACCATAAACCAAGTGCTTGATTAAATGGACCTTGTGCCAAATAAAAGGCTGCTTTTTTCTTGTCCATAGCTTGTGGCGTACCAGAAAGAGCACGCGCATACGTTCCAGACTGAACACGAATATCATCTGTTAAATAAGCATTGTAAGCATTAGCTGCCTCTAAAATCAAGCTTGCCTTTAACAAATCCCAATTTTTCTCAGAATAATAGATCGCTGCAAATTCTGTCCAAAAACGTTCTTCAGGAACAATGACCTTGTCAGGTACTTCGCCTAAAATCTCTTTAAAAATGCTATCCAACGGAAGTTCCGGAGCCAGTTTGGTAAAATCAGCCCAAGCATAAGGATGGTACAATTTAGCGTATTCTGAACTTTCTTCACGAGACAAAACGTAGTTTGCTACTTGCTTATCCAACTCGATAACCTTATCTAAAAGGTCTTTGATGTCGTTTGTTGAAAAACCAAATTGTGGCAAGAGTGTTTCCTGTGACTGACGCCAAATACTACGCAAATCTTTAGCTTTTTCATGCCCTTCTTCATAATAAGTGGTATCAGGTAAAAGAATGCTCGGTGCTTCTGCCCAAAGAACATTTAATTGGGCATTCCTAAAATCTGGTGCCACACCAAACGGGAGACCATTTGGCTTACCTGCTAACTCATAGTCAGCCATTTTAGCAGCAAATTCAGCAAAAGAGCCTAAATCTTTGTATTCTTCAATCAAAGGAAGAACAGGAGCCACACCGACTTCATCACGCTTATCGTAGTCAGCTACTAAGCGATGGAATTTGACAAAATTTTTTAAAATTGCATCATCAGGAATATTTTCTCCAGCTAACCAAGCATCTGTCGTTTTAAGCATTAAATCCTCAATCTCATCTGCCAAATCGGAAAAACCACCCGTACGAGGCTTATCGTCTGGAATCACAGCAGTCTCAGCCCATTTCCCATTAACAGCTTGGTAAAAATCTTCTTGATAAGTTTTCATTCATATCTCCTTTTATTATTTTAGAATCGCAGAACTGTAACACTGGATTCTTTATATAATCTCTTACATTGTATCAAAAATCAAAAAAAGGCTCAATATCAAGTATTCTAGAATCTTACCCAACTCTAAAAAGTTAGATAATTAACTATATAAAGGAGCTCATTCTAGCTTAGATAGGAATAACTCCTTTTTACTTTAAGCCTTTTTTGTTATCGTAAAAATATAATCTCCGATGGTTTGATCAAGCGCATTAGGAACTTGCAGAATTTCCAATAGCCATAATCTAGGATAGTCCACCATGCCATTAGCTATGCTATTTATTGCCCTTACGAGACATGAACACACCTTAATATCATCTTTGCTGGTTTTAGAACCACGATTGCACCATCACTATGCTACCTCACAATAATCAAGTCTTAGAATCGCAATTAGGTTAACCGATAACGTGCAACAAAGCTTTTTGAACACACACCTGTCACAATAGAAAAAGCCTTGCAAAGTAAAATAACCTTGCAAAACTCTTTCTTCTTCTTAACTTTGAGTTTCCCCATCATTAACCGTGTTATTGTAGGCATATATGTACCTACTTGACCTGAATTTCTGCCTTCATCAAACAGACTTAAGTTTATATTATCATATTTAATTCAAGAACACAAGATATTTTATAAAATAAATAGCATTTTAATTAAACTGTAAAAAATTTAACTATTATAAAACAACATTAACGAACTTAGAATTTTCAAATGACATAGAGCATTTAAAAAAATAAATTCCTTTATCACAAGAGAATCAAGATAGAATTTGTCCTAAAAATCGTTTTATAAAGAAGGAATTAATGAACCAATAATCCTTTCTTGACAGAAAGCAACTGACTTTATTACAATAAAGCTATGTTAACCTTTTTAATTCCTAGCGCAAAAGAAATGACAATTCCTCCTAGATCTTACCCACATGTACTTCCACAAAAAAGCCAAGCGATTTTAAACACTATGTCAGAAATGACCGTAGAACAATTAGCCAAAGCCTATCAAATAAAAGAGGAGGCAGCCTTAAAAGAGTATCAACGTTGGCAACAGATGGCAGCGAATCAAAGCTCCGCTTACCCTGCTTACCAACTTTTTAATGGTCTCATGTACCGCCATATTAAACGACATAACCTGTCTGTACAAGAGCGGAACTATCTCTATCAACAAGTTTTTATCAGTTCATCCTTTTATGGTATTATTTCTGCTGATCATAAAATCGCAGAGCACCGCCATGATTTTCACACCAAAATAACTCTTGATGGCACAAGTCTCAAAGCTTACTGGAGATCAGCTTATAATCTCTTCGCACAAGAACATCCACAAGTTATCTCTTTGTTATCAAGTGAATTTGAAGATGTTTTCACCAAAGACCTTCGAAAACTGTGGATAAGTCCCAAATTTATGGAAGAAAAGAAGGGTCAGCTAAAAACCCATTCAACCATCTCTAAAAAAGCTCGTGGCGCTTTCCTAACAGCTTGCATGGAACAAAATTGTCAAACCCTTGACAGCTTGAAATCCCTTGTCTTTCCCGGTTTTTACTACGATTCTAGCTTGTCAACCGACCGTGAATTTGTCTATTTAAAAAAAGAGGATTAGACCTCTTTTTTTTTACAATTTATTCACAAATCCCTAACTTATAAACAACCTGTGGATAACTGTGAGGATAATGTGGGGAAAACCTTTTCTCTGAGACTAAATCACAAGATATCGTCTCAAAAATCCTGTTTTAAGGTCTCATTTTCACAAAAGAGAACTGTTGATAAGTATATCCTTAAATTAAATGATCACGGCTAACTTGTTCAAAAGAATGGTCACCATCATTTAATTTTTCCCAAATCACCACTCGCTCAGCTGCTAAAGATTTTTGAACATCAATAATACGTTGATTACTAGAACCTCGAAACTGCAACATGAGGTTCTTCTTTTTAATATCAAAACGACCATCCACGAGAATATCAATTAAGGACAACATTTCTAGCTTGTCTGGTGTTTCTAATAGCATTTCTTCCCATGTATAACCCGTCCAAGACCAAATATCTTTCTCAGGCAACTCTTGACGAATACGTCTGATTAAGGGAATTAAAATACCAGTATTCAAAAAAGGTTCCCCACCCAAGAGTGTTAACCCTTGAACATAAGGTTGCGCAAGATCGGTCATAATCTGTTCCTCAAGTTCCTGAGTATAGGGGACTCCTGCCTTAAACGACCACGTGGCAGCATTATAACAACCTTTACAGTGAAACAGACAACCCGAAACATAAAGGGAATTACGAACACCTTCCCCATCAACAAAGTTAAAAGCCTTATAATCAATAATACGTCCTTGACTTAATTCTTCGGCCTTCCATTCTTTTGGATTTGGATCATTCCAGCACTTTTCTTTCATTATTTATCGCCTCTTCACAGTTCAATCCAGTATCGTTCTGTCCCTTCACGATTATCTTCCAAAATTCCACCATTGGCTAGAATAACCGCCCGACTCGCTACATTACTTTCATGACAAGTCACTAAAACACTCCTAATATTTTTGGTCATCGCAACACCAAGAGCACATTGGAGCATTTTCTTTGCATAACCTTTTCCTCGCTGGCTCGGTCTAACAGAATAACCAATGTGCCCACCCCTTTGGAGCAAACTATCATTTAAGCGCAAACGAATACTCAAAAATCCTAATGCCTGACCAGTTTTATCAAAAGCCACATACTGAATGGCAGGAACACCTTGCCCAACTAATCCCATCTCCTGAAATTGACAAGCATCTAGCCAATCCTCATAACAAGACTGACTATCTTGTAAATGCCAAAGACCAGCTAGCTCACTCCCCTGCTCTAAAAACTCTCCAATCATCTCTAAAATGGTTTCCTTATCTGTTAAATTTGGTCGTCTTATCTCCATATTAATCCCTAATCCTCAACTCAAACTAACAACTAACTCTCCACAAAATACTTTGGAACAAGTCATTTGATCACAGATTCAATGACTCAATAAACTTGACTATTTGTTGACAGTGTTGACAGTCTTCTTTACAGGCTCTAAAAATACACATAAAGATCGTGTCAAAACCCCTTCTGTATAAAATCGTGTCCCAAAACCTCTAACCTCTAACCTCTAAAGGATGCCTCAGACTTAACTCATCTAATTTTCCAAATGATACGTCTTATCCATAGTCTGAATTGCCATCATTTCACGTTGATGCCCCATTACAAGCTGATAGAAACCGTAACAGTAACCCGTTTTTGTTATTAAGGTTACCATTATCTGAATTAACAAACCATCTTCCAAGTAATAGTGAAACGCCCCTCTTAAAAGTCTATCATCTGTTAAAAATAGTATCTAACAGGATGAATAAAGAAATCAAATAATTTGAACTATAAGTCTCCTGATCAATCTATATTATTTTTTCAACAACATTTTACACTTATTTGACAATTACTTAACACTACTGTAAACCTTTGAATACCCAAACAGCGGTCCAAACTTACTGACGAATCTCTATTTTCCGAGTTGACAAATATTAAGTTATCTAAGGCACATAAGCTTTCTGTGAAATAGCTTCTATCCCCACAAACCCAACAAACAATTAAGCATCGCTAGTCTTATTTTCCTAGTAAGTTATTTACGACTTGACTTATTCTTAGCTTTTTCTAAAAATTGTGCCTTTAATTCTTGCACACGAGATTTTTTATCTGCCTTTTTAGTAGAATGCTTCTCATGAAAACGCTCCACTTGTTGCATACCTTTATAATCTAATTGAAATTTTCCCATTGTTCCTCTCTTTTCTTCTAATCAGTTCGTTTCATCGATGCCAGACGGCTGAAACTAATCACCATTGTGTTTAAAGCCCCTCAAAACAGCTTCATGCAACCTGAATAGCAATAAAAGATTGCCTGTGCATAAAGCAATCTTTTAAGCGCATCATACCGCCATAAAGATGGCTCGTTTCTGACTTATTTTTATAGACCTGGATATTTAATCGTTGATCCGTTCATGTGTTTAACACGTGCAGAAATTTCCTTATGACGACCATTAACCATCGGACGTGCTTGAGGATTTCCCAAATAACCGCAGGTACGTTTCACTACATCAACCGTTTTAGGATCATTGTTCCCACAATTTGGACAAGTAAAACCACGCTCTGTTGGTGTGAAATCACCCTCAAATTGGCACTTGTAACACTTATCAATTGGCGTATTGGTTCCCAAATAACCGACACGGTCATAAGCATAATCCCATACTGCCTCTAACGCTTTTGGATTTTGTTGCAAAACAGGATACTCACAATAATGAATAAAGCCACCTGAAGCTCCGGCTTTCGGATAATCCTTTTCAAAGTCAAGCTTTTCAAAAGGTGTTGGGTTCTTACGCACATCGTAATGGAAAGAATTCGTATAGTATTCTTTATCGGTAATATCCGTCACAATTCCAAATTTTTCCGTATCTAGTCGACAAAAACGATCAGTCAAACTTTCTGATGGTGTTGAATAGACAGAGAAATGATAACCATATTCATCCGACCAGTCCTCACAAGCCTTCTTCATCTCTTTCACAATTGTCAAAGTGAATTCTTTAGCTTCTGCGTTGTTTTCCCATTTTCCACCGTAAAAGACAGAAGCAACTTCATAAAGACCAATATAACCAAGAGAGACCGTTGCACGACGGTTCTTAAAGAGATCATCTACATTGCCCGTTTTTTCTAAACGTTTTCCGAATGCCCCATATTGATAAAGGATCGGAGCATTAGCAGGTGTTGCTTCCTTGACACGCTCTACACGGTAAACCAAGGCATCCTTACTGATTTGCATCCTCTCGTTGAAGAGTTCCCAGAACTTGTCCATATCACCATTTGATTCCATAGCAATACGTGGTAAATTGAGCGTTACTACCCCAAGATTCATCCGACCAGAAGTCACATCCTGACCATTCTCATCTTTCCATCCTTGAAGGAAAGAACGACAGCCCATTGGCGACTTAAATGATCCGGTCAAAGCAATAATCTTATCATAAGATAGCATGTCAGGATACATCCGCTTAGTAGCGCATTCCAAAGCCAGAGTCTTAATATCATAGTTCGGTGAATCTGGTTCTAAATTCAATCCACGTTTAACAGTAAAGATTAATTTGGGGAAGATAGCGGTACGATGCTCACTACCAAGCCCATTAATACGAATGGTCAAAATAGCTTTTTGAATCTCACGCTCAAACCAAGAGGTCCCCAAACCAAAACCTAAAGAGGTAAAAGGCGTTTGACCATTGGAGGTAAAAAGCGTATTAATCTCATATTCCAAGGACTGCATAGCATCGTAAATATCCTTTTGAGTTTTCTCAAAGGCATAATTTTCACGCATGTCCTCAATAACCCATTTTTCGGCATCAGCCATGTGTTTCTTGAAATTAAGTTCTGCATATGGTGCTAAAAATTCATCAATACGATCTGCCGTACAACCGCCATACTGGCTTGAAGCTACATTAGCAATAATTTGTGAAATTTGAGCCGTCGCTGTTTGAATTGATTTAGGGCTTTCAACCTCAGCATTTCCAATTTTGAATCCATTGTCTAACATCCCTTTAAAATCAATTAAACAGCAATTAGTCATCGGCGTATAAGGACTGTAATCTAAGTCATGATAGTGAATATCACCCTTTTGGTGTGCATTGGCAACATGCGAAGGGAGCATTTTCAAACCAATAGATTTTCCAACAATCCCAGCTGTCAAATCACGTTGCGTGTTAAAAACCTCACTATCTTTATTAGCATTTTCATTAACAACGGTTTGATCCTTATTAATCAATTTGTCAATTGAAAAATTAATATCAGTCGCTTGTGAACGCGCAAAATCACGCTGTGTCCGATAATGAATATATTCTTTTGCAATAGCATACTCATTGGCAGCCAATAATTCATGCTCTACAATGTTTTGAATTTCATAAATTTTAATATTATTTGGGAAGCGTTCAATAATTTCAGCAATAACCCGTTCAGAGATTGATTCTAATTTTGCCTCAACAAGTGGTGACATCCGAGTCACTTTCATACTTGCTTTTAACAAGGCACTATAAATTTTAGTGGCATCAAAATTAACAAGACGACCATCTCGTTTAATCACTTTAATATCTGGTTGAACAACAACATTATTTTCTTCTCGTGTTATCATGTCGAATCTCCTTACCCGACTATTATATCATGACAAGAAAAAAAATCAATATGTTGTGTCAAGTTTTTCAACCAGACACAACATATTGATTTTTGTCTTATTTTTTTCGATAAAGGACAAAGCCTTTTACATCAATCTTTTTATCCACTTTATAGCTAGCTGATAAAACTTTCTGAATTATTTTGGAAAGTTTTTTCTTTTTGTTAACAACAATATAGATAGCCTTATTTTCCAAAAGTTCATCTTCTAACGTTTTTTGGTGACTCTTCTTTTGCATGTTAACAAAAGGAGAACTAAATTGAGAAGCTGATTTAGTTTTACTCTCCAAATAGATCTTAGAACTATCATCCCAAACATAAATTGATTGACCTGCTCCCAACTTTTGCTCTAAGTAACTAGCAATATGCGAACGCTCTTGGTTTATGACCATATTATTAACAAAGTGATAAGTAGGATAAGCTACAGCTACTAAAATAAACAAAATTGGCAAATAGAAATGCTTTTTCAAATAGATAAAAACAACTCGACCCAAACCAACTTTTCCATGATGCCTACGATAGCTAATTTTTGTTAACTCCATCTCGTATCTACGCCCAACAGGAAGAGCAGTAAGAATGAGACCGTAGGGTGAAGCAGCTAATAAGTGATAAGGGTAGAAATCATGTGACAACATAGCAACTATTAAATTTCCAAGAAACACTACTACTAGTAACCACTTAATGACTAGGTCAGTTTCTGTTTTAGATCGTTTAATAAAGTAAAATAAACCCGTTAACAAACCAATACCAAAAGCAACTAGCAACTGGACACCGAAGCCAAGAAATAATGGCAACCCACCATCTTTGAAAAAAGTGAACTGATAGATAACAGCCTGCGTCAAGTAGGGTTTCAAAATTTGCAAATTCAAAATGAAGTAGCCTGCTGTATAAAAGACTAAAATCATCCCAAAAATTGCTGCAAGGAACTGGTAAACTCCTCTAGCAAGATGCTTTTGGCTAATATTATAAGCAAAAATAGTAACACAAGCCACCACCCAAAAAATAAGTGTTCTAGGCTCAATTAACATAGCAATAGCCCCGACAAACCCAAAAAGAATAAAGGCTTCATCCTTAACTAATCCTGCAAAATACTTGGTCAGAAACCACACCGAGACTAAAACAAAAGGCATCGCAAGCTGAATCGGATATAAACCACCAAAACCGAAACTGATACTCAAAAGATAATAGCTAACAGAGAAAGCTAAAGCAACGTTTTGGAAACCAGTAAAATAAGCGATGAGCTTGTAAAAGTAAAGACCTGTAATGTAAAAACAAAAGGCCTGAATAAAGACTAACCAAAGTGTTGTTCCCAAATAATAACTCAGAGCAATCAAAACAAAGTAAAGTAAGCCTCCCGTAGTAAACACGTCACTATAAGGAATTTGCCCCTTAGTCAACATCATCCCAATGTATAAATTTTGCGATTGGAGACTATTAGCGACATCTGTCAAAAATGGGGTGGCAATCGTCAAAGCACTAATGATAATACTAAAGAAAAGCAAGTAACATTTATGAAGCGTTGGGACCTTAGTCTCATACTTTGTTGTATGCAAGGTTGTATCATCACTTCCCGACTCTTTCATCTCTTTTAGCATAAATTCTTTGTTTAACTGACTCAATATTCTTCTCCTTGAAATATCGTATCCTTTAAAAACTTTAAAAAAACAAGGTTCAGGGTAGAATAAATGACCATTAAGATCCCCAAAATCTCCTCTTTTCATTTTCAAAGAATATCATACAACAAGTATAACAGAATCTCTTATTTAGTCAATTTACGACAAAGTTTTGCATAAAGTAGTAGCTCTTTAAAACGATGTAATGACTTCGTCTTATAATGATTAAGGAAAGCCTGTTCTTTCTGGTTTAACTCCTTGACAAAAATCACCCCCTCATTAATTTATTCGAAAAAAGAAATAAAAAAATAGCTCCAAGGCTACTTTTTCTGTGGTTCACAATATGAAACAAATCCTTTATTCTTCATCTAAGAAACTATTGAAAACTTCTTCAATCATATCCCACTCAGCATCTGAATCTTCAGGAATAGGTTGCAAGTCACCTTCTGTACCATCTTCGTTTTCTGTAAACGAATAAGCTTGGATCTCAATTTCACCAGACTCATCTTCTTCAGAGCCAGCAGGAACCAAAAGAACATAGTTTTTCCCAAATTCCTCCCGACCATCAATAGTTAATAAAATCTCAAATAGGGTCTCATTCCCTTGCTCATCAACAAGTGTAATAACTTCGTGCTCATGATTATGTGCCATTTTTATCTCCTTAATAATTACGATCTAAATAGTTTTGTAAAATCAATTGCGCAGCTAATTTATCAATAACTTTCTTACGTTTTCCGCGACTAATATCTGCCTGTTCAATCAACATACGTTCCGCCTCAACAGTTGTTAACCGTTCATCTTGATAGTGAATAGGAAGAGCAAATAGAGCCTCTAACCTGTCACCATAAGCTTTGCTTGCCTCAACACGCGGACCACTTGTATTGTTCATATTTTTAGGTAACCCAATAACAAACTGTTCAACTTGGTATTGGCTGACAAGCTCTCTTAGGCGCTCAAAACCAAATATTTCCTTTTCCTCATCAATCTTAATAATTTCAAGTCCTTGTGCAGTAAATCCAAGAGGATCACTAATAGCTACACCAACCGTTTTTGAACCGACATCAAGTCCCATTATTCTCATTTAACGTTTATTCCATTTCCTTGTAAATAATAGCGGACAAGTTCTTCCACAATCTCATCACGTTCATATTTACGAATTTGATTTCGAGCATCATTGTAACGAGGAACATAAGCTGGGTCCCCGCTTAATACATAACCTACAATTTGATTAATTGGATTATAACCTTTTTCATCCAGTGAATGATAAACAGCTGTCAATGTTTCACTAATTTCCTTTTTATCACCATCATCCAATTTAAAACGGACTGTCTCATCTGTAAATCCCATACTTACACCTTCTTTCTAAAATTAAGTGCTATGCTTCATTATAGCCTATTTTCTGATAATAAACAAGAATTTCAAGTTAGAGGACACGAAAAAAAGCTCAAAAAGAGCTTTTACAGGGCAGCACGTAAACGTGCTTCAGTATTCTCAATATTACGAATAGATCGAGGTAAGAAAGCACGAATATCATCTTCTTTATACCCTACTTGAAGCCGTTTGTCATCAATCAGAATCGGACTTTTAAGGATACGAGGATTGTCCTGAATCAAATCAATAACCTCACTAACACTCAATTCATCGATATCACAACTAAGAGCTTTCGCATAACGATTTTTAGAAGAGACGATACTCTCCACACCATTCTCTGTTTTTGATAAAATTGCTAAAATTTCTTCTTTTGTTAAAGGTTCTTTTCCTAAATTCTGTTCTTTATATGGAAGCTTATGAGCGTTTAGCCATGTTTTAGCCTTTTTACAACTCGTACAACTTGAAATCGTATAAATTTTAATCATGCTGTTTTCTCACTTTCTATTTCGTGATAGCTATATTGTAACACAGTTTTTAGCGAAGTAATATAGGTCTTTGGACCTATTTTTTTAAATTTTTAGTGATTTTTGTAGACAAAAAGGGCATTATTAACTTGTTTTTCTGAACAATCATTAACTCAGCCTCCAAAAACATACTTCTTGAACACACTACTTACAACTAAAATTTTCTTTCCAAAATCTCGATCGCTTTATAATTATTCTGAACAAAATGAATATAAATTCAATAATGCTATTATATAAGATTTTGAATAAGTATAGACCACTTCCTCAATCTGACGCAAAAAATAGTCTTTAGGAACAAGTTCATCAAGGGTTTATAAGATATTACTTCCGATTGTAGTCTGAATTTACTTTGTGAAATATCAGCCAATCCTCACAGACATTATATACCAAAAATCCCTTAGAAACTGATTCTAAGGGATTTATCTTAAGTCTGAGAGCCTTTCTCAGACCCTTACTTTAATCTTCAATTTCAATCACATCGTCTAATGCTAAATCAATTTCATCCGTATTTTCCTTTAAAAATTCCGAACTAGTATCTTCTTCTGTCTCTTCGATTAAACCGAATTTAACACGTACTTTACGGTCAATATCATCAAAAATTTCTGGATGATCTGCCAAATAACGCTTGGCGTTTTCAGAACCCTGACCAATCTTCTCACCATTATACGAGAACCAAGCTCCCGCTTTTTGGATAATATCCAAATCAGAGGCAATTTTTACAAGTTCTCCTGTACGAGAGATGCCCTCTCCATACATGATTTCAACTTCTGCCACTTTAAATGGTGGAGCAATTTTGTTCTTAACAACCTTAATTTTAGTTTCTTTACCAATACTACTATCTCTCTGGTCTCCTGTTCCCTTAATTTGGGTTGTTCCACGCACATCCAAACGAACAGAAGCATAGAATTTCAAGGCACGACCACCAGGAGTTGTTTCCGGATTACCAAACATAACCCCAACTTTTTCACGTAATTGATTGATAAAGATAGCAATGGTCTTCGTTTTATTGATAGATGCTGACAATTTGCGCATAGCTTGACTCATCATACGCGCTTGCAGTCCAACGTGACTATCACCAATATCACCATCAATTTCAGCACGTGGAACCAAAGCCGCAACAGAGTCAATAACAACCAAATCAACAGCACCAGAATCAATCAACTTACCAGCAATTTCAAGACCTTGTTCGCCAGAATCTGGTTGTGATAAAAGCAATTCATCAATATCAACGCCAAGTGCTGCCGCATAAGCCGGATCAAGGGCGTGTTCAGCATCAATAAAGGCTGCAATACCACCCTCTTTTTGAGCCTGAGCAACAGCATGAAGTGCTACGGTAGTTTTACCAGAAGACTCTGGTCCGTATATTTCAATAATACGCCCTTTAGGATAGCCACCCGCTCCAAGTGCAATATCTAACGCTAAACTTCCTGAACTCATCACCTGAACCTTTTGTTCAGCACGTTCACCTAAACGCATAACAGCACCCTTACCAAAATCCTTTTCAATATTTCTCAAGGCATCATCAAGTGCTTTGCGACGTTCATCACCAAATTTTTTCGTGATCTCTTCATTTTTTTTCAATCTTTTTGCCAATATCTTCTCCTCTTAATTTAGGGCCAACCTATCACGATAGACCATTAGCGGTTTTACTTTGTAAGAAGCAACCTTTTTGAATATCTACTCCCTAAAGTATATCGCTGTAATTATAACAAATTTTCAGATTTTAATAAAGTTTTACGAACCAAAGAAAAAGCATGTAATACTGCAATGTGTCGTACATCAGAACGACTACGACTACCTATCAAAACCTTTATTGATTCTACCTTATTTTGAATGGCGAGACCAATGAAAACTGTACCTGCGGGGTGTCCCTCCAAAGTATCCGGTCCAGCAACTCCTGTAAGACTCACACCAATATCAGCATTGGTTAAAAGACGCGCTTGAACTGCCATCTGTTCTGCAGTATAAGCACTAACAATACCATGTTCTTTTATTCTAGCCAAAGGGATCTTTAACATTTTTGCTTTCTCTTCCATGCTATAAGTAACAAAACCACCATTAAATACCTGTGAAGCACCTGAAAAATCTGCTAAGGCCGCTTGGAATAGACCTGCTGTCAGACTTTCTGCTGCAGTGATGGTCTTATTATTTTTTTTCAACAACTCAAAAGCCTCTCTTGGCAAAGAATTATCCTCACCATAACCATAAAGAAAATCTGACAGTGGTTGATGTTTTGGGGTTTTTCGAGACAATAACTGCGTTTCTAACCGGTCTAACTTCTTATTGGCTAAAATCTGATTTTCGGCTTTGGTAGACAAACGAAGCGTTACTTCGCCAATCTTAGCATAAGGAGCAATAGTTGGATCTGTCTGATTCTCAATGATATCTGACAAGACTGTTACCAACTGACTTTCTCCAATTCCAAAAAAGCGCAAAACCCTAGAATAGAGTTTCGTATGATACTTCGAAAGAAGGGGCAACAGTTCATTGTTTACCATAGGTTTTAGTTCACTTGGAGGTCCAGGTAAAACAACATACGTCACACCATTAATTGTTATCAAACCTCCAACTGCAAGACCTACTCTATTTTGCAAAGGAACCGATCCTTCAATCAACTGTACCTGACGCTCATTGTTTGGTGTTCTAGACGATTGTTCTCGAACAGCAAAAAAAGCATTCAATTTTTGGTTCGCCTGCTCATCAAAAACCAAGTTTTTTTTGAGATATTTTGCTAAAGTTTGCTTGGTTAGATCATCCTCAGTTGGACCAAGTCCACCACACAATATCACTAAATCACTACGTTGACTTGCAATAGCAAGCACAGAAAGCAGCCGCTCTTCATTGTCACCCACAGACGTTTGAAAATAGACATCAATCCCTAGCTCTGCCATTTTTTCTGATAAAAATTGAGCATTGGTATTCACTATTTGCCCTGTCAAAATCTCAGTTCCTACCGCAATCAGTTCAGCCTTCATTTTCTCACCTACTTATCTATTCGTAATCTAATTTTATTTTATCAAAAAAGTCTTTAATCACGAAAAATTAAGAGGAATAACCTTAAATCATATTTCTGGCATAACGCTCCTATGACATCCATCAACTAATAGATAGATAGATAGATATTTTTAGTGACTCTCTTGGATCATTAGCTATACAAAGTAAACATTATTTGTAAAATCAGTATGCTTAATTTTCTATAGTTAAATTCCTAGGGTTCCATTCCTAATAAAGAGAGGTTTCCCAAATGTTCCGAGATGAACATGTCAACTAAAACAAAACAACAGCCGCTAACAACCTCTTTTAAGGGTTATCTTAACCAAAGAAACTAGAGATAATGTAAAACAAATTTTCATCAGCTTTGAAATAAAATAATTTACTTAAACGCACAATCTTCTTCATGATCGTTAACCAAACCTGAAGCTTGCATGAAAGAATAGACAGTTGTTGGACCTAGAAATTTAAATCCTCGCTTTTTCAAGTCTTTCGCTAATTTAACAGACAAATCATTTGGGGAGAGAATAGGATACTCTTGATTGACAAGGTTGTCAATAGGTTTTCCCCCGATAAAATCCCATAGATAAGCTGAAAAGCTACCAAACTCTTTTTGAATTTTCAACACTGCTGCTGCGTTGTTGATAGTGGCTTCTAGCTTTAACCTGTGACGGATGATAGCAGTATTCTGTAAAGCGTCAGCCATTTCCTCTTGAGTGAAAGCTGCTACTGCGGCAATGTCATAGTTATGAAAAACAGTCTTAAAAGCTTGGCGTTTCTTTAAAACTGTCAGCCAAGAAAGTCCCGATTGATAACTTTCTAGGCAAAGCAACTCAAATAAATCTCTGTCGTCATGGAGTGGTCTTCCCCATTCAAAGTCATGATAATCACAATAAAGTTGATTATTTTCTGGAACCCATGAGCAACGTTTCATGTGAAACACCTAGCCTTTCATTAACATTTTAAGAGCTGATTTAATATATTGTTCCGCTGTTTCAGCCGTCCCTTCAAAGAAACCACGTACTTTTTTCAACTCTGTTGCCTTATAGCCAAGCGCAAGTAAAGCCTCAATAGCCTCATCAAGTTGAGCATTTCCTGCCGTCTTAGTAGACGCTGTTTTCCCAATTTCTCTGGGGGCTTCGACAAACTTGCCCGCTAAATCAAGGATCATCTGCTGGGCTGTTTTCCTGCCAATCTTTGGAAACTTGGTCAAATACTTGATGTCGCTGTTGTCAATGGCATTGACAAGACCCTCATTATCATCCACCGCAACAATGGCTAAGGCTGTCATTGGACCAATTCCTGATACTGAAATCAATTTGAGAAAGACATCTTTTTCATCTTCTGTATGGAAACCAAAAAGGAGATGGGCATCTTCTCGAACCACTTGATGTAGGTAAATGGTAACTACTTGATTGACACTATCTGTAAAGCTATAAGGATTTGCCACATTAATCATATAACCTAAACCATTTGTCTCAACGACAATATATTTTGCAGTAATTTTAGTCAGTTGACCTTTTATATAATCGTACATATCACACCTTTTTCATTTTGGCGGAAACAACCGTGAGGTAAAGACCGGCACAAGCAAACACAATAAACACTAACTGAACGCCTATCTGTCCTGTAAAGTGGCTAATTGAAACTAATAAACTGGCTAGAATGGCTCCTAAGGGTTGTGCCATCGAAACAAATCCTGTATAAGACCCAATTTTAGACTGATCCATCATTTTGGCGCGTAAAACCTGACTGGCTGGCACATTAATCATTTCACCAAAAGTAAAGAGAATCACAGAAAACCAAATGGCATAGAAAGTGGTAAAAGTGAAAGAAAGTAATATTCCTATCGCAAAAATAAGAGAACCTACAATAAGCTGGGGTAACAAGCGCCATTTTTCAGTGCCTTTATTGATAAGTGTCATTAAAAAAACAATCAGAACTGTATTGGTAAAAACCATGAGAGATAACATTTTAGAGCCTGTTATCTGGTAGCCAAACAAAGTTGTTTCCTTAAAATAGAGCTTGAGATGTACAGGAATATAATTATCCATTTGCATCCAAATGCTGCTAAAAAAGACAGATCCTAGAGTAAACAGAACAAAGGCACGGTCTTTAAGCACTTGCCGATAATTTTGAAAACTTGCTAATAGTCCCGAATCATGCTCAAAAGTCTGTGTCAGTGGTTTCGTTTCATCAAAATAATAATAAGCGACGAAAAAACACAACATATTCACAACCAATAAAGCAATCAATAATTCCAAAAAGTAGTGATCATAAAAGAGTCCAGATAAGCCAGCACCGAACATGACAGCAATGTTAATGAACCAATAATTAATCGTATAAACAAAGCGGCGGTTACTAGTGTCTGTTAAATCAATCAACATCGCTTCATAAGCTGGCGCATAAAAGTTAGAAGCAATTTCCACTAATAAAATGCCAAGAAAAGTCAGCCACGGTAGAGTACGGCCAGGAAAATTTGCAAGAACTGTTAAAAACCAACCTATGGTTGTCCCTACAGACCCTATCATGACAACTTTTTTACGACCAATAGCATCAGACAGATGTCCACCATATAAGGTTCCAAAAAAACCTGTCAAGCTGGTCACCATCATCAAAATACCTGTCCAAAAACTTCCGAAGTGAGTAGTATAATACATAGCCATAAAAGGAAAAATACTACTTCCTAAGGTAATCGTAATAAAACGTACCAATTGCCTAAGCTGAATTTGCTTAGGAAGATTTAAAAATTCTTGCATTTTATCCTCTCTAATATTTGCCCAATTCTCTTAGGCTAGTATGATTTTCTTGGATACGGCGAAACATTTTTTCCATGTCTGCTTTGCTAAAATTGATTAAAACAGGTCTTCCATGAGGACAGTTGTAGGGATTTTGACATTGAGCCAGCTGTAAAAGGAGATTCCTTGCTGAATAATCGTCTAAACTGTGGTTAGCTTTAATAGACCGTTTACAACTCATCATGATGGCTAGTTCCGCTCGGTAAGTTTTAACAGAGACTTCATTGGTTAAGAGTAGCATGTCACACATTTCGTAAATACCAGATTCAATCTCTTCTTCCTTCATCCAGATAGGATGCTCTCTCAAAATAAACGTATGATGACCATAAGTCTCTAAATAAATTCCTACATCATTCAGCAGCGACATTTTTTCCTGTAAATTGATAAAATCTGCACCTGAAAATTCAAATAAATAAGGCACTAATAACTGTTGTAAACTACTGTCAACCTCACCAATTTTATCACGATAATACTCATATTTAACACGTTCTTGAGCCGCATGCTGATCAATGATGAAAAGACCATCGTTACCTTGTGCAAATAAATAAGTTCCATGCATTTGACCAAAATAATCTAACTCTGGAAAAACAGACTTTTCTTCATTTTCCAAGCGATTGAGAAGCTGTGAAAGCTTCTGTTTGTTCTTGTAATCAAAGTCTGGATGGTTGTTTTCTATCCCTATATGTTCTGGACGATTTGCATGTTTGACAAAACTGCTAGTCTGTTCACAGTCTACCTGTTTTTTTGCATCAACATCATTAACAAGTCTGTCAACTTCTACCTGAATATTATATTCCTGAGGACTATTTTCAGCTACATCTGTTTCTTTCAAAAAGAAATTATCCTTTTGAGGATCATAAAAAAGACGGCTAGGTTGCAATGGCAAGCTAGTTTGTTCAGATGTGATCATTGATCTCGTACTAGATTTCGCTAAATTTTCAAGCGCATCTGGAATCAAATCTTGTTCTCTAAGACTTTCTGAAATAGCTGTGCTAATTAAAGTCATCAATTCACGCTCTTTAGAAATACGGACCTCTTGTTTAGTAGGATGGACGTTGACATCAGCCAAATAAGGATCAATCTGAATAGCAATGACAACAATTGGAAAACGACCAACCATTAATTTAGAACCATACCCATCTAAAATCGCTCTATTAAGCAAGAAATTTTTGATATAGCGGCCATTAATAAGAATGGTCATATAATTTCGATTTGCCCGTGTCAGTTCTGGTAAGCTAACGTAACCAAATACCTCAAAATCAAGATCAGCATTAGAAATAGCAATCATTTTTTTAGCCGTATTTAAACCATAAATGCCTGCAATAGCTTGACGTAAGTCACCTGTACCAGAAGTCTGTGTTAGTTGTTTACCATCACTAATGAGTGTAAAAGCAACTTCTGGGTGAGCCAAACTCAAACGATTAACCACATCCACAATGTGAGCCAATTCTGCCTGCAAACTTTTCATGTATTTTAAGCGAGCAGGAGTATTATAAAAGAGATTCTCAACCCTTATTTTAGTTCCAACAGGTGTTGAAATAGGCTCAAGAGTCTCAACTTCCCCACCACTAGCAATTAAAATCGATCCGTGGGCTGCCTCTTCTGTTGCCGATTTCATTGTGATTTTACTAATAGAAGCCACCGATGGCAGAGCTTCTCCTCGAAAACCTAATGTTCTTATCCTAAAAAGATCACTTTGGTTTTTTATCTTGCTTGTAGCATGGCGGCGTAAACTTAAAGGCAAATCCTCATGGGACATCCCTTCACCATTATCTGTAATTTGAATCATTTTTAGACCAGATTCTTCAATTTCAATGGTAATCTGGCTACTCTTAGCATCTATCGCATTCTCAACCAATTCCTTGACAACACTTGCTGGTCTTTCAACAACTTCTCCAGCTGCAATTTGGTTGGCGAGAACTTCCGGTAATTCAATAATGTTTGTCATAATTTTGTTTTTAACACTTTCTAAACGTTGATAGAACAAGCTTTCTGATAAGTTTATACCTCTCAACATATCAATTTATGGACTCACAAGCTATTCATAGCTTTTTCATAGTATAAGACAGCCTCTTTTTCTTTATCCTTAGAAAGATGACCATAAGTATAAGTCATACTAATTATTAACATACCCTAAACGATACTGGAGTTCTTTGTAACTGTGATACCAGCATTCAGCAGTAAGCTACGGTGAGCATGTTTAAAAGCGTGAAAGGTAAAACGTTCAATACCTACTTCCCTACTACACCTAGTGTCTAAAGCACTTTGTCTAGTAGAAGCATTAAAATATTTTCTCGTCGGTGTCACAAATACCACTTTCGACACACGCGCACCAATGTCATTGAATAATTGTCGCTGTCTCATTCAGTAGAGTTTTAAACTTCTAATGGTCCTCTGATCAATGCCGATTACTCTATTTCCTGACTATGTTTTGGTGTACTCAAAAACTTTAAATTTTTTATAGGTTTTACTAATAGCTATTGTACCATTTTCTAAATCAAATCGCACCGTTCTAGCGCACAAGCTTCTCCTATCATCTATACCAGTGGCTAGCAAAAACCGATAGAGCACAGTGTCAAAATACAAGTTATAGCGCTTGAGTTGATGAAAACCTAGATGACACTCATAACCCAAGGCAACACGAAAAAGGATTGACGGGGCATGCCAATGAATGGGTGATACCGTATCGGTGATTATCGACTAATACGCGGTATTCAAGACGACAAAATGATTATCCTAGCACTTGAATTTGGACACCGCAAAGAAATTTATAAATGGATTGGCTTCCTTTTTGCAGCGTCTTTTTATTTTGCAGTCTACATGCAGATAGCAAGCTTCTGAGCGAAGCAAGAGGTATATTTGAACATCCTAAAAGGTCAAGTTAATTGCTCTGCTAATGCTATTTTGAATAACTCTGATAGTATTTTTCCTGTATAAACCACATAACTTCTAAACAGTTCTTCTGAGGTATTTAGCCTTAGTGATACCATTCCCACTCTTTGCTTTTATTGTGTAATATATTGTATATCAAAATTTGGAGCATGCCATCAGAAGAGAATTATAAAATTGTATAGCTTATTGAACCTACAAAAACAGCTCACGGCTGTCTCCTCGGTTAATAATTCGATAAAATCATTATACCAAAAAGGAGTTAACTATGAGCACCAAAGAAAAATTAAAAGAACTAAAACCGCTCTTTGCTTTAATGCTTTATTTGAGGAGTAACGCGACAAAGAAAAGAGCTCTGCTAAAGTTTGTGACATATTATAGGGATGGGATGCTAAAAAATAATATTCGCTTTTTAATATAAAAATACAGTCTTATAAGACTAATAAGGCTATCTATATCCTCTAAAACATAACAATTTATTTCGAAACATTTGGTGTCGTTCCCAAAATTAATTAAACAAAATCAAATTAGATGTCAAACCACTAAAAAATGTTGTTTATTCGTTGAATAATGTGTTATAATAACTCCTGTTTGAAAATTAATTTATGGTGAGAAGTATGAAAAAGAAGTTAGTATTGAAGTTAGGGATTATGTTATCGGTCAGTTTTGCGTGTCTTATCCATGATAATGTGAAAGCCATAACAAATGCAGAGTGGAGTCAAAGTTTTGGTAGTTATTATGGTGATGACGACTACACAACACCCCCCCCACAACAGGAGACCCGAAGAAAGTAGGGTTTAGAAATGATTGGGATAAAGCCAGAAGCTTTGGTGTAAAACCAATAAACGCTGGAGATAATAAAATCGAAGTAAAAACAAGTCCGGGAGCTCTTGTAACAGTCTCATTAACAACTGATGGAGCAACTACTAGTATATACGAACTAGTTAGTACAAACTCCTCAATGAGTAGTGGTACTTATACTAACACTTATAAAATCAAACCAACTATTGCAAATTCTTCAGGAATTGCAACATTCGATTTAGCAAACTCAGGAAAATATGATAAACAACAAGATAAAGTTGAAAAAAGCACTGAATCTAATGCGAAAAAAGGAGATACATATCTAGTCACTGCCAGTGTTAATGGATGGACAATAGGCACAGGAAGTTGGACTGTAGGAAAAAGTAAACCTAAAGATCAGCTAGAAAAAGATGAAGAAGAAATGGCAAAGATTTTAGAGCAGTTCGAAAAAGAAGAGCAAGAGCGCGAGGCTCTAGATTTATTCAAAAATACTGCACAACGCGAAGAAAACAAACCATGGTACAAACGCTTAGGTGACAGTATCCAAGACCAATGGTGGAACTTCAAAAGTTGGCGGAGAGGATAGTTTCTCTTCCCTATTACTGCCAAACCTGTTATAGTAAGTCTACAAACCAAAGCAAGAACTCATTGTGTAAAGGACCTGTAAAGGTCTTTTTTTTTGGTCACCTTTTTGTAACCTTTTGAGGAAAATCTAAGGACACTTAAAACCTACACTTTCTCAAGAAAACAGTAATATCAACCCTTAAAAGCTGTCAATGCGCTGTAAAGACTTCCAAACGTAGATCAATAATTTTTGTTATCGTTTCTTTTCATTCTTACGGATTATGATAACACACGTCAACATTAAGCTGGACAAAAACCATGCCTTCACAATAAGCACTAACAAAAGAGCCACTCCCATGAAAGTGACTCTGAATCATAGCTAATGGACAGAAACTACAGTAGCTTTTTCAACTCATATAGTGTTGTCATGGCTTGAAGTGGCGTGAGTTTCATAACATCAACTGCTTCTAGTTGACGAATAATATCTCTTGTCTGGTCATCACTACCAAATAGAGATAATTGCCTATGAGAGGAACTTAGATCAGAACTTGAAACTGTTTTTTCAACTATTTTTTCTGGATGGGATGGTGTTTCTAATGTGGTCAACACCTGACTAGCCCTTTCCAATAGGTCTTTAGGAAGTCCCGCAATTTTAGCAACATGTATCCCATAAGATTTATCTGCTGGACCTTCTGCAATTTTATGAAGAAAGGTCACATCCCCATCTTTTTCCAGTGTTGCCACATGAACATTCACCAGACTTGTCAACCTTTTTGACAGATCTGTCAATTCATGATAGTGGGTCGCAAACATGGTCTTGGCACCAACCCTATCGTGAATATACTCAATAATTGCCTGCGCCAATGCCATCCCGTCATAAGTTGCCGTCCCTCGACCCAATTCATCAAATAAGATTAAGGAATTTTCACTAGCCCTTTTAATGGCATGGTTAGCTTCCATCATTTCCACCATAAAGGTAGACTGCCCTGAAATCAAATCATCAGCGGCACCAATACGGGTAAAAATGGCGTCAAACAAAGGTAAATCAACCGCATCAGCAGCTACAAAAGACCCCATCTGAGCCATAATAACCGTTAAGGCAAGTTGCCTCATATAAGTTGATTTACCGCTCATATTTGGTCCAGTAATTAATTGAATGCTGGTCTGATGATTGAAAAAAATGCTATTAGGAATATACTCTTGTACCCCCATAACCCTCTCAACGACCGCATGCCGACCATTACGAATATCAATAACATGCTCTTTATTAAAGCTTGGTCGGGTATAATGATTGGTTTCTGCAACAACCGCTAAACTTTGTAACACATCAACGGTTGCCAGAGTCTTAGCTAGTTTTTGAAGTCTTGCAATATAAGTTTCCACTTGAGTACGAATACGTATAAAAATATCATATTCGAGACTTGCCGACTCCTCTCTTGCTTCCAACATTTGACCTTCAATTTTAGACAATTCTGCTGTTCCATAGCGTTCTGAATTTTTCAATGTTGCTTTTCTGAAAAAATACTCAGGAACCATAGTCAAATTAGAATTCGTCACATGAAAATAATAGCCATCTTTTCTATTGTAATCAATTTTCAAATTATTAATGCCACTAGCTTTTCTTTCCTTAGCCTCAATATCAGCAATCCAACCAGTTCCTTCTCGCATGACCTTACGATAATGGTCAAGTTTCTCATCAAAACCTGTACGAATGATACTGCCCTCACTAATGGTTGCCGGAGCATCTGGATCAATGGCTGTGCGAATAAGAAATTCAAGTTCAGGTAAGCAGTCAATATCCTTGACAATTTTGTCAACATGAGGGCTATTGAAAGATTCTAGAATAGCTTTGATATAAGGCACTTGCGTTAAAGTACGCCCTAATTGTAACAAGTCCTTTGGATTGGCTTTACCAAAAGAAACGCGACTTGATAAACGCTCAATATCATAAATACCTTTTAAACTGTCACTTAAATCTGTTCGCTCAATAAAAGCATCTAGAAATACTTGAATAATTTCTTGACGTTCTAAAATAGCCTCTCTAGAAACTAGAGGTCTATCAATCCATGCTCGCAATAGGCGCATTCCCATGGCAGTTTTTGTTTCATCCAAGAGCCAATACAAGCTACCATGTTTCTTGCTTGTTCGCGCATTTTCCACTAAATCTAGACTTGATTTGGTCGCATAAGACATCTGTAAGTAGTCCTTAATTTCATAATGAACTAACTTTTGTAAATGGCTAAGCTTTCGCATCTGTGTTCTGTGAACATATTGTAATAACTTGCCTGCCGCAGATAACTCAACAGCTGTCAACTGACTGTCAATGAGAGGACTTCCCTCAAAAACAGTATTTTCATATGAGATCAGTAGATTCATCTGCTTAATCAAAATGGCTTGCTCTTCCTCTGACAAATCAAATCCTAGTAGTACTTCTCTCGCTTTGAGGTTTTGAATTTCACTTCTTACACTTGCAAAATCTATCAAGTCTGTAACACAAAATTCACCTGTAGAAACATCCATATAAGCCAAACCATAATGATTGCCATCAAAATCTACTGCAACCAAAAAATTATTGGTACTATCAGGTGTTAACGAATCCACAACAGTTCCTGGTGTAATGACCTGAACCACTTCACGTTTGACCACACCCACAGCTTGCTTAGGATCTTCCATTTGCTCTGCGATAGCAACCTTATGACCTAACTCAACTAAAACATCAATATATTGTTGGGCAGAATGATGGGGCATACCTGCCATAGGAATAGGATTTTCTGCGTTCTTATTTCGACTTGTCAATCCAATTTCCAAAATTTGTGCAGCCTTAACAGCATCTTCATAAAATAACTCGTAAAAGTCACCCATCCTAAAAAGCAAAAAAGCATCTGGGTAATCTTTTTTGATGTCCAGATACTGCTGCATTCCAGGAGAAATATTAGCTTTTGCCATCTGTTAACTCCTTGTTTAATTGATCTTCTATACTTTTAGTAATATACTGAATCAAATCACTCGCATTTTGCATTTTCTCACGATAATCCTCAATAAGAGGTTGACAATTCAGAATCTCTTCTAGTTCTCTCGCTTTGTTCTCAGACATAACAGCTGCCTGTTCTTTAGCTATTTTTTGAAAAAGCTGCGCATCTTGTTGATAGCGTTTCATTTGGTAAGCTTTTTGTTCAAAATTAGTTAACTGAGACAACTGTTGCTGCACCTCTTTATAAGCCACTATACTGGGATGCCCATGAATAGCGGCAGTCAAGTGACTTAAAGAGTCATGATAAGTTGTCATATGCTTGCTGCTAAATCTTTTTCAAAACGTTTTGCAATGTCTTCGTCTCGGCAAATGACAAGTAAGGTATCTGCACCGGCAATCGTACCTAAAACATCTTCAATAGCATCGTTATCAATGAGGTTAGCCAAAACATCAGCCTCACCTAAGTTAGTATGAAGAACTAACATAAACCCAGCCCGATCAACTTTTAGCACATAGAAACGAACATCAGGACTAAATGGTGACGCAACAGGCTCAGAAAGGCTATAATAAAGCTTACCTTGCTCATCCCTTAATTTTAAAAGACCAATCTCTCTTAAATCACGAGACAGTGTTGCTTGAGTAACCAAAATACCTTCTTTTTGAAGGTAATTTTTAATTTCTTCCTGCGTGCCAATATGATTTGACTGAACGATCCGCTTAATTTGGTTTTGTCGCTCCATTTTATTCATGATATATCACCCCAATTGTATAATTATCCTCTTAAATTATACCAAAAAAACAGTATCATTTCATCTTATCTCTGTCATTTTCTGTGATTTTTTCTTAGAATTAGAGAGAAACGAGCTTGAAAAGTGTTGAGAATTACGTTTATCTATCTTTTTCTAAAATTCTCAAAAAAATAATTTTCGAAGTAAGTTTTTCAACTTAACCATTCCAGTATAATTTATCAATCCTCTTATCGTTTATTTTAAAGAAATGTGTTAAAATAGGGTGACAAACAATTTTTAGGAGACACACTATGGATACTAAAACTCTAATTGCAAGCGAAATTGCTAAAGTTGTTCCAGAATTAGAACAAGATGCCATTTTTAATTTACTGGAAACCCCAAAAAATTCTGACATGGGTGACCTTGCCTTTCCAGTTTTCAGTTTGGCAAAAGTGCTTCGCAAAGCGCCTCAACTGATTGCTAGCGACTTATCTGAAAAAATTGATGCCAGCCAGTTTGAAAAAGTCGTAGCGGTCGGACCTTACATTAATTTCTTCCTTGATAAGGCAAACATCTCATCACAAGTACTTGATCAAGTTATCAAAGCTGGTCCAAACTATGCTCAACAAGACGAAGGCAAGGGGCGTAATGTTGCTATTGATATGTCAAGTCCTAATATTGCAAAACCATTCTCAATTGGACACCTTCGTTCAACTGTTATTGGGGACAGTCTTGCCAACGTTTTCGCAAAAATGGGCTACACCCCTGTTAAAATTAATCATCTTGGTGACTGGGGAAAACAGTTTGGTATGCTCATCGTTGCCTACAAAAAATGGGGCGATGAAGCCGCAGTCCAAGCTCATCCAATTGATGAACTCTTAAAGCTCTATGTGCGTATCAATGCCGAAGCAGAAACGGATCCAACAGTTGATGAAGAAGCCCGTGACTGGTTCCGTAAGCTAGAATCCGGTGACCAAGAAGCTACAGAACTATGGCAATGGTTCCGTGATGAAAGTTTACTTGAATTCAATCGACTGTATGAGCAATTAAATGTGACTTTTGACAGTTACAACGGTGAAGCTTTCTACAATGATAAAATGGATGAGGTTCTTGACTTACTTGACTCTAAAAACTTACTCATTGAATCTAAAGGAGCTCAAGTTGTTAATCTTGAAAAATACGGCATTGAACACCCTGCTTTGATTAAAAAATCAGATGGTGCAACACTATACATCACCCGAGACTTAGCTGCTGCGCTTTATCGCAAACGTACCTACGACTTTGCAAAATCAATCTATGTTGTTGGAAATGAACAAGCTGCCCACTTTAAACAATTAAAAGCAGTCTTAAAAGAAATGGGCTACAATTGGTCTGATGATATGACACACGTTGCCTTTGGTCTTGTTACTAAAGGTGGTGCTAAACTGTCAACACGTAAGGGGAATGTTATTCTTCTTGAACCAACTGTTGCCGAAGCCATTAACCGTGCAGCCTCTCAAATTGAGGCTAAAAATCCAAATCTTACCAACAAAGAGGCTGTTGCCCATGCTGTCGGTGTTGGTGCCATCAAATTCTACGACCTTAAAACAGATCGTATGAATGGTTATGACTTTGACCTTGAAGCCATGGTTTCCTTTGAAGGAGAAACGGGACCTTATGTGCAATACGCTCATGCCCGTATCCAATCAATCCTACGTAAGGCTAACTTTGTGCCATCTGATAACATCACTTACAGCTTAAATGATGCTGAAAGTTGGGAAATTGTCAAACTTATTCAAGATTTCCCGCGCATTATCAGACGTACAGCTGATAACTTTGAGCCATCTATTATGGCAAAATTTGCTATTAGTTTAGCGCAAACCTTTAATAAATATTATGCTCATACCCGTATTCTTGATGAAGATTCGCAACGTGATAGCCGCCTAGCTCTTTGCTTCTCAACCGCTACTGTCCTTAAAGAAGCCCTTCGCTTGCTAGGTGTTGAAGCTCCAAACGAAATGTAATATCTTATAATCATCAACTCCTCCGCTCTTCACTTTGCGAAGGAGTTTTTAGGCTTTCAACAACCTCTTTAATGCTCACTTTGTTTAACGACTATTTCTAACTGCTTATCTTTGATCTCATAAATTTGTGTTGCTACTGCCTTAACTAAATTAATATCATGAGAAACCAAGATAAACGGACGTGAGTAAGTTTTTAAACACATCTCCAAAGCCTCCATGGCTGCAAGATCCAAATAATTTGTCGGCTCATCTAACACCAATAATTGATGATCACTAAGAATAGCAGCTACTAAGGCTAATCGAACCCTTTCACCACCAGACAAAGTAATTATCTTTTGATGAGCCTTTTGGTAAGGAATTCCCATCATTGCAAGATAATTCAAAATAAGAATGCGATCTTGACTAGACTGCTTGCAAACGAAATCAAAAGCTGTCTGCTGCATTTCCAGTTGTGTCTGATCCTGCTTAAAGTAGGTCACATCAAGCTGTTCTGCATAGAAACCTGACAAGTTTTTGGCAACTAAAGCTTCTAAAAAAGTTGATTTTCCAGCCTTATTTCTTCCAATCACAGCTATCTTACTATTGGCTCTTACCGTAAATTCTGGGTAGGAAAATAAAAAGTGACCATCTCGATACAAACATCCTTCTTGCAAATGACAGAGGGTGTAAGGAATTGTTATTTTATCGGTTTTATACTTTAATTTTGCCCAATTTCTTTTCGTTACTTTCTCAGGATGAGCCATCTTTTCTAAGCGGTGAGCCATTGCCTTAGCTGATTTAGCCATATCTTTAGCCTGAGAGTCGTAACTTCCAGCGAAAGCATTTACTTTCCAATCCGATCGTGAGACTGTTTTTTTCTTTTTCATCATTTTATTAGCTCTTTCTTTTTTCTCTTGAATTTGCTTTTCAAGTTGAGCAACCTTACGATGGTAATGATTTAAAGCACTCGCTTGTTTTTGCCTTTTGAGTTCGTTTGCTACTTTGTAAGCATCATAATTTCCCTTATAAACCTTAATTGTTTTGTCCTCGATTGACCATATTTTTTGACACACTTGATTCATTAGATAACGATCATGACTGGCAATAAGAACTGTTCCCCGATAACGGTCTAATTGATGAACCAACCACTGACGATTGGCACGGTCTAAATGTGAACTTGGTTCGTCTAGTATCAGTAACGGTGCTTTTTGCTGAAATGCAGCCTTTAAGTAAGACATCACTGTTTCGCCACCAGATTGCTGATGGCTAATTTTTAATTGAGGTACGTAAACGGCAAGCACATGTAATTTTACTAGCCCTTGATAAGACTGACTGCCATCGATAAGTGTTTTGATAAAACTTGTTTTTCCTGAACCATTATCACCAATAAGAAAAACTTTTTCACCTTGATTGAGCAGTAGAGACTCTACAGACAACAATATTTTATCCCTTATCTCCAATTTATAACGATTGACCGTAAGTATTTCCATAGTGAATTCCCTTTCTATAGCAAGAAAGGTCTGAAAAAGAGTACACAAAAAGCCCTGATTTTCAAACCTCAAAGCAGACACTACACCCCTTACTATGTTTTCAAGGACTAGTGTACGACAATGAGTTATTTGTTAATCATGGCTCTTTCAACCCCTTAATTCTTTTATCGTTTTCATTTTAACAGCTTAGGCTTTTTCTGTAAAGCTTTTTCAATCGGTTTGTCAAAATTTTTACGACGAATTTTAAAATCTGAACTAATGACCTCATCCACATCAATAATGGAAATAAACGCATCTGGATCTAGTTCTGCTAGAATACGTTTGACCTCACGAACTTCCGTAGGATTTAAGGTAACATACATGATATTATAATCATTACCTGAATAAGCGCCTTGACCTTTCAGATAAGTCACGCCACGATTAATTTCTGTCAAAATAGCTTGAGCAGCTGCCTCTGATTGTTTCGTAATGATAATCATACCACGAATCGTGTAACCACCGTTTTGAACCACGCTAATCATCTGACTAAATACAAAACTTGCCACTAAGGTATAAAGCATATGTTTTAAATCCACGTAAGTTAAAGAAGCCGTCAAAACAAGTGCATCGATTAAAAGCAAGGTTTGTCCTAGCTTGGCACCGAATTTCTCTTCTGCAATACGGCCAATAATATCTGTTCCACCCGTAGTTGCCCCGTAGCGAAAAACAATGCCACTACCAATTCCTGAAAACAATCCTGCTACGACAGCCACTAGCATCATATCATTCTCTAAACCAAGTTCCATAGGAACTTTTTGCCACATCCAGATAAAGATTGACATCAAGACTGTTCCATAAATAGTTAAGGCCAAAGAACGCTTTCCAAAAATCTTCGCCCCTAATATAAAAAGGGGAAGATTGAATAAAAGGGATGAATAGGCGGGATTAATGCCAAAATGAGCATGTAAAATCAAAGTTATTCCTGAAACTCCACCTTCAGCCAAGGAATTTGCCATGTTAAAATTAACAAAACCAAAAGTATAAATCGCCACACCTAAGGCAATTAAAAATAATTCCAACAATTTAGTCAGTCTATCATGATGTGTCATTCATATTCCTCACTATTCTTCAACAAATGAGTCTCCTTTTAAAGATAATGCTATTTTGTTTTTTTCTTTCTATGATATTTACTTTTCATTACCACAAATTCTGGGCTATTAATTTCGTCAACATCAAAATAAGAGACGAATGCATTCGGATCAATCTGCTCCAAGAAAGCTTTTAATTCTCTAACATCTGTTCGACCTAAAGCGACATAAATCACCTTTTTCTCCCGTCCAGAATAGGCGCCCTCACCGTGTAAATAAGTAATTCCCCTGCCTAATTCTTCCATGATAAATTTGGAAATCGCTTCTGCACAATCTGAAACAATAATAGTCCCACGAGCAGCGTAGCCACCTTGTTGTACCAAACGAACAATTTGACCATACATAAAACTTGCAATCAGCGCATACATCATTTGCGGCAATGAAATATAGGTCAAAGAGACAATCATAACAAAAATATCAATACCTAAAAGAGCTTGATTTAATTGCAAGCCAAACTTATCTTCAAGAAGTTTAGCAATAATATCTGCTCCGCCTATGGTCCCACCATTACGGAAAACAAGACCACCACCAAGACCACCAATAATCCCAGCCATCAAGGACACTACTAAATTATCATGATTTAAATCCACAACCAAAGGAAACTGTTGAAATAACCAAACAAAAAAGTAAAGAGATAAAATGCCAGTAACCGTGTAAACCATGGCTCTCTTCCCAAAAAATTTAACCCCTAACATCACTAAAGGCATGTTAATGAGGTATCCTGTCAAGGAAGGATCAATGTTAAGCAACGCTTTACCAACCAAGGTTAAACCTGCCAAACCATTGGCTGCAATTCGATTAGCCATATAAAAATAAACAAAAGCAAAGGCATAGATGGCTGCACCAAAAATAATGAAGCAAAAATTCTTGAAATTTAAGCATTTATTAACCGGCATGAGATCTCCTATTTTTATTAATCTTCTTCAACAAAGCGCCCAATAATCCTCACATTTTCAGCAACAGAAACAAAGGCATGTGGATCTGTTTTCAACATCAACCACTTGAATTCTGCATATTCTTCCTGAGTAAGAATAGTAATCAAAACCGCTTTTTGCTCATGTTTATACGTGCCCTCAGCATCATTGATGCTAGTAACCCCACGATGCAAACGCTTATGAATCATGTTAATAACGCACTCTGGATAGCTAGTGATAATGATAGCCTGCATCTTCTTTTGCTTGGTAAAAATAGCATCTGTCACACGACTTGACACAAAAATTGACACTATAGAATAAAGAGCATGCTGCCAACCAAACAAAATACCTGCAAAAACCAAAATAGCAGCATTTACCATTAAAGACAGGCTACCAACATCCTTATCTGTTCGTTTTCTGAGAGTTAGACTAATAATGTCAGTACCGCCACTAGAGATCCGAGATTTAAGTCCTGTTCCAATTCCCATTCCCATCACTAAGCCACCAAAAATAGCATTAATCAAGGGATCGGAAGTTAAAGTTACTTGAGGCATGATCTGAATAAAAAAAGAACTCATACTAACAGTGATAAAGGTAAAAATAGTAAACTGATGACCAATTTTATACCAAGCCAATATCAATAAAGGAATATTAATCAAGTAGAAAGCCAAAGCAACAGGAAAATCGTATCCCAAAATCCGATGACTAAGGGCAGAAAATACCTGTGCCAAGCCTGTGGCACCACTTGAATAGACATGCCCAGGCTGAAAGAAAAAATTAACAGCAATGCTAGACAGTATGCCATAAAGCAGAGAAGCGGAAATCTTCTCTGCATATTTTTCTCTCGAAATACTCCTAAGAGCATGCAATAAGCCGACTTTTTTGGCACCTCTACTAATGAGATATTTAATTTTTTTCTTATAAGTTGTTTTCTTAATCATGATTTTCAATTTGAAGTTTGAGTTCTTCCAACTGTTTTTCAGAAACAAAATTTGGAGCTTGAGTCATTGGGTCAGATGCCTTATTATTTTTAGGGAAGGCAATAACTTCACGAATATTATCTTTTCCAGCAAGCAACATCACCAAGCGGTCAAGACCAAGAGCAAGCCCACCATGTGGAGGAAAACCATATTCCATAGCTTCTAACAAGAAGCCAAATTGTTTATGTGTATCGTCTGCTGTAAAACCAAGAGCTTTAAACATGCGCTCTTGCATCTCTTTTTGATTGATACGAAGGCTACCGCCCCCAAGTTCATAACCGTTGAGAACAATATCATAAGCGACAGCACGAACGTTTGCCAAATCTCCTTCTAATTCATGGGCAGATTCCTTGGTTGGAAGAGTGAACGGATGATGGGCTGACATGTAACGTTTCTCTTCTTCTGACCATTCAAACATTGGCCAATCAACCACCCATAGGAAATTGAACTGAGACTGGTCAATCATATCAAGATCTTTGGCAATACGGTTTCGAAGAGCACCCAAAGTATTATTCACCACCTCAAGTTCATCAGCTATAAATAAGACTAAATCATTTTCAGCAAGTCCTAACTGACCTAACAATTCTGGTTCAATACCTGTCAAGAATTTAGCCACAGGACCAGCTAGATTGCCTTCTGTTACTTTAATCCAGGCTAACCCCTTAGCACCAAACTGTTTCGCAAACTCTGTTAATTTATCAATCTCCTTACGTGAATACTTATCGGCATTTCCTTTAACCACAATGGCCTTGACAGCAGGAGCTTCTGAAAAAACGTTAAAGTCAACTGCCTTGACAGTAGCTGTCAAGTCTTGTAAAAGCATCTCAAAACGTGTATCAGGTTTGTCTGAGCCATAATAATTCATGGCATCATTGTAGGTCATACGTGGAAATGGTAGGGTAACCTCAATGCCTTTTGTTTCTTTCATGACCTTAGCAATCATGCCTTCAACAATATCTTGAATCTCTTGTTCAGAAAGAAAAGATGTCTCCAAGTCAACTTGCGTAAACTCAGGTTGACGATCACCACGTAAGTCCTCATCACGAAAACACTTAACTATTTGATAGTAGCGATCAAAACCAGCATTCATCAACAACTGTTTAGTAATCTGTGGACTTTGTGGCAAAGCATAAAAATGACCTTGGCTGACACGACTAGGTACCAAGTAGTCACGCGCACCTTCAGGAGTTGATTTAGTCAGCATTGGAGTTTCAACGTCAATAAACTCAAGTTCATCTAAATAGTTACGAATAGAATGAGTCACCTTCGCACGTAGCTTGAAGTTTTCTAACATTTCTGGACGACGTAAATCCAAATAACGATAGCGCAAGCGTGTGTCATCACTAACCTCAACTCCATTTTTTATTTCAAAAGGTGTTGTTTTAGCAGCATTTAAAATAGTTAGGGCAGTCACTTTTAATTCAACTGCACCTGTTGCTAATTTATCATTGGCTTGCTGACGGGCTTCAACAACCCCTTCAACCTCAATCACATATTCGTTACGTAAGTGTTCGGCAGTTATCATCAAATCACTTGAAACATCCTCCGGATTAATGACCAATTGCATAATACCCTCACGATCACGCAAATCAATGAAAATGAGACCTCCCAAATCACGACGGCGGTCTACCCAACCTTTCAATGTTATTCTCGTTCCAATGTGCTCCTTGCGAACACGTCCTGCATACATGCTACGTTTCATAAATAAACTCCCTAAAACAAACCAAAAAGTATCAGACATCTGAAAAATCCTTCTGCGCATCAACCCTTTGTTCGTTTCCAAATTCCTTTCACTATTAAAATCATTTAATGCATTCCCACTTATTATAACAAAAAGCACTCAAAAACCCCACCCTATTAGGAAGAGTTTTTGAATATAAGGAAAGAGAAAATATACCATTAACGCGTAGCAAAATGCTTAGAAAAACTAACGAGAACGTGAAACTCCAACTAAGTAATCACTACTTACAAAAATCTTATCATAGACATATAACAGACAAAAGAAATGATTCCAGAGCTCTGAAGTTCCCCAAAAAATAATGTCTCTATAAGTCTCACCTCACATTCAAACTATTTATTTTCACTCTCTGTCTAACACTGACAAGGAAAGCCACCAGTTTTCGAGTTATTCTAGGAATTACGTTTACAAGCTAGTTCTAAAGTATCTAAACCATGAATTTGTCAACCCTAATCCAAGAAACTCGCGGTGAAACTAGTCCCCATTTTTAAATCCCAATTTGTACAATTAAGTTAGACAGAAAAAGCCATCTATGTTAGGCTCAGATAAACACCACATTTGTCTGAAAGGAATAACATAAATGACCTATACCCATCTTACCACAAACGAACTTGTAATGATAGAGGCATATGTTGAGAATGGCATATCGGTTCTCAAAATAGCTCAATCGCTTAAGCGAAGCCGACAAACGATTCATAAGGTTGTAACTTTCCTAAAACAAGGAAAGTCAGCCAATGACTATTATCAGTTCTACAAGGCCAATAAATCTCGCTGTGGACGTCGTCAAGCTATTCTTTCTGATGATGAAAAGACCTTCATCCAAAGTTATCTGAAGCAAGATTGGAGCCTAGATGTGATTAAAGGGACCTTTCC